>CAVXVL010000081.1:0-67522 GCA_963765085.1 Terriglobia bacterium | reverse complement strand
TCGATCGTGCAGGTCGTCGCAAAGAGCGAGGACCGACGCATAAGTGATTTCGTTGCCGAATTGCGGGGCGCCATTAAGCCACTCTGCATCAAAGCGGAAGCGATTTCGAGGCTGCCCAAAGGCGACCGGGCCTCCGAGCGCTCGTGCGTATTGGTCCTCCGGCTCGGGAGCCGCAAACGTCACGTCAAGGGCCGCCGGGTGGAACGCCGATCCCATGATGTCGCGGTGGAGCGAGACGAGGATGCCAAATTGCGTTTCGACAATGAAACGATAGAGGCGAGCGTCGATCGCCGAATGCGGCAGCGGGTCAATGGTCCAATCCACACGGCCCGCTTCCTCACGGAATTGTAGTTTGACAACGGGAGTGGCGAGCTGGTGATACTTGACGGCGAAATGCATCGTCTCGTGAAAATTCATGCTGCTGAGGATGGCGAACCCGTACATTCCATACGACGAGACATGGGTTTTCAAACCCGCTTCGAAGGCAAAGTGCGGAGCATGCGAAAGCCGGACGGCGTTTCGATAAGTTTCGATGACCTGGTTCACCGAGACCTGGGTCGTCGGCGATTGCAAATCGCTCGGAGAAAGCGAGGTCCTTCGGAGCGCGTCGGCGACCGGCACGCCCTCGGCCGCGAGGGCATCCACGACGATCGCAATTTTCGCGGCCGGATCAGTAGCTTGTTCCATCCGATCTCGATCATGACGTCACTCTCCTCCCTCTATATGGCAACACGATTGGAGCCAACGATTTTGCCGATCAATGTTCGCGGCGGGCGGGTTTTCGTTTGAGATCGATCGGCAAACGATCGTTGCACGCGCTGAGCTGCCCCGGTTTCTTTGGACACCGATTTGTCCGAACGGAGGCCGGGAGAATGAAGTCCAGCATGAGCGAGATCGAACCCGCTGATGCGGATGATGGGCCTGTGGTCAGCGAGGGCGGGCGCAGCCCGTCCACGCTGTCCACAGGCCATTGTGGCGCCGGCCAGGGTCCGTTGGCGCCGGGTCAGCGCTGGAGCGTGGGGCGCAAGCGTGAGGTGGTGTTGCGCCTGCTTCGGGGTAAATCCGTGAGCTCCTCTCGCGGGAACTCGGCGTGCCTCTCTACAAGCTGGAGCAATGGCGGGAGAAGGCCGCCGCCGCCCTGGACGGCGCGCTGAAGGAGCGCGAAGCGGATCCTGCGTGTGGCGAACTCGCCGCCGCCATGCAGCGGATCGGCGAGCTCAGCATGGAAGTCGAGTTGCTGCGCGCGGATCGGGCGCCCGGCCCTTTGGGCCGGAGGAGGTCGCGGTGATGGCGCGACGACTTCCCCGGCCCTGGCCGGCGTTATGGTGTGGCGCGGGTGTGCCGGGTCTGGGGTCTGCCTCGCTCCTCCTTTTATGCGGCGCGCCGGCCCAGGCGGGCGCCGTCGCGCCGGCGGCCCCGGCGCGGCGCGGTCCGAAGCCCGCGGTGTCGGACGAGGCGCTGCTCGCCGCGATCCGGGCGGACATCGCCCGCTCGCCATGGACCGGCGAAGGACATCGGAAAGTCTGGGCGCGGCTGCGGGCGATCGACGGCATCCGGGTGGCGCGCAAACGCCTGCTTCGGCTGATGGGCGAGCATAGCCCTGCTGTCGCCGCATCGGGCCCGCGTGCGCACCGACGCGCCGCACGACCGGCAGATCGTTACCGAGGCGCCGAACGTGATGTGGGCCACCGACGCGACCCAGATCGCCACCGTGCAGGGTGGCAAGGTCTGGCTGTTCGGCGTCATCGAGCACTGGAACGCCGAACTGGTTGGATGGCATGTCGCCAGGCGGGGGACCCCCTTCGAGGCGCTCCAGGCCGTCAGCATGGCGGTCCGAAGCCAGTTCGGCCGCCTCGGCCCCGGCGTCGCCCGCGGACTGGCGCTGCGCCACGACCACGGCAGCAACTTCATGTCCGAGCGTTCCAGGAGCAAGATTCCGCTCCTGGGTCATCGCGCCGAGCTACGCCTTCGTCGGAGAGCCGCAAACCAATGGCGTCATCGAGCGCTTGTTCCGAACCCTCAAGGAGCAGATCGTGTACGGACGTATCTTCCAGACCCTCGACGAAGTCCGAGACGCCGTTCGCGCCTTCGTCGCCCGCTACAACGCCGAATGGCTGATCGAGAAGAACGGCCACGCCAGCCCTAACGACGCCCGCGCCGCCTGGCCTGGCGCGCCCAAAAGCCAACCCCTTGTCCAAAGAACCGGGCGCGGTTCCCTGAGCCGCCCCCGGTTTCTCTGGACACCTATTTGTCTGAGAGGAGACCGGGGTGATGAGAGCTATAGAGACCAGAAATCGAACGTGCTGATGTTGCTTCTGCGCCGGGCATGACGCTGAACCGTCGACGATCGGGCCGTTAGGGCCGGGCCGGCGCTGGAGCAGTGGCGCGCAAGCGGGAGGTGGTGTTTCGTCTGCTTCGTGGCAAGTCGGCGGAACTTCTGTCGCGAGAGCTTGGCGTGCCGATCTACGAGCAATGGCGGGAGAAGGCCGACGCCGCCCTGGATGGCGCGCTGAAGGAGCGCGAAAGCGACCCAGCGAGCGGCGAACTGGCCGCCGCCATGCAGCGCATCGGCGAACTCAGCATGGAGGTCGAGTTGCTGCGCGCCGAGGCGCGCGGCGTGACGGCCGTGGACGGCAAGACGCTGCGCGGTTCGAAGACGTCGCCCGACGGAAAGGGCGCGCTGCATGTGGTTTCCGCTTACGCCACCGAAGCGGGGCTGGTGCTGGCCCACCGGGCCGTTGATCGGGAAGTTCCACGAAATCAGGGCGATCCCGGAACTCTTGGACATGCTCAACCTCAAGGGCGCGATCGTGTCGATCGACGCTATGGGGACGCAGAAGGAGATCGCCCGGCGCATCGCCGACAAAGGCGCGGACTATGTCCTCGCGCTCAAGGGCAATCAGACCAGCCTGCATGAGGACGCGGCGTTGTTCTTCGCCGATCCGGTCTGCGCCTCAGCGTGCGCGGCGAGCGCCGAGACGGACGCCGGCTACGGTCGGATCGAAGAGCGCAGTTGCCGGGCCGCCGAGGCCGAGTGGCTCGCCCGACGCCATCCGCAGTGTGCGAGGGCCTGCGTTCGCTCGCCGCCGTCACCGCCCGGCGCATCGACAAAACCGGCCGCGAAGACCACCGAAACCCGCTACTACATAACTTCCCTCGAACCCGATCCCTAGGCCATTCTGTTGCAACGCGCGTCCATTGGGGCGTCGAGAGCTTTCACTGGACGCTGGATGTGACCTTCGACGAAGACCACTGCAGAAACAGAAAAGACGCCTCGGCGCTGGGCATGGCCCTGCCGAACTGGCCAATGCCGCGCGTTCCCGGCAATCTCGGCTCTCTTGGGAGGGTTGCCCGCTCGCTCGCCAAGCGCGCGGAACCGCTGGGCGTCGAAATCTATCCAGGATTCGCGGCTGGCGAGGCACTCTTTGGGGCAGAACGGGGAAATGGTCGGCGTAGCGACCGGCGACCTGGGCGTCGGGCGTGATGGAAGGCCGAAATCTAACTTCACCCGCGGCATGGAGCTGTGCGGCAAATGCACCCTTCTCGCCGAGGGCGCGCGCCGGTGTTTAACAAAGCAAATCGTCGAGCGTTTCAAGCTGGACGGGCCGCGACCCGGGAAATACGTGTCGCGGCAGTGCGAGGCAGACCCGAGGTTGGGTGAATGAAACGGGTTGGTGAGAGCCTCAGCGATTTTCAACGAAGCGTGGGGCGGTTAGGGGATAATTACCTGTGCTTCTGACGCTTCTTTCTTGAGCGTCAGGTCGCTTCGGACGAGAGCGAGTCCGCGCCGAGGTCCAGCGGCTCGACCGGCTCTGACAGAAGCGCTTCGGCGCGAATCCGGGTCGAGCCCCAGAGAGCGCGCAAGCGCGACCAGCATGGCGCTCAAATAGGCGTCGTCCGCACAGCCGGCGGAAATACGCGCAACCGCAATGAGGCCGGCGCCGACCACCATGTCCAGCGCGACCACAACGTTGGCGTCGACGAACTCGCCCGCCGCAATCCCTTCCGCAATGTGGATCGGGATATACTTATAGACCAAGGCGTCGGGCCCGATCGCCTGCGGGCCGACGCGCGTGATAAACCGTGCGAAGAGCGGATGGCGGCGCGCCGTGTTCATGTAAAGGCGCAAGCCCGTGAACAGTCGCGCCGCCGGCGAGGGAAACGCCTTCACGCGCAACTCGACGAGTTCGACCACTTCGTTGCCGAGCGCCTGAAATCGCCGCGACGAGCAATTCGGCGTTGGTGCGAAAGTAATTGTAGAATGTGCCGCGCGAAACGCCCGCGGCCGCAATGACGTCTTCGATCACCGAGGCGTCAACTCCCTTTTCAGCGAAGACAAGAAGGGCGCTTTCGACAAGCTTGCAGCGCATGCGCGCGCGGCGCTCCGCGGCGACGCGTGGGCGATGGTCGTTGGCTGCGGACTTTTCCAGCATTTTCGGCTCCTTAGGGCAGGCAATAGCACGTCCCAAATATTTTTCAAGCTGACACTTGCATCATAATGACACACATGTCATATTGTTCTCCGTCGGACGCGATCGCGTCCTCGTCTAGGGAGAAGCGAGCATGAATGCCATTGCGTCCTTCGAGCCGGCGAGCAGCCGAACAATTCAGGCTGGTGGTCGAAATATTCGTCACGGAATCGGGCGAAGGCCCGCCTTTGCTTCTGCTGCACCAGGCGGAGGGCCCGGCGCGACCGGCCTGTCCAACTTTTCGCGCGACATCCCGACGCTGGCCAACCGATTTAGAGTGATCGCGCCTGACATGCCGGGCTACGGACGGTCGTCCAAAGGCCTCGACCGCAAGGACCCGTTCGGCGAGCTTTCACGGGTGATGCTCGGTCTTCTCGATGCGCTCGGCGTCGAGAAGGCCATGTTCCTCGGCAATTCCCTCGGCGGCTCCTGCGCGCTACGACTGGCGCTCGAGGCGCCCGAGCGCGCCGATCACTTTGGTGCTGCTCGGGCCCGGCGGCGGCACGAGCCGTCGGCCGCCGACAGAAGGCCTTCTCCACCTGCTGAGCTATTATTCCGGCGAAGGCCCTACCCGCGAGAAATTCGAAGAGTTCTTGCGCAAGGACCTGGTGTTCGACGGCGCGGCGCTGCCCGACGCGCTGATCGCGGCGCGCTACGCGGCGAGCATCGATCCCGCGGTCGTCGCGAACCCGCCGCTCGTGCGTCCGAAGGACCTGTCGAACGCCCGCGCGCTCGACCTTACGCTGATCCGCGCCTGAACGGCTTGCAAACCCCCACGCTTGTCCTATGGGGCATCGAGGATCGGGTCAATCCGGCAAGCGGCGGCCGCTGGCTGCAGGAGCGGATGCCGAACTGCGAGTGGGCGGGCACGCAGAATGGACTGTATCGCTACGATGGCAGCCGCTTCACGGCGTTCGCGCGGGCGGACGGACTTCCGGGAACGAGGATCGAATCGCTGTACGAGGACGGGGACGGGACGCTGTGGGTGAGCACGGACGCGGGACTCGCGCGCCGCGTCGGGCAACGCTTTGAGTCGATCGCTTCTCCGCTCGCACGCGGAGTGATCGGCCGCGAGGGCATCGCCTCCGATACCCATGGCACTTTGTATCTGGCGACGGCCGCGGGCCTCGTGATTGGAAGAAATTCCCCCAGCGGAATGCGGTTCGCCGCGCAACCGCGAGCCTCACGAGTCGCGATGGATACAGTCTTCAGCGTGTACGGCGGAGCCGTAGGGTCGATTTACTACGGCTGCGGGACCGGCTTGTGCGTGCTGGAAGGCGAGAAGGCCCAGGAAATCGGGACCCAGCAAGGTTTGCCGCCCGAACGATGGGACGCGATTCTCGGCGACCTCGACGGGAATTTATGGGTGCGCAGCGCGACCAGTCTATACGAGCGGCGCGTAGGAACGTCCAGGTTCGAACTCCGGCCCGGCGTTCCCGAATCGAATAACACTTACCCGACGCTGGCGCTCGATCCAGCGGGTGCGCTCCTGGTGCCGACCTATCGGGGACTGGCGCGGCCCACGCGAAACGGTTGGGAAGTGGTTGACGCGGAGATGGGACTGACCTCGAACGACATCTCCTCGGTTCTGCAGGATCGGGAAGGCTCGATCTGGCTCGGGTTGCTAGGCTCCGGCCTCGCCCGCTGGCTGGGTTACAACGAGTGGCAGGGTTGGACCACGCACGAAGGGCTGAGCCGGGAATCGATCTGGTCGATAACGCGCGACGTGAACGGGCGTTTATGGGTGGGCACGCAGTTCGGACTCAATTATTCCGATGAAGACGCCGCGGACCGTTCCGGCGCGGGCACACCGTCTCGCGGCGGAAAAATTCATTGGCACCAGATGCAGGTGCCGGGCATCGAGATGGTCCGAACCCTGGCGGCCAACGCGGACGGTTCCTTGTGGGTCGGCGGTGAGCCGGGCGGCTTAGTCCAGTTGAATCCCCAGACCGGCGCCGTGCACCGTCTCGGAAAAGCGGAAGGCATTCCCGAGAGTGGGATTCGCTGGGTCTTCGTGGATCGGGACCATCGCGTCTGGGTCGCGGCGCACACCGGATTGTTCCGCAGCGATGGGCCGGCTGCCTTTCAAAGTCCGATCCGCTTCGAGCGTCAGGCCGAAACCACGAATCCCGCCTCCGCGTCGAATCCCGCGCAGGAAGATTTCTTCCATGTGATTCAGGATCGGCAGGGGCGCATTTGGGCGGCGAGCGACCGGGGACTGCTCGTGTCGGAATCCGAAGGCGGCGCCTGGAAACGTTACACCGTGCAGCAGGGCTTGCAATCGAACATGGTTGCGCATGTGGCGGATGAAGCCGACGGTTCGTTGTGGGTCGGGTATCGCGACGCTTATGGCGTAACGCGTCTGGCGCTCCAGAACGGCAAGTTGCAGACGACCAACTACAACACCTCCAACGGTCTGCATTCCGACAAAGTGCTTTTTCTCGGCTTCGATACGAAGGGTAGACTGTGGGTGGGCACGGACCATGGCGCCGATCAATTCGACAACGGAACCTGGACTCACTACGGCCGCTCCGACGGATTGATTTGGGACGATTCGAACACCGGCGCGTTTTTCGCCGACGCCGCCGGCAGTGTGTGGATCGGCACCAGCCGCGGCCTTTCGCGTTATAGCCCTTCCGCCCTTCCCCGCACGAACGTCCCGCCGCCGGTGGTCTTCACGTCCGTGAAGCTGGGCGGCGAATCCATGGAAGCGGGCGAGGAAATATCCGTGCCTTACAGGCAAAACTCCTTGCAGGTTCGCTTTGCGGCCCTGACGTTTCTCCAGGAGCCGTCGGTGCGTTTTCGATATCGCCTCGCGAACGTGACGCTCAACTGGATTGAAACCGCGGAGCGGGAGTTGAATTATCCGAAGCTCCCTCCCGGTCAATATGAGCTGGAAGTCGAGGCCCGCAACGCGCAGGGACTATGGAGCGCCGAGCCGGCCCGACTCGGCTTCGGAATTGAAACTCCCTGGTGGCTGACGTGGTGGTTTCGCGTCGCCGCCGGTCTCGCGACCCTGGGCATCGGGCGGCTGCTGTGGGCGCGCCGCACCTATCGCCTGGAAGACGAACGGATGCGCCTCGAAGTGGCCGTCGCGGAGCGAACCCATCAACTTTCCGAAGAAAAGCAGCGCGTCGTGGAAGAGAAAGCGCGCACTGAGCGCGAGAACGCGATTGTCCAACGGCAGAATCGGGAAATCGAACATCTGCTGAAAGAAGCTCGTCAGGCGAGCCGTTTAAAAAGCGAATTCCTGGCCAACATGAGCCACGAAATCCGCACGCCCATGAATGGCGTCATCGGCATGACGGATCTTGCCCTCAGCACCGACCTGACGGGCGAACAGCGCGAATATCTCGATATGGCGCGCTTGTCGGCGCATTCGCTCCTGGAACTGCTCAACGATATTTTGGATTTCTCCAAGATCGAGGCGGGACGCCTGGATTTGAATCCGATCGAATTCTCGCTGCACCAATGCACCAATGACACCGGCAAAATGGTCCGGCTGGCGATCGAGAAACGGGGTCTCACCTTCCACCTCCGCATCGACGACGCGATTCCCGACCGCCTGGTGGGCGATCCGCACCGCTTGCGCCAGGTGCTGATGAACCTGCTCGGCAACGCCATCAAATTTACCGCCGAGGGAGAAATCGAGTTATTGGTGAGCCTGGCGGCGGCGGATGCCGACGGCGTGATGATCGAGTTCGCCGTGCACGACACCGGGATCGGAATCCCTTCCGACAAACAGCAGATTATCTTTGAGGCGTTCCGGCAGGCCGACGGCTCGACGACGCGCAAGTATGGGGGCACGGGACTTGGCCTCGCGATCTGCTCGCGCCTGGTGGAAATGATGGGCGGCCGTATCTGGGTGGAAAGCGCACCCGGGGCCGGCAGCACCTTCCGTTTCACGGCCCGCTTCGTTCCCGCTCCTCCCGGAACGGGCGGCGAAACGCAGCCGACCGATACGCTGAGCTTGCGGAACATGCTGGTCGCGGTGGGGACGACGACCCAACAACCGACACGCGAATTATCGATCTTGCTCGCCGAAGACAACATCGTGAATCAACGGCTGGTGAAACGTCTGCTCGAAAAACGCGGCCACACGGTCGAACTCGCGAGCACCGGACGCCAGGCCGTAGAGCTGGCGGATCGCGGGAACTTCGACGTGATTCTGATGGACGTGCAGATGCCCGATATGGACGGGCTGGAGACCACCGCGCAGATTCGCGAACGCGAACGTCAGCGCGGCGTGGAGTCTCGCACGCCGATCATCGCGCTGACCGCTCACACGATGCGTGGAGACCGGGAACGCTGCATCGCGGCGGGGATGGACAATTTCATCAACAAGCCGATCGATGCGGTCCGGTTCATCCAGGCCGTGGAAGCCACCGCGCAAATCCCGCGATAGCTCCCGTTCTCGATGGCTGCCGGCTACTTCTGTTGCGCGGCCATGTGCGCGGCCATGCGGGCCTGCATCTCGCGCGTAAGGTGCGGCGTGATGCCGAGGATGCGCTCGATCAGCATCAATTGCGCGCGATGATGCATTTCGTGCTCCTTGACGGCCAGAATCATGTCAAAACGAGTGCGGCTCGCGGGATGGCCGCCGGGAGGCATGGTCACCACTTCGCCCAGGAAATCGTCCGACAACGTCTCGACCCAACCGGCGAATTCCTCGCCCTGTTCGCGCAGCAGCGTCAGGATTTCCGCCTTGCTCCGCGGCTTGTCCATCTCCGGGCCGATGGCGCCCATGAATTTCACGAAATCGAAGCCCGCCATGTTGGTACGGCGTTCGATCTTATTCACCTGCTCGTTGAATTTCGCCCCGAACGCGATATGCGCGAGCGTCTGGCCGACGGTGCGCACTCCCGGCGCGGGCGAAAAACTGTACTTGTCTTCTGGAATCTCTTCCGCAACTTTGATCGTGTTTCCGCGAACTGTGCGGAAGGAGGATGCAAGCTCCTTGGCTCCGTAGTAGGTCATAGCCTTCATTCTACCTTGCCCTCGTGAATCGGGAATGTCGGCGGCAGGCCAGTGGCATGCTAATTTAGGCACTTGGAAAACTTCTTCGGACACGCAGCGGTCGCCGACGTTCTGGAGGACATGCTGCGTCGGAAGCGGATCTCCCAGACGCTGCTTTTTTCAGGACCGGAAGGCGTCGGGAAAGCCACGCTCGCGCGCCGCTTCGCTGCCCTCCTGCTCGGCGACGCGCATAAGATCGAACAGGACGATCTGAGCCTCGAAGCGAACACTACTCTGATCGCCGAGCGCGAGAAATGGCCGGCGGAAAAGCGCAACGAAGATCCGCTCTTCTTCGCCTCGCATCCCGATTTCCTGACCTTCCCGCCCGACGGCCCGCTACGCCAGATCAGCATCCCTCAGATGAGATTGCTGAAGAACCGCGCGACGATGAAGCCGCTCAAGGGCGATTGGCGCGTATTCCTGATCGATGGCATCGATCGTGCCAACGAACAAGCCGCGAACTCGCTCTTGAAAACGCTGGAGGAGCCGCCGCCGCACCTGATCCTGATTGCGACGGCGCGCAATCCATACGATCTGCTGCCGACCATCCGTTCGCGTTCGGTGCCGTTCCATCTGGCGCGCCTGACCGAGGAAGAAATGCGGGCCTTCGCAGCCTCGCGCCATTTGGATCATCCGGAGCGCAGGCTCCGGCTGGCGAGTGGATCGCCGGGAATCGCGTTGTCGCTCGATCTCGAAACCTACGACCGGCGCAGGGGTGCGATGCTGACGCTGCTGCGCGTCGCGGGCGGCCTGGATGCGTTCGGCGCGTGGATGAAACATTCGGATTCCATCGCGGCGCGGCGCACGGAAAAATTGGAATCGTATCTCGACGTGCTCTACATCCTGCTCGAAGACGTGCTGCTGCTGGCCAATGGCGTCGCTCCCATTCGCAATGAGGACGTTCGCGGCCAATTGGAACCGCTGGCCCGCAAGGTTTCCTTCGAATGGTTGCGGGCGGCCACGGCTCGCGTGGACGAACTGATTGCGCTGGTCCGCCGGAGTATTCAGAAGTCCATCGCGCTGGACGCCTTCGCCGCCGAATTGCGGACCCTCTCGTCAACCGCCGCGCGCTAAATTATTCTCCGAAACCCGCGAATTCCCGAGCTCCGCGCTCCACCGGCAAGGCCGCTACAGTGGCGGCTCTACTTTGCGCGCATTCCGTCGCTGTGCTATGAAAGAAGCAAGTAGTTAATCATCCCCGCTCATTTCGCAAGGAGCCCGCACCGTGGAGCCCGCAAACCGCCGCTTAATCCGGCCCTCATTAAATGAACCGCCCAAAGGCGATGCCAAGGGACAGAGGCTGCCCCGCCAGGACGGCCAAAAACGTTCGTCGCCCCCCGAACAGACGAACGCCGAGAATTTTTATTACCTGAAGCAGATGCAATCCAAAACGCAGATGACCATCGTTCTTCGCGACGGCGAGACGCTGCACGGCGTGATCGAGTGGTATGACAAGGATTGCCTGAAAGTGAATCGCGACGGCGATCCGAATCTGCTGATCTACAAATGGAATATCAAATACATGTATAAAGCTGTCTGACCAGCGTTCGTCTTACAGAATATTCACCGCTCGCGCCGCCAAAATCGCGATGGTCGTCAGCGAGATCATGGACTGGATCATCATCAGGACTTTCGCCCAGCGCGAGATCACGGGCACGTCGGTCGGCGAGAAAGCCGTGCTGGTGTTGAACGCGAGAAATAAATAATCGATGAAGTTGGGACTCCAATCGCCTTCCCCCATCTCCTCGCGGATAGCCGGATCGAGCACCATTTGTGGAAACAGAAACGCGCCGTCGGTGTGCGACCCGCGCAAATCGCGCTGATACGGACCGCCCGCGTCCAAGCGCCAGTACCACGCCGCGAAGACCAAAATATTCGTAATCCATAACGCGCTGGCCGCGCGCAGCAGTTCGATCGGCGTCTCTTTATGGGCGGGCAGCCGCGAGATCAGTAGCGTCAGCGACCCGAGCATCGCGAGCGTGGCTGTGGCGACCGCGATGTGAGCGGAGCAGCGGATGGCCGTGTGGTGCCGATACCGGCTTAGAATCGCACCCGGCAGGGTGAAAAGCGCTACCAGCGCGAGAATCAGCCAACTCGGTCCGATTTTTAATGCATCCGGGAGCGCGTAAAAGAGCCCTCCGGCGGCCAGCAGGGCTATCGTGGCGGGCCAGCGCGATTCACCCGGTCGGGTCGGGACCTTGGACATAGTCTTATCTATGTGACCAGTGTCCAGGTGCTCGTGTCCAGTGGATCGATTCCGCACGAGTTCCCGGCGCCCGTGGTGGCGCAGTAAAATACCCATGGCTAGTCTTGCTGACGCGGTGTGCCTTATGAACATTGAGCCAATCACGTTGGAGGGAAATGTCGTTCGCCTGGAACCGCTCCAGGAAGGACGTCATCTTCCGGGACTGTGCGAGTTCGGACTCGACCCGGAGCTATGGCGACTGGTTCCTTATCGTGTAACAACGCCCGAGGAAATGCGGGAGTACGTCCGGCAGGCGCTGGCGGCGGAGACCGTGGGCACGGCGCTCCCCTTCGCGAAAGTGGAAAAGGCAACGGGCCGCGTGGTGGGATCCGCCCGTTATATGAATATCGACCGGGCCAACCGCCGAGTGGAGATCGGGGCCACGTGGGTAGCGGGCCCCTGGCAGCGCACGGCCATCAATACGGAATCCAAATATCTGCTCTTGCGGCATGCGTTCGAGACGCTCGGCTGCATTCGCGTGGAACTGAAGACGGATGCCCTCAACGAACGCTCACGAACAGCGATTCTGCGCCTTGGCGCCAAAGAAGAAGGCACGCTGCGCCAGCACATGATTACGTGGAGCGGACGTCTGCGCGATACCGTCTACTTCAGCATCCTGGACAAGGAATGGCCGGCGGTGAAACTCGCCCTCGAAGAAAAGCTTCGCGAGGGGCGGAAGAGAGCCCTGGAAATTTGACCGTGGTAAACTGAAGTCGTCAGGAGGGTTGCTACTATGACCAAATCAGACACACCGCCGATCTGGAGCTAAGTTTGTGGGCCGGGGTCGGTCAGATCCCGCAGCCGCTTCAGTTCCTCCGCAAATGCATCTTTGAGTGGCACCAGGTCGCCGTCGGGTTTATCTATATCCCTCGACAGGCTGTCAATCCACCACCTGGGATTGGTTTTTAGGACCGTCGCCTTCACTTTCCACAGTTGATTGACCGCATCCTGAAACGTAGCGCGTCTTGCCGGTTCTTGCTCGGATTTCGCCTGCTGCACGCAATAGCAGGCGCGGTTATAACGGCCGAGCGGCCAGTAACGCGTTTTCTCCCGATCTGTTAAATCGGTCGCGGCGAGCAACGTATCGAGGAAGGTGATCGCCTCCGGCAAAAGGCCTTGACGCTTGGCGATCCAACTCAGCGTGATGAGAGCTCGCGGGTCGCAGTCCCTCGGTTGCCGGGAGATCGTCAGATATCGGATCGCGTGATCCCAGGTCTCCTTTTCCAGTTCGCCTTGGTGAGCATAAAGAACACCCAAATCGCCCTGAGCCGCGTAGTACAGATCTGCTTCGGGCACACTTGGCACCGAGGTCAGATAGAACACGGCCCGTTCGAGAGCGGCTTTATCCAGCGGATGGCTGCTCGTGTACCGCGAGGAGTAGAAGCGCCCGAAGCCCTGTTGAATCTCGAGAATCATCCGCGAATACGCCGGGATGCGGGCGAATTCGAACAGATGAAGCGCGCGGAAAGTTACCTCCTGCAGCAGGATGCCTTGGCGGTCGCTGACTAAGAGACGTGAATAGCTGTTCTGATCCCACTCCTGAAATACTTGTTCCCTCAGTTCGGAAAGAATACCCGCGATCTTTTGGTTCAGCCGCGCAATGCCCGGGAAATCCGCTCGGATCTCCTCCTTCAATTCTTTGAGCTCTTTCCGTGAGGCTTCGCGGTCGTCCTGGATTTTGACGAGCAATTTCTCGGCGCTGGCCTGCACTTCTTTCAAGTTCAAATAGGTGCTCACGCCCAGAGCGATTCCCAACAGCGTGCCCACCGTGGCAAGCGCCGCCAGCAGCTTCTGCAGGTTATCCAGCCGCTTCTCGGTCGACCCGATCATGCGCTCGAGATTTTGATATTTCGCCTCCACTTCAGCGCTGGTGGACGCGGGAACGGGCTTCGTCGCGGCTTCCGAAGTGCCTGTTTGCGCAGCCGCCGGCATCCACAGAGGAAACACTTCGAACAGCGCCCACACGCCGAGCCAGCAAAACACCGTCAAAGGGATCGCGACCAGACGGAAGCGCTGACGAACCTTGGGGAATAGATCCTCCATGTGCGAATTCCTCCCGGCATTAAAATCCGTTTGCCCCGGATGCATGGGTCGTGGCGGCGGAAGACGGTCGGGCAGCGAGGCTGACGCGCGCTCCGCAGCAACACGGCCATGGTACAACGAACGTATGCCTAGCTTCCGCGTGGAAACTCCGCAGCGCGCCTACGATGCCGTGGTCGAGCGCGGAGCGATCGCGCGCCTTTCCGATGTTTTGCCGCCCCGCGCGGGGAAGATATTCGTGGTCGCGACCAACGACGTATGGGAACTCCACGGCGCAAAAGTTCGGGAAGTTCTCGGTGCGCGTCCTTACGAGGTTCTATTTTTTCCTGGCGGCGAGCCACGCAAACGCTTGCAGGAAGTGGAATCGCTGGCCGAGCAAATGATGGCGGGCGGCGGCGATCGTTCGAGCATTGTCATCGCCTTTGGCGGCGGCATCACCAACGACGTGGCGGGATTCCTCGCGGCCATTTTCATGCGCGGCATTCCCGTGATCCAGGTGCCCACGACGCTGCTCGCGCAGGTGGATGCGGCCATCGGAGGCAAGACCGGGGTCAATCTGACCTGCGGAAAAAATCTGATCGGAAGCTTCCATCAGCCGCTCGCCGTGCTCATCGATCCCGACGTTTTACACTCGCTTCCGGAACGTGAATACCGCGCGGGCCTGTACGAGATCATCAAGGCGGGCGTAATCCGCGATGCGGCACTGTTCCATTTTCTGGAACAGCACGCCAACCGCGTGCTGACCCGCGACACTGACGCGCTGGAACACATCATCGCGGCGGCCGTGCGGATCAAAGCGGAAGTCGTGACCGCCGATGAGCGCGAGGGAGATCTTCGGCGCATTCTCAATTTCGGCCACACGGTCGGCCATGCCCTGGAAGCCGAGACCTGCTACGAACGATTCCTGCATGGCGAAGGAGTCGCCTTCGGCATGCACGCTGCGACCAGACTGGCGGAAAAGATCGGTACGCTCAGCGCGCAGGACGCCGCGTCGATTCACGCGGTGGTGCGCCGCTACGGCCCCATCCCGGCCCTCGACGGGATTTCGGCCGCGAATCTGGTGGCGCGCCTCGGGTCCGACAAGAAGACCGTGCAGGGCAAAGTTCATTTCGTTCTGCCCACGCGCATCGGAGAGGTCAAGATCGTCTCCGGCATCGACCCCGCCACCATTCGCGCCGCCATCGAAGACGTGCTTCACGCTCCGGTTCCGGCATGATTCCGGATACGACTTCCGAACGACGCACGGAAACATTCGCCGGATCGTCCCAGGGAGCAACGCCTCAAGGCGTGGCGGGGGAAGAAGCGGCGTCGCGCTGGGTGCGCGGCATGTTCGGAAAAATCGCGGGCCAGTACGACCTGTTGAATCACCTGCTTTCCTTCAACCTCGACAGGCGCTGGCGGGCGGTTCTGGTGCAGCGCGTCGCGCACGCGCTCGCGAACCGGCCATCTCCACAGCGGGTCTTGGATCTATGCTGCGGCACGGGCGACGTCCTGCTTTCCTTGGAAGCGGAAACGGGGACTGAGCAGAAAGCTCCACGGCCGCAGGTGCTCGGCAGCGACTTCTGTCATCCGATGCTCGTGGAAGCGCGCCGTAAGATCGCGAAGAGCGGGTTGCGGTCGCCGCTGTTCGAAGCCGATGCGCTCGCGCTGCCGCTCGCGGACGAATCGCTCGACTTAATTACGGTCGCCTTCGGATTTCGCAATCTCGCGAACTATCGTCATGGCCTGGATGAGTTTGTCCGCGTCCTGCGGCCGGATGGAGTGCTCGCGATTCTGGAGTTCTCGCAGCCGACCAATCGTGTGTTCGCCGCTGTGTATGGATTTTTTTCCACGCGCGTATTGCCGTGGATCGGAGGAGTGATTTCCGGTTCGCCGGAAGCCTACTCGTACCTTCCGGATTCGATTCGCAAGTTTCCGGGCGCCGAGGATCTCGCCACGCAGATCCGCGCGGCCGGGTTCACGTCGGTGGAATTCAAACGGATGACGTTCGGCGCGGTCGCGTTGCACGTCGCTCACAAGTAAAGCCGCAAGCACAGGCCGTGAAATCGGCTATTTGAAGCGCTTGCGGAATTGAAGATCGATCCCAAACAGACCGTTCGAATCGCGGACTGCGATCGCCGACCATCGCGGGCTCAAGTCCCATTGCAGGCGCACAATCTGTTCCTGCGTGCGGTTCAGGTTGGTGATGTAGGTGAGATTGATATCGCGCGACACCTGTTGCTCGAACGTCAGACGCGCTTCCGGAAGATTGTCGACTCCGGTCATCGTCGGATCGATCTTTAGTCGGCTGGCTCCGAAGAAGCGTTGCAGGCGGTTGGAGAGTTCCTCCGAAACGGCTTGTCCCAGAACGCCGCCCGCATCCGCGAACCCGGTGGCGCCGGCTGCCGAAGAAACGTCGTTCGTGCGAGCCGTGGTGTTAGGATCGCGGCCGACGGCAAGCAGCGCGATGATCTCGCGCGATTGCAGAGGGGGATCGGAACTGTAATTCACCGTCAACTTCTGCGGCGAACCGGAGAGTGAGACGTTGACGGTAATTCCGCGAGTGCTGGTTTCAAGAGCAACATTGAGCGTCGGCTCAATCTTCACGGGATTTAAAAATCGGATTTCGCCTCGGTTCACCGTATAGCGATTGCCGAAAATCTGCACCTCGCCCGAATTGACGGAAATGTCCCCCAGCAAAACAGGCTGCTCGGGCGTTCCGCGAAGGCGCAGGTCGGCCGACGCTTGCACGTCGCGCGTGAGCGAGGTTTCTAATTGCAACGCCGGCGCGCTTTGCACGCGGATATCGAAACGCACGCCTTTGAGATATTCGTTGACGTCGCTGGTCTGGGACGGACGCGAACTGGCTGCCAGCAATTTCCCCAAATCGGCATTCGCGCTAATTGCGGCGCGGGTCAGCGTGAGATTGCCCGATAAAGTGCTCGCCTCCGAAGTTCCGAAAAGAGAGAGCTGCGCGTCGGCGGTCGTGCTGACGTCTTCCGGATAGCGCACGCGAACCTGACGCACGTCCGCCTGTAGGCGATAGATCAACGGATGGCCGAACTCAAGGAATCCGGAGAAAGAGACACGTCCGCCGCCGGTTTCCGCGACCAGATTTTCAACCGTCGCGCGATTGCGATCGAACAGAATCGCCCCGTTCGCGCTATCGACGCCGCTCGGAAGATCGTTCAGGTAGAGCGAGGCATTTTTTAACTCCAGACGCCCATTCACCTGCGGATTGCGCAGGGAACCGCGGATCACGGTATTCACGGTCGCGGTTCCGCGAGCGAGCAAATCGGGATTCAATAATTGTAGAATCGCCAGATTCATGCCGCCTTTCACGGTAAGATTCGCTCCGCTGCCGGCATCGAGCGGCACCACACCGCCGACTTCGAGATTCGTGTCGCGGGCCGCAAACGATGCGGATTGCAAGCGCGCTTCATGCGCGGAGATGCTCACCAGGACCGGACGCGCATTCTTCAGCACCAGGTCGTCGGCGGCCACCTGACGGCGTGGGATTTGCGACGGCAGGGGCGCGAACTGCACCGCGTCGATTCGTAACTCCCCTTGAAATTGACTCGGATGTAGAAGAGGCAGGCGAACCGTCGCGCCCCCTTCCACGAATCCCTGGAAAGGCGGCATGGTGCTCTTCTCGTCGTCGCTCGCACCGATCATCACCAGGTCGTGCAACGACGCGACCGTCAGACGCGAAACCTTAAATGTCGCGGAGCCTGGCAGATCGCCTTCTAGCTTCCATGTACCTTGACCTTCGATGGACGCGGCGCGGATTTTCGCATTCGTGTGCAGAGTGAGATCCATGCCGTGTGTTTCCGCCGCCAATGTCACGTCGCCGAGCGGCTCGGAATAAACGGTGAGGCGCGAAGCCGTGCCTTGTCCGTCTAATTCGTGCAACTGGAAAGCGCCTGGTTCCACATGCCCGTGGATCATGAACTTCCCTGCCAGCTTTCCCTGAACACTCGGAGCCTTCGCGCGCAGTTCGGCGACGCGAGCGACGTCAATCGCCTGCGCATTCACATCCACAGCCACATCGCCGCGGGTCCAATCCGGCGCTCCCGTCCCAGAAGCTGTCCCTTGATAGGAACCCGAAAAAGCGATGCGGCCCGCGCCGAACGTTGCGTCGCCGTTGCTGAAACGAATCGAGTCGCTCGCGTAATGCAACGTCCCGCGCAGGCGATCGAGCTCTTCTCCGAAGGCGGCGGCGTGCAGAACGTCGAGCGTGACGTCGGCTTCGGGCTTGCGGAGCGTCCCGGAGATACGAGCGTCCGCGCTCGTCACCGCGCCCCGGATTTCAGTTTTGAAGCCGGCCTCCGCCGCAAGCTCCGGAATCGACGCATCGCGAATCTCTAAATGAGCGGCGACGGCGCCATCGTCGAAACTGCCGTTGCGCGCGGTGATACTTGCATCGCCCTGGATCTGCGTCATGCCGCGCGCCAGGTCGACTGCCCGCAGCGAAATCTCGCGTGCATTCGCATCCACCTGCGCGGAAAAGCGCTCGAACGCGTGGTCCAGAACTCGCGCCTTGGTCACGGAAACGTCGCCCCGAAAAGCAGCGTTGTTCAGGCCGCCCGAAATCGCGCCAGCGAGTGAGACTTCCCCACCGTTCAGTTGCAAAGGCAAAGGCTGCGGAATTTTCACATCCAAGATCCGAAGGGCCGGCAATACATCGGCGAGATCGCTCGTGCGCGCCCGCACGTCAAGCGACTGCTCCGGCACGCCCGAAAAATCTATGCTCGACGATCCGGACGCCAGGCGTGAATTTTCGAATCTCAGGAGCCCCGAACGTTGGTTGTAATGGAACGCCACTTCACCGGTCAGCACCGGGGCGACGCCGGATGGAATCACCTCCGACCTCGCATCCAGATCAACGCCGGTCCAGCCCGGCTCGGTATCCAGTGTCACGTCTCCCGCGAGGGTTGCGCTCCAGGGAATCGGACGCGGGGTCAGCGCCGCGACCCCATCGGCCAGCTGCAGTTGCTGAAACATCCCCTCCAGGTGCAGTTGGGCGGCGCTGCTGACCGTGGCGCCTCCCGCAAAATGAGCGCCCATGGCGTCGACGATAAAGTTTCGCAACGTCACACCTTCCGGATTCCACACGAGCGCGGCCGCCGCCGTCGCGTTTTTTATATTCACGCCGGGGCGAACATATCCGAGTCCGCGGGCCGCGGCGCGGACGTCCAGCGAGAAGCGAGGATCGGGCCCCAAGTCGACACTCAGCGTTCCATCAGCCGTCGCGGTTCCCACCGGCTCCAGCGGCAGACTGAACATCGCGACTGCGTCGCGCGCCGCGACGAGCGCTTTGACGCGGAACGTGCCCGAAGGCGCACGCAGCCCGGAGACCGATCCCGTCAAATCCGCGCGAGTTTGGCCGGTCGCAAGGCGCAGGCGGGAGAAAGAAAGCTGGTCGCGCTCCAAGGTAAAGTTCGCCGCGGTATCGAATTCGACGGGCGTCGCCAGAGGGAAAGCCACATGCAAATGGCGCGAGGCCAGTTCCCCGCGGTAGCGCTTCGCCGCGGCTTCAAAGGTCATGTCCAGGCGCAAGTCTTCGCCGCGCAGATTGACGGGCAGTTGGCGATCGTCGAAGGTGACGAGTCCGTCCACCACCTCGTAGCGGCGCACCGCGAGGTCGATGATATAAGCTCCCCAACTGGTTTTGTCCTGCGCGGCGCGAGGCACGGGAATATTCGTTTTTCCGTCCGGATAAATCGCGATGTATACGGAGGGACGTTCGAGGCGGACCGAGGAAAGATCGACGCGCCGTTCGAGCGCGGAGATAATGCGCAGACCGATGGAGACCTTCTCGACTCGAACGAGCGGCGGCTCGACCGCGGATTCCGTCCCGTGCAAAATAAGAGGGGCGACGGTCGCCTGCAAACTTCGCCAGTCGAACGAAAAATTTCCGAGTTCAGCGCGCGCCCCCGATCCGTATTCCAGTTCCCGCACGATCCGTTCGCGAACTTTCTCCTGAAACCAGCCGCTCTGAAAAATGATCAGGGCGGTAATCGCAAGACCGGGCACCACCACGGCAATCCCGGCGGCCACGTGCTTGACGGTTCTGTTCAGCCGGGTCATCGAAAAGCGGCTTCCTTATAGGAGATTTGCGTTTCCTTGCGCGTCATCGCGAGCCACCGGTCCATCGCTTCCCCCACGCGCTGATCCGTCAGGAGCTGTTCCAACTGATCGCGGCTCTCCTCGAAGTTCGGAGCCGGCGATCCGGCCGGTTGTTTGGCGACGAGCGCCGCGAACGCCTCGCGCAAATCGCGATCGGTGATCTGCACTTCGGGCCGGAAGCGCAGGTCCGTGTAATGCATCATGCGCAATCCGGCGAGCAAATGCGCCTTCAATTGGGCTTCCGAGATGCCGGCCTGTGCGAGCGCAGTCTGAAATTCCGCCTCGGACGCATACCGGTCGCGAATGGGCTTCAGGAGCGCATCCACGTCGGCGTCATACGGCAGGGGCGCGCGGGTCACCGCCGCGTCTTCCAGCACCAGATACTGATCCACCAGCCGTTCGGCGGCTTTCCTCTTTTGCGGGCCGCTGAAATCGGGCGTCTTGCCGTCAAGGAACGCGGAGACGCGGAGGTCGAGCAAAATATCGCTTTCCGTAATGACGTAGCGGCCCACTGTAACGGCGAGGCGGTCCAGCGTTTCCGAACGGGCGCAGACGATCATCACAAAAGCGACGGCCATCCTCAGCGGCAGCTTGGAGATCGCCGTCGTCTTTGGGAAAGGCATGGTCAGAAAGTCTGTCCTAGGGAGAAATGAAATTGGAACCAGCTGATGGACTGATGCGTGGAGACGCACGTGTTGGTCGAGGTGCAGTTAATCAGATCTTCCAGAGTGCCCGGGAAACCATGGAAATGCGGAGGATTCGGACTGAAACTCAAATCGATGCGGAGCGGACCGACCGGGGTGTGATAACGGATGCCGAAACCGATCGAATGCACCATGTAGTCGAAGTCCTGATCGTTGCGCTGGTGAAAGCGGAAATTGATCGCGTTGATGTCGGTATAAACGTTCCCCATGTCGTGGAACAGCACGCCTCCCAAGTTATCGCCGAATAAAGGAAAGCGCAGCTCGGTGGAAAGAAACAGCATCGCCGTCCCGCCTAAAGGAAATCCGGTATCCAGGTCGCGTGGCCCGGCCTGGTTATCCGGAAAGGCCCGATCCGTATTCGCGCCGCCGGCGAATAAGCGCTCCGCCAATGGGATTTCAGGCAGACCGCCCAGCCGCTGAATGTAGCCGAACTGCAGGGAGCGCGCGAGCACGACGTTGCGGCCCAGCGGTGTGTACGTGGAGTTGCGTGCGATCACGCGCGTAAAGTCCGTCTGGGATGAAAACGCCGCCAGCGAGATCCCGGCGTCAATCGTATTCAAGATGCCGCGGTGCGTATCGGTGGCGTTGTCGCGGCGGTCGTAAATGTAGGTGCCCGAAAGCAGGCCGACGCGAACCGGCTGCGAAAGCAGCGGCACCAGTCCCGGAGCAATCTTGAGATCGCCGACAGAGGAACGGCGGTACGAAAAGCGGTATTGAAAGCTATTGGTGCGCGATAGCCTCTGCGCCAACTGCATCGAGCCTTCCCAGCGATGCGACGCGAAAGTCCGGATATCGTAGGAATTATCGTACAACGCGGAAAACGTGAGCGTCAGATTTTCGCGATGCGCGATTTGCGGAATCACATACGATGCGATGGCGCGTTGTTCGATGGTGGAAAGCAGCGTCTGGATACTGGCTGTGTTGGCCTCGCCGAAAAGGTTGAGGCGGCTCAGTCCGACGGAGACGCGGGGGCTGAATCCGGTTTGGCCCGCGGGAGCGTCGAAAGTGGTAATCCCGCCGCCGATGCGCGCGATCTGCGCGCCGACCGCGGTGGTCAACGAATACTTATTGGCTTCGTCCAGTTGGAACAGGACGTATTTGCTTTCCTCCACGCCATCCGGATTCTGCAAAGCGGCCTCGACTTTAGAAAAAATCCCCAGATCGTAGAGCTTTTGCTGGGTCTCGGCGATCGCGCTTTGCGAGAGCGGATCGCCCGCGTGCATCCTCAACCGCGAATACACGAGCGAGGGCCGCGTCGACTCCAGGCCCCGCACCAGCACGTTGCGCACGAACAGGCGTTCGCCGGGATGAATCACATAATGCAGCCGTACCTGGTGCGCGGCGCTTCCCGGGGTTTGCGTCCATTCGAAGGTCACACCCGCGTAGCCGTCGTTGGAATAATACGCGAGCACGGTATCGCGGTCGGCCGCCACGGCCGTATCGCTGAAAACCTGCCCGGCAATCGACTGCAGCATCTTCGTCAGGCGCGCGGCCTGGTCTTCGGAAACACCCTCGATGTCCAGGCTCTCAACCGTCCACAGATCCCCTTCTTCAATCTGGAAGTGCAAGCCGATCGCGTCATGCATGCCGCCATAATCGTCGACCGTACGGGCCGTGACCATCGCATCGCGAAATCCGTTGGAACGATAAAGATCCCGAATGGTGTCGCGATCGTCGTCCCGCATGCGTTGGGAATAGCGCCCGTAGCGATCCCGCATGAAATGCGCCTCCCGCGTGGTCAGGCGCTCGCGGAGCGTCGCATCGCTGAAGAAGCGATTGCCCGCGAATTCGATGCGTGCTAACTTGTGGCGCTCCTTGGGATCGATCGTGTAGTCGATCACCTGTACGCTCGGCTCTTCCGCATTCTGCGTGAAATTCACGGTGGCGTCGAAGTAGCCTTTGGCCTGAAAGTAATCCGTAAGATTGCGGGCCCCCTCCACCAACAGGCTGCGGTCGACGGTGCGTTCCTCATAAATGGGAATCAGCTGACGCAATCGCCCGGTGGAAATCTTCGCGCCGGATGTCATCACGCGGATGATCGGCCCGTTGTCGATCTGCAGCGTGGGAGTGACCGTATTCGTCTTGTCGTGATACTCGAGATTCTCCAACGTCACTTTGGCTTCGAGCCGGTCATTGCGTTGAAAACTTTGGCGAACGCGTTCGACGCCGTTCTGAATACGATTTTCCGTCGCTTCCCGCCAACCGGAAAATGTAATCGGTCCAAATCCACGGCGCCAGCGGGTATCTCGCACGATGCTCTGTTTGGAGCGGAGGAATGTCCCGTTCAGTTGCACGCCATCGAAACGCGCGCGGGAGCCCGGCTCGATTTCAATGTCTATGCTCATCTCTTCCGTCGATGCATTCGGCTGCAAATGGTACTGGATGCTCGCGCCGTGCAAGCCGTTGGCAAGCAGCCGGTCGCGCATATTCTGCACGGCCTGCCCCATTTCGCTGGGGACGAAAGGTTCCCCGAGTTCCAGTTTGGAGGCCGTAAGCAGTTGAGCGCGGCTGGGCGGAGTCACGGCGCCTTCGATGCTGACACCGCCGACAAAGTAGTTTAACTCCGTGGAAATCTTCAGTTGGACTCCGTCGGGCGCGGGCTCGGCATCGATGGAGGCGTCGGAATAGCGGCCCGTTTGATACAACTTCTGGAGCGCGGTGCGGACATCCTGCATGCGCAGCGGCGAGCCTGCATGCAACGGCACAAGGCGGTCCAGTTCGTCGTACGGCAAGGGCTGATTCGGCGGATCGAAGTGGAGACTGCGGATGATCTGCCCTTCGAAACGAGACGGCGCACCGGGTTGCGCGTCTTGAGCCGAGGCCGCGACGCCGACGACGAACGTGACCAGCAGCAACACCGGCGGACGCACTTCCTCTTATGATAACGTCTCCGCGCCGAGGCGCGATTTTCCCACGCTCGCTGGGCGATGCGGCGAGACGATGCTGCTACCATCGTGGTGGAGGCCTCGCGCTCCCAGCCGCGTCTCCCCAATTTTTAGATGCACGCCGCCGATTCGCGTTACTCTCGTCAGAGCCGCTTTGCTCCCGTGGGCGATGCCGGCCAGAAACGGATTCGCGCAGCGACGGTGACCATCGTGGGATGCGGCGCCCTCGGCACCGTGGCGGCCGAACTGATGACCCGCGCGGGCGTCGGCCGGCTGCGCATCATCGATCGTGATTTTGTCGAGTTGTCCAATTTACAGCGTCAGTTTTTGTTTGACGAATCCGACGCCGCCGAAGGACTGCCGAAGGCCGTGGCCGCCGTCCGCCGCCTTGCGCGCCTGAATTCCGAGGTGACGCTCGAACCGCTGGTATCCGATCTGGTACCGGCCAATGCCGAGGAACTGCTCGAGGACACCGATCTTATTCTCGATGGCACCGACAATTTCGAGACCCGGTTTCTGATCAATGACGCGGCCGTGTTTAAGATTCGGCCATGGATCTATGCCGCCGCCGTGGGGAGCTACGGTCTTAAGCTTGCGATTCTGCCGGGTCACTCGGCCTGCCTGCGCTGCGTCTATCCCGAGCCGCCCCAGGGCGCGCAGCCCACGTGCGAAACGGCCGGCGTGCTGGGACCGCTGACGTCCACCATCGCTTCTCTGGCCGCCGCGGATGCGCTGAGAATTCTGGCGTGCGGTGTCGAATCCGTTACGAGCGGCCCTGACCCCATGCACGCCCGGCTGACTACGCTGGATGTTTGGACGGGCGCCATCCGCCAGCTCGCCCCACCGGCTCGCGATCCGGATTGCCCTTGCTGCGTACGCCGCGATTTTGCTTATCTCGACGGCTCCCGCCGCGCGCCCATCAGCCTGTGCGGCCGCAATGCCGTGCAAATTCACGAACGGTCGCGCCCCGTCGATTTGCCCGAATTAGCTGCACGCCTGGGCGCCATCGCGCCGGTTCGCGCCAACGAATTCGCGTTGCGCGCTTCGCTCGATCCTTACGAACTGACGGTGTTTCCCGACGGGCGCGCGATTATAAAGGGCACCACCGACACGGGCCTCGCGCGCAGCCTCTACGCTCGCTATGTCGGCGCCTAGGAATTCTGTCCCGATCTCGCCGGGGCTCGTTTCCATCGTCACCCCGTGTTTCAACGCCGCGCGCTTTATCCGCGAGACGATCGAGAGCGTCGCGGCTCAAGATTATTCGCACATCGAGCACATTGTGATGGATGCCGGCTCGACCGATGGAACACTTGCCATTCTCGCGCAGTATCCGCACCTGATCGTGCACAGCGGACCCGATCGCGGCGCGGCCGATGCGATTAATCAAGGCTCGCGGCTCGCGCACGGCGAATCCTTTACATATCTGAATGCGGATGATGTGCTGCTTCCCGGCGCGATCTCCGCCGCCGTGAAAGCTCTCGCCGAAGATCCTTCCGTGGCGGGTGTTTACGGCGATGCGTCGTGGATCGATGAAGCCGGCGAGGCGATCGGCCCTTACCCCGTGCGCGATTTCGATCCGAAGCTGTTCCAAAGCGAATGCTTCATCTGCCAGCCGGCATCGCTTTTGCGGCGCAGCGCGTTTGAAGCCGCGGGGTTGCTGAACCCGGCTTACGATCTCACATTCGATTACGAGTTTTGGATGCGGCTGGCGGGCCGAGCGAAGTTGCGCCGCATTCACGTCTCCTTGGCTCTTTCCCGCATGCATCGCGGCAATAAATCGCTGGGGCAGCGCTCCGCCGTGCTGACGGAGACTTTTCGGATTCTTCGCCAGCATTACGCGTACGTCCCCTTTCGTTGGGTGTACGCCTTCGAATGCCATCAAGCCGATGGGCGCGATCATTTCTTCGACCCGCCGAAATACTCCGTTCGTCTGTTTCTGAAAAGCCTGGGCGCGGGATTTGTCCTCAATCCCAACGCCCGTTTTCGGTATGCGGCGGAATGGCTACGATTCATCACCTGGGACCGGCTTCTCAGATTTCCAGGTCACTCTTAACCCGGAACGAAAATCCGAATTGAATGTAGTTCGCTTCCCTCAGGTTGGAGGGGTGCTCGCCGATACGTGCAGAGAAACATCGTTACCCCAAAAATATGCAACGCTTTTGCCGGTTGCTGCTCCTGGCTGTCGCGCCGGGACTCGCGACGGCGGGTGATATTTCCCTGCCGCTTTTTTTCATACCGAATCATGG
The DNA here is from genome assembly GCA_963765085.1 of Terriglobia bacterium. Classification (GTDB taxonomy): domain Bacteria; phylum Acidobacteriota; class Terriglobia; order Bryobacterales; family Bryobacteraceae; genus Palsa-187. The sequence goes on along the minus strand of CAVXVL010000081.1, from coordinate 41,809 downwards.
CTTAACCGATGCCCGGTTCCGCTATCTGGCACAGTCCCCGCGTCTTCGCGCCGGCTTCGCGAAGAATTTGATCGCGTACCAGCTTCCGGCGAGCCAGATACGGCTGCGCTTCCCGGGAGCCAACGAGGATGTCGAACTCCTGGCCGGGAGTCCGCTCAGCGGCCAGGCGAACTTCTTCCGTGGATCGACTGGCGATCAATGGCACACGTCATTGCCTACGTTTGCCGAAATCCGCTATCGCGATCTTTATCCCGGCATCGATTTGATTTATCGCGACGCCGGCCGCGACTTTGGCAAAGCCGAGGGTGGGCGGAGCGAGCTGAAATCCGAATTTGACATTGCTGCGGGAGCCGACCCCGGGCACATCGTCCTCCTCTATTCACATCCGGTGGCGCTCGATGAAAACGGGGATCTATTGGTCGGCGACAACTCAGGAAAGTTGCGCGAGAAGTCCCCGGACGTGTATCAGGAAACCGAGCAGGGGAGAACGCCCGTGGCGGCGCGGTACCGCCTGCTCGATGCCCACACCGTTACTTTCGAACTCGGATCGTATAATCGCCAAAAGCCGCTGATCATCGACCCCGTGATCTCGTATGCGACATATCTCGGTGGCGCCAATCAGGGCGCCGTGACGGGAACCGCTGTCGATTCCTCGGGGAATCTTTACGTCGCGGGTTGGACTTCCGCCGTTAATTTTCCGACGCTTTCTCCCGAACAATCCACGAACGGCGGAAGCGTGGATGCTTTTGTGGCCAAGCTGAACTCGCGGGGAACCGCGCTGATTTATGCAACCTATATTGGCGGGAAAGGCGACGACCGCGCCGCTGGAATTGCCGTCGATTCCTCCGGGATCGCGTATGTAACCGGCTCCACGGCTTCCTACAATTTCCCGCTCGTTTCGCCGATCCGTTCGACGCTCGGGGGAACCAGAACAGCCTTCGTTTTACGATTGAACAGCGCGGGAAACGCGCTCCTGTTCAGTACCTACCTTGGCGGCACGACTTACGACGTAGGCACGGCGATCGCGATCGATTCGTCGGACAATGCGTGGGTTGTAGGGGACACGCAGTCGGCGAATTTTCCTCTCAATCTGCCGCTGCAGTATCAGTTCGGAGGCGGGACGGACATCTTCATCTCTAAGTTCACGGCCTCGGGTTCACTCACTTTCAGTACGTACTGGGGAGGGCGCCTGGCGGAACATGCGGGCGGCGTGGCGCTCGATTCGTCAGGCAATATTTACGTCGCGGGAGGCACTTATTCCGCTGACCTGCCCGTCGTCGCCGCGCTTCAAAACACGAATGCCGGCAATCAGGACGCTTTCGTGATGAAGCTCAATTCATCGGCGAACAGCATCATCTACGCCACCTACTTGGGCGGCAGCGGCACGGTGACCGGCGAACAGGCGAACGGAATCGCGGCGGACGCCAACGGCAATGCATACGTTACCGGCGTTACGAACTCAGCGAACTTCCCGGTGACGGCGGGAACCGTACAAACCGCCTATGACGGATCTCAGGACGCTTTCGTCACGAAAATCAATCCTACGGGATCGGCGCTGGTCTATAGCACGTATCTCGGGGGATCCAGTTTCGATTGGGCCAATGGAATCGGGCTCGACCCGGCCGGCAACGTCTACATTGCGGGCTACACCTCGTCGTACGATTTTCCGATTACGGGAACCATTCAGCCGACTTTGAACGGTTTGTACAACTCTTTCGTGACGATGCTGAATACAACCGGAGGCGTCTTGGTTTTCTCTACTTACTACGGGGGAACCGGGTCGGACACGGCCAACGCCATCACCGTCGATTCCAGCGGAAATATGTACATCGGCGGACAGACCAGTTCCACGAATCTCCCTTTGCACATGCCTCTCGAGTCCGCGAATACGGGCGGCGTCACAGGTTGGGTAGCGCGCCTCGGCGTGACGGCGCCGGCCCCGCAGACGCCGGCGGCGGTTTCTGTGACGCCGACATCGGGGAGCGGAGCGACGGCTGTCTTCACGGCGAAATACTCGGATACCGGCGGCGGATCGGCCCTGACGACGGCGGGAATTCTCGTGAACACGAGCGCGGAGACCAACTTCGCCTGTTGGGTCACCTATAGCCCTTCGACCAATCTATTTTCGCTCGCCGACGATCTTCCTTCCTCCGGCTCCACGACGACTCTACCGGGCGGGACCAGCCTGCAAAACGACGAGTGCGTCCTGAATGGCCCGGCATCCTCGGTGTCGATCTCCGGCAACACCCTGACGCTCACGGTTTCGCTGTACTTTCAGCCGGGCTTCGCCGGGCCGCAAACCGTATATCTCTCCGCCGCCGACGCGGGTTCGGCCACCGGCTTTGTCGCATTAGGAACGTGGACGGCAACCATTCCCGCTCCCGCCCCCGCCGTGGTTTCGGTGGCTCCCAGCGCCGGCACCGGTGCCGGCCAGACGTTTGTATTCACCTTCTCCGATGCGTCTTCGGCCAACAATCTGGCTGCCGTCGCCGTGCTATTTTCTCCGAGCACCGCGTATGTGAACGCCTGCTACATCGTGGTCGATCGCAACGCAGGCACCGTCGCGCTGCTATGGGATAGCGGTTTAGGATCGAACTCCAAGGCGATTGGCGCGGCCAACGTGGTGCAGAACGATCAGTGCGCCGTCGGCGCAAACAGTCTGACGCTGACCGGACAAACACTCACCATGACGATGGCGGTTTCCTTCACCGGTACGTTCAACGGGATCAAGAATATTTACCTCGAGGCCGCTGAAGTCGGAATCAATACGGGATTCGTGCAAGAAGGTACATTCACCGTGGTCGCCGCCGGCATCCCGTCGGCGACTTCCGTGGTTCCGAACAGCGGCTCAGGCACCGCGCAGCGTTTCAGTTTTACGATTTCCGATCCCGGAGGTTCGAGTGGATTGATCGCGATGGGCATGCTGTTTGCCTCCACTCTCAACTTCAATAACGCGTGTTCCTTGGTTTGGGATTCAACCAGGGGCACCATCGCGCTCGCCTACGATATACAAGCGAACGGCGCCGCGCCGATCGTGCCGGGAACGAATACGAGCGCTGCGAATGCGCAATGTACCTTAAACGCCGCCAACACAACCGTCCTCGTGGGGACGACCTCGGTGGTCGTCACCGTCGACCTGACCTTCGAAGCGAGCTGGTTCGGGACCAAGAACATTTACCTCTATGCGACCGAAGCCGCATCGAATTCCGGCTGGGTCACGGTAGGCACATGGACGGTCACGTCGGGAACTCCGGCCGCCGTTTCCGTGGCGCCGGCATCAGGCGCGGGACACCTGGAGACGTTTGTATTCACGGCCAGCGACTCGGCGTTTGCCGCAAATATTTCGAGCGCTGCCATGCTGTTCACGGTCGGTTCACCCGCCGACACTGCCAGCGCGTGCTACGCCGTTTTCAATCAAACCACCCTGCAGATCAGCCTCTATAATGACGCGGGAACCGGCTTCACGAGCAAAAATATAGGTTCAGCCGCAACCCTTCAGAATTCCCAGTGCGCCGTGGGATACACGTCCGTCATCGCCTCCGGAGTTTCCGTGCTGTTCACCCTGCAGATCCAGTTCACGACGGCCACGTTCGCGGGCGCGAAAACGGTTTACCTCGAAGCGAACGAACCTTCCTCGACCTCCGGTTGGGTATCCGTTGGAACGTGGACCGCGCAGTGAACCATCTGCGGATCAGTCTCAGTGATAGGACGCGGCCGCACGCTCCCGCCGGCCGACCGCTTTCTTGTCCAGCCGCTCCAGGCCGATGACCGCGAGCACTGCGTGCGATGGAATCTCCCCGTCCATGCGCCAATGATAGTGGGAGGCTTCGAGGCAATCCCGAAAGCTTTCCGCCGACAGAAATTCCGTGTGCAGTTCCAGAATGATGTAGTGGACGCGATCCTCCCAGTCCAGAAGATGGTGGAACAGATGGAGTTCTGCGCCCTCGATATCGCACTTCAGAATCACTTTCTTTTCGCGGCCCGCCGGGACCCGGGCAAAGGCCATATCGATAATCTCCGGCAGTGTGAGAACGCGGATTCCCGTCCGCGCCGCGGAGCCCATGCGCATACCCCACGCTCCGTTCCCGGAATCGACCAGTTTCGCGAAACCGGATCGGCTGCCGGCGAACGCCTGCACGGCGACGCACCGTCTGGCCAACGCCGACAAGCGAAGATTCTTCTGCAGCGCGGCGAAATTATCGCCATCCGGCTCCACGGCGACGATCGCATCCGGCTGCAGCTTCCGCGCCAAAGCGATGACGCTCAGTCCTATGTTGGCGCCGAGGTCTATCAGGATCGCGGGAGCGATTTCCCGAGCGACTTTTGCGTACGGAGCGTACGACTTCTCGAGGAAAACCTCTTCGAAGACCTTCTCGTCCGTGGTATTTCCACGGAGCACGACGGATGCGCCCCCGCGTAGACGAAATTCCCGAGACCCGCGCCGCGCGTTTCCCAGCAAGAACGGTTTCCCCAGATCCCGGACGTAGCGCAGCTTATCCACAAACTCCAGGTCGGAATCCACGACCAGGCGAATCTTCCGGGAAATGTTCGACAATATTCCGAACATCGCATGTGCCTCTGCATATATAGGTGCGTTTCGGGTGCCAGATCTCTCATCGCGATCGCGCGGAACGTTATCGTAGAAGCATGTCCGTCTATGACGATCGCAAACCCGCTCTCGAAGAGTATGAGTTCCGAATGGGCCTGGAGCGGGGACGTTTGGCCGTCACGCTAGATCTGGTCACCGACGCGCTGGTCCTGGTCGGCCAGCACGGCGTGTACTGCCAGAGCGCGCGCCAGCCAGGCAAACCGGCCATGGATATCCAGATGATCCAACAATGTTTGACCGGAGCAAAAGAACTGATTGCGAGCGTCATGACGGAAATCGCGCGCAAGAAATCCGCCGAGTCCTAACACGGCTTTGACGGCGCGCTTCCTCAGAGATTTTGCAGGAAAGGATTGCGATCCTTCTCGCGCCCGATGGTCGTCGCCGGTCCGTGACCCGGCACCACGGTCGTGTCCTCAGGCAGCGGCAGCAACTGATTTTTAATGGATCGCAGAATCTGGCGTCCATCCCCGCCCGGGAGATCCGTGCGCCCGATGCTGTCGCGGAACAAAGTGTCTCCCGCCACCAGTTTGTTCTCCGCAGGAATCCAGATCGAAACGCTGCCCTGCGTGTGCCCGGGAGTCTCTAATATTTGAAATGCCGCATCGCCCAATCGGAGCGCGACCCCTTCCCGCGCCTCCGTATCGATCGTCGTCCGCGACGGATTCTCCATGCCCAGCCACGACGCCTGCACGTCCAGATGGTCGTAGAGTTCCTGATCGCGCGCGTTCATCATCACCGGCGCACCGGTCGCCGCTTTCAGTTTGGCCGCACCGCCAATATGGTCGATATGCGCGTGCGTAATCACGATATTTTTCACGGTGAGGCCATGTTTTTGCAGGATCGCGAGCACATCGTCAATCTGATCGCCGGGATCGACCACAATCGCTTCGTGTGTCTGTTCATCCCCGAAAATCGAGCAATTACACTGTAATGGCCCCACGGGAAGAATCTCGTGAATCATATCCCGATTGTATACTCGGGGTATGGTCTTGGCCTCGACGATGTTGATCCCCTGGATTTATCTTTCGTCGGCAATCATTTTGATGGAGGGAATTGCTTACGCCCGCTTTTCTACAGGGGCTCTTGCGCCCCGGCTTAAGCGGTTGGCGTACTCGGTTATCGGTGCAATCCTACTGTCTGAAATCTATAATTTTCTGCGCAAACAACCGATCTCGTCGCACTATCAAGTGTGGTTGGGCTTCAAAGTACTTTTGGTTTTGCACATTTCCGCGGCCGTGATCTTCCACCGGCGCAAACCGAGAGCGCTGACCGGAGTGGCGATTTTCGGCTTCGCGAACGTGCCGATCTCGGAATATCCGTGGGTGCAGTCTTAGCCATGAGCATCAGCAATTCACAGGGCTACGTAGCCCTGCGGGAAACGGCCGCTTGGATCGATCTTTCCGGACGCGGCAAGGTTCGGGTCGCGGGTGAGGATCGCGCTCGCCTGCTGCACGCCATGACCTCGCAGGATATTGAAAGCATGCAGCCCGGCGAGGGCGGCTATGCATTCTTCTTGAACGCGCAGGGGCGCATTCTCGCCGACGCGAACATCTTCTGCTGCGAGGATCATTTTCTTCTCGATACCGAGTCCGAAACCGCGCGCAAAGTTTACGAGCATCTGGACCGCTACATCATCGCCGACGACGTCACGCTGGCGGATGAGGCCGAGCTGACCGCAACGCTCGCGATCGAAGGTCCAGGCGCCGAATCCGCCCTGCGCGATCTCGGTGCGACATTACCGGAAAACGATTACGGGACCGTCGGTTGGGAAGACCGGACCGTGGCGCGCGTCAGCTCGACCGGCGCGCCGGGATTTTTCGTCTTCCTTCCCGCGAGTACGAAAGACGATTTCGTTCGCAGGCTCGCGGGTCTGCCGCAAGCCGATGCCGCCGAGGCCCGCGTGGTGCGCATTGAAAACGGACGTCCTCGTTACGGCGAGGAAATCACGGAGCGCTATCTGGTCCAAGAAACGGGACAGATGCGCGGCGTCCATCTGAGCAAGGGCTGCTATCTCGGCCAGGAAATCGTCGAGCGCGTGCGCAGCCGCGCGCAGATCCACCGCGTGCTGCGGCGTCTGGAAATCGACACGTCCGAAACTCCTGCCGCGGGAACAAAATTAACCGTCGCAGGCGCCGCGCAACCGGAGGCGGGACAAACGCCCGCGCCCAGGGGCGATGCCGCCGAGATCGCCAGTAGCGCTTTTTCTCCGGCACTCGGAAAGTCCGTCGCGCTCGCGTATGTGCGGACACCATATGCCGAACCGGGAACCGTGATCGACACCGAAGCTTTCCGGGCCGTCGTTACCTAACGATCCACTTCCGGTGGCTATTTCGCGGGCCGGGGCGCGGTAAGTTCCGCCTGCACGGGAAATACGAAATCCTCCCCCGCGGCGTGAATCGTCAGGCGTCCGGCGCCGAGCGGTTTGCCGTTATTGGGATAGAAAATCGCGCCATCCGTGGATTCTCCAGGCTTGAGTTTGGTGGTTCCCAAGGCGATGGCCGAGGCCGCCGCCGCAGCCTTGAGTCTCGTGGAACCGACTTCGGCGAAGGCATTCTCGCGGCGCGCTTCGTAGCCATTGGTCGAATGGATCTGGGCGTTGTTGTACAAGCTCGCCTCATAGGCCGCCACCAGCTTGATGACGTCCCCGCGCGTCCCCTTGTCGATCAGCGTATTGACGACCTTACCCGCCGGCAGCGCCTCCGTGGCGGTGCCGTCCGCTCGCTCAAAACGAAAGTCCTCGGGGCGAACGCTCCAGGAGATTTGTGTGCCGTTGGAGATCGCCACTTGCAGAACGGCATAATCTCGAATGCGCAAGGCCAGCGGCGAAAACATGATCGTAAAACCGCCGTGGGTCAGCGCCTGGTACTTCAGGCCTCCGGATTCGAATTCGATGATTTGGGAGTGAGCCGCTCTTGCGGATGCGACCGCCAGCGCCACAACCACCGCGCAACGGACGCCTTTTCTCAAATGCAGAAACCCTTCCCGAGTAGCTGGACGCACAAGCGCCGCTTGAAAAACCACAGCCAAAAATATTGATCACCCGCGCCAATGCGGTGGCGCGGCTCAAAATTGTGCCGCCAGCCCAATTGCGCGGCCTGCGCGTCGGAAAATCCGACGCCATGCCAGGTATCGTCGGCTGTTTCAGCGATCTCGGCATATCCTTGCACCTGGAATTTAAACAGCGCCCCGTTGCGCAGCAAGCGATGCACTTCGCTCACGTAGTTCTCGATCACCGCGCGGCTGGGAATGTGTTGGAACACGATCGCCGAAAACGCGAAATCAAACGGCAAATCCGGGATGACGGATAAATCCGCACCATTGTTTTGATAGACGTGAGCGTTCGGATGCCCGGCGAGGCCTTTCTGGGCGAGCGCGATCATCTCGCCGCTAACGTCGACTCCGTGGATCTCACCAAACACGTTGGCCAAGGCGCGGGTCAGGCGGCCGGCGCCGCATCCGATTTCGAGCACGCGCATGGACTTGGGATCCTTGCCCTGGCAAATATTGCCCATGTCGTTCAGGATCTGCTCGCGGATCGCCTTTTCGCCCGACGCGTAGAATTCCTCGTCGCTCCACGATTCCTTACCGGTGGCGATGAAATAGCGGGCGTTTTCGCGTGCGCGGGCGTCCCAATCCTGGCGCATTCTTTCGAGCTGGTCTTGCATATTGATCTTGCCGGACGTCTTGGACAAGGGGCCTCAAAGATACGCGTTAGGCCGGGCGTGCGACCACGGCCGCTCACCCAGCGGACTTTAACGCCTTTAGTGTAAGTCAACGCCGAGCGAATGCCAAGACGGATCGGCACGTTCCGGACAAGCGGCTCACGTGGGTCGCCGGAATCCCGGCACCGGGGTTCGCCGCAGACCGGAAGCGCCAAGGATACAATGGGGCGAAGCAACATCCGGCGTGTCCCGCGAAACAGATTGTGTCGTCAGTGGGGATGCGGGAAAAGTGTGGAAACTCGCGGACTTCCTATGGTTTCTCTTCGAAACTGGCTGATCACGATGCGGTTGCACAAGCCATGGGCGTGGCTCGGCATATTAATCTACGCGTGCGCCGTGACGTTCCCTCATCAGCCGGTTCAGAATATCGTCGGCGAGTGGGGAAGGGAGTTCACGCTGAAACGCGTGTACCAGGGATCGGTCGCGATCGCGTTCATCGAGACGGTCGTGCTGACATATTTCTTCGTCCGGAATCTGCGGCAGCAAAGAAACCGCGGCTGGCTGGCATTATGTTGGCTGATTTCTTTTGCTTTGATGATCGGCACCTGGCGTCTCTTCACGGCCAACAACACGGAACTGGTGCACTATCCGCAGTATTTTCCGGAAGGCGTCGCATTGCTCGCGTTGACGTTGTCTCCGGCGGAATCGCTCGCCTGGATCGCGATCTTCGGCGGCCTGGATGAGGCGTATCAATACACGTACCTGGTCACGAATCGTCCCGTGCCTTTCGATTTCAACGACGTCTACATGGATCTCGCCGGCGGGGCGGCGGGTGTGATTTTCGCCATCGCCGTCCTCGGCTGGAACGTAAATCCGTTCCAGGGAACGAAAAGTTCTGGAAGAAGCCGGGCATCCTCGCGCTATCGGGAATTGTCACCGCCGGAATCGTCCTGTGGGCTTCCGGGAAAATGCTGCTCTACGACGCGGAGGGCGCTCCCAGCCATTGGTTCACGCTGAGCCGTCTCAAGACGCCCAGCTTCTGGTACTTCAATCCGGGCATGCTGGGGCCGCATCACTTCCATGAGTTAGCGCCCGTGGAGGGCCCCGTTCTTATCCTCGCCACGATCGCGCTCTACGGAATCCTGGATCGAGCATTCACGATATCGGGAACTCCGTCGACGATCGCGGAAAAGGAAATGGCCAGCGTCGATCGAAAGCCATGAGCCGCCGTTCGCGCCGGGAATTCGTCCGCTCCATGGCCGGCGGCTCACTTCTTGGACTCGCGGAGACGAGAGGTTTTGCGAAAGATTCCGTCCTTCTCCCGCGCTCGATCTTCCTTTCGCCGGAGGCGTCGCCATCGGAGAAATGGGCGGCCAGCGAACTCAGTCTGCATTTAGAAAAGATTACCGGCGTCCGGCTGCCCATCGTAACGAGCGAAGCGATTCCCAACTCCCCTGTGATTGCCGTCGGCCGGAGCGCCGTCACGGATCGGAATCGTCTTGCGATTCCGGATGGAGAAGCGTGCTTGCTCAAAACGGCGGGCGGATCGCTGATCCTCGCGGGCGGGCGGCAGCGCGGCACCATGTATGGCGTTTTCTGCTTTCTCGAAAAGCTCGGATGCCGCTGGTTCACGTCCGATGTCGCACGCATCCCGGCATTGCGTGATCTTACATTTGCGCCGTTCGAAGAAATCGTTCGTCCGGCTTTTGAATATCGTGAGGTCTTCTTTACCGAAGCGCAGGGACGAGAATGGTCGGCGAGAAACCGGCTGAACGGGCATTTTCATCAACTGGACGAAAGCGTCGGCGGAAAGATTTCTTACATGCCGTTCGCGCATTCCTTTTACAATTTGATTCCGCCCGACCAATATTTCGCAAGTCATCCCGAGTATTTCGCGCTCGTGGCGGGACACCGGCGCGGCAAGAATGCGCAACTCTGCCTGACGAACGCCGATATCCCCGGGATTGCGGCTAACGCCGCTCAAAAATGGCTGAACGAAAATCCGCATGTGTCTATCGTTTCGGTCTCGCAGAACGACGGCGCGGGGTGGTGCGAGTGCGATCCGTGCCAGCAGGTTGTTCGCGGCGAAGGCGGAGCGGTTGCGGGCGTATTGCTGCACTTCGTCAATCAAATTGCGCAGCGTGTTGCGGAATCGCATCCGGAGAAAATCATCGACACCCTCGCGTACCAACAATCCGCCGATCCTCCCGCGGTGATCCGGCCCTTGCCGAACGTGCAAATTCGCCTCTGTCCCATCGACGCGTGCCAGGCTCACTCGTATGGGACGTGTGTCTATAACCGCAAATTCGAAGAGCGGCTCGCGGGCTGGACGCGGATCGCTCCGAAGCTCGTGGTGTGGCAATACAGTATTAACTTCGCGCACTTTCTGCTGCCGTTTCCCAATGAAACGGCGCTCTTTTCAGATATTGCACGATTTCAGCGCGCCGGCGTATCCGGCATGTTCATTGAAGGAGCGGTCTGCGAAGGCGGCGGGGGCGAGAATGCCGAGTTGCGCTCCTATCTGGCCGCACGCTTACTGTGGAATCCACAGATCGAGGTCGCTCGCGAAACGCACGAATTCTTGAACACCGTTTACGGCCCTGCGGCGCAATTGATGCGGCGTTATTACGATCTTCGCCAAAAGGAAATTCGCGCGAGTGAACATTTGTGGATCGATCAAAACGTGGACGCTCCGTATCTGACCGAGCGCTTCCTGAAAGACGCGCGCGCCGTGCTGAACCAGGCATATTCCAAGGCGGAAGCCGGAGCGCCGCGCAGACGGATCGAACGCTGCGCACTTTCGCTAGACTACATCGATGTGATGCGCCGGCGAAAATGCCACGTGCGAGGCGCCACGTATGGACCCGATGACTTGGAAAAGGTCACACTCGATACGGCGAATTTCGTCCGCAAAGCCGAATCATTAGGAATCACGCATCTTCGCGAGGGCTATCCCCTAACAGCGCAAGCCAAGGCGCTCGACGAATCCCTCAAGGCCTATTCCGTGATTGCGCTCGACGAAGGGAAACTGTCCGTCGAGATTGTCCCGGAACTCGGCGCGAGAATCATTGCGCTGCGTTCGTCGGCGCGAAATCTTTTGCGCGTGCCCGACCCAGGCGAGTTTGCGTATCCGCACGCCGGAGGACTTTCCTTCAGCCTGACCTCGGACTATGCCAGCAACCTCCAGCACGATGTCATGTGGCGTGCGGAGCCACCGGTAACCGGCACCGTTTCGTTATACGGAAAATCCGAGCAGGGATTCGATCTCGAAATGCACATCCGAGTAGAGAGCGGAATTCTGCATGTTCGCGTGATGGCGAAGAATCGCGTATCGGAACCGTTGCCGGCGGCGCTTCGTTGTCAGGCAGAGTTTGCGATCGGCTCTTCGCACGCAGCGTCGCTCCGCTACACGACGGCATCCGGAGGGGAACGGAATCATCACATCGGCGAGCGTGAGTCAGGCGAGCGTTCGGCGGACGGAAATCTTTTGCTCATCGGCGACGAGCGTCCGAGCGAGCAATGGACACTGACGACTTCTGAATCTGCCCGGAAGATTCGCAATGGATTTCAGGCGGCACAAGTCGGCCAGTGTGGAATTCGATGGTCTCTGAGAGGAACGCCGCGCTTGAATGTGATCCTGTGGAGTCCCGAAGTTATGCTCGCTATCGGTCAAGCGGTCAGCCTGGAGACTCAGTATGAACTGGTGTGATGAAATCCGTCGCGTTCTTCTTATCGAGCCGGCAATTTCACCCACCACTCCGGAAGCGGAATGCGGGGGAACGGGATGTGCCATTTGTGAGTCGAGTTCAATATGTCGGGCGCGAACTCACGAAGCAGGTTCTGGCCGCAAAGCTGCCGAAAATAAAAGCAGTCCGGGTTTCCGCATGAGCGAGATCGTTGAACCCGCCCGGCATATACAGATTGCCCACGAATCCGCCGGCTCCCGCGCCCGCGAAATTCGCGAACGCGATGCGGTCCTGGCCTGAATCGGACTTATCGACAAATGTAAATGCCAAGGCATGAAAGCTTCGCGCGAAAATATTCTTGCTCGTGGATGGCCGATAGCGGAAGTCTTCATGCAGAAGCGCGCCCGTCAGGAATCTCCCCGTCTGCGACGAAGTTTCGGCCGTAAAGGCGTTTGCATAATTTCTACCGAAGCCGCCCATTCCCACGCGCCAATCGCGTTCCAACCTCCGAGGCGGATCGAGCATGCGGAGGCCGGCCACTACAGGTGCAACGAATAAAGCTCGCGGGCCAACGGTGATGATGGCGTACTCCATGAACCGGTCGTGAAAAGTTTGCGGCGCCGTAGAGGTCACGACGGGCGCATAGAATGGATCTCCGGCGGCGGGAGCGAGCGGCTGCAACGCGGCGGGTTCCGGCAACGGAAGGCCCGTTTGGGAGACTACGGCGGGGGGAAGCTCCTGCGCCGTCAACGGTGCGCTCGCAAGCGAGCAACCGAGCGCGAGAAAAAGATGGAGCCAGCCGTAGCGCATCGAATCGATCTAATCGAATTCATCTATAGGAACACACATCGCCCTCGGTATGCACACAGGACGATTTTGCGATCGCCGTTACAGATTGCCGGTCTGCGCGAATTCTCATCGTTCTGTAATCCTTTTGTGACGCTCGCTGGGTAGCCTTAAAATTCACAGGCCAAACATTACTTTGTTGGGGGAAAAATCATGCATAGAACTTTAACTTGGTGGGGACACGTGTGTGCCGGCGGACGGATTTGGACGGTTAGCCGCATGCTGGCGATCGGCGCGGCGGCTTTCTCGGTTGCTTCCGCACCGATGCAGCTGGTCGCGCAACAAGCCGACGGGATCGTGGCCGGTAACATTCTGGATCAAGCCGGCAAAGCCGTCCCGAACGCGGCGGTGACGATCAAGAACGATTCCGCGAAGGTGACCAAGAGCGCAACCACGAACAACGAAGGGCACTTCGAAGTGGCCGGCCTTCCGGCGGGAACGTATACGGTTTCCGCAACGGCTCCGGGCTTTGCGATGTACACACGCAACGGAGTGCAAGTGGCGGCCGGCGCGCCGCAAGAGTTGTCGATTGCACTGAGCTTAGAGGCGCAGTCGCAATCGGTGGATGTAAACGCAATCGTTTCGCTCGCCGCGGAGCTCGCGCCTGCCGGAAACGTGCTCGACGCGATTTCCGCGAAGACGGAAATCAGCGGGGACTTCATCCGGAATTTCGAAACGCCCGTCGCCGACTTCGGCGAATACGTCAATTATGCGCCCGGCACCTACACGCTGAATCCGAACGGAGCCGGCCTCGCCCAGGGCAAGACGTATTTTCGAAGCTTTCCGAACGGCGACTACACGATGACCTTCGACGGCGTGCCGTTCCAGGATACAAATAGCGTGTCCCAACATAGCTGGGCGAATTTCCCGGCCCAGTGGATGGGCGGTGTGGATTTCGACCGCAGCCCCGGTACGGCATCCACCGTTGGACCCGCCAACTTCGGCGGATCGATCAATTTGCAATCGAAAGAGGTGCCGACCACGCAGGATATCCGCATCACCGAATCCTACGGATCGTGGTCGACCAACCTACTGCAGCTCGACTACGATACCGGTCAGTTCGGGCCTGGCGATAAGAGCAGCCTCCTGCTCGGCATCCATCAGATGAAGACGGACGGCTACCAGACTTTCAACTATCAGAAGCGCGATGGCGGCGACGGCAAATATTTGTTCCGCTTTTCGCCGCACACGTATATCAGCGTGGTGGGTGGCATGGTCGATCTGTTTAACAACACGCCGGGAACGGGCAACCCGAGCCGGGCCGAGGTCGCCTTGTTAGGCAACAACTTCCTGATGACCAGCACGCCGTTCGTAATGGCCGGTTCGCCGTCGAACCTCTTGGGGCTTGCGGTGGGACTGCCTGACCCGCTGTTCTATGGCTATGAGACCTATCACGTGCAGACCGACTTCGAAAATGTCAATTTCAACAGCGATCTCGGCGACGGCTGGAGATTCGACAACAAGGTGTTCACCTACCGGTATTGGAACAAAGAGTACTACAACAACTTCTCCTACACCGCCGGGACCGGCGCCCCGACAGCCATCAGCAATACGTATGGCACGCCTAGCGGAGTCGATAAACTGAATGGCTATCGGCAGGCCGGCGACATCGTCTCATTGAGCAAGCAAGATAAATGGGGCGTCCTCCGTTTCGGCGCTTGGTACAACTGGGCCTACACGGATCGCTACCAGACTCCGTGGAACCCCATTACAACGATTGACACTCCTCTCGGCAAGTTCCACGAGCACTTCAATTCGCAGTCTTTCCAGCCTTTCGCCGAATACGAATGGCACGCGACTTCGAAGCTAGCGATCATCGCCGGCATTAAGGCCGCCAACTACGCCCTCAACCTGCAGCAGTATCAGGACGCGAGCACCGTCGGTTGCCTTCTGCCGACGGGCGCGAAGCTTCCGACGAAGTCTACGGCTGCGGTGCCCGCGACCTGCCCCGCGGGCGACCCTAACTTCGTGAACCACGGCATCGATTGGAACAACTGGCTGCCGAGTCTTGCCGCGCGCTACCGCGTGCAGCGCAACTGGTCGGTGTACGCGCAGTTCGGTGAAGGTAGCATCACCCCCCCGACCAGCGTGTTCGACGTCGTGGGCGGCAACGTGACGACGGCGCTGCAGCCGCAGATCGCCAAGACCTACCAGACAGGTTCGGTGCTGAAGTTCAACCGCTGGACGCTCGATCTCGACGCCTACTATGTGCACTACGGGTCCGGCTACCAGTCGTACACGGACCCCGCCACTCTTGAGCCGGTCTACACACAAACCGGACCGCTCAACTCCAAGGGCATCGAAGCCGAGAGCAACATTGCCATCGGATGGGGCTTTTCGCTGTACCTCAATGCGGCCTTCGCCTCGGCGAAGTATCAGGAGGGCCCGGCTTGGCCGAACGGCGGATTATGGGTCGCGAGCACGCCCAAAAACCTTCAGACCTTTATGCTTCTCTATCAAAAGAAAAATTGGGATGTGGGTTTCGTGAACAAGCGGGTCGGCCCTATGTGGAATGACAACGGAAGCTTGGGCAACGTGAATCCGGTTTCGGATATCACGCTCAGTTTTCCGGTGAATCAGGCTGCATTAATCAATTCCTGGGACGTATCCAACATCTTCGTCAACTATACGATCAAGAACAACTCGTTCTTGCGCGGCAGCAAGCTAGGCCTCGCGGTGACGAACCTGTTCGACGACCACAGCATCGTCGGGATTACGCCGGCCATTGCTGGTGTCGCACCGTACCAGCCAAACCCGGGCGACCAGTTGAACGTCCTGCCGGGGCGTAGCGTCATGGCAACGCTCACGCTCGGTTACGCTCCGAAGAAGTAGAAGATCGCTCGACAATCCAAAGGTTTACGCTGCCGGATTCCCGGCAGCGTTTCCTTTTGGGCGTAAGATTTTTAAGTGAGGTATCCAGTGCCAACGCGCATCGCCTTCGGGTTGCTTCTTCTCGCGACAGGAATCGCCCAAGGACAACTGCTCACGCCGGCGTGGGTCGAACTCGGCGAAGACGGACGGGTGCTCGCTCGCGTGATCGTGGACTCGGCAGCCACGTGTCCAGCGATCGATGTTGACGGCGCCGATCAGGCCATGACGCTGCGCACGCCTGTGCCCGCGGGATTCCGGCCGCTCTGCGAGTTTGCCGTGCCCGCGGCGGCGAAGGCCGCTTCCATCAATGGGCAAGTCCTGCATTTGCCGAGGCCCGATCCGGCTTCCGTGGTCGTCCTCGGAGACACCGGCTGCCGGATCAAGGACGCGCGCGTGCAGGACTGCAACGACATGTCCAAGTGGCCGCTGCAATCCGTCGCCGGTAGCGCGGCCGGCGTGAAGCCGGATTTGATTATCCACGTCGGCGATTATCTTTATCGCGAAACCGCGTGCCCCGACGATTCCCAGAGCAAGTGCGGTGGAACGCCGATCGGCGACAACTGGGCGGCCTGGAGCACGGACTTCTTCGCGCCCGCGGCCAAGCTCCTGGAGTCGGCTCCGTGGGTTTTTTCGCGGGGCAATCATGAGGATTGCAAGCGCGCGTGGCGGGGCTGGTTCTACTATCTGGACCCGCGCCCGTGGACGAACGTGTGCTGGGTTTACACACCGGCGTACATCGTGCGTTTGGGCGCCCGTCAGCTGGTGATGCTGGACTCTTCCGCCGCATCGGAGGACGAACTCGAACCCAAGCAAGTAGCGGAGTATACCGCCGAGTTGCGATCCGTACACGTCGAGCATGCCTGGCTGGTCGATCACCATCCCTTCTGGGGGGTGGGGCCGGGTGGCCAAGGGAAAGGCGTGCAGTCGCTTTCAGCGCCGCTCGAAGCGGCGTGGCAGGCAGCTTCGCCCGCCGGAATCGAAATGGTTCTCTCGGGTCATATTCACATGTTTGCCGTGATTCCCTTCGATTCCGGGCGTCCCATACAGATTGTCGCGGGAGACGGCGGCACGCAGCTGTCGAGGCCGGTTCCCCCGTCCGTGGACGGTACCGTGATTCAAGGAATGGCGGTGCGGGGCAGCCAGACCCGCGTCGATTTTGGATACACGTGGCTCCGCAAGACGAATGAAGGTTGGGATCTTACTCTGCGCTCAACGTCCGGGACCGCGATCGTAGAGTGCGCGATGAAAGATGGGCACGCTGTGTGCGGGTCGGGGAGCAGCCGCTAGAGGAGCAGAATCGGAAGCTATTGAGCGATCGCTGCCCGCTTTGTTCACCGCGATCCCCCGAGCGAAGTCGAGGGATCTGCTGTTAATGCACGGCAAAATGCACGGACAAAAGCAGGTTCCTCGACTGCGCTCGGAATGACGGACAGAGGAGGGGAAAAGGCTGGTGGACGGCGTGGGACTTGAACCCACGACCCCCACGTTGCGAACGTGGTGCTCTCCCAACTGAGCTAGCCGCCCCAAGTGAAACTACGAAACTAATATAACATGCGACCCCACCCGATCACTTTTCAGGGGTCGTCTTTTCCGTATTTTGCTTTCGATATTTTTTGTGACAAATGGATAAACATCGGGGGCTCGGGCGCTCACTTCATGATTTGTACTTGCTACTCAACCCAAATCGAAGGACACTGAAATTTCATGACCACAGTACGCAACGACGTCGCTCCCGTTCGCGAGCCCGCGGATCGCTGGTCCATCGCCGAGGCCTCGGAGCTCTACGACGTCAATAGCTGGGGCAAAGGCTATTTCAGCGTCGGCGCGAGCGGCCATGTTTGCGTGCATCCGGATCAGCAACCCCGATCGCCACATCGATCTGAAGGAACTGGTGGACAATCTCCAACTGCGCGGTATCGCGCTGCCGATCCTGATTCGCTTCGGCGAAATCCTGCAAGCATCGGCTCGGCGAGATCCATCAGGCCTTCCCAACGCCATCGCGGAAAACAATTACAAGGGCACCTACTGCTGCGTCTATCCCGATCAAGGTCAACCAGCAGCGCCAGGTGGTCGAGGAAGTTTTTCAATACGGACGCCCCTACAAGTTCGGACTCGAAGCCGGGTCGAAGCCGGAATTGCTGGCCGTTCTGGCCATCGCCGACAACGAAACCCCGATCATGTGTAACGGGTTCAAAGACGACGAATACATCGAGATGGTCATGCTGGCCAAGAAGATCGGCCGGCAGATTATTCCGGTGGTCGAAAAGTACACGGAACTCGAACTCATTCTGAAGCATTCCGCCAAGGTGGGCGTACGGCCCGTGATCGGTTTGCGCATTAAGCTCGCCAGCCGCGGCTCCGGCCGCTGGAAATCCTCGGGCGGGTATCGCTCGAAATTCGGACTCACAGTCACCGAAGCGCTGAAGCGCTCGGAGCAATTGAAGGCAGTCGGCATGGAGGATTGCCTCCAGCTGATGCACTTCCATCTGGGCAGCCAGATCACCAATATCCGCCAGATCAAGGGAGCGGTGATCGAAGCGGCGCGGGTCTACGTGGAAATGCGCCGCGCCGGCGCGGGCTTGAACTACCTGGACGTCGGCGGCGGACTGGGCATCGACTACGACGGCTCGCAGACGGATTTCGAATCGAGCGTCAATTACACCCTGCAGGAATACGCGAACGACGTCGTCTATCACATCCAAAGTGTGTGCGATGAGGCCGAAGTTCCGCATCCCGATCATCATTTCGGAGAGCGGGCGCGCCATCGCGGCGTATCACAGTGTGCTGGTGTTCAACGTCCTGGGCGTCACCGGTTTCGGCGAAGAGGAGACGCTGCCGGACGTTCCGGATGATGTCGAGCAGCCGCTCATCGACTTGAAGGACACGCATGCGCGGGCTGAGCTCGAAGAACCTGCTCGAAAGTTTCCACGACGCGCAGCAGGCGCTTGATTCGGCGCTGAATCTATTTAGCCTCGGCTATCTGCCGCTGCAGCAGCGCAGCTGGGCGGAGAGCATTACTGGGTGATCTGCCGCAGGATCCAAAAGATCGCCAAGGAGCTGGACTATTTTCCGGAAGAGCTGGAAGGGCTTGGACTGGCTGCTCTCGGACACGTATTTCTGCAATTTCTCGCTTGTTCCAAAGCATGCCGGATAGCTGGGCGGTGAAGCAGTTGTTCCCCATTATGCCGATCCACCGGCTGAATGAAGAGCCTTCCGCCACGGCATTCTCGGCGACATCTCCTGCGATTCCGATGGCAAAGTCGATCAGTTCATCGACCGCCGCGATGTGAAGAAGACGCTGCCGCTGCATGCGTTCACCGGCGAGCCGTATTATCTGGGCGCGTTTCTGGTGGGCGCCTATCAGGAGATCCTCGGCGATCTGCACAATCTATTCGGCGACACTAACGCCGTTCACGTGCAGCTGGACGAAAATAATCAAGTGATCGTGGAAGCCGTGATCCGCGGCGACACCGTCCGCGAAGTGCTGGATTACGTGCAGTTCAAATCGACGGCCCTGGCTCGAGCAGTTCCGCCGGACGTCGAGGGCGCCGTTCGCGATGGCCGCATCGGTTACGAAGAATCCGGCCTGCTGCTGCGGTTCTACGAAGACGGTCTGAACGGGTATACCTACCTGGAACAGTAGTCATCCGGGCAAAATCCTGTCCCACAGATAGTTAGCCGTGGCGCCCAAGGTGGATTTTATTCCCCTTCGGGCACGCGAAACCGTTACAGAGTTCCCGAAAATCATCCGATTGAATTCTTCGCGGCCATGCTCCCGGAGGTCTGGATTCAATTCCACTACACGGCGCCGTTCACCGTCGTATCCGTAATCTTACTCGCGGCGGCGACACGAACTCTGTGGTTTCGAATGGCCGACGCGCGGATTCCGAATCAAGTTCGGGGATTGGCGGTTACCGTGGGGCTGGTCGTTCTGTTCACCCCGCTCATGTCCCACTACCTCTGACACTGTGTGGCGCGCTCCTTCGCCGGAGCAAGGAAAGCTACTGTTTGCTCACGACATGGGCTGGGCCAGAAACCAAGAACTGATCCAACGCCACCAAGACCGGACCGCCTAGAGACCGGTCCTCGGCCCGCACGAGCCGGACGTTCATTTGGAGCGCATGGATCCTTGGGCCGAGGCACAATCGCTGGCGTACAACCAGCCGGTTTTGGCTCGATAGCTTCGATCCCACAACTCTCCGCGTAGAATGGATATTTGGTGGCCCGCAAATCGGCTCTCGCGATAGGTTTCCTGCTCCTGCTTGCTCTCGTCGCCAAACCCATTTGGCTGGGACGCGAACAGTGGCACATCGGCCAAGGCTCGGATGACGGCGTATATTGGGTAACCGCCAAAGCGATCGCGACCGGCCAGGGATATCGCGTGCCGAGTCTTCCCGGCAATCCTTACGCGGTGAAATATCCGCCCCTTTTCCCGGCATTTCTTTCGATCGCGTGGCTGATCCATCCGGATTTTCCAGCCAACGTCCGATTCGCCGCCGCGATGCAGGCGCTGCTCCTTCCGATTTACCTCGCCTTATTGCTTGCTGTGCTGCGACGCTTCGGCTTCTCCTGGCGGCGAGTTTTCCTGGTCGCTGCCCTGACGATTGTCACGTTGCAGACGGTCCTGCTGACGATCACATTGTTCTCCGAACTCTTGTGCTTGTGCCTGCTGTTCGCCGCGATCCTGGTTGCGGAACGTTCCGTGGAGCCGGGCCTCCGCGAACGCGAGGCCTTCCTGTGGGCGCTCGCCGCCGGCTTCCTGGCAGGGCTCGCGTATCTGACGCGCAATGCCGTTTTGCCGATCCTCGCCGCGGCGCCGCTATTTTTCTGGATGAAAAAGAAACCGCGTCTGGCGCTGTGGTTTCTCCTGCCGGCGTTGCCGCTCGCCGCTAGCTGGCATGTATGGACGTTCCTGCATGCCGGTCCCGGGAACGATGCGACCAACGCCAGCTACATCGGCGAATATCTGCGGATTATCCGCGTGAACGGTCTATGGTCGAATTTCCAGAAACAGCTTGCGTCGCTTTCCGGCGCCGTCGCTGAAAACGTCGCTCCCGGTTTCATCGAATTTGTCGGAGGCCTGCCTCTGTACCACCTGGCGCTCGCGGCCGCGATCTCCGGCGGCATCCGCATCGGGCGCGACGCGCGTGGCCGCTCTATCTGATCTTCAGCGCACTGTACTGTTTCATGATTCTCCTGTGGTGGTTCGAAGGCATGACGCGCCTGATCATCCCGGCGTGGCCGATGCTGCTCGCCGGCATGTCCGAAGAAGCGGCGCACCTCGCGGCGCTGTTTGAAAAATCCATGGCGCGCTCGCCCTTCTGGTCGAAAAGATCCGCGATATGGCGTTCGCTGCCGCGCGGGAGCTTGATCGCGCTGGGACTGGCAATCGTCATCCGCAATGACCGCATCGCCGACAATCGCATTGCGAGCGTCATGCGAGACGAACGGCAACTGCGCATGGAAGACGAGGTTGCTTTCTCCTGGATCGCCACGCACAAGACCCCCAATACCGTGGTGCTGGCGTGGAAAGACACCATCGTCTCCCTGTATACCGGCGCCGTCGCTTCGCGCAGTCTGTTCATCGATATCACGCCGCAAACGGCGCAGTTTAAGGCCGTCTTGGGTTCGTTCTCCGCGCTCCCGCCGGAATACACGCTCGGTCTTCTCCTGGTTTTGCGATCCGATCTCGGCGACCGCTCCAGTTTGAATGCGTTCCGGGCTGCGGGAGAATCGTTAGTAGGATCGAAACTCGAATTCAGTTCGCCATCCGCGCTCATCTACAGCTTCCCGATTCCACGATGAAACTTGCTCCCACACACCTTCCTGCTCCCGTCGCGAAAAAAGTCCCTTACGCGACGACCACCCACGGCGACACTCGTGTCGACAACTATTTCTGGTTGCGGGACCGCGACGATCCCGATACGGCCGCCTGATCGCAGCGGCCGAAAATGACTACACCGAAGCAGTGATGAAACATACCGATGTTGTGCAGGCCGGTCTGTATGTGGAAATGCTCGGACGCATCCAGCAGACCGACTCGTCCGTGCCCGTGAAGCGCGACGATTACTTCTACTACACGCGCACGGAGCGGGGAAAACAATACTCTTTTTACTGCCGCAAGCGTGGATCGCTCGAAAAACCCATAGAGGATGCGCCGGAAGAGTTACTGCTCGACGCAAACGCCCTCGCGGAAGGACGAAAGTATTGCCGCGTTGGGAATTTCAGCATCAGTCCTAATCATCGTCTGCTCGCCTATTCGGTCGATTTCGAAGGCGACGAGAAGTACACGATTCGCGTGAAGGATCTGGAAACGGGAGTCCTGCTGCCCGATGAGATCCCGAATACCTACTATTCGCTCGAATGGTGCGAAGACAACGCCACATTTTTTTACACGGTGCTGGACGCGGCGTTGCGGCCGTACAAGGTTTTTCGACATCGGCTGGGCGCTCCCGAAGAAACGCTCGTGTTTCATGAACCCGACGAGCGCTTTACCTTGGATGTCGCGAAGACCCGCACGCGAGCGTTTATTCTCCTCGGCAGCAATAGTTCGGTGACCTCCGAGATCCATTATCTCGACGCGCGCGAACCGAACGGCGAGTTTCAAGTTCTCCTGCCACGTGTGCAAAACGTCGAATACGACGTCACCCATCACATTGATCTTGCCGCCAACGGCGGCGCTTCCAACGCTATCGCCGCTCACAGCGGCTTTCAAGGTGGGTCTTTTTACATTCGACTGAACGATATCGCGCCGACCTTTCGGGTCGTGCGAGCTCCCGTCGAAAACCTCGCGCGGGAGAACTGGACGGAGGTCATTCCCGGCCGCGCCGGCATCACCATCGAAAGCGTGTCCGCGTTTCGCGACTATCTGGTGACCGAGGAGCGCCATCGCGGGCTCACCGAGATATATTTGCGCCGTTTTGCCGACGGTCAGACGCACTCTATCGAATTTCCCGAGCCGGTTTATACGGCGGGCGTGGGAGCAAACGCCGAGTTCAATACGAGTTCTCTGCGCTTCGAATACTCCTCGCTCGTGAGTCCCGCCTCTGTGTTCGACTACGACATGGATTCGCGCACACGTGTGTTGCGAAAGCGCCAGGAAGTGCTCGGCGGTTACGAGCCCTTTCGCTACAAATCGGAACGCTTGTACGCCACGGCAGCGGATGGCGTCGAGATCCCCATTTCGTTGGTCTATCGCGACGATTTCAAACTCGATGGAACGGGTCCCCTGTTGCTGTACGGCTATGGCTCCTACGGCATCAGCATCGATCCCGCTTTCAGTTCGGATCGTCTGAGCCTGCTCGATCGCGGTTTCGCGTTCGCCATCGCGCATATCCGCGGCGGCGGGGATTTAGGAAAGCCGTGGCACGACGCCGGCAAGATGCTGAAAAAGATGAATACGTTCACCGACTTCATCGCGTCTGCCGAGCATCTGATCGCGCATCGCTACACTTCGGCCGACCGGCTCTCCATCAATGGTCGCAGTGCCGGAGGGTTGCTGATGGGCGCGGTAATCAACACGCGCCCGGATCTTTTCGCGGCCGTCGTGGCGGGCGTGCCGTTCGTCGATTCGCTGAACACCGCACTGGATGCGAGTTTGCCCCTCACCGTCGGCGAGTACGAAGAGTTCGGCGATCCCAATCAGCGCGAATTCTACGAGTACATGAAATCCTACGCGCCCTACGAAAACGTGCAGGCGCAGGACTATCCGGCGATTCTGATCACGGCGGGATTGAACGATCCTCGCGTGTCGTATTGGGAGCCCGCGAAGTGGGCCGCGAAGCTGCGTGCGTTGAAAACCGACCGCAACGTGCTGCTGCTCAAAACCAACATGGGCAGCGGCCATTTCGGCGCGTCGGGGCGCTATGAATATTTGAAAGAGCGCGCCTTCGAATACGCGTTTTTGTTGGACGTGATGGACGACGCGTAAGTCCGCCGCTCAGTGCGAAGCGGCAACACAAGGAGTGCGAAACCGCAGCCGGGCCGTTTATGCTAACGTTATGAACCCTCAGCAACCCGGTCAACCGAAGATCCAGATGTCGAATACCAGCGACTATCGCGAGCACTACGCGAACAGCGTGCAGGTGCGGGTCAGCTTGTGGGATTTCTTTCTGCTGTTCGGGATCGCCAATCAAACTTCTCCCGAAGCCGTCGCGATCCAGAATTTCCAGGGTGTTTTTCTCAGTCCGCAGCAAGCGAAGGCGCTGGCAAACGTACTGAATCAGAATGTGTCGCAGTACGAATCGACGTTCGGAGAAATCAAGCTGGAACCGAAGCAGCCGGGGTCTATTCAGTAGTCACTTCTGCGGCGCTTCCAGCGATTTTTCGTAGGCCTTGCGCAGCGTTTCCCGGAGTTCCGTAGGAATCGCGGGCGCCTCGACTCCCGGCGCGTAACTCTGCCCCAGCGCGACGCTTTTCCGCAGGCTCTCGACGAACTCCACGCACGGAGCGCAATCCCGTATGTGGCGATCCAGTTCCTCGCAGGTCCCCGGAGGCAGTTCGCGGTCAAGATATTCCGAGAGCATTGCGAACACGTTGTGGCATTCGATTTCGGTCATATCCGAACTCCTTCCTCATGCCGCTCATGCAGATGCCGATCCTTGAAATAAACGTCCAGCTCCGCGCGCAGGAGCAGGCGCGCCCGATGCAGACGAGTTTTGATGACGTCCTCACTTACATCGAGTATCTCGGCCGATTCGGCCGTGGACATTCCTTACGTCTCGCAGCAAAAAGATGGCTCGATACAATTCCGGGAGCTTCCGCACCGCGCGGTGGAGCGCGTCCCGCAAATCGGCGTTTTGTGCCGCGGATTCCGGGACGGCCGACCAATCGGCGATGTCCAATTCGCCGGATTCTCCGTCGCGCCGGGGGTGCAGGTCTTCGAGCGATAATTCTTTCGCAGGCGCAAAAATACTCTTGCGGCGTTTTGTCAGACACGCGTTTTTGGCGATACGGAATACCCACGGCTTCAAATGTTCGGGGTCGCGAAGCTGCGCCAGATTCTCGAACACTTTCATCAACGTTTCCTGCGCGACCTCTTCCGCATCCTCGCGCTGCCCGCACATCGTGAAGCTGTAACGGAAGATTTTGCCGTAATATAAGTCGACAAATCTTTCGAAAGCATCGGCGCTTCCCTGCATCAACTCGCGCGCGAGATCTACGTCACTTTGCGGACTTTGTTCCACCTCTTCATGGTAGGACAACGCGTGATCGAGGCATGCTCATCAACAGAGACGCATTCGACCGACAAGGGTGACAATCGTCACCTTTGCGGCCGCTTTGCATCCTCGTAGCTAGAGGCCAGGATGGGAGCCCGTTATGTTAGAAGTTCAAGTCAATCATCTCGGAGACGTTCAATTCGAGGTGAAGGCGCGCCAGCACACGCTGTATTGCGATCAGCCGGCGAATAACGGCGGTTTCGACGAAGGTATGACGCCTCCCGAATTACTGCTCGGTTCGGTGGGTGCGTGTGCCGGCCATTATGCCGTTCAATATCTGAAACTGCACAACGTACTTGCGGACGGCCTGCGCATTCGCGTGACCGCCGAAAAGGCGAAGAATCCGGCGCGTTTGGGCGAAATCGGAATCGACGTGACGTACCCCTTCGATCTCTGCGCAAAGGATCGTGAAGGCGTGCTGGAGGCGGTTCATAAATGCCTGATTCACAATACGCTGGCGATTCCGCCCAAAATTCACGTGGAGTTGCACGGGCGCGGGTTCAGGCCGCCGCGTAATTTACGCTTGTTCCAGTGCCTCGTGGACCTTGCGACGAGCGCTCCCGAGGGTGAAGGGTTTTTGCAGGAATTTCGCTCCCGGCGGAAAGTCTCCGGCTCGAACGCTTTCGTCTTCCGTATAGCCCGACATATAAAGCACCTTGAGTCCCGGCGACTTGCGCCGCGCAATTGTTCGGCGATCGCCGTCCCGGGCTGATCCGGCAACATCACGTCCGTGACTAACAGTTCGACGGGGCGGGTTGCGTTCCGGCTAACGCACTGGCTTCGTTCGCCGTCGAGGCTTCGAGAACTTCGTATTGCTCCCGCCGCAGAATTTTCGCAACCAGCGCGCCGGATGCCGGGCTCATCGTCCACCACCAGGATTACCGGATGCAGGGCTCGGGCTGGCCGCGACCGCCTCTTGCGTTTCCGGCCGCCGCCGGCTCACAGGGCCGCAGGTAAAGGATAAATTCCGAATGGAATGCGTCTCCTCATAGGCGATATCACCGCCCCATTCCCGCGCGATGCCATAGGCGTAGGCCAGTGCTTCTCCTGTCGCGATCGACTCGAAGAGGGCGTTGCTTTTCCCACTCTCGATTCCCGCTCCATTGCCTCGCACGGTGACGCGCAAGTATGCTCCCGCCTCCAGCGTGGCGCGCGGGATGCTCTCGCGGATCCTCGCCGTATCGCAAACGATGCGGAGTTCGGTGCATCCGGCGCCCTGGGACGCCGCGCCCGCGAGCGTGGCCAGGACCTCCTCGAGCGGAGTGGCATCGGCGAAGGCCCAGTCGATGCGGTTGGACGTTCCCTTGCTTTTCGAGAGTGTTCTGGCCGTTGCCGTTCGGTGGCCGCTCCCTGGATTCTGATCGCTACCCCGTCTCCGCAAATGCGCGCGAATTTCGGATCGAGCCCGCCCACCAGCGCGGGGAGATCCACGCTTCCCGGGTTGGTGGCGCCGCGGCGTGTGAAGCGCAGAAGCCGTGACGTCAGATCCGCGATGCGTTCGGTGGCTTTGATGATTTGCTCGGCATCGTCGCGGCGGGCGTCGCCTTCGGGAAACGCGCGCAACATCTCCTCGGCGTATCCGGCGATCAGCATCAAAGGATTGTTCAGATCGTGCGCCAGGCGCGCGGACGCTCCGCGTAAAGCCGTGTTTCGCGCCGCCACTTCCATTTGATTCTGAATCTGCACGCGCTGCCCGATAAATGTCAGGACGCCGTGGAATCGTCCGGATCCTTCGCCGGGCGATGGCGCGACGACGGTCTCGCGGCACCACTGAGGCTCGCCCGCCGGGGTCACCGATACGGAACTCCGCGCTTGCCTCGCCGCCTTGCTCCAATACGGAGCGATACAGGGTCATCGTGGCTTCGCGGTCTTCCGGATGAATCCGCCCTTCGAAAAAGCCCTCCGTCCGCAGCCACTCCGAGGGAGGAACACCCAGGGCGGAACTGGCGCGCCCGCTGACCGCGGTAAATTTCAGAGTTTCGGTATCGGCCTGCCACGCGATCACGGGCAGATCGGCTGTAGCGACTGTTGTTGCCGCCGGCGCCGCGACGGGCCGCATCACCGTCAGAGATGTCGAGAGCGCCGGAGCCGGAAACTTCCTGGATCGCGACCAGCGTCTCCAGTTCCATGTCTTCGTCCCAACTGCGAATCGGGCGGACATCGACGCGAAAGAATTTTCCCGCCGCCTCCAGCGTCATGCTGCCGGCGCCCGCATAATCGGGCTCTACATGCACAGACCTGATTTTTTCTACGAGCTCGTCGGAAGGCAGAATCTGTTCGATGGTCTTGCGGCGAATCTCTTCGGAGCGCATCCCAAAGGTTTGCCGGAAGGACCGGTTGGCGAGGAGAATGGCGCGATCGGCCGACAGGACGGCAACGCCCATCGGCAGAGCTGCAACCATTTCCTGGTAATAGCGGCGTTCGGCTTCGACCAGCGCGAGAAGGCGCGCAACTTCCTTACTTTTCCATTGTTCGAAGTCAGTGCGCTCCATCGAAAGGCTTGTCCTCAGGATTTAGTCTCGACGCCGGAGGGGCACTGGGACAAGGTACGCAGGGTTGATGTGTACTGGTACCGGGTACGGTACGAAGCAGGCGTGCTGTGCAAGCGGACGTCTATTGGACGGGTGCGGTTTCCGCGACCGAACCGCCCAGGCCCGCGTAAGTTTCTTTTACGCGAATCACTTTATCTCCCGAAAAAGTGACGAAAGAAACACGCCCCGGAGGTTCTCCGTAAATCCAATCCTCGATCTCTTTCCCTTCCTTGGTCTCCCGGCTTTTTCGAATGGGATGCCCGACCGCAAGCAAGACTTGATCGCGATTCATGCCTACGATCACCTTGTTGTTGCGGATCGCTTCCTTCACCGGTTCAGGCAGGTTCTCGATGTGACTTTCGGTGGCCGTCTCCTTCTCGAAATCGAGAATCGGCTTGAGCATTGTCTTGATCTCGGCCGACGTCACCTGCCCGATGGGTCCGTCGAAGACCAGGGCCACGCTGGTTCCACCGGGCGCGTTGGTGGCCGGATTCACGGGCGCGGTCGAATTTCCCATGCCGCCTTCCACGTGGTTGTACCAATGGGTTCTCGATCCCCCATTGAGTTCGAAAACGATGCGATCCTTTTCAATCTGGAGGCGTGTCACCTGAATCAGGTCGCCGATCCGCCCGGCCGGCCCGAACTCTTTTTCGGCGGCTTTCCAAATCGCTTTATCCCAGCTGCCATCCGTGCGGACCTCCAATATCTTTTTGGACATCGGCAAGAGCGTTTTGATCGTGGCGTATTCGGCGGACAGCCCGCGCAGCAGTTCGATGCGCTGGTCCTCGGTCAGCTTCTTCGAGTCCGCCGCCAAGGGCATGCAGAGGAGCGCCACCGCCAGGCCGCATACCACGCACTTTCCAACCGCAAAACGCTTCATGTTCGTGTACCGCTTACTTCCTCGTCTGAGTTTGCGCTACGTCGTTTCTGGAAGCGCATCCCGCGCTGGAATCGCGCGCCGCAGAACGAAGTACAAAATCACCACGGCAACCGTCGTCAGCACACTTCCTTCGAATCCGTACGCGCCGCCGCTCCATACGTCACCGGCGCTCCAGTGGAGCGCATATCCCGGCACCCCCATTGTAAACCCGCTCAAATTGACGCCCAGCACGGGCATGGCGGCATTCCAGCCGAAGTGCAATCCGATGGGCAGCCACAGAGCTCTGGTCAAAAGATAGGCGTAGCCCAACAGAACGCCCCACAGAATCGTGTTGAAAATCGCCAGAAGCGTGACCCCCTGGTTCCCCATGTGCGCGACTCCGAAGATCACGGCGACTGGCAGTACCGACGCGAACTCTCCCATCCTGCGAACCATCAATTGGAAGGCATAACCCCGGAACAGCAACTCTTCGCCGACGGCTCCGAACGCGAGCAGCACGAAAATGAACGCGAGATCGAGCGGCCACAAAGGAGGCGCGGGCGCTCGCTCGACGTCGGCCATCCGGGTCACCAGCGCGAGACAGAAGATCGCCGCCGCGGCTCCCGCGCCGCCCGCGACGCCGGTGAGCAACTCACGTCCCGAAGATCCCGACCACGCCATCCCGAACGCCGACAGCTGGCTTCTCTCATACATGCGGACCAGCAAGCCATTCGCGAGCGCTCCGGCGGCGAACGTCGACAGCGTAGCAACGACTAATCCGTTGATCTCCCGTGAGTAACAGAGGCATCAGACGCCACGTGCCCCAGCCGGCGATCACGAAGAGCGTGATGCGCACGATGGCGCGGATGGCGTTCGCGCTGAGGCCATGCGGAGCGGTTGGTCCCCTTTGTGGATCCGTGATCTGTGGATCCGTCATCGAGGGCACACTTCCCTTCGGAGCAAGAGGACCGCGAGCGCCGCGACCGCGACGCAGTACGCCGCGCCCTGCAATGCCACGTCAGGTAGACGGCGAGCCGAATAGAAAAAGGCGAGCAGAAGCGAGAGAAAAATCAGCCGCATCATCATCCGCGCGGCGGTTGCCGAAAAGCGCAGCGTCACCCATCCGGCCAAAGCCGCCACGGCGACGGAGCCAGCCAATCCGAGGACCGCCGTTTCGCCCAACACATCGAGTTCAGGCAGCATCAGCCGAGGCCCATGCGTCAAGCTGACCGTCAGGACGCCTACGACCAGAAAGATCGCGGCCAACCCTTCGCCGTAAAGGACAGCTCGTCCCATCCTCCGAAGGGCCTCCTTCATCGATTGCGGGCGATCCGCGGAGAACGCCTGTGCCGCTGCCGGGGCCGCGAAAATGATTCCCATGCAAGCGTACGCCGCCGTGATGACAGGATCGAAAAAATCGACCCCTTTCCACCACGGGATCAAAATTCCGAATACCGCGACGAGTGCGAGGTGTAAAAGCACGTGAAATTATGGTACCAACGAAGCAGAAGTTTATAGTCCGCACGCGGTCGCCATTACTAGGATGCGGCCTTACGTCGCATATAGGGGAAAATTGTCTAAGGCAGAGAAGCTAAACAATTAATGAGCGCGGGTCGATACACGTAATAGAGATTATGTTGAACAGGCGAGTAGAACCGAGATTGCTTTGCGCGGACTTGGTGGACGTGGAGTGGAAAGATCAAAACGGCCGCGTCCGGCGGAGCGTCGCGAACCTGGAGGACATATCTCTTTCGGGAGCTTGCCTGCAGGTAGAACGGCCCGTGCCGCTCGGCACCGCCTTCCGCATCGCCTATCCCTCCGGCACCTTGATGGGCAAGGTTAAATATTGCGTCTTCCGCGAAATCGGATACTTCCTGGGCATCGAGTTCGAGCCCGGCCATCGCTGGTCTCAACGGCAATTTCGTCCGCAGCACCTGCTCGATCCGCGGAAGCTTCTGAATCGCACACTGGCGAAAGCCGGCGAACCTGCCGCGAGTTAGCCACCCGTCGACAAGAAATTCGCGACGACCTTCCAAGCTATTTGTGGATGACGACGTCCGCGACGGCATCCCACGTAAATTCGGCGAAGGAGTACAGCGATGATTCCTGCAAGCGCTCCACATCGCTGTGCGCTCCGAAATCCAGCAAATCCCGCTGCGTGGCCGCTGGACCGAGTCCGTACGACTGCACGCCTTTCGCTCGGAGGTAAGCCATATCCGTAGCACCGGTTTGCATCATAGGGATTACGGTCGCGTGCGGATAGACTCGTTTCGCTGAACGCTCCAAAGCCAAATACATTTCGCTATCCAACCGCGAAGGACCAGTGAAGGGACGAGCGCCAAAGGTAGTTTCTTCAATCTTGACGGCTGGATCGTCGATCACCTTCTTCAATTCCGTCATGAACTGCGAAATATTCTCGTCCGGCAGCATACGAATGTCGATGGTCGCCTCGGCTTCCGAGGGAATCACGTTGGTCCGGAAGCCGCCTTTGATGATGGTCGGCACGACCGACGTACGTAGCATGGAATAACGGAAGGGATCGTTTTCCGCGAGGTACCGCTGCACGGCCTCGGTCCGATCCGCGCGCGTCAGTCCGTTATAACGGGCCGCATCCTCGGGAGAGCTGACCGTCGCGAGTTTTTCGAAATAAGTACGGGTCGTATCGTTCAGACGCATGGGCGTCTGCCACGCGGCGAGCTTCGCGACCGCTCCCGCCAGGTGCGCGACGGCGTTATCGACGCGCGGACGCGAGGCATGGCCGGAAATTCCGTTGGCAACGAGCCGCACCGGATGCGGGACTTTCTCCGCCGTTTCGATCTCGACCACGGCGACCTCGCCGTTACGAATCTCAGCGCCTCCGGCCTCGGTCAACGCAAACTCCGCGTCGATTTCATCGAAATGTTTGTCGGCCATGAACATCGCCCCGAACTGGCTTTCGCCCTCCTCGCCGGATTCGGCCAGGAAGATCACATCGCGATCGAGTTGCGCGCCGGAGCGCTTGAGCAAAAGCATCACCATGAGGTTGGTCGCGAGCTTGTCCTTATCGTCATTGCTGCCGCGGCCCCACACGTAGCCGTCCTTCATGACGGCTCCGAAAGGATCCACCGGCCATTTCTCGCGCTGGACGCCGACTACGTCGGTGTGCGCCATCAATAGCAACGGCCGTTTGCTCCCGTTGCCTTTGATGCGAGCGACCAGATTCGCGCGCGCCGGATCCACGGCAAAGGTCTTCGTGGGAATGCCTTCGGCTTCGAAAATCTTCTGCATGTACTCGACCGCGCGAGTTTCGTTTCCGGAGCCGGTGTCGATCTGAATCAAATCCCGATAGTGCCGGAGAAGTTCGGCTTTTTGCGTTTCCCAATTGATCGATGGAATTTGACCCCATGCCGCTGAGCCGAGCAGGCAACTGAGAAAAATCAGGCGTGACATGAAATGGCTGTTCCTCCCCGTGATGTTCAATCAAATATACTGGGAATAATTCCCCATGGGCCCGTCGGTAGAACAAGTATTCGATCGTCCGCCGGCCGTCGCGAAGACGGAGGCAAAGCCGGCCGCGATACCGTGGGCCGCTCTGGCGTGGTTCACCGCGCTGCTCATTGCCGTCTATTATCCCATCCTGCGCGGATTGGTCGAACAATGGAGCACGGATGAAGACGTCAGCCACGGATTCTTCGTACCGCTAGTCGCGATCTTCATCGCCTGGCAGCGCCGCGAACAAATTTTGGCGCTGGAAGCGAAGCCAGCCTGGTGGGGTCTCGGCGTCATGGCCTGGGGCGCATTGCAGGGCTATCTGGGAACGTTAGGCGCGGAATTGTACCTGCAGCGAACTTCGTTTCTGGTAACGCTGGTGGGATTGCTGCTCGTGGCCGGCGGAACGCGGCTGGTTCGCGAGCTCGCCTTTCCGCTGCTTCTATTGCCTTTCATGATTCCGATTCCCGCGGTGATCTACAACCAGATCACTTTCCCCTTGCAATTGCTCGCGAGCCAGGTCGCCGAAACGGTTCTCGGTTGGTTTGGAATTCCGGTCCTTCGCGACGGCAACATCCTGGAGCTCGCCAGCCAGAAGCTTTCGGTGGCCGAGGCTTGCAGCGGCATCCGCAGCCTCCTATCCCTCACCTTCCTCTCGCTCGTGTACGCCTATTTCTTCGACAAGCGCGTGTGGATGCGCTGGGTTCTTCTGATTCTGACGGTGCCGATCGCCATCATCGCGAACTCGGGACGCGTCACCATTACCGGCATGCTGAGCGAAGTGAATCCCGAACTCGCACGAGGCTTCTTCCACAGCCTGGAGGGCTGGATCATTTTCATGATTGCGTTAGCCATGCTTCTGGCGACGCATGTGATCCTCAGCCGGGTGGCAGGCCTCGTTGGTCCGGCTGGTAGAGATGCATCAGACCAGGAGCACCCCGTTGCTTAAATTCTTCAGATCGCCCGCAGTTCTCGCGGCCAGCGTTTTGCTCCTGCTACAGGCGGCGCTGCTGTATAGCGCCATCCGTCCCGAGGCCATCGCGCCGGGCATTCCGCTTGCTCAGATGCCTAAGACGCTTGGGAGTTGGCAATTTGTACAAGAGGGCGTCATCGATCAGGAGACCCTCGACGTGCTGAGGGCCGACGATATTTTGAACCGGGTTTATACGCAGGGACCGAGAGGCGCTTACCTTTTTGTTGCGGCATTCCGCTCGCAACGCAACGGGAAAGCTCCGCACTCGCCGAAGAATTGTCTGCCTGGCAGCGGGTGGACGCCTTTAAATTCGGGCGAGATGGTCGTGGACACGGGCGCGCACGGACCCATCACTGTGAATCGCTACGTGGTGGCTCACGGCGACGAGCGCAGTCTGGTGCTCTATTGGTATCAATCCCGCGACCGCGCGATCGCCAGCGAATACAAGGCTAAATTTTGGGTCATGGCCGACGCCGTCCGTCTGAATCGAACGGACACGGCGCTTGTCCGCGTGGTCGTACCCATCGTGAATCGTGACGAAGACGCCGCGGTTCAAACGGCCACCGACTTCGTAAGATCCTTTTACGGCACACTGCGCCAGTATCTGCCAGCCTAAAAGGGGTTGTTCGCGTACTTTCCAGCGCTTCCTATTCGCACGCCTCCTACATGCTGGAGAATGTCGCGAATCTGGCCGGCGGTCTGGACGCCTGATCGTCTTCGGATTTCGGTTACCGCTCCGAACTGACGGCTTTCGCGGAGGCCGCGGCCATGGCGGCTCGCGCGGCGCGGCGCTGCTGGCGTTGCAGCTCCAACAATTCGCGGCGACGCCGCAGTTTCACGTGCGTATCCACTTTGCGCCAGAATTTCAGGAAATAATCGGCGGCCGATACCAGCGCAAACAGCACCACCGACCACATCGCGAGCATGCCGTATTCGGTCAGGACGGGCCAGCGGATTCCGCCGATCACGAGCGCGATCGCGACCACCTGCGCGACCATTTTCGTTTTTCCGAGGTCGCTTGCCTCGATCGTGTATCCGCCAGCTGGCGGCGATCGAACGCAGGCCGGATACCGCGAATTCGCGCCCGATGATGAGAATCACCATCCATGCCGGCAGCCGATGAATATCGACGAGCGAAACCAGCGCGGCCGAAACCAATAGCTTGTCGGCGATCGGGTCGAGCAGCGTCCCGACCGTGGTGATCTGACCCCACCGCCGCGCGAGCATTCCGTCGAGCAGATCGGTAGCCGCGGCCGCGAGGAAAATCGCCAGCGCCCAGGTTTCCCGCGAGAAGAGAAACCGGTTCAGCCACTCCGATTCGCCGAGCAGTGCCGCCACCAGCAGCGGTACGAAAAAAATCCGCAGCAGCGTCAGTAGATTGGGGCCGTTCATCCTATGCTCCCAATAATATCCCAACAGGCGGGCCGACAAATTCGGAAGGGAATGTTTCAGGCTCGCTTCCGTGCTCGCGCCTTTTTTACGAGGTACTGCGTCAATCTGCGCCGGATGGACTCCGGCACCTCGGCTTTGATCTCGCACATGTCACCCGAGTAACGCGTCGCCATGACCTTTGCGAATTCGATGCAGTAAATGTACCGCCGCGCCATCGGTAATGGGGATGCGAAACACGCACGGCGACACCGGATCGAGCGATAGCGACTGATCGATCTTGCGCAACAGCGCGTCGAAACCTTCTCCCGTGCGCGCCGAAATCGCAACCGCTCCCGCGGGCTGATGTTCGGGATCTTCCAAAATGCGCCGGGCCAGCGCGTCCGTATCAGGCGCACCGGGAATCTGATCCGCTTTGTTGAGCACCAGGATTTGCGGCGTCGTGTCCGCGCCGATTTCGCGCAGTGTCGCCAGCACATGAGACGTGTGTTCCGGCGCGTGCGGCGAACTCGCGTCGACGACGTGCAGCAGAAGCTCCGCTTCCACCACTTCTTCGAGCGTCGCGCGAAACGCGCGCACCAGCGTGGTCGGCAGATTACGGATGAAACCGACCGTGTCGCTCACGAGCGCTTGGCGTTTCGAAGGCAGCGTGATGTGGCGCACCGTGGGATCGAGCGTCGCGAACATTTTCGCGTCGGCCAGCACGCCCGCTCCTGTCAGACGATTAAACAACGTCGATTTTCCAGCGTTCGTATAGCCGACGAGCGCAATCGTCGCGAGCGGGACGGCCTGACGCTGCTGGCGCTGCGTCGTGCGTCCGCTGCGAACGCGGTCCAGATCCTTTTCGATGGCGTGAATGCGCTGATGAATTCGGCGCCGGTCGGTTTCGAGTTTCGTTTCGCCGGGGCCTCGGGTGCCGATGCCGCCCCCGAGCCGCGACATCGCCGCACCATGGCCGGTCAGCCGCGGCAACAGATAATTCAACTGCGCGAGCTCTACTTGCAGTTGTCCTTCTCTGGTCCGCGCGCGCCGCGCGAAAATATCCAGAATCAACTGCGTGCGATCCAGCACTTTTACTTCGAGCAGCCGCTCCAGATTGCGCTGCTGCGTGGGCGTCAGTTCGCGATCGAAGATGACCGTGGTCGCTTCATGCAGATGAATCAGCGCCTTCAGCTCTTCCACTTTGCCGGAGCCAATCAGCGTCGCGGCGTCGGCACGCGGGCGAGATTGGATCTGCGCTTTCGGCCACGCGAGCGCCGGCGGTTGCGGCCAGTGAAGCGAGCTCCTCGAGCGATTCTTCTGCGCTGGACGCCGGTCGCGCCGCCGGCGGACGCTTCGAGGCCTTCCGCGCCGGTCAGATGCAGACCGACGAGGATCGACGATTTCTTCGGAGGCCTGCAGAGGTTCCAGGTGCCGGTTCTCAGTTGTTCTCTTCGCTCACGGGAGCACCCGGAGCCGCATGCCGGACACCGCGGCGCGGCGCCGTGTTGTGCGATCGCGCTATGGAACGGCTTGGAGAACACGACGGTCGAAATCGCGTGTTTGAAAATCAACTGCTCCTGATTGTTGGTTTCGAGGATCACGGAATACTTATCGAAACTCTTAATTCGTCCCGAAAGCTTGACGCCGCTCATCAGGTAAATCGTCAAGAACTCTTATCTTTGCGCGCATTGTTTAGAAATGCTTCTTGTATGTTTTGCGCTTGTTTTTCCATGGAGAGCTTCATCCCTCGTTCGCCCGTCGGGCTTTGCTGTCTGCCTTGTGCGAGCTGTTATATCCATCGGTGTCCTCATCATACCGCAGCGAATCATTATCCTTAAAATGTGGTGCTGACAACGAATGACGAGCCGGGTCCGCCCGCTAAATAAATCCGCTTGGCCGCCGCACGGCCAATACGTTTTGTACTGGTCGCAGATGAACCGTCGCGTGGCGTCGAATCATGCCTTAGCGTTCGCGGTGGAACTGGCGAATCAGCACGATTTGCCCGTCCTGTATTACGAAGGTTTGACGTGCTCCTATCCGTATGCGAGCGATCGTTTCCACGCGTTCATGCTGCGTGGGTCTACGGAGACCGCGCGAGCGCTAAAGTTCGGGATCGGGTATTTGTTGTGCCTGCGGAAACGCAAATCGGATCCCGATGATGTTCTTTACCGTCTCGCCGAGAACGCCGCCGCGATCGCTACGGATGATTACCCGACCTTCGTCGCACACGATCATAACCTTCGCGTACCCGCGAAAATTCCCATCCCTATGGAATGCCGCGCAAACCGAACTTTTGAACGATGGCGTGATTCATGGTTATTACCGGATGTATTGGGGCAACAAGATCATCGAATGGTCGGCGACGCACGCGGAGGCGCTCGCGACCATGATCTATTTGAACGATC
The DNA here is from genome assembly GCA_963765085.1 of Terriglobia bacterium. Lineage (GTDB taxonomy): Bacteria > Acidobacteriota > Terriglobia > Bryobacterales > Bryobacteraceae > Palsa-187. Next base: position 5,310 of record CAVXVL010000081.1, on the reverse strand, counting down.
GCTACACGCTCGACGGACGCGATCCCAACACGTACACGAACATCTTGTGGTGCTTCGGCCTGCACGATCGCCCGTGGACCGAGCGTCCGATCTCGGTATGATCCGCTACATGTCGCTCGACGGGATGCGCCGCAAAACCGATGTGGATGCGTATATCCGGCGAGTTCACAACGTCGAAGAAGCCGTGCAAGCGAGCCTCCTATGAACATCGCGATCACGGGTGCATCGGGATTCATCGGCCGCCATCTCACCGCCAAGCTGCGCGAGCAGGGACATTCCACGCGTCCGATCTCGCTGCGCTCCGGCTCCCTCGCGCCCGATGTGTTCGCCGGCTGTGACGCCATTGTGAATCTCGCCGGTGAAAACGTCGCCCAGCGCTGGACGGCTTCCGCCAAGCAGCGAATACTTGATAGCCGCGTTCAAGGAACACGCGCCGTCGTGCAAGCGATGGCGGCGTCGGATCCCAGACCGGGGACCTTGATTAGCGCTTCCGCTATCGGCTATTACGGCTCGCGCGGCGATGAAATCCTTACGGAGCAATCCGCGCCATCGTCCGATTTCCTGAGTGAGGTGGTGCAAGCCTGGGAGAGCGAAGCGCGCGAAGCCGGGAAGTTCGGCGTGCACGTCGTCTCGCCGCGCATCGGCGTCGTTCTTGGACCGGACGGAGGCGCACTGCAAAAGATGGCGCCGCCCTTTCGATTCGGCGTCGGCGGACGCATCGGCAGCGGCCAGCAATGGATGTCCTGGATTCACATCGACGATCTGATCGGGCTCATCGTATTTGCGCTGTCGGCGAGCACGCTCGCAGGCCCTGTGAATGCCACCGCGCCGAATCCGGTGACGAACGCCGATTTCACACTCGAGCTTGGACGCGCGCTGCATCGTCCCGCGATCTTCCCGGTTCCGGCGATTGCCTTGAAGCTGATGTTCGGTGAAATGTCGGGAATGTTAATCGGCGGCCAGCGTGTGCTTCCACAAGCCGCGCTCGCGGCCGGATTCACGTTGCGCTATCCGGAAATCGGATCGGCGCTCGCCGACTTATTCGGCTCCCACAGAACTTCCGCGACCCCGAGTACATGATTCGCCCACCGGCTCCACACGAATAACGCATCGCTCAAACGGTTCAAGTATTGGATCGCCTCGGGCGGCGTCGATTCCTCGCGCGCGAATCCGACCAGCAAGCGTTCCGCACGCCGGCACACTGTCCGCGCCACATGCAACTCCGCGTTCACACGCGTGCCTCCGGGCAAAACGAAGCTGCGCAGCGGAGCGAGATCTTCATTCATGGCATCGATCTCTTTTTCTAAGCGCTCGATTTCCGCCGAGGTCACGCGCGGCTGCTTGGGATGCATGTCCTGCGGTTCGGTGGCGAGAATCGATCCGAGATTGAAAAGCTCGTGCTGCACCCGCAGTAAAATGCTGCCGAGCGCGGCGAGTTTCGGATCTTCCGCGCAGGAAACGGCTGCGACACCGATGAATGCGTTCAGCTCATCCACCGTCCCGTAGGCCTCAATACGAGGTGCGTTCTTGGGCACGCGCTGGCCGCCGACCAGGCCTGTCTCGCCGGCGTCGCCGCGCTTCGTGTAGATGCGATTCAGGGCAATCCCGCGGGGTTCGTTGAAAGGTTTTTCCATCTATCTCGCCGCCTCTTCCCTATTGTCGGCGAAACGAAATCCTCTCCCAAACTGCGCCATATTGCTGCCGGGCCGCGACAGTCAAGGAGCGATAACGCTCTGCCCGTCAAAATTCTTCGGGCGGCGACGGTCACGGAGCGGTTGCGCGTACTCATCGAACCGTAATGTGACGCGGAGGAGGGGGCCGTGAGGGAACCGCGGGAGTTATCGAGCGGGCCGAAAAACATCTCCAGGGCGAAATAGATAAAGGGAGGCGATCCCCCGAAGACCCGCCCCCCTTTGTCAACAACAATGAGTAACGGATCTTAGAGGAAGATCCCATCCTCGGCGTTACAAAATATTTGTCGGTATCGTTCGTTCTCGACGATATCCGCTTCACGGCTCTAGTACTTCTAGCCGTTGAGTTCTATCGCGACGAGCCTGTCCAGCGGTCCGCGTCTCTCCGTCAGTCTTTATACGAGCTCGCCCGGAAATCGGATTGGATCTTTCCAAACTTTTTGACGACGGTTGAAAGCGGAGTGTGGAATCGGTGGATCTGGGAACTCTGGACCCCATCCCCGACCCCCGACCTCTGTTCTATACTGTGGACGAGTGAACCGGCATGCCGAAGGCGTGACGGCATCCTCGCAAGGATTACTCAAAAAGGATCACCCCGCAGGACGGATCGCGGCGGCCACATTACGAAATGTAATGCGTCTACCGGCGCCCCGGTTGTGGGACGCTCCGTGGTCTGGCGGTGCTCAGGGACTCGACGCTCGGGGTCGATATGAGGCAGCGGGCGGCGATTTGCTTCAAACGCCCTGTTTCGGCGATACTTAGGTGTTGCGAAGTGTGCTGCGGCGGTGATGCGAGCGGCCGTTGAAGTGCCGGATCACCTGTGCGACACCCGCTCCAAGAGCGAAAAGCAGAGAGTAAGCCGGCCGGGAAGATCCCTGGATACCCTCAATCAAGTTCTGGAAGCCGAAAGGAATTGATTCATCGTGGTTATGATTCGTTTGGCGCGCGTCGGCGCCCGTAAACAGCCCTACTACCGCATTGTCGTGATTGAGAAGGACCGTGCCCGCAATGGCCGCTCCATCGAAGTTGTCGATAACATCAATTTGTGATTTATCTTTAATAAAGATGAAAATCTCTGTTAAACCCGACGATGCTGTTAAACTCACTTTCATTGGAAAATGCGGAACTTTAGGAGCGTAAAATTCCATCTGTTTACACAAACCTGGAAGTTTAACCAAAGATGATAATAGTGATACATTAAATTCCCGTTTATAAACATCCGGATATATGCTAAACGGATCGGCTTCGTTGGTGATAGTTAAAGCGGCTTCATCTTCGTTATCTTCACTTTCTTCATCAACGCTTTGCGATTCCTCTTCACCATCGGGAGAATCTTCTTCTTCATCATCTTCCGATTCTTTAGAATTATCATCATCTTCAGACGATGATATAACAACCTCGGGGGATGTAGTCAAGGCTCCTATTTCTAAATCTAACCCCATAACTTTATCATGAGAAGCTCTAAAGGATAAATAATTATCTCGTTGAAGAATTACAGATATCGAATTTTTGCACACGCTCGTTAACTTTTTAATCTTTTGAAAATTGATAGATTTAATAACCATTGGATCCCCATACGCCTCATGTTCTATTTTATCTTCATCAAAATATGTACTGGGCATAACTATAGGTTTTGAATCCTCTAACCATTGAATGCTTACTCTAACGGTTTCTGATAATTGTTCCTCTCCTTTTTGAGCTCCTGTGGGTTGTATAGTGATATATAATATATTAATATCGGATTTATCGATATAGAATAATAGTGAATTTTTCTTTTTAACACTTTTTAAAAGTTTATGTAAGTGTGTAACACTAACGCTAATCGTCCCTTTTTTCTTACATACATATTCAACAAATTTTTTTCTCTCCCAAAACATATCCCACATAATATGTGATTTATGTATAGGCTCTGGTTCTTTATCCCCTACGCAAATACGTATACCTTTACTGGAGATATGTAAAGGTATTCTTTGCATATTTGTAGCCAATGAATCGAATATAACTTTAGGAACATGCCCTTCTTCTATTTTAGCCGAGAAAATCCTATCTTGCTTCCTCTCCATAGCTTTCGAAGATTTATATTATTAATTTATATTCATTTCGTTTTTAAACGCAATGTTTTTTATTTTTTTCATCTAAACAGATGAAAAATTTATGATTTTTACTCAAAGAAAAATGTCTGTTTGTGCTAAACAATCATTATAAAAATTTACCATTAGTTTATAACAGTCGTTTTTACTTGACTCACAATTTTGAACACTTATCATAGCTTCTTTTTCACAATATCTCATAAATTCTCTCTGTTGATCCGATGGACCCCTTGCTTTTGAAGCTCTGCGGCGTTAACCTTAAAGGGTTAATGCTGTTCCAAAAACCAGAATTATTCATATCGTCACCATTATACATATAATGATAAAATAATGCGGCCGCGACTACAACAATTATAATTATTAAAAGTGTAGACATATTTAAGTCGTAATATTATAACAACATTATAGAAAAATTACTATCTAAAGTCGATTATTTTATTATTTCTAACATCTATCCTCTTAAGATTTGTTAATTTATTTATACAATTATTTGTTATATTTCTATTACAACTTAATCTAGATGTCTAAGATTAGTTAATTTTGTTACGCTTTTATCTGTTATAACATAATTACCACATAAATCTAGACGAGTAAGATTAGTTAACGTTTGTAAACATTCATCACGGATAGAGCTATTATAACAAAGATCGAGATGTATAAGTTTTGTTTTATTAATTAAGCATATATTACTTATTATATAATTACCTGCAAGATTTAAATGTGTAAGATTAATTAGATGATCAACAAATTCATCAAAATATTTTTGATTGTGGCTCAAATCGAGATACGTTAAATTACTAATAAGAGGAGAATTAATTATACCGTCATTAGTAATATTATTCCATCCGGAGAGATCTAACCTCGTAGAATTAACTAAATTATATATACTTTCGTTTTTAATGACATCGTTATCATCGAGCACTAAATGCTTTAAATTAGTTAAATTAATTATATCGTCGTTAGTAATTAAATTGTCTCCACCTATATCAAGATGGGTAAGATTTGTGTTATTTTTAATTGAATCTCCTGTAATAAGTTGATTATAACAGAGATTAATAGATTTAAGACTAATTAAGTTGGATATGGCTTCATTTGTAATATTTCGATTCTCTCCTATATCCAAAGTCTCAAGTTTGGTTAGTTGTTTTATTCCTTCATTTGTAATGCGATTATTGCAATAAATTTCAAGTGCTGTAAGATTGATGAGTAACTGTACACTTTGATCTGTAATAGTATCGTTATTATAAAGATTTAGATACTCAATATTAGTTAATTTGGATAGGCCTCTATCGGTAATATTTTTATTAGAGTAGGGTTCAAATCGCTTAAGATTAATTAATTTAGTAAAACACGCTTCTGTGATTCTATTTTTAGATCTATATAAATCTAGATAAGTAAGATTCGTTAACTTTGCTAATTCGCGGTTTTTTAATTTTGGATATTCTAATAATTTAATTGATGTAAATATACTATTTTTAGTATGCTTATTAAAAAATTTACAAACTAAACATATATCCTTTATGGATATA
>CAVXVL010000080.1:0-16681 GCA_963765085.1 Terriglobia bacterium | reverse complement strand
CCGTGGCTCACGCTCGAAAAATCTGGCGGAATCGTTGAACAAGGCGCGCGTTTTTGGCAGTCCTGTTAGTAGAATATCATTCCGAATGCCTCCGGTATCTTTCTTCGGCTCGCTTACGTTTGTGAGTTCTTTCTCGCGCTGATCGCCGTGCTGACGGGCTGGAGCCAAATTGGCGGGCAGAACCATCTGGACATCATGCCGTGGTACGACATCCTGGTTTTGAGCGTCTCGCTTTCGCTGGTCGCCGTGATGGGCACGGCCGCGGCTGTCCGCCATGAGAAAGCGTGGAACGCGAAGAGCATCACGTGCTTGATCGCCGCGCTGCTGATCGCCACGGCGATGGGGGCGGTGACGTACTATTATCATCTGCACGAAGACGATGATGATGAGGATTCAAACTCCGGAAGCCAGGCAGTCTTGTGCCATCGGCCCTGGAGAAAGGCGGTATGAGCGATACGAAATTCGGCGCCTGGGCCGGGCCCGAGGCCGACCTCGTCACCGTCGAATACTCGCTGGTCGTCATTGAAGAAATCCGCCAGGCGGTGACCGAAGGATTCCAGCGCTTTGCGCGCGGAGGCATCGAAGTCGGCGGAGTTCTCTATGGGACCTACGACGGCAAGACCGTGCGCGTCCTGGCCGTGCGCGATATCGCCTGCGAGCACGCGCATGGGCCTTCGTTCGCCCTATCCGATAAAGATCGCGCGGCGCTGACGGAGCAGATCGAGCGCGATCGACTCGACGTTCGGCTGGAAGGCTTCCAGGTTTTAGGATTCTACGTTTCGCACACCCGCAGCGAGATCATTTTGCACGCCGGGGATCAGGAAACGTACGAAGCGTTTTTCCCGGAGCTATGGCAGGTCGCGCTGGTCGTGGAGCCCGGCCGCGCGGGGACGATGCGCGCCGGCTTTTTCGTGCGCGAGGCGGACGGCACCGTCAAAACCGACCACAGCTATCTGGACTTCAATTTCCCCGATCGCTCCGCGATCCCGCCTTCGCAGGCGGAGCGCCGTCCCTTGGCCAGCGAGCGCCGTGGTTTGCAGCCGGGTGCGCCACAAGGTTTGCAGCAAAGTTTGCCATACCATGCCGCCGCGGCGGAATTGCCGGAGACCGCATATCCACCCCGTGCTCAGGCGGCGCTCGGATATGAGCCTACGGGAGAAGCCAACACCGCCTACGCGGGGAGGCAGCCATACCTTCCGCCGACGGAGCGCGCTCCCGAATACCTGCCCTATCCGGATCAGCAGTCGCACTGGCAACGCTGGGCGATTGCCGCCGTCGTGGTGCTGGCGGCCGCGCTTCTGGTGGGCGTCGGCTGGCGCTATTTCAATATGCGCACTCCGGTCGAGCCGATATCCCTGACGGTTTTCGAGCCGCAGGCCGACGGCGCGCACGAAGGGCAGCTACGCGTGGAATGGAATCATAATGCCGCGCCGGTCCGGGATGCGTCCTCGGGAACGCTGCAAATCACCGACGGAAAAGATCCGCAGACCGTGACGCTCAGCCGTGAGGATCTGCGGCGCGGCAGCTTCACCTACGTGCGTCACAGCGGCGATGTGCAAGTCCGCCTCGAAGTGCAAAATGCAAATGGAGAGAAGACGCAGGAAGGATCGCGCTTTCTGGGAACGCCACCGCGCGTCGCCGACGCGAATGAATTGGACACCGTTCAACTGGAACGCGACGCGCTGAAGGACGAAGTGACCCGGCTGCGCAACGAGAATACGGCCCAAACCGCGCGCATCCAGCAGCTTGATCGAACCCTCACCATTCTTCGTTTGCGGCTCGGCATCGCAGCTCCCGCGCAGCGCTGATACGCGAAGTTCGCGTCCGTGCCACGTCGCGTTTCGTGCCGGCCAGAGTAATGAAGGATAATAAGAAGGGTAATGGCTGGGACAGTAGTGCATCCGGTGATCGGGAAGTTCCGCCAGTGGACTGAGGAACTCCGGCACAGCGAAAATCAATTGACGCTCGCGCTGAGCCTGGTCATCGGCGCCCTGGTTGGCTTGGTTACCGTCGCCTTTATCCTGTTGACGGGACGTTTGTCGGCGCGCATGTATCCAGCGGGCGGCGCCGGCTGGCTGCGGATTTTTGTGCCGACGCTGGGCTCGCTGGTCACGGGATACTTTCTGTGGCGCTTTTTCCCGCTGGCGCGCGGCAGCGGAATTCCCCAAACGAAAGCCGCGTTGTTCATCGAAGACGGATACATTTCGATGCGCACGGTGATCGGCAAGTTCCTGTGTTGCTCCACCTCGCTCGCCACCGGCATCGCCCTCGGGCGCGAAGGTCCTTCGGTTCACGTGGGTGCGGGCCTCGCTTCGGCGATCGGCCGTAACGCCGGTCTAAGCAAAGAACAAGTGAAGGCGCTGGTGCCGATCGGTTGCTCGGCGGCGCTGGCGGCCGCGTTCAACACGCCCATCGCGGCGGTCCTTTTTTCGCTCGAAGAAATCATGGGCGATTTGCACGCGACGGTGCTGGGAACGGCGGTATTAAGTTCCGCGACATCGTGGATGGTGCTCCACCTGATTCTGGGTGACGATCCGCTCTTTCACGTCTCCGGCTATCGTCTGATCAATCCCTGGGAACTCGTCGCGTATGCGGTATTGGGTGTCGTCGGTGGTTTGGGATCGGTCGCGTTCGTGAAGCTGCTGTTGAAGCTGCGCGTGTGGTTTGCGCGCCTCCCGAAGAAAACGGCTTGGTTTCAGCCCGTCGCCGGAGGCTTGACGTCGGCCTGATGGGCTTTTTCGTGCCCGAGGTGATGGGCGTCGGATACAACTACGTCGACAAAGTTCTCAATGGAGATGTCGTCATACAGATCGTCGTGCTTCTCGCCGTCTCAAAATCGTCGCGACCGCCAGTGTGTTATTCCTCCGGAAACGCGGGCGGAATCTTTGGCCCGAGTCTTTTCATCGGCGCGATGATGGGGGCTGCGGTAGGAGGCGTCGCCCACGCGTGTTCCCCGGCTCGACCGCGGGGCCCGGCGCTTATGCGCTGGTCGGCATGGGAACGGCTTTCGCGGGCATTGTGCGCACGCCGCTGACGTCGGTGATCATGATTTTCGAAGTGACACGCGACTACACGATCATTGTGCCCTTGATGATCTCGAACCTGATCGCGTACTTCATCTCGTACAAGCTGCAAAGGGAGCCCATCTACGAAGCTCTGGCGCATCAAGAAGGTTTGCATCTGCCCGGGCCGGAGACGCGCTCGCCGTCGAAATCGCACGTGAGCAGTGTCATGCGTCCCGCTCCTGTGCCTTTCTCGCCGCAGGAAACAGTCGGCGCGGCGCTCGCACAAATGACGGCCGGAACACTGGCTGCCTGGCCCGTCGCGGACGCACAGGGATTAGTGGGCATGATTCGCCGTGACGATCTGGAAACGGCGCTCGCCGACGGATCGGGCGGCGCGAAGCTTGCCACCATAGTCGCGCCCATCGATTCGGAAGGCTCGAATATTCCGCACGTGCATCCGGATCACGGTCTCCATTTGGCGCTCGATCGGATCGGCTCCAGCGGCCTGCAGGTGGTTCCCGTGGTGAGCCGCGCGAACATCCGGGACCTGTTAGGGGTGATCGTTCTCGACGATATTCTGCGGGCTTATGGAGTCGCGCCCGTATTCGACGGCCGGAACGATTCGAACGTGCACACGGAACCCGGCCGCCATGTGGAGCATTCCGTGATTGAAGAGGAAGATTGACGGCATGGCCTCGGCTCACACTCCGTTCTTCAAGCCGTCGCTGTTGCGTACGCTCACGTTTGTCATTTCCGCCATCCTGCTCCTGTTTACTTTGGATACTTACCTTGCGCGCAGAGAACTCTCCGAAAGCCTGGTCGAAGCCAAACGTTCCTACGACGCCGGATTGCAACTCATGAAGCAGGGCCAGTACGATCGCGCCGCCGAGCAATTTCGAGCGGCGCTGGTGGTCGCGCGCGAAAATCCGGAGTACCAGCTATCCTTGGCGGAAGCGCTGATCGACGGCGGCCGCCTTCCCGAAGCCGAGTCTGATCTTGCCGACGTCCTCGCGCACGACGGCACGGCGGGAGCTCCCAATCTGGCGATGGCTCGTGTGCTGACGAAGGAAGGACGTATCCAGGAAGCGCTCTCGTTTTATCACCGTGCGATCTATGGGCAGTGGAAAGAAAATGCCCTCGCGCATCGCGTCGCCGTCCGCTTTGAACTGATCGATCTTCTCGTCGAAAGGCATCAGACCGAAGGCTTGCTCGCGGAACTGCTGCCCCTTCAGGAGGAAGCGCCCAACGATCTGGCGACCAGAGAGAAGCTCGCGAGTCTGTTCACTGCGGCCGGCTCTCCGACCCGTGGAGCCGATCTGTTTCGCGAAGTGCTGAAATCCGATCCGAAAGACGCGACGGCCTATGCGGGGCTCGGCGATGCCGAGTTTGCGCGAGGCAATTATAGAACCGCCCTGCAGTATTATGAAACCGCGCTGCGTCTGCACCCCGACGACGACCGCGCGCGCCGCCGCGCCGAAGTCTGCAACCAGGTGCTGGAGCTCGATCCCACGCAACGGGCGCTGAGCACGGAAGAGCAATATCGGCGGAGCGTAAAGCTTCTCGGATTAGTCGTCGACGATGTTCGTCAATGCCTCGGCGCCCGGTTGAGCGGCAACGCGAGTTCCGGACTGGCCCCGGCTTTGCGGGAGACGCTTCAGAACGCGGGCGAAGCGCTGAAGCAACGCGTGCCGTCCGCTCGCCAGCATGCGGTTCTAGAATCGAATCTGGATTTCCTCGACAAGCTGTGGCAGGCGCGCAAGACGGAGTGCAAAGGCGACGCAGCGCCGATCGAAGAAACTCTGTCGCTGGTGCTGAATCGGTTGGACCAGTAACCGGGCGTCTACTTCTTGCCCTGTTTGGCGATGACCAGGTCCTTGATCTTGTCGTAGGTGGCCTGGGGCACGACCTTCTTCGAAACCAGCTGCGTTTTATTCGCATATGGACGGCCAGCGACGATCTTCTTTGAATACGCATCGCCGATGCCGGGCAACGCTTTCAATTGATCGACGGTGGCGCTATTCAAGTCCACCAGGTCGCCGGATTTCGCGGCGGGCGCCGCAGCTGCCTTAGGCGCGTCTTTGGCCTGCGCGTGCAGAGGCGTCACGGAGAACGCCGTCATCAAAAACGCCGTCATCAAGAGGGCAGCGAGCGAAGTCAGAAGCTTGCATTTGCGCATGGGTTTTCAGCTTAACATGTGACTATTCATCGAAAATGCACGTCTTGCTTGACTTTGCGGGGAGAGAGACTTAGCGTAGTCCGTTTGGGAGGAAATTGTACATGAGCGAACGAATGACGCGGCGCGGCGCACTCGGCTGCCTGGCGGGAGCGGGTCTTGGATTCGCGATCATCAAAAAGGCGCAGGGTCAGACGCCGGTCCCGTCCTGGAAGACCGAAATGCGCGAACTCGCGCCCGGCGTGTTCGCCTACATTCAGGGAGGCGGCCCCGGACAGATGAATCAGGGCGTCTCGAACGGCGGCATCGTCGTCGGCGAGAACAGCGTTCTGGTGATCGATTCGCTGGGCGCGCCGATCCAAAGCAAGAATTTCATCGCGGCGATTAAGCGCGTCGCTCCCAACAAACCGATGAGCCGCATCGTGATCTCGCACCATCACGGCGATCACATCATGGGATTGCCGTTTTTCCCGCAGCCGGTCGAGATCGTATGCCACGAATACTGCCGTGACGAGATGCTGGCGACGAAGTTTCCTTCGCCCACCTGGGAGAAACGCGACGGCTGGGCCGAGGGCGGGGAGCCGCGCGTAATCATTCCGCCGACCACGACCATCAATGACCGCGAAACGTACTATTACGGCAACACCGAAGTGCAGTTGCTGACGCTCGCTCCCTCGCACACGTATGGAGATATCGCCGTGTATCTGCCGCAGCACAAGATTATGTTCGGCGCCGATATCGGATTCTTCAACGTCGCGCCGTTCTGTCACAACGCTCATCCGACCAAGTGGATGGACCACATCGATCAAGTTCTCGGCATGAACGTGGATATGATCGTGCCGGGTCACGGGCCGATCGGCGGGAAGAAAGATCTCGCCGAGACGGGCGAATATCTCGCGGTGTTTAAGACGGAAGCTCGCAAACGCTACGACGCGGGGATGAGCGCCGGGAAGGCCGCCGCCGATATCAAGCTCGGCCGCTTCGATGCGTGGATCGGAGCCGAGGACCGGTTAGTGATGAACACCGTCCGCTACTATCACGAGTTCGCGGGAACACTGAAGCCGGGAGTCGACAACGAAGGCATGCGGGTCGCGGGAGTGGAGTTTAAGGCGGCGAGAGGGATGAAGAACTAGGGCATTACCGGATATAATCGCGCTTATGAACATCGCTGCGGGACTTTCCGGGCTAAAAGCCGCTGCAGACTTAACGAAGGCCATGCGCGATGCTGCGAAGGCCGGAACTCTGAAGCCTGATGAGTTTGCCGGGCGCATCGGAGAAATCTATGACTACATCGCAGATTCAAAGGTCGCCTTAGTTGAAGCGAAGGACGAGATCCAGAAGCTGCAGGGTCAAATCGATGCCTTCGACGATGAAAGGGCATTCCGTGAAAGCCTGGAGTTTCAGCTTTCAGGACCGTATAAACGAAATGGCCCGCGGGGAGAGGAGCTGTATTGCTCTCACTGTTTGGACCTGGACGGTAAGCGCGTCAGGCTCATCCGAAGTTCCGGTGACATGTTCTGCACCAAGCACGGAACGCGGGACGGCTGAGTATTATGTCGGCGGCGCTAGTTCGCAAATCCAAACTCGCGCAAGATCTCTTCGTGAGGGATGCCCTCGCCACGATCGAGGGAAGCACAGGCCCGATCAAGCGCGGCGGCTGTCTCGGGCGTGATCTCTTCGTCCTCGACGGGAGCCAAGGCAAGCGAGCGCGAAAGCGAGTCCACGACGTCAGTATAACTCCGTCATTCACATTGTCGAGCTTCCTCTAGTTCCGCCCATCTGATATCGTAGAAAGTTGGGTCCACTAAGATCCGAGAAGAATCCATAAGTTCTTTCCACGTAGAGGTTTGTCATGTCAGGCCATTCTAAATGGGCAACGATTAAGCACAAAAAAGGCGCCGCCGACGCCAAGCGCGGGAAAATTTTCACCCGCATCATCAAGGAAATCATGATTGCCGCTCGCAGCGGCGGCGATCCCGGCGCCAATCCTCGCCTGCGCACCGCGATTCTCGCTGCCAAGGCCGAGAGTATGCCCGCCGACAACATTAAGCGCGCCATCATGCGCGGTACCGGCGAGCTCGAAGGCGGCCAGATCGAGGAAGTCATGTATGAAGGTTACGGACCCGGCGGCGCGGCTGTGCTCGTCTCCGTGGCCACCGATAATCGCAACCGCACCGTCAGCGAAATCCGCCACATGTTCTCCAAAAACGGCGGAAACATGGGGGCGGAAGGTAGCGTCGGTTGGATGTTCGAACGTAAGGGCCAGATCATCATCGACGGGGAAAAAGCTCCCGCCGAGGACGACCTGATGACGATCGTGCTCGAAGCCGGCGCCGAGGATCTGAAGCGCGAAGGTGACAACTGGGAAGTCATCTCCGCTCCCGAAAATCACATTGCCGTGCTGGAGGCGATTCAGAAGGCCGGCATTCCCACGGAATCGGCGGACGTCGCCATGATCCCCAAGAATCTGATGAAACTGGAAGGCAAGAACGCTTCCGGCATGCTGCGGCTCAGCGAGGCTCTCGAAGAACACGAAGACGTGCAGAACGTCTATTCGAACTTCGACATCGACGAGAAGGAACTGGAAGCCCTGGGCGCGTAGAGTTGTTTCGTCAAGTTTGGCGCGGGGCGTGGCCGGTTAGACGAGGACAGCGCGTTCACCGATGAGGGTTTTAGGCGTCGATTGTGGAACCGAGCGCACCGGTTGGGGTGTCATCGACAGCGATGGCCGCCGTCACCGGGTGATCGCGCACGGCGTCATCACGCTGCGGGCGCGCGACCCGCTTCCCGGTCGTCTTGCCGCTATCTCCATCGCTCTGCGTAGTCTCCTCGTGGCGCACGCGCCGGAATGCGCGGCGGTCGAAGAGGTCTTCTTTTCGCAAAATGTGAAGACCGCGTTGAAACTGGCGCACGTGCGCGGCGTCGCGCTGGCGGTGCTCGCGGAAGCTGGATTGACGGTGGGCGAATATTCTCCGCTTTCCGTGAAGACCAGCGTCGTGGGCTATGGCCGCGCGGAAAAGCATCAGGTTCAATTGATGGTGCGGACGCTGACCGGCATCGCGGAATCGATTGAATCCGAGGATGCGGCCGATGCACTCGCGGTCGCGATCTGCCACGCGACGACTCTGGGACGTCCGGGCCTCGACACAGATGGAAAGACTTTGAAATCGGCGGCGAGGATTGCGGGATGAAGATTCTGATTCTGTTGGCTGCCGCCGCGCTCGCGCAAGCGGCTCCCGGGAACGGCTCGCGCGTCATCTTCAGCAAATCGTTTCCCGGATCGGCACCCGCGTATTTCGCGATCTCGATCGCTCCCGATGGAACGACGACCTACAACGAAAGTCAGGATCCCGATAACGAGGAGACTGTCCATCTCGGTCCCGCGACGGTAAAGCAGGCGTTCGATCTGGCGGACAGGCTCGATCATTTTAAACATCCCTTGGAATCGGGATTGAAAATCGCGAACATGGGAATGAAGACTCTGCGCTGGGAAGAGGGCGCGGACGCGAGCGAATCGAAATTCAACTACTCGCTCAGCGAGGACGCGAAAGCGCTCGCCGATTTATTCGAGCGCGTGGGCGAAAGTACGCGCATGCTTCTGGACTTGCGCCGCGTGGTGAAACACGATCGCCTGGGAGTGAACGACGCCGTGCTGCGCGTCATGTCGGCGTGGAATGAGCGGCGGCTGGTGGCCGAAGACGATTTTCTGCCGGTGCTCGATCAGGTGGCGAAGGATGAGGCATACATTCACATGGCGAGGGAGCGGGCGGCGCGCATCGCCGACGCGATTCGGGCGGCGCATTGAGAACCCGGGCGTGGAAATGGAAGAATGCCGTGGAAATAGAACGATGAAATTTCCTGTACGATCGCTGATTTTTACTGCGGTTTCGCTGATATTTGCGACGCGTTCCGCGCTCGCCCAGGCACCGGTGGTAAACGCCGATGACACGGAGCGCCAGGAGATCAATCAACTGATCGTCGAGGCGAATCGAAGTCCCGTCGATATCATCGCCGCCCTGGAAAAGTTCGTCCGCGCGCATCCGCAAACGCATCTGCGGGAGGAAATCGCACAGCTTCTGGCGAAGCAGGCCGTGGAGGCGCACGATGCTCGCCGGATCATCCTGTATGGCGTTCCCACGCTCGCCAAAACGCCGAATGATGCCCAACTCCTCGATCGCGTGACGTTCAGTTTGTTGGCCGTCGGCGGCCGGGAAAATGCCGAGAAAGCTCTGGAATTCGCGCGCAAATTCGAGGAATATATCGTACACATCCCGGTTCCGACGGGCGCCGATGCGGTGCGCAATCAGGAAGATCACGACCGCGCCTTAGAACGAGCGTTGCTTTATCAGTCGCGGGCGTTCGCGATCATGGGCTCGCCGGAGGAAGCGCGCGTCAAAGCCGAGCTCGCGTTTCGCGATTATCCGGAAGCAGCGTCTGCTCGCCAGTGGGCCGAGACGCTCGAACTCGCCGGCCGCCACGAGGAAGCCGTCGAGCAAATGGCTGCCGCTTTTGCGATTCCCGATGACCGCGTCTCGCAGGAAGATCGCGCGGCGGATCGTCGTAAGCTGGGCGAGATGTTTCGCAAGCTGCACGATGGTTCCGAAGCCGGGCTCGGCGATCTCGTGCTCCAAGCCTACGATCGCAGTAACATCGTGCTTGAAAAGCGGCACAAGGAACTGTACGCGCTCGATCCCAACTACGGTCTCACCGATCCGGCGAAGTTTGTTCTGGATGGTTTGGACGGAAACCGTTTGCCGCTGGCGAGCCTGAAGGGGAAGATTCTGATTCTCGACTTCTGGGCGACGTGGTGCGGACCGTGCCGCGCGCAGCATCCTCTCTACGATGAAGTCCGGAAGCGTTTCGCGGATCGCGACGACGTGATGTTTCTTTCCATCGACGCCGACGACGAGCGCAACGTGGTCGGGCCGTTTCTCGAAGCGCAGGGTTGGAGCCGCGCCGTCTATTTCGAAACCGGCCTATCGCGTCTGCTGACGGTGGCGAACATTCCCACAACGATCATTCTGGACAAGGAAGGGCATCTGGCGCGCCGGATGAACGGGTTTCTTCCGGATCGCTTCGTCGATCAGTTGACCGAACACATCCGCGATATTCTCGCCGGTCCGGACGGCGCGCCTTCCTCTTCCGTGCAAACGGCGGCTGCGCCTCGATCGGATTCGCAACCCGCCGATAAACTCACCGCACCCATGCAAATTCCCATGCCGCAGGCGGCGCAAGGGCAAACCGTCGGCGGCCCGATCCAATAGCCGGATGCCATCGCAGAGAGATCGGCCGTTTCGACGAATCATCTGGATTGTCCTCGATAGCGTGGGTATCGGCGAGATGCCGGACGCGGCGGCGTATGGGGACGCGGGCAGCGACACGCTCGGTAATCTCGCGCGGCAGCGGGTTTTGCATTTGCCGAATCTGTGCCGCTGGGGATTGGCCAACATCAAGCCGGTTACTGGACTCAGCCCTGCGGCGGAGCCGCTCGCAGCTTACGGGAAATGCGCGCTCGCCTCACCGGGCAAGGACACGACCACGGGCCATTGGGAAATGGCCGGCATCCATCTGGAGAAACCATTTCCGCTTTTTCCCGATGGATTTCCTCCCGAGGTCATGCACGAGTTCGAGCGGCGCGTGGGCGTAGCGCGCTCGGGAACAAGGCCGCGTCGGGCACCGAGATTATTAAAGAACTCGGCGAGGAACATATGCGTACGGGTTCGCCGATCGTTTACACGTCGGCCGATTCGGTGTTTCAAATTGCGGCGCATGAAGACGTCATTCCCTTGTTCGAACTCTACAAAATGTGTGAGATTGCGCGTGAAATTCTGCGCGGGCCGCATGAAGTCGGCCGGGTGATCGCACGGCCGTTCGAAGGCGTGCCCGGTTCCTTCACGCGAACCACGAACCGCCATGATTACGCGGTGGCGCCTCCGCGCGGAATGTTGCTCGATCAGTTGAAGGCCGCGCATGTTGAGGTTTCGAGCGTCGGAAAGATCTTCGATATTTTTCTGGGACGCGGCATCGGCGAGCACGAAAAGACGACGAGCAACGCCGACGGCATGGCGAAGACGCTCGCGATGATGAAAGAGCAGAAAGACGGCCTGATTTTCGTCAACCTGGTCGATTTCGATCAGCTCTACGGACATCGCAACGATGTAGATGGCTACGCGAAGGCGCTCGAAGAAGTCGATACGTGGCTGCCGTTATGGGAGCATCGCCTGACGGAAGGAGATCTCGCGATCCTCACGGCCGATCACGGCTGCGATCCGACGACGCCCTCCACCGATCACAGCCGCGAGTATGTTCCGCTGCTGGCCTACGGAAAGTCCGCGAAGCATGGCGTTAATCTGGAGACGCGCGGCTCGCTTTCAGATATCGGTCAGACCGTCGCGGAGAATTTTGGGACGAGCATCGCGCAGGGGAAGAGTTTTTTGAAGGAAATCACAAACTGATCTTCAGCAATTTTGTGGGGGCTAAAAGCAGATTCCTCGCTGCGCTCGGAATGACAAGTTTGAGCTAGCGAGATTCCTCGATGGAGTTTACCCGTAGCGGGCTCGGGATGACGGGGAATTCTAGCGCGAAATGCGCGCAGCTTTTTACGGTTTTCCTGGTTCGCACTTGCCCGTGCAAACGGTTTCGGAAATCTGAATCGGCGGGCCTAATTGCGTGGGGTCCGACAGAACCGGACGCCGTGCGCTCACCGTTTCCTTCACGCTGCCGTCCGGACCAGGCGTACGCACGATGATGTTCTGCTCTCTGATCTTCTGGCCGTCTTGATCCGTGCGCACGACGCCCAGGGCGTTCGGCCCATAGAGGCTTCGCTCGACCACTTGTTTGCCGTCTTTCGAAACGGTCGTCGTGTTCTTCTCCGAATTCAGCAACACCATGCGGCCCGCATAGTCGACTTCGTAGTTGGCAACCTGTTCTTCGGTCTTATCATCCAACTTCTGCGAATTGGACACCATACGCCGCGTCTCAACGAGGTCCCCGCTGTTCGATCTCTGGTAGGCCGTCTGCTCCTCGTGAGACTGAGTCTTGTCTTCGAACTTCGAGGTCTTGCGCCGCTCCACCGTTTGAAACGCGCCATTCAGCGAGGGACGAGCGATGGTGACCTCGGACTCCGTGGCTCCCGGACCGGTGGGATGCGTTTCCGTAAGCCGGTGTTCGGACTCCAGCATGTTGCCGTTGACGTCGCTGCTATAGACGGTCGCATTCGTCGAGGACCCGCCGCCGGGCGTCTTACGCTCGGTCGTGATGGTGCGTTGGGTCGAAATCAGTTGACCCGTCTGATTGTATTTGCGGTCGATCGATTCGGTGACTTTCTCGTCGGGCGAGTCGCTGAGAACGCGCGTCTGGGACTGCTCCTTCGGAACCAGCTGTCCGTTGATCGATTCGCTCACTTGCGTGGCTTCGCCATTCGGCGCGGTCGCAATCGAGTAGTCGCTCACACGATTTCCGTTGAGATCGACGCTCGATGTTGTGGCCACCGCTTGCGCCCACAGCGCTCCCGGGACCAACATGAGCAGGCAGTACTTCACAATCTCAGGCTAAGCGGAACGCCGCTCCGCTGCAATAGTACGAAAACCTTAAAAGTGCCGCGAAAAACGGGGGTATTGCATCTTTCGCGTCTGGCCGGGCGGGGCCACGTCGCCCGGGACCCACGTTACAATGGTCGGAAGTGAAAACCTTCTACATTGAAACGTTCGGCTGCCAGATGAATGCGCACGACTCCGAAAAAGTGGTCGGCACGCTGCTCGAGCAAGGGATACTCTCAGGTGGAAACGCCCGAGGAGGCGCACCTGGTTCTCTACAACACCTGCAGCATTCGCGACAAGGCCGAGCAGAAGGTTTTCAACCGCCTGCAGCAATTTCAAGCGCGAAGCACGGCAAGGGCAAAATTTTCGGCGTGCTGGGATGCGTGGCGCAGCAGGAAGGCGAGAAGATTTTCGAACGCGCCCCGCATGTGAGCCTGGTGGCCGGCTCGGCCAGCTATCACCAGCTTGCGCGAGATGCTGGTGCAGCTCGAAGCCGGCAATCGCCGCGTCACCGGCCTGAGCCTCGATACGGACGAGACCTTCGACACGCCGTTCACCCGCCGCGACAATCCGCACCGCGCCTACATCACGATCATCGAAGGCTGCGACAAATCCTGCGCCTATTGCGTGGTGCCGTTCACGCGCGGGCCGGAGCGCAGCCGCACCAGCGAGAGCGTGATGGCGGAAGCGCGCGCGGCTGGCGGAACGGGGCTACACCGAAATCCAGTTGCTGGGGCAGAACGTGAACAGCTATCGCGATCCCTCGCCCGCGGGCTGGGATTTCGCGACGCTGCTGGCGCGCGTGGCCGAGTTCCGGGCATCCGCCGCGTGCGATATACCACGTCGCATCCGCGCGATTTCGTCAAGCGCCATCGTCGACGCCATGGATTCGAACCCGGCGCATCTGCGACCACGTACATCTGCCGGTGCAATCGGGATCGACGCAGCGTGCTGGCGGCCATGGACCGCCTCTACACGCGCGACGAATACATGCGGCGCATCGACGTGGATGAAGGCGGCGCAAGCGCCGCCTATCGCCATCACGACCGATATCATCGTCGGTTTCCCGGGCGAGACCGAAGCGGATTTCGAAGCAGACGCTGCACCTGCTGGACGAAGTCGAGTACGATTCGCTCTTCAGCTTCAAATACTCGCCGCGGCCCAACACGGCGGCGCTGGCGATGGAAGACAGATGCCGGAAGAAGAGAAGCAGCGGCGGCTGGCGATCCTGCAGGAGAAGCAGCGCGCCATTCAGATCCGGCGCAACGCGGCGCCGTCGGCATCGTGCGAAGAGTGCTGGTGGAGGGCCCAACATGAAGCGCTGGGGCAGTGGATCGGGCGCACCTCGAGATAACCGCACGCTCAATTTCTCGCACGCCGGCGGAACGGCCGATCGCTGGTCGGCACAGTACCTGCACGGTGCGGGTGACGCGCTCCGGGCCGAACTCGTTGGTGGGTGAAAGCGTAACTGGGCTGCGTGTAATGAGGAGCTGGGGAGGGCGTCATGGAAGTCGAAATGAAAATTCGCGGTCTGATGATGGATCCCGTGACCAACATGCCCATCGTGATCCTGAAAGACATGAACGGCAACGCGGTGCTCCCATCTGGGTGGGCGTTTACGAAGCCAACGCCATCGCGCTGGAAATCGAAAAAGTTTCCACGCCGCGGCCCATGACACACGATCTGATCAAGAATCTGCTGTTCGGGCTGAACCGGGCGTGCAGCAAAGTGGTGGTGAGCGAGCTGAAAGACGATACTTTTTCGCGGTGATCTGGCTGGACCGCGAAGGCGAGCTGATCAGCGTGGATTCCCGCCCGAGCGACGCTCTGGCACTGGCGCTGCGGCTGGATTGCCCCATCTACGTGGAAGAGACCGTGCTGAAATCGTCGAAGCGGCTTCGGCGGTCTCCGAGGAAGGTCAACAACGAGGAATTGCGCCGCTGGCTCGAGGACCTGAACGACGAGGATCTCGGCCGCTACAAGATGTAACGCGGCTCCTGGGTGGCGGTGGGTAAAGCCACCGTGCAAGCTAAAGCTCGCCCCACCTGGCAGCGCCACGCACAGTTTTATCAATAAGCGGACCGACGAGCATTCAAAGCTTTCCGGCCTGCTCGATCACTCTTGCGGTTCTCTGGCCCGAGCGGAAGAGCGTAGATGAACTGCGAGGCTGAAGCCTCGCGCAAACTAAAGCTCGCCCCACCTGGCAGCGCCAAGCACAGTTTATCAATGAGCGGGCCGACGAGCATTCGAAGCTTTCCGGCCCGCTCGATCACTCTTGCGGTTCTCTGGCCCGAGCGGAAGAGCGTAGATGAACTGCGAGGCTGAAGCCTCGTGCAAGCTAAAGCTCGCCCCACCTGGCAGCGCCACGCACAGTTTATCAATGAGCGGGCCGACGAGCATCGAAGCTTTCCGGCCCGCTCGATCACTCTTGCGGTTCTCTGGCCCGAGCGGAAGAGCGTAGATGAACTGCGAGGCTGAAGCCTCGCGCAAACTAAAGTTTGCCCCACAAAAAATCGGGGCCGGCATGAGCCGACCCCGACGTAATCGCTCGTGAAATACGGTGGCGCTATTCCTTCTTGGCGGCTGCTCTTTTTCTTACCCGTGCCGCGCACCGGAGCGGGACCTTTACCTGTCCAGCCTTCGACGTCGGCAGCCTCCACATCGAAGGTCATATCAGTATTTCATGAAATCGGTGGGCACACCGTTGAAGGAGATCTCCGCCCGGTTCCATCTTGCCGGGCAGCGGGTCGTCGAGCACCAGTTTCGCATCCGGCATCTCACCGCAATAGCGATCATCAGCGTCTTCGGCTTCGTCTGGGTTCGGCCGAAACCAGCTTGCCCTTAAACTTCATCACGCCGTTCACGCCGCCGGGACTCCCGCGCCCTTCACGGACATCCAGTACATATCCGAATTGTCACCCTTTAGGTTGTCGCGAATATCGGTCCACAGAGCCAGCATCGGATTTGCCGCAGCCGCGGCCTGGCGTTCCGCTTCCTTTTTTCTTGGCGATATCCACGGTGCTCTCGAGCGCGAATCCGCCCGGCGGAACGGCGTCGCCTTGGCCGTCATCTTTAACTGATCCAGACCCATCGGCGATCCGTGGAACGTCGTGTAGGCCTTGGTGAGGAACGCATCGATCTGCTTACGTGTGTTGGCGTCCAAGGCGCCGGGCCGTCATAGCTGGCCGCGCGGGCGTACTCGAACAGCGCCACCGGCATCTTTTCCGGATGATCCTTCTGCTGCGCGAGAAGCAAGCCCGCGAGCATATAGGCGCCTGCGCGTTCGCGGGATCGGATTTCAGGGGTGTTGGTCAGCTCGGTTTCCGCTTTCGCGTTGTCCTTGGCGATGAGCGCCACGCGGGCGATGGTGAACTGCGCGAACTTTTCCATCGTGGGTTTGGCTGCGTTCCATTGCGCGTCGGTGGTTCCCTGCGGCTTCTTGTCGGCGGCGTAAACTTTATCAACATTCGCCAGAATGTAGCGCGCCGTCTTGTCGATCGCGTCCAGGTCGGACTTGTTCTGTGCGTTCAAGGCCGCCTTCGGATTCGCCCGGCACCAGCGACAGTCCGTAGCCTACGATCTCGGTGAGCGCGGTCAAATCGTTGGGTTTGGTCTTCAAGATCTCCTGGGCGATGTCGAACGCGGCGCGATGATTCATCATCTGCTGGTAGGTGACCAGATAAATTTTGAGCCGCACGTCCGCGTATTCGCTCTGTGCGTACTGGCTCTTCCATTTGTCCAGGTTCTGCAGGCGCGAGGCGGGGGTCGCATCCTTTGTGATCGTCTCGTACAGATCGTACTCCGCGCGATCTTTCCAGTTCTTTTGCGCCGGAGCCGCGGCCGCGGCCGGAGCCTGCGCCTGGGCGCCCACCGTCAGCACCAACGTCACCAACATCATCGATGAAATGAGGGTCTTCTTTATCACCACGAACCTCCGCTAGCGACTCTTATACGCTTGCCGTTCCT
>CAVXVL010000079.1:0-37056 GCA_963765085.1 Terriglobia bacterium | reverse complement strand
CATGAAGTGCTGGGCCGCTCGCTCGACGAACTTCCGCCACAGACGCGGCGGTTGCTGTTGCTCGTGGACGAGATGGTGAGCGCGGAATGCGAGCGGCAGAACATCGAGCGCACAGACTTTCGTTTTAGCCGCCGCGATGTGCGCCAGTACGCGGGCTGGAGCGACTCGCAGCTAAAGAGACATCTGCATCGCCTGGAGGAACTCGAATATCTTCTGGTGCATCGCGGAGGGCGCGGCCAGAGCTTCGTTTACGAACTGGTGTTCGAGCGCCAGAGCGACAGCGGCAAACCCACGCTGCCCGGCCTGATCGAGATCGAAAAGCTCTCCGGCTGCGGCTACGACGCAAAGAAGTCCGGCCTTAAAGAGGAGAAGTCCGGGTCAAGTCTGCCCCAAGTTCGGGGGATGTCCGGGGGTGGTGCGGGTGAGGAATCGCCAGCACTGGCGCGGCGAAATGGCGATTTTAGGCAAAATCTGGAAAAAAGCACGACTCGGGACAGCGAAGGAAAACTGTCGTAGTCGTACCCGTAGCTGTGAAATCAAACGGCGCGGTCAGCGCGGGAGCGAAGTGATGGCCCGCGTCATCAAGCGCAAGACACAGCCCGATCCGCACACGCCGCTGGGCCACTTGATGGAAGAACATCTCGAATGGCTGCTGGTGAGCAACTACTCGGAAGACACCGCCGATCACGCGCGCTGGTCCATCGGCGACTTCGTGCGCTGGGCCGAGCAGCGCGGCATCGAACACCCGATGGAAGTGACGCGCCCGATCCTGGAGAGCTATCAGCGCTACTTGTTCTACTACCGGCAGAAAAACGGGCAGCCGCTCACGTTCCGCACGCAGCACTCGCGGCTGACGCCGATCTGCCGGTGGTTCCGCTGGCTGGTGCGGAACAATCACATCCTGTACAACCCGGCGTCCGATCTGGACCTGCCACGCATGGAAAAGCGCATCCCGCGCACCATCTTCTCGGTGGAAGAGACCGAGCGCGTGCTGCTGGTGCCGGATATCCAGACGCCGGTGGGACTGCGGGACCGCGCGATGCTCGAAACGTTTTACTCGACGGGCATCCGGCGCAGAGAACTGGTGCACCTGAAACTGTACGACGTGGACCGCGAGCGGGCCACGCTGACGATCCGCGAGGGCAAAGGCAAGAAGGACCGCATGATCCCGATCGGCGAGCGGGCGCTCCTGTGGTGGGAAAATATCTGCGCGAAGCGCGCCCGCTGCTGGCCGTCGAGCCGGACGACGCCACGCTGTTCTTGACGCAGTACGGAGAGCCGTTCAATCCCGACGCGCTGAGCAACCTGACGCGGGAGTTAATCGCCCAGGCGAACCTTGGAAAATCCGGTTCCTGCCATACGTTCCGTCACACCATGGCGACGTTGATGCTCGAAGGCGGTGCGAATCTCCGCTACATCCAGCAGATGCTCGGGCACGCGGAACTCAGCAGCACGGAAATTTACACGCACGTGTTGACGCGCGCGTTCAGCGCCGCGACCAACCGTGCGTCCTGCTCCTCCGTCGTCTCGATTTCGTAGCTGTAAATTTTTCGGTCGTACGAAGATCCGACCAACTGCACCCAATCACCCGGGGGCATGCCTCCGTCCTTGTTGTCCGGAACGATATCCGCAAAATGGGCCCGCCGGTAGTTGTCGCGCAACGAGGCGACGGCTTCCGCGTTCACTTTCAACGGAACCTCATCCGCACTTTCCACGGCGTACAAATAGGGGATGAGCGGAATCGCGATCCAATTGTAGCCGCCCACGCGATGATAGCGACTGATCACCACTCCGGTTTCGCCGGGCCGGCACATGCGCAGTTTGACGGGTGTTTCGGCACAGACCCGAGGGAGGTAAATAGCAGAATGTCCGGTGGGCGTGAGATCGCCCATGTGACCGTAAGGCTCTTCGACAAAAAGGGCGGCCGCGGCGTGAGCGCGGCTACTGCAGACAGCGAGCGCTACCAGCGTCGCAATTGTTCTTGGACTCACGTCTATCCGCCCCTGGGCTGACCCCGAACCGCAGGTCCAATAAATCGAGAGACGCCGAGTCGGTTTTCAGAGAGAGTGGCTATCGCCGTTCATCTTCGACCCTGAGAAAACGCCTCATCCATTGGATGTCGAGCCAGGTTTCCACGTTTCAAACCCCGGTCTAAATTCGCCTCCCGTCGAGAAGCGAGTCCCGTTTCACGTTTAAAATAGAACTGAGATAAGTGAGCCTAAAATAAACCGATGCATCGCTTCCTGCTGCATAACGACGAAATCCGCGAGACCTCGGAAACCAACCTGGCTGCCGGGCAGGTGGGACTGCTGGCGGGATGGGGTGTGTTTTCCACGTTGCGCGTTTACGATGGCGTGATGTTCGCCTGGGAGCGGCATTGGGAGCGCATGAAGCGCGATGCGGCGCTCATGCGAGTACCGTTTCCGAGCGATGCGAAATGGCTATTCGATGGATTGAATCGACTGATCGATGCAAATCATGCATCGAATTCCACGTTGCGCGTCGTCGCGATTCGCAATCAGGGCGGCCTCTATACAGGTCCTGGGCAGACGCGCGATTTCGACCTGATCGCCTTTACCGTGGACGTCGTGGAGTGGCCCGCGTCTATGAAACTCGGCTTGGTGCCGCATGGACGTCACGCGGCGAGTGAATTCGCGGGAACGAAATACACGTCGTGGTCGGAGAATCTCACACGCTACGAGCGGGCGCATGAGCAAGGGCTCGACGAAGTCATTCTGCTGAACGAACGCAATGAAGTCGCCGAGTGTACGTCGGCCAATATTTTTTGCGTGCATGGGAAGAACGTTTCCACGCCTCCGCTCAACGCCGGGTGTCTGGCGGGCGTGACGCGATCGGTTCTGCTGGAGGATATCCAGGTTCCCGGAATCGAAATCCGCGAGCGTGTTTTGTTGACCGCCGATCTCGAATCCGCCGATGAAGTCTTCCTCACGTCGACCACGCGGGAACTGCTGCCGGTGACGTACGTGGAGGGCTTGAAAATCCACGGCGGCCACGCGGTTTGCGATGAGCTACGTTCGGCCTTCCGCGCGCACGTGGACGCCTACGTCGCCTCCCGCCGCCGCGTCGTGCCTGAAAAGTGCCCGGCGGTATAATAATCAGTCAGATCCTCAAATGCAGCTTGACTGTCCAAAGTGTGGCTTGCGGGATACGCGTGTCTCGCGGCGGCGAGGCATTGGGGAATTTCTGCGTGGTCTGTTCGGGTCGATGCCGCTGCGCTGCCGCCGATGCCACGCGCGTTGGGAGACCAGCGTTTGGCAGTCCGGCGCCTGGCGTTACGCGCGCTGCCCCAAGTGCTATCGCCAGCAACTGACCACGTGGAGCGAGCAGTATTACAACGCGCCGAACTGGATGATCGTTCAACTGCGCCTGGGTGCGACGCCGTATCGCTGCGCGGCTTGCCGCTGCAATTTCACCAGCTTCAAGAAATGCAAGGAGCGCTTCACGTGGCGGCATCAGGAACGGCCGGCCAACGCTTCTGAAGAATCCGAATAGACCCGCTTATTGCGCGGGCGAGGATTCGGCGGAGGGATCGTCGGCATTCGCGGGCGTGGGGGACTTCGGCGCATCCGGTAGGATGAACGTCGTTTCGCCGGGCCGCAGGAGCTTCAACTGCTTGCGGATCTCCATCTCCTGCTCGCTGGTATTCGTGCGCAGCCGCTCGATGCGATCTTTGCGGCGCTGATTCTCCATGGCGGCGGTTGCGTTCTGGGCTTCCAGCGTGCGGATTTCACGATACTTTTCGATCAGCACGTGTACGCCTTGCGGGCCGCGCAACGCCGTAATCGCGTACGCCGCGACGACGGCAAAGCCCGCGACGATGCCGAAGGCGCGCCTGCGATGCGCGGAAAGAAACGATGGGGCTTGGTCTCCGATGAACTTGCTCCTCTAACGTTTATAACGTGGATCGGGCCAAAATACTAGAGGTCGTGCTAATCTCACGAAGGAAGCTTCTCATGGCAGAGGATAAAGAAGCGACAGCGGCCTCCTCGGCGTGCCCGAAGTGCGGCTCTCACGATGTTCGCCGCTCAAAGAGCGACGGAGCGTGGGCCATGCTGCAGCGCGCCTTCGGACGCTGGCCTTTTCGTTGCCGGAGTTGCCGCATCCGGTTTTTCCAATCCGCCGAACCACCGCCGGAAATGGATTAGCGATACCGAGGGCTACCTCGAGTTCTCCTCTCATCTCTTTTACGCTTCGAGAAGGGGAACGAAGGGTGAACGAAGGGGACAACGAAGGACAACGAAGGGGACAGCCTGAAGTGACGCCTTCGCGAATTTGGTGAAGTGAAGAACGAAGGGAGAACGAAGGGGACAGCCTGAAGTGACGCCTTCGCGAATTTGGTGGAACGAAGGGGACGACGAAGGGGACAGCCTGAAGTGACGCCTTCGCGTATTTGGTGAAGTGGACACACCAGTCTGTCCCTTTCGCTCCATTCTACGCTCGGGCCGCAAGTTTTTCACAGCTCCACGGCGCCGACTCACCTAAAACCGGCTTTTCATAATCGCTCGGCGAAATCATCTTCTCCAAAAGAAACGACTGGCACAGGGAGAGTGGGATCCCGGCATCCGTTTATCGGGCATTACGAGGCCGCTTTTGCTCAAAAAGTGCACTCGCAATCCCAAAACACTCCAAGGGGACACTCTGGTCTGGCACCTTGACTATTTTCCCGAAGGAGTCACTTCAGGCTGTCCCCTTCGTTCCCTTCGTTCGCAAGTTCAAAAGAAACGACTGGCACAGGGAGAGTGGGATCCCGGCATCCGTTTATCGGGCATTACGAGGCCGCTTTTGCTCAAAAAGTGCACTCGCAATCCCAAAACACTCCAAGGGGACACTCTGGTCTGGCACCTTGACTATTTTCCCGAAGGAGTCACTTCAGGCTGTCCCCTTCGTTCCCCCCTTCGTTCCCTTCGTTCCCTTCGTTTCCCCCTTCGTTCCCCTTCGTTCCCCCCTTCGTTCCCCCTTCGTTCCCTTCGTTGGTGTGGATTATTTTCCGGCGAGCGCGGCAATGTCCGCGGGAAGCGCGAAGCGATTCTGGGGAATCGGTTCGTTGACCCGAACCTGGTCGACGGTAATGCTCAATTCCTGGCCGCCGGCGCGCTGTTGAGACCGGGTTGGGATGAGAACGCCGCCGAAGCTCTTGTAGTCGCCGAGATCCACTTCTACCGGAACGTCGCCCATCTTGCTGGCGGCCACGGCCGTGCTCCTCATCAAAAGGCCGCTTCGACGGGAATAGAATTGATGCTCCGGTTTGCCGGTCGCGGGTGTGAGGATGACTTCATAGCAATCCTCGTCGTTGATCATTTGCTCTGCCACCGTGGCTGCCTGCGGATAGATTTTGCGCCAGTCGATGGGAGCGTTAAATTGCGCTTCGCGGAGCGCCTGCTCTTTTTCCTCCTCCGTCTTGATGCGGGGGCCGAGCAGGACGCTTTTTCCCATGCAATGCCGTTCGCCGTGACGCCGGATTCCAGCGACCCGATGCCTTCCAGATCGACGATCGAGTATTCCAGGGCGGGCGGCGCCGCGTAGCGTGTAATTTTGCCTTTCAGTCCCTGCGCCGCGAATTCGATCATGCCCGTCAGAATTTCGGTCTGATGTTTTTCGTAGGCGGCGCGGCCGCCGGTGACCTCGACATAGCGGTCTAAGATGGTCGCTGCCTCTGGCAGCTTCTCGACGAGCGGAGAAGGCGGCGCGGCTTTTCCGGGGGTCGATTGCGCGCCTAGCGCAGCAGGGGCGCTGAGACTCGCGACGGCGGCGGCCGTGAGGAACGCGGTTCGCAAGCACTGCGCGGTCGATAGTCCCGATAGCTTCATGGTTTCTTCCTCTGTTGCGCGATCCATTCGAGCGCGGCGTCGGCGACGGCATCATGGCCCGCGAGCAGGCCCTCCCGCGTCAATCTCACTTCTACATCGGGCGTTACGCCGTTGCCCTCCAGGGCGCGGCCGCCTTCGGAAATATAATTCGCGATGGCGTATTGAAATCCGTCGCCATCGGGCAGACGGGTAATGATGGAGGGGAGTGCCGCTCCGGCCGTACGCGTTCCGAAGATTCGCGCGCGGCGCAGATCCTGCAACCCGCCCGCGAAAATCTCCGAAGTGGACGCCGACATTCCGTCGACCAGGATCGCAAGCGGCCCGGTATAGGCCCCGGCGCGCGGATTGATCGCGAATTTGAGCGTCGCGCCGCGCATGTACATGGTTCCCAGCTGCAGATTCTGCCGATCGATCAGCCAGCCCGCGAGACCCATCGCCATGCCGCCGATGCCGCCGGGATTGCCGCGCAGGTCGACAATCAGGCCGTCGCATTTGGCGCAATCCTCCACGGCTTTTCCGAACGCGGGCATGACGCGAGGCAGATCCAGGAATTCGTTAAAACGGATGATGCCGGCGTTGCCGATCTTGCGGAATTCAAACCACACGTGCTGCGGAGGCAGATTGCCGAAACTCGAGAGCTCGCCGCGGGGAGATTGCAGCGGCAGATCCAGTGCGATGCGTTCGCCCTCTCCGTTGAGGAAGACGAAATGCTTCGCCGCGCCAGTCGGGCCTGTGAGACGCGACTGGATGGCGCGCCCGGCGGCAAAGCTGTTGATCCCGGAGTCGGCGGAAAGCTTTTGCACCAAGTCCGGCAAATTCCATAGGCCGGCGCTGAGCACTTCCCATCCGGTGTGAACTCGACTTTTCGATTCCGAGGTCGGCGATTCCCCGCTATTCGTTTCCGTAACGATGACGCGCCCGTTTAAAATGCGAATGTCGAAGCCGGGCGTTCCCTCGCCACCGTCGCCGGCGACGTCTTCGGTGATGTCGGGAGCGAGGATCGCGAAATGCGTTTGCTTCAGACGCCCGAGCATCTCACGCAGGATCGCGCGGACTTGATCGGGGGTTTCGGCCCGGTCCACGCGGGGCCGATATTCGTCGTGAATGGCCTGCCAATCCAGGCCGCCCGGACGGAGATCCCAATGCTTGTCGCGTACAGTGCTCCACACGGTTTCAAACGAGGCGATCTGGATTTGCTTTTCGGCGGTGGTGAGCGGAGCGGAGCGGAGAAGCGTAAAGCTCCCGGTGAGGAACAGGGCTAGACAAGCAGACGCCAGACGGCCTGTTCTGCGACTGGCGGACGGTGACGGCACGATCTCAGAGTGACAGGCAGGGAAGGCCCGGTGCAAGCCGGTCCACGGCAGGCGCGGACGCTTGTAGATTTCACAAAAATAAAGAGTAAAGAACGACCAGAAGATTTTGTGAGAATCTGGCGTGTTTTACACAGCTTTGTTAAACTGAATCTGTTGGGAGGTCGTCTAATGGTAAGACTGCAGACTCTGGATCTGCGTATCGGGGTTCGAGTCCCTGCCTCCCAGCCATTACTGGCTTGGTGAGTCTCCGAGGAGATGAACGAAGAGCCATGTTTCCGTCGGTTCGATCCGCCCGTTTGATCATGATGCTGTTACGCCGTTTGGGCATAGCCGTTTGTTTACCACTCGCAATATGGGCCCAGACCGCGGCGATAGATCCAGCCGCCACTCCCCGCGCTACAAAGCCCGCTCCCGCCAAGGTGGATAAGGCGCTGCGCGCGCGTGCCACGGAATTTTTGCAGTATACGCTCGATCACAGCTATAGCAAGGCATACGAATTGGTTTCCACAGAGACCAAGGACTGGTATTTGACGTCGGGGAAGGCGTCATTCACCTCCTTCAAAATCGAGAGTATCGACTACGCGAAGGATTACAAAGAAGCCACGGTCCATGCTCGCGTGAACCGCATTTTAAGCATGAACGGGCACGATACGACGGCGGATATCGTGATTTCGGATGTGTGGAAGTGGGAGGGCGGGAAGTGGATGTGGTATCACGACCCGAATGTCCTGGTGACGCCGTTCGGTGAGTTTAAGATCGATCGCTCGAAGCTCTCGCCGCATGCAGGACCTGCGCCGATACCCACTGACACGAGCGAAGCCGCGGCCTCGAAGGCGGCGAGCAACGTGGGCGTGAATGCCTCGACCGAGGCGTCAACAGACAAAAAGCAGTTGCTGTTCGAGGAAGGCACGCCGGGGAGCGACGAAGTCGTATTTCACAATGGCCTCACCGGATATGTGACGGTGGATATCGATGTCGTCGGCGACTATAAATCCTTCACCGTGGAGCCCAAGCAGGCACGGGTCGAAAGCGGCAAGGACCTGAAGCTGAAGGTCAACTATAGCGCCGCGCTGCATACGAGTCCTCCGTCAGTCATTCGGCTCACGATCGAGCCTTTCCAACGCGAATTGACCGTTCCGTTGAAATTCAAGGCTTCCGCGGTTCCCGCCGCGCCGTAGCCTGACTCGCGTCCCGTGCTGTTCCATGCTTCGCTCCCACGTGCGGATGACGCTGGGCTTCTCCAAACAAAGTAGTATTGCTCGTAGCGCCTAGCGTCACGTCTGGTAGGCCGAAGGCGCACATGTAGCGCATGCTGCACTCGGAGGGTTTTTATGAGCCTTGCGAGTGTTCCTGTGATTCCGCAGCAGCCGGTTCAGGCGGAGTATTCCGCGACCGCGCTACAAACGCTGCAGACATTTACCTATGAGAGCTATCGCTCCGCCGCGGGTGTCCCGCCGCCGTGGGATGCGACGCGTCCGGAGCAGTTCTGGTTCGATTCGACAGCGTCCACGGCGGTTGGATCGATCTACCAGTATTCGGCTGTGCTCACCGACGCCAACGGCAATCCCATCATCGGGCCGCAGATGATTCCCGCGGTGTGGGCGCTGACGCCGAACATCCCGCAGCCGCAGATGACGCCATCGACATCGATCCTGCCCGTGCCCGTGCGTGCTTTGCTTGCAAACGAGCAGTTATTCCTGAATCCGGATGCGGCGGGTCCGGGTGTGGGAGGTCCGTGGGTGCTCAATACTTCGATGGAGGGCACGCTGGCGGCTACGTATACGCAGAGTGATAAGACGATTCTTGCGAGGCTAGGGGATTATTTGACGAAGC
Source organism: Terriglobia bacterium (assembly GCA_963765085.1). Classification (GTDB taxonomy): domain Bacteria; phylum Acidobacteriota; class Terriglobia; order Bryobacterales; family Bryobacteraceae; genus Palsa-187. The sequence goes on along the minus strand of CAVXVL010000079.1, from coordinate 28,082 downwards.
AGGGATCGTAACGGCGCGCTTGTGCCCTTTCCGTGCTTCCTGTGTCCCCGCTGGTAGCGTCATTTAGGGCAGGAAGTCCGGGAACTGAGTAGTCGCTGGATGATTGGGTAGAACGAAAAAAGGGAAGGGCCGAAGCCCTTCCCTTTTCTTTATTGCTTAGACTACGACGCTCTTCAGACTAGTTGTTGAGCGCGTCGTTGGTCAGCTGCACCGTGCGGCCCAATTTGTGACCTTCGTCCATGACGAGGCCCAAATAAGAGACCGGCGGTACGCCGCCGCCACCGTTGAACAGGAACGCGAGACCATGGCAATACTGGAAGTTCGCCTGGGCGATCGCGTAACCGTCAAAGCCGGTATTCACGACGAAGGTAGCGTAGCTGCCAGACAGCGCCTGCGTATCGGTGGCGGGATAAGTCGCCGCGATGCTGGAGTTGGTCTGGGCAGATTTGCCACCGATGGTGCCGAACAGGTACAGCTGAACCGTACCCTGGCTCTGCACCGCGGTGTATCCGAGCACGGGCGGCGTCAAGCCGTTGGTCGGATCCTTCGAGGTGTTGGCAACCACGATTCCCGTCGTGTAGCTGGCGTCGGAGACGACCCACGGGAACAGCAGGCTGCAAGTGCAACGGCTGAGTTCATACAACGGATACGGCGAGTTGGCTCCGGTGCTCATCGTGAAGCGCGGAGTTCCGTCCACCTGGCCCGGAGGAACCGAATACTGGTCGCCCGTGGCCGAGTAGTACGGAGCGTAGGTCGCCGCAGTCACCGTGGCAGACACATTGGCCTGCGGCAGGTTGGTGAGGAGGCTGGTCGGCAGAGTGCTCGGCGGATAATAAACGATCGGATAGAGAATCGCCGATTCGATCGCGCCGGAGCTTGCAAAGAGTACTTCGTAGGTGACGCTCTGGGGGCCGGGACCCGTCAGATCGAAGTAGGGCACGTTATGCGTGCCGCCGTCCACGACCGGGACGCCAACGCCAGCCTGCAGCGCCGCAAGGGCACTGGCCGGAGTGGTGGCCACGAACGCGCCTTTGCCGTTCGCCGAGGTCGTATTGGTCATCACCATGACGCCGGTGGTGACACCGCCGTAGCTCAAGAACACCACGGTCGGGAAGGAAACGACTGTTCCCTGCGGGATGCTGGTCACAGTCATCTGGAGACGAGTTCCCCAATCTGCCGTGCCCGCGCCGCCGCCCTTCGCGCCGTTGGGATAGGTGATCCCAGTGGTCAGGAAGTACGGAATCGCGCTGCTCGTCGTCTGCGAGCAGGTTACGAGTGCGCCGAAGCAGCTACCGAGATTTTCGCTGAAGCCGCCTTCGGTGAAGGGGTGGCTCTGAACGCTGTCCTGAGCGATATCGCCGTTGTTGAGGGTCGGATAGCTACTATTGTTGTAGGCGAGTCCCAGATTGCTGATCGAATTGTCCACCATTTCTCTCTGGTTGCGGGCCTTGAAGCCAGTCTGAATGTTCTCGCTGACTTTGATCGCCATCTGCGTTTCGCCGTTCGGGAGGCTGCAGGCGTGGACGTAAGTGCCGCCGCCATTGGTGCAGAACCCGTGAGTTTCCACCGCACCGGTTTCTTTATCTTCCGGACTCAGCGGATATTCGCACTGGAGGTAGGTGTCATCGGCGGTCACGACCGTCGCGCCAAGGCCCTTTTGCACGTAGCCAACGTTCACCGTGATGTTGTTGGTCAGTACCGCGGTCGTGTTCTGGAAGGAAATCAACGCGGTGATGGTGCTACCGAGCGAATACGTCGTGGCGTTCGCGCGGATGTTGGTGATGCGGATATAACGGGTCAAGGTGCTGGCCGGCGGATCCAACGGAACCGCGCTGAAAATGACCGTATTCCCGGTGAAGGTTCCAGGACGGCCCACGAACATATTCGGATGGGTCGCATCGCCATTGTACGTGGTGAGCGCGCTGCCGTTGCCGGTGACGGCGCAGGTACCGAGCACACCGCCGATGTCGCTGTTGCTGCACAGGGTGCGGGGGAAGTTGACGCCCGTCGACGGGTTCTTGAGGTCATCGATCATCAGCGTCGCTTCACTAACCTGCTGCTTGGCGCCCGGGTTAAGAATCTTGCTGGTGATGTTGGTGGGAAGCTGCACGGCGATGTCGGCCGGCTGGATCGCGGCCGTGGTTCCGGCATAAGCGATATTCGTGTTGGTGCAAGCCAACAGAATGTCGCCGACCAGTTCCGTCCAACCTTCCACGCGTACCGTTTCAAAGTTCGCGGTAGCGGTTACGCAGTTCAAACTCTGAGCGCTGGCCGAACCCGTGAAGCACGCTATGAGCGCCACGGCCGGCAACGCATATAACAATTTGCGAAAATCTGCCATTTCCTTCTCCTTGTGAATTTTTGGAATTGAATTGATGGAAGTTCTCTTTTTCAACCTGAGCCTCAATCTGCAATTCCCCAAGCTTCGAACCTCGGGAAACGAGCTTCCCAGCCGACTTCACAATTGGCTGATTTCCGCTCGACTGCTTCGCTACTAGAGCTCATTCTGGACTTCTCTGTTCTTTCTTTATGTGCTCGCGTGAGGACGGCTCTCAATAGGCCGCCTGCCCATATACACTACAACTGCCGTGTGGAACCCTGGACGGAGTCAGTTACTTTGATAGCATCGACGGCGGGGTCAAGTCAAGAATAAAGTAAATGAGCCTCCCGAAAGGAGATAGCCGGAAATATGGGATGGGAAAATTGCGTTTATTTGCAGCGAACGGCGAAAATCACAGGCTGAACGGCGATCTCAGAATCGCCGTCCCCGGGCCCGCAGTTAAAGTTCCTTAACGAACTTGCGGAGCTTCTTGACCTGCTGCCTTAACTGGTCGCTGGCTTCGATCAGGCCACTCTCGTCATAGATGACATGAGGGGTCATAAAAATGATGAGTTCTGTACGCTCATGACTGTGGGTTCGGCTTCCGAACAGGATGCCTCCGATATAGGGGATGCGATCCAAGAGGGGGATGCCGCTGATACCGTCGGTGGTGGTTTCGCCGATGAGGCCGCCGATGGCGATCGTATCGCCGTCCTGCACGGTTATCTGCGTCTGCACCACCTGTTGATTAAAGGATGGTGTTAGCGTGCCCGCACCGGCCGAGGGACTGCTGACCTGCTGGTTGATCATGAGAGTCACCACGCCGCTGGGATTCACGCGCGCCTGGACCTGAAGGGTAACGCCGGTGTTCTCCGAGGAAAGCGATTGCTGGACAGTGGTTCCTCCACCGGTCGGGATGGTCGTGGTCCCGGTGGAGACAGGGATTTGCGAACCCACGTTAATAGAGGCGGGAATGCTGTCGGTGGCGATGAGGCTCGGCTCCGAGATCACGTGGGCGCGACCTATGTTCTCCGATGCACTCAAGGTCGCGAGCAGTTCGCGGCTTCTTCCTACCAACGTTCCGGCGCTCAGGGCATTCAGGCCGGCGCTGGTAAAGTTTCCAAGCAAGGAATTGCTGCTTCCGCTGGGCACTCCCCCGACCTGCAGCGACGCAGCCACGCCCGCGTTCCAGTTTCCCGTGAGGTCGACGGAATAAATTTTCGCTTCGAGCAGAATCTGTCGCGGAGGCACGTCCAGATCCTTCAAAATCTTCAAAATCGATTGCACTACCTGCGCGTCCGCCTGAATGATCAGCGCGTTATCCAGAGGATTGGGCACGATCCGCACGGGAGGGGCAAGAGGCTGGGCGGGAGCAGCAGCGACCGGAGCGCCGGGAACGGCTGACGTTGTTGCGGGAGTGCCGAGAGGCTGACCGGCCACTGCGGCGGGTTGCTGGGCGGCATAGCCGCCAAACACCGGATATCCATAAGCGCCCGTGTTTTGGTAGCCGCCGCCGTAGCCACCGCTGCTTCCGCCCGTGGCCCCTCCGCAGGATCCGCTGCCGCCAAAGCCACCCGCGAAGTTATTGGCATTACCGTAGCCACCGGGAGTGGCCGATCCGCCGAATCCAGCCCCGCCGCTCCCGTAGCCGCCTCCGTTGCCGTAGGGCGAAGAGCCAAAGCCCGTATTCATGGAGCCATATTGCTGCGGATAACCGCCGCCAGCCACGGGATACGTGCCACCGCCATACCCGCCACCGCCGTATCCTCCGGGCGTGGGCACACCGTACAGTTGATTCAAAGCCATCGAAAGGCACTCCGCGCGTCCATAGCGCACGTGATAGACGTGCGTTTCGACGGCCCCGGCATTCACCTGCACCGGCACATCGAGTTTCCGCAGCCATTCCGCAATCGTCTCGAAGACGCCTGGATTGGGAGCGACGGCGATCAGCGTGTTGATCCGGTCCACCGGAAGGAAGCGCACCGTCGCGGTTTTGCCATCAAGTGAAACGGCCTTGAGAACATTTTCAAGATCTTTCTGCACGTCGGAGGGGCGCGTATTCTTGACCTCGAACAGGCGCACGCGCTGATTGGCAAATGTGTCGCTGTCGAAAAGCGAAATCAGCTCCATGGTGCGGCGCATGTTGCGGCGGCTATCGAGGATGAACAGCAGATTGGCCGGCGCGTAGGAATACATGGTGGCGTTTTCGCCGACGAATTCGCCGAGAACCTTGGTGAGCTCCTCCACGGTCACGTACTTCAGGAAGATCATGTTCAACATGATCCGGTCGTCTTCCTGAATGTTTTTCGCGTCGATCTCGGGATGCAGCGGGAGGCGCGGAGCGTCTTTCAACGGCACGATGCGATAGATCTCGCCTTCCTTAATCATGCCCGCTCCGTTGATGCGGAGAATCAACTCGAGCAGGTTGCGGGCATCCAAGTTCTCGGTGTCTCCGTAGGTATTCAAAACGATCGAGCCTTTCACGGCGGGATCGAGAATGTAGTTGATGTGGAGCTGGCGAGCGAGTTGATCGATCACTTGTGTGAGCGACGCGTTCTGCAGGGAAAGATTTCCAATGCGCACGGGCGCGGGTTCGGCAGCTGCCGGGGGCTGTTGCGCAGCGGTCGGAGGAGCGGCTTGTGCCGGAGGCTGCGCCGCGGGTGCGGGAGCAGGCTGCGCGGGAGGCTGGGCCTGCTGCACGGGCTGCTGATTCGGGAATCCGGGAAGCGGCGGGAACTGCTGGGCTTGCAGAACTCTCCCGGCGAGAAGACCGGCGGCTAAGCCCACCATCATGATCAGATCTTGACGAGTCACTTCACTTGCTCCCATCTGCAAATTGAGCCGAACATGCTTGGAAAAACGGTCTTTTTGTATCCATTGAGAACGGTGCCGGCGGGAGAATCGTCGCCCGCCAAGCAATTATGCACGCCCGGCACGATCTCCGATCCCAGACCCGAGGGCGGGGCGTTCGAAGAGCCCGAAGACCCGGACGAGGAACCGAGAGACGTGATGGCTTTCGGTGAGGCTGCGTTCACGCCATCGGAGGCGTTCGCGGAACTGGCCGCTCGTGCCGCGGCCGGCGAGCCACCGACAACCGGGGTTGCGGGCGAGGGTGGCGGCGCTTCCTTGGCCACCAGCTCATCGGGCTTGCGCTCGATCGTTTTGCCATGCCATTCCAATTCAATTTTGTCGGTGTCGAACGCAACCAGCTTGAAGTCGCCGATGCTGTCGCCGGCGTGATAGCCCTTTTGGGTGTCCGCCTGCGTCGGCAAACTGAGGATGGCGATCGGGTCGCCCAGGTTCATTTGACCGTGATAAATCGGGAGCGCGGGCATGGGCGGCTCCGGCGGCGGAGGCTTCGGAGCATCGATGGGAACGTTGGGATTGCGGTCCTTCGAGAACAGCATTCTTTGCGCCACGTCCACGAAATCCGAGGGCGGCGAGGGCCGCACGGGAGCGGGCGTGGGCGGAGCGAGCACGGGCGGCGGAGAAACTTTCTTGGTGAGCACGGCCTGCTCCCGCGCGTGCGTTTCGAGGTAACGATCGCGCAGCAGCCACACGAGTCCGGCGGCGAAGAGCACTAAAACGAGGTCGAGGATCAAGATTCGCCGATTCACAACGCCGCCCCCGATTTGGATTTTTCCGGTACCAGGCGGCGCGGCACGATGCCGGAAAGCGTCAAGCGAACGCCCACCGTTTTCTCCTTCGCATTCGAAGCCATCACGCGCAGATCGCTGGTGGCGACGAGTTCGGGCTGCGCCGGAATCGCCGCCAGAATATTCACGAGCTGATCGATCTTGCACTCGATCTGCACGGACACCAGCGCCTCCCCGTAGGCGTCGTCGAGAGGACGAACCGTTCCGATTTCGGTCGAGCGAATGTCGACCGGAGGATTCTCCGCGTCGCCCAACCGGCGAATAATTTGAATCATCTGCGCTTGCGCCTGCGCGGCGGTATCGGCGGCAATGAGGCCTTTCTCGCGGACGGCCAGATCGCCCGACACCTGCTTCAGAATTTTTTCCTTCGCCGGAACAGTGGCAGCGCTTTCGCGCAACTTCGCCAACCGCTTTTCGGTGAGAGCGAGATTGCCGGCCGCGGGCGCAACCACGGCGGGAGCGCTATTGGCGGGCCAAAACCAGTAGACCAATCCTAAAACGAGAGCCACGCCGAGCGCGGCGAGAGCACGGCGATCGCGCGTCGACATGTTCATCGCGAGGCTCCCTTCATCGCAAACCCTCGCGGTGCGCGCGAATGCGAAAAACTTCACCGTTGGTCACGCGCGCCGGCGGCGACGCAAACTCGGAATTTTCGAGCAGCGGCGAAGCATCCAGAACACCGAGAAGCGGAGCGGCTTGCTGAGCTTCTCCGGCAACCGTGACCTGGGTTCGCGTGATCTCCAACAAATTGACCCAGGCGGGAGGCGGCAGCAAACGCGTGAGCTCGCCGAGCACTTCGAGATCCGCCTTGGAGCGGCTGCGCACCGAATCGAGCAGCAGAATGCGGCGGCGATCCGTCTCGATCTGGCGGTCAAGCACCGTGGATCGATTGGCCGCGGGCGTGACGTGCGCGATCTCATTGTTAAGCGAGCGCTCGTAGCGTCCATTTTCGTAACCCGGGAAAGCAGCCAGGGCTCCCGCAAGCATCAGCACCACGGCGCCGAGGGCCGCGGCGGGGATCAAGGCAATGCCGGAGCCGGCGCGGCGTAGTTCGGGGGGTAACAGATTCAAGCTAAGCGCCAATCGCGGACACGCCGAGGCGAGCGCGGCGGCGTAGGCGAGCGCCGGCTCCGCACCAAGGAGGTCGCGCAGGGATTGCAGCGGAACAGTGGGTTCGAGACGCAGATCGGAGGCCGCCATCAATCCCGCCCTTACGGGATCGGCATCGAACAAAGCCGAGAAGATCGGACGCGCGGGGCTTTCGCCGTATAACTCCGCACCGCTTCCATTCGGATTTCCAACGGCCCCCGTTTCCTCGTAAGCGATCACTTCGGGAGAAGCGTTTCCGAACAGGTGCCGCGCGGAATAGATGGCCGCGGCCGAACAGGTGAACGATCCTACTTGGATGCCGGCCTCGGCAAACAGATTGGTGAAACGTTCGAGCACGGAGCGGCGCGTGATCGCGACCAGAACGGAGTGGGTGCCCGGAATGCGAGCCCAGCTCGAAACGGCTTCGGATTCCGGATAAGGATGCAAGCCCTCGAGTTGGAATTCGATGGCGGAAGCTAGATCCTTGTCGGCGACCCCGAGCATCGAAAGATTCCGAACCGTGACTTCACGGCGCGGCAGAAGCGCCGTGGCCGGGACGTGTGTGAGGCCGTGGCGGCGAATGAACTGCGCATACTCGGCGCCCCACGTGGCGGCCGCGTGATGCTGCGCATCGTCGATGGTCAGCGTGCCGAGCAGGCGCGCCCCCGTGGGACGAACTCGCGCCGCCGCGATCCGCAGAGATTCTCCGCCGGGCGGTCCTTGAATCTCGATGCCCACGCCGCCGCCCATGGCGAACCATTTGCGGAGCTCCGCCGGAATTCTCACGGCAGGGGGCCTCCCGTGGCGGCGCCCGGCGGAAGCAGGCCCGCGGGAACATTGCCGAACGCGAAGGAAGTGGTGTCGGTGGGCGGAACGATGGCTTGGGACCAGGCATCGTCGTACCAGCGCAACACCGTCAGCTGATAGGCGGCCATACGCGGGTCCAACAATTTCACGGTAGCGGAAGCCGTGCGCACGACGTCCGAAAACGTTCCATCCGGACGGCGCAAGCGCGCGGTCGCACGCAGCGTCCAGATCTTGCGTCCGCCGCCGATCGTCAGGCGTCCCGCGAAGGGACTGATCTGCGTCACTTCGGCCATGGCCCGGAACGGACGAACCTGGCGCTGCGCGACCAGCGTCGTGACGTCAGCGGGAGACACGCCGGTCGCTTCCATCAAAGCGGGACTCGCCGTGTTCACATCGAAAGGACCGAGCGAGCCCCACGGCGACAGGCAGTCGCGCAGTCCGCCGCGAGCGAACAGACGGCCGTCGGCGTCCGCCGTGTAATTCCCGTAAAAAAGTTCGGGTGTCATGCCGCGCACCAGGAGCAGTTCCTCGATCTCCTGAAAAGACGCGTGGCGGCCCCGAAAAGTCGGGCTGATGCCGAAATAATATTGGTCGAAGGGACTGGTCCCGTCTCCCGGCGCGCGCCAATCGAGGATTCCGTCGGTGATCTCGCGCGCGCGAGCGGCATCGCCGCTGACGGCGAACACGACGCGATAGAGATCGTCGGGTGGAGCCGTGTTGATGTTGAGTTTGGCGGCTTCCGGAATCACTTCCACGACCGCCGCACCGCTCGGAAACGCCATGTTCATACGCGGCGAGTTTTTGTCCCAGAAAAGCGCCGTGCCGTCCGGCCTGCGATACTGCGCCCACAACATCCACTGCATGCCGCGCTCGACGGCGCCTTCGGCGAGATAGGACGCGCGCAAACCGTCGGAAGACGTCGACACGCGCTCGGTTTCGCTGCGTACCGTCGAGGAAACCGAAAATGCGATCGCCGCGAGCGCTGCGGAAAGCCACAGCACGGCGAGCAATGCTCCGCCGCGTTCGTTGCGGGAACGTGAATTAAAAATCGCCATATTGTTGCATCACGTCGCGATCCGTCCGCAGAGGAGCCGTCACGTTCACCACCGGCAATCCGCCGCTTGCCGCCGCTCGGGACTGCATGACGACTCTGATTCCGGAGGGCAAGCGAGGGCCGTTCCACGCGGGTACCCAATCCGAATCCTTGAACGCGAGCATATCCACCGGCTGGTGGTACACAAATTCGCAGGAGATTAAATCGTCGGCGAGGACGAAGGGAGGAGATCCGCCCGACGATGCATCGCTGCTTGCCTCCGTTCCGCAGAACACGCTGACGCTCGAAGGGCCTGTATAAGGGCGTTCCGTCACAGTCAGGCGCACGCCGCCCGAAGCAGACGGCGTCACACGAAATTCGAGGATCTGCGGATAGCCGCGAAATCCTTCGGCGATGGAATAACTCGAAATCATGCGCAGCGAGTTGGGCGTGCCCGCGAAAAAAGGCAGCGCCGCGCCAGGGCATGCCATGGAAATCGGCATCGCGCCTCCCAGTTCGTTCGCGAGCATCTGATTGCGGCCGATCTGTTCTCGATTGGAGCGTAAGCGATCGCTGGTCTTCTCATACGCCAGCACGCTGGTGCGCAGCGCGAAGAGTAATCCCACGGTAATGACTGCCGTCAGCGACACCGCGATCATCAGTTCGATGAGCGTCACGCCACGCTGGCTCGCCCGCGCCGTCGCGCCCTGGAAGCGGGAATCATTAGAATGCGCGATCTCCCGGACGGAGAAGATTCCGGCGAAAGCCTTCCAGGTTGAACGTGCGCCGCGTGTCCGCCTGCATCCACCAGATTTCGAGTTCGATGCGATCGACGCCCCAGGAGGAGGGTCCCTGGCCGGGCACGGCCTCAAACGGAGAGATGCGCGCACGCCAGCCCATTTTTGTATTGCCCGTGATCGAGGCATCGAGGGTTCCTTCGATCGGCTGATTCCGCGGCGCGATCGCGATCGAGCAGCAATTCGTCCATCTTTTGTTTGGCGACCAGCGTGGCTCGATCGTAATCGGTGAGGCGCGAAGCGTTGCGCGCCGCTCCGGCCAATCCGCTGAGTACGCCCGCGACCGCGATCCCCATGATCAGGGACGCGACCATCACCTCAAGCAGCGTGAATCCGCGCCGCCCGGTCATTTGCTCCGCCGGACTGACAAGAGATTGAATGCGTTGCTGGACGTGTTGTTTGAAGCGTTGCCCGAGGTGTTGTTTGACGTTCCGCCCAGCGTCACCACTCGACCCTGCGGCGCGTCATTGCCAGGCACGACGATTTCACTGCGCGGCATGCCGGTCAACGGATCGACGGTGACCTCGCGTCTCGCCCGTTGCTTCCCGTAATCTCGATGCCCATGCGTGGAATGGTTCCACCGGGATAGAGCAAAAACCGGCGCGGATCATCAGGCGCAACTTCCGCGGCAGGCCGTACGGCGGTGATGTGAAACGGCTCGGGAATAGCCGAAGCGGCGTATGAAACCAAGATCGGGAGAACGAGCGATGATCACGTTGTCCTTGGGCGCGATCCACACTTCGACTACCTGTTGGCGCCGTTCGGCGTGATCGATCGCGGCATTCAAGAAATTCACAACGTTGTCGGCGGTGGAGCGCAGCTGGACCGCTTCGAGGCCCGGCGCCGCCGAAGGATAGGCGATGCCGGCAAGTCAGGGCGATCAGCGTCATCACAATCAACATTTCGATGAGCGTGACGCCGCGCTGTGCGGGGGCGTCGACGCTGGTGCCTCAGATATTGCACGAGAACTACTGGTTGCTCCAGCTACGATATCCGCGATTGTTCCCTTCGCCGCCCGGTTGCCGTCCGCGCCCAGCGAAACGATATCCGGCTCATCGCCGTGGTCGCCGGGAAATTTATATAGATACGGATGACCCCACGGGTCCATGGGAGTGTCCTGCGGCAGATACGGACCGGCCCACTGCGGCAGGTTATCCGGTTTCACGCGCAGCGCTTGAGACCCTGCTCGGTGGTGGGAAACGTTCCGGTGTCCAGCTTATAGGAGCCGAGCGCCGTCTCGAACGAATTGATCTGCGCGCGCGCCGCGGTGCGCTTCGCTTTATCGGCCTGCCCGAACATGCGGGGTCCGACGAGCGCCGCGAACAGCGCGATGATCGTCACGACGACCAGCATTTCGATCAGCGTGATACCGCGCCGGGAGCCTTCGACTACGTTTTCTGTTTTCTGACTTCGTCATGTTTATACCGCCACATCGTTGATGCTCGTAATCGCAAGCATCAGACTGAGAATCAAAGTACCGACGATCACGCCCATCACCAGGATGATCAGCGGCTCGAACAACGAGGTGAAGCGCCGGATGGCGGTGCGCGTTTCCACTTCATAAATATCCGCCATGCGATTGAACATCGCGTCCAGATGGCCGGTCTCTTCGCCGACGGTGAGCAGATGGCCCGCGAGCGGCGGAAATTCTCCGGCTTTGCGCAAAGGCCCCGCGATGCCTTCGCCGCGCTTCACGCCCTGCGCGATTTTTTCGAGCGATCCCGCGATGCGGCGGTTATTCAAAATGCCGCGCGCGATGCCCAGCGATTGCACCAGCGGAACGTTCGCGGCGACGAGCGTCCCCATGGCGCGCGCAAAACGCGAGGTTTCCGCCTTGCGCAGAGCGTCGCCGAGCACCGGCAGACTTGCAGGCGCGTCGAATCCCACCACAGGCCTCCGGCGGGCGTGCGAACGTAGGTGGCAAACAAAATGACAATCCCGCGATCGCAATCGCGGCGGGCATCCAGTAATCGCGCATGATGTTGCTCGCCTCGAGCATAATCAGCGTCGGCGTCGGGATCTTGATCCGCGGATCGGAAAAAATCTGAGCGAAGCGCGGCACCACGAAATTGAGCAAGATGAAAATCGAGGCACAACCCACCGGCGTCAGCAGGCCGGGATAAATCAGCGAACTGACGATGTAGCCGCGCAGATCGTCGCGGGTGCGCTCGAACTCGGCGAGGCGTTCGAAAATTTGCGAGAGCGAGCCCGAGGCTTCCCCGGCACGGACCATGTTGATGTAGAGCTCGGAGAAATGGGCGGGATGCGCGGCGAGGCTGTCGGCCAGCGATTTCCCGCCCTTGAGCAGGCGAACGACGTCGAGCACGATGGCGCGGAAGGCGCTCGCTCGGTCAGCTCGGCCGTGATCGAAAGCGCGCGATCGACGGGCACGCCGGCGTTCAGCAGCGTGGAAAGCTCCTGCGTGAAGAAGAGGACGTCCTTACGATGGCCGGCTTTGAAAGCAGGCAGTCTGATCTGAAAACGCGCTTTCTTCCGTCCCGACGAAGAGAGGTAGGCCTTGGGATCGAGCTCCTGCGCCGCGACCTTGGCTTTCGGCTGAGCGTCCGGTGCGGAGCTTGCCGTCGGAGGCGACGGCGCGGAAATGAAAAGCGGTGGACGGGGAGAGAATTCGACCAGACGAGACAGAATCCAGACGCGAGCCCAACAGATCAGAAAGCGTCATCCGGCCACAGGATCTGCTGCTTCACGTCCTGTCGACTCCATCGACGGTGGCGAATTGTCGCCACCCGCGGCGGATCTTATCCCAACCATCCTCGCGCAGATTGCGCATGCCGTTTTGGCGAGCGATGGCGGTGAGCTTCGACGCGTCCTCGTTGCGCATGATCGCCGCTCGCAGTTTTTCCTCTAATTCCATCAGTTCGAAAATACCGACGCGCCCGCGGTAGCCGGTTCCGTGACACGTCTCACAACCGGCGCCACGGAACGATTCCATGGACTCCCTCGGGATTCATCACCGATCCGGCGGAAACATGACAATCCGTGCAGATCACGCGCACCAGACGTTGCGCGAGCACGGCGACGAGCGACGACGTCATCAGATAATTTTCGACGCCCATATCGGTCAGGCGTGTGATCGCGCTGGGAGCGTCGTTGGTATGCAGCGTCGAATAAACGAAGTGACCGGTCAGCGCGGATCGGATCGCGATGTCCGCAGTCTCACGGTCGCGGATTTCACCGATCATGATGACGTCCGGATCCTGACGGACAATGTGGCGAAGCCCGGCGGCAAACGTCAGCCCGATCTGCGGATTCACGTGGATCTGATTGATCCCGTCCATCTGATATTCGACAGGATCTTCGATAGTGATGATTTTTTTGTCGCTCTGATTGATGCGCTTTAAAGCGGAATAAAGCGTTGTCGATTTGCCGCTTCCCGTCGGTCCGGTGACCAGAAAAATTCCGTGCGGAAGCGAGGTGTAATACTCCATGCGCGAGAGCATGTATCGATCGAAGCCCAGGCGCTGGAGATCGTAGAAATCGCCGGCGGAGCGATCGAGCAGGCGCATGACGACGCTTTCGCCGTAGAGCGTCGGCAGCGTCGAAACGCGCAGATCGACTTCGCGGCCCAGCGTTTTGATTTTGATGCGGCCGTCCTGCGGCAGGCGTCGCTCGGCGATATTCAGCTTGCGCCATCAGCTTCACGCGCGAAATAATCGCGGCCTTGAATTCGCGCGGCGGAGGGTCCTGATTCACCAGCACGCCGTCGATGCGATAGCGCATGCGGAACTCTTTTTCGAACGGTTCGATGTGAATATCGCTCGCGCGCTTTTCCACCGCCTGCGCGACCATCGCGTTCACCAGCCGGATGACGGGCGCCTCGCTCGCCATATCGCGCAGGTGCTCGAGATCCTCTTCGCCTTCCGCGGTGGAAGTCGCAAGTTCGGAGTCGCTCTTCTGCGTCTGGCCGTAGTAGCGATCGATCGCGTCGAGAATTTCCTGTTCGGAAGCGATGCCCGCGCGAACCGCCAAGCCCGGTGCAGGAGGCAACCGCCGAGCGCGTTTCAAAATCCAGCGGATCGGCCATGGCCAGCGTCACCGTGTGATCGTGCAGCAGCAACCGGCAGACACCGGAACTGGCGCAGGAATTTCGGAGAAAGCGTTTCGGTCTCGGGCGAGACGGCGGGCGGCCCGTCGATCGCGACGACGGGAACTTGCAACTGCTCCGAAAGCGCCGCGACCACGTCGCGCATCGCAATGAAGCCGAGGTCGACCAGGATCTTGCCGAGCTTGTCGCCGCGCTCTCTCTGCAATTCCAATGCGCGGTCGAGATCCTCCTCCGAAATCAGATTCCGCTCGATAAGGATCTCGCCCAGTCGCATGAAGTCGTTTCTTGAACTGCTGTGAAAAACTAATTCTCGGTCGTGCGGATGACCGAATCGAGCGCGGCGGGCATTGTTGCGCTGATCCAGAAGATCCTTCTTCGTGGCCTGCATCATGATCTGCAGCGGAAAACCGGTGGCGTCTTCCCAAGGATACTTCGAGAGCAGCGCAACCACTACGATCTGCTTCCTCCACCGGCACCGTGTCGAGCGACGCGGCCGATCGACGAGAGCCTGCCGCATCGCCTGCTTCAATTGAGGCAAGCGCTGCGATTTTCTTCTGGCGGTGCTGCTCGATTTCCTCCTTGGTCATTTGCGGGCGAAACATCATCAAGGCCGCCGGCGCCGAGACGAGATTGATTTCCGCGGTGAACACCGCGCCGTAGCCGTCCAAATAAATGCCGCGCGTGGGCCCGACAGCACGAACGGATTGTCGTCCGACAGACGCGTCACGCGGCTATCGAGACTCTTTTCCTCGCGACCAGCATGGGCGGGTCACGCGCGGAAAGTACCTGCCAGCCTTCGCACGGAACGAAAGCGAGGCGGAAGCGCCAGGAGAGGAAAGGCTGATAAAAGATTTCATTGGGGGAATTCCTTTCATGCGGCGTACCGGACTCCAGGCCGGTATTTATCACATACATCTTGGTGACTTGCTTGTTGAGCATGTCGGCCTCTCGTAATCGGCGCTCCGCGCGGCCATCTGCGTGCTGGTCTCCGCTTCCGTTCGGCGACGGCTTTCTTCACGGCTGTTCGACGGCCCTGGAAGTCCAGACCGCGGCGATTCAACGTCTTGGACCTTCTGAACTCTAGGCTTGCGGTCACGCGAGCTTCGATGGCGGCCGCGTCGACGCTGACTATGGGCGCGGGGGACCAAGAATCCGTGGATCAGAATTGCCGCAGCCCGACGGCCGAGGCGCCGAACGAAGGACGCAAGAACATCTGCCACCAGCGGGCTCGAACACTTTATCCGAAACGAAGGCGATCCGGCGGGGGACCTCCTCTTCGCGCAGGGTCGAAAGCGCGTCGACCGTTACCCGCACGTGCCAGCTCTTCCTGGCAGGCGCTGCAAGCGGCGGCGTGAGTCTCCGCTTCGCGGCGGCGCTCGCGTCGAGCTCGCCCAGCGCGTAAGCTTTCCAGTCAGGCGAGTTTGGTTTGCAGCTCATGATTCACCTCGACCGCAGGTTCGATAACCACTGGGGCCAAGGCCGTCTTCAGCAGATCCAGCGCCGTGTACAATCGCGATTTCACGGTCGACACCGGGCACTCCAGGATCTCCGCCATCTCTTCAAACTTGAATCCCTGATATACCTTCAGCAGCACCGCCTCGCGCTGATCCTCGCTCAGACCGTCTCAGCGCGCTCTCCACCGCCAGCGATAACTCGATCGGGAACATGCCGGCGACCGGTTTCGACGGGCCGCGGTTCGTCCGCCAGTTCGGCGTCCGGCTTCCGCCGGCGCAGCAGCGAATACGCCTCGTTGTGCGCGATCCGGAACAGCCATCCCGTGAAGCGGGCCGGATCGTCGAGTTTGGGCAGGTTCTGGTAGGCTTTCAAAAACACTTTCCTGGCTCACGTCGAGAGCATCTTCGCGATGGCCGAACAGCCGCAACAGATAATTGAAGACACGCTTCTCCCATCGGGACACAAGGAGGTTGTACGCCTCGACGTCTCCCCGTCTCGCTTTGGCGATCAGGTCGCGATCTTCAACTTCGCGGAAGATCAACAGTTGGCTCCGTTTATAAAGACGCACGATCCGTGTCGAAAAAGTCGGATGAGGGTTGAAATAAACACTTTTATTATGACCCGGAGGAATCGAGCAGAACTTCCATTTGGGGAATCGGTGTCATAATGCGGTTGAGGATCGCGGTTTGAGCACCAAAGTGCTGATGAGCGTCGAGGAATACCTCCGAACCAGTTTCGATGGCTCGGATTGTGAGTACCTGGACGGCGAAATCGTGGAGCGAAATATGGGTGAGCTGCCGCACGGCGACGTGCAGATGGTGCTGGCCACCCTGCTGCGGAGGCTGCGTCCGCAGTTAGGCATTCGGGTGGTACCCGAGATTCGGCTTCAGATTCATTCGCGGCGCTACCGGGTGGCCGATATCGCCGTGTGGCGCGACGACAATGTGGGCTACGGTATTCCTATCGTTCCGCCTTTTCTGGTTGTGGAGATCCTCTCGCCGGAAGATCGCATGGTCCGGATGCTGCCGAAAATTCAGGAGTACTTGAGCACCGGAGTCGAATGGATCTGGATCGTCGACCCCCGCGAAAAGACCGCGCTCAACTATTCGAAAAAGAATCCGGCGGGAGAAGTCTGCGAAATCCTGCGCACGGAGAATCCCGCGATCGAGATCCCTTTGGAGCGAGCTTTCGACCTGAACGCCTGATTCTTCTCGCCTCCCCCCAACACGTCTGGCAAAATAATAACTTCGCGCCGCATGAATTACCCCGACTCCGTCCAATTCCTCTACGCTCTCGGCAACGAGATGAAATCGGCCAAGCTCGGCCTGGAACGGATCGGCGCAGATTTTGGGTGCCCTGGAACATCCCGAAAACGCCTACCGGATCGTCCATGTCGCAGGAACGAATGGAAAAGGCTCCACTTGCGCGATGATCGACGCCGGATTGCAAGCCGGCGGGCATCCGCACCGGGCTGTTCACCTCGCCCCATCTGATCGAGCCGACGGAGCGTATCCAGATCGACGGAATTCCCGTCACCGAGGCCGATTCAGGCGGGCCTTTAACACGGTCCACGAGGCCGCCGAAACGCTCGACCTGGATTGCCATCCGACCTATTTTGAGACCGTGACGGCCATGGGGTTCTGCTGTTTCGCGAGAAAAAGGTCGATACCGCGGTGATCGAAGTCGGCCTGGGGGGACGCCTGGATGCGACGAATGTCGTCCATCCGGCGCTGACCGTGATCACGCCGATCGATTTCGATCACGAAGTTTATCTGGGCAACACCATCGAAGCGATCGCGGGAGAAAAGGCGGGATCTGAACGCCGGTGTCCCGCGGTGTTCGCGAAACAGAGGCCCGAAGCGGCTGGCGTTCTGGGAGCTCGGGCCGAGGAGCTCGGCATTCCGGTGAACAGAGCCCGGACGCGCCTATTCGCGAGCTAGATATCGACGCGCGCGGTAGCCGCTTTGTGATCGAGGGGATCGGCACGGTAAATGCCCGCTGGCGGGCGAACATCAGGTGGACAACGCCGTACTGCCGCGCTCGCGCTCGACACGCTGGGGAATTTCGCCCAAGGGCATCGCCGAGACGCACTGGCCTGGACGCCTGGAGCACGTCTCCGAATCCCGATGTGATTCTCGATGGCGCGCACAATCCGGCCGGAGCGCGTGCGCTCGCTCGCTACCTCGAGCGCTTCTACGGGGATCGCAAACGATGGATCGTTTACGCCGCGATGCGCGACAAATCCATCGAAGAGATCGCGGGCATTTTGTTCCCGCTCGCGGATGAATTGATCTTCACGGCTTTCGATTCGCCGCGCGTTCTGCGGCCAGAGGCGTTGGTGGAGCTCGCGGGACGAGGCCGCGTGACGCAGAATATCGCCGAGGCGCTCGAACTCGTGCAAAAGGAAGCGTCCGCCGACGACGTCGTTATCGTGACCGGCTCGCTGTTCCTGGTGGGAGAGGCGCGTGCGGCCTCTTACAATAGAAGCTCATGGCCCTTCTCTAGCTCATGGACCGCGTAGATAAGTCGCGCAAAACGGATCGCGGTGCGAACGAGCCGGCAAAATCAGAGGTGCGCACCGCGCCCTTTGCGCTCCTGCGGAGCCTGGTCGTCATCGACCCGCTCATTATTCTTTCCACCATTCTGCTCGGATGCGTCAGCATCATCGTGTCGTTCTTCGATTCGAAAGGCGACGCGACTTTAGGCGTCGCGCGTGTGTGGGCGCGTTCTTTGCTGCTCTTTGTCGGCGTGCGGGTGAAAGTCGAAGGGCTGGAGAAGTTGGATCGCCACGGCCACTACGTGTTCTGCGGAAATCACTTGAGTTATATGGATACGCCGGTGGTTCTCACGCACATCCCCGTGCAATTCCGATTTCTGGCCAAGCGAGGTTTGTTTCAAATCCCTTTCCTGGGGACGCATTTGACGCACGCGGGCCACATCCCCGTTCCTCGCGACGACCCGCGCGCAGCCGTGAAAACCATGGCGCACGCCGCTGAAATACTGCAAAACCGTGCAATTTCTCTGCTGGTTTTCCCGGAAGGAGGCCGCTCCGAAGATGGGCTCCTGCAACCATTCAAAGAGGGGGCCGCCTACATCGCGATCAAGGCGCAAGTGCCGCTTGTTCCGATTGCGCTGAACGGGACGCGCGAGATTATGCCGATGGGTTCGGCGGTTTTTCGCCGGGGCGTCGTACATTTGCGTATCGGCGATCCGATTCCGACCAAGGGCATGATCCTCAAAGATCGCGAGCGCTTAACCAACGAGGTAAGAGCGCGGATCGTGGAATTGTTGAGCCGCTAGAAGCGGTTTAGGGGACGGGCACTTCTAGATAGCGAAACGGCGCTTCGACATTTTTGTACCAGTGGAACGTGTCGGGAGGCATGATGAAAACATCGCCTTGGCTGATGCGATGCGACTGCCGCACCCGCGATCGACTGCCCTCCAAATTTATCGGCCGCCACAGCTTTCGCCGATCCAGCGACCACCAGCGTGGCAGCTCCGCTCACCACGTATACGACGGCCGTGTAGGTCTTATGGCTGCACCCTTCGGGTTTGCACGCGGCCTTCCCGTTATCCCGGCTGTGCGTATCCACTTTATATGTCCCCTTGCTCCACAACAGGTCTGAGCCGTCATTCGCAAGCGCCTTCGTAAAGGACGCGTCCAGCTTCGCGTGATCGTAAACCGTGACGACGCCCGAAGTTGGATTTTCCTGCGCCATGGATGTGGCATGCCAAACCGCGCCGATCCCGATGCCCACGAGACCAATGAGGACGGATTTTCCAATATTCAACACCCTTGTCTTGCCTCCCGTTGGTAGTGTGACAGAAGCGAATTTAAAGCGGGACCGCTATTTGCCTTCTTTGCCGCGACCCGATAAAGTGTGGAGGTAACATGCTCAGACGCCTGACGTCTTCCCGATGGCCGTTGCTCCCGTCCCTGTGCTCGAATCCTCTGTGCCTCATTTTTCACGGGTCGTCATGGGATTCATGTTCAGTCGTCGGGATGACTCTGCTGAGCGGTTGCGCGAAGCCTCAGAATCGACCCCAGATCAACTATCAGATGGGCGAGCGCATCACCCATGGGCCGTTGGTTTATAACGTGGTGCAAACCGTCTGGAAGCCGCAAATCGGAGATCTATTCAGTGCCCGCACACCGGAGAATCGCTTCCTGATGGTGATGTTCTCGGCCACCAACGGCGGCGGAAAAGAAATTTCCCTGCCGTTTTTTTCCCTAGAGGGAGCGAACGGCAAGAATACCAAGAGATCAGAAAATGGGGACGGCGTCGAGAACTGGTTCGGCTTGCTGCGCACGCTCAATCCCGCGGAAACGCGCCAGGGAAACCTCGTATTCGACGTGCCTCTGACCTCTTACCGGCTTCGCCTGACCGATGGAGGCGAGCCCGGCACGGAGAAGAATGTATGGGTAGAATTTCCACTCCGTCTGGATACGGATACAAGCGTCTCCATGCCGGCGCCCGGCGGAAACTAGCGGGTCGCTTCGATTGGCGGGAGCGACGTTGGCTCGCGCTGCCGTTGTTCGCGCTCGCATTCGCGCAGCCCTCGTGGGGAGCGCTCGCCATCGAACGCGTGGCTGTACATCAGTAAGACGGTCCGCTTTTGAGCGACGCGCATGTCTTCCTGCCGGGAGAAACTGTCTATTTCAGCTGCCGTCTGATGGGTTATCAGACCGCAACCACGGGCGACGAACAGCATAGCGTCAAACTTTCCTGGCAACTCCACGTTTCCGACGAGGCCGGTGTCGCGGT
Organism: Terriglobia bacterium; assembly: GCA_963765085.1. Classification (GTDB taxonomy): domain Bacteria; phylum Acidobacteriota; class Terriglobia; order Bryobacterales; family Bryobacteraceae; genus Palsa-187. The sequence goes on along the minus strand of CAVXVL010000079.1, from coordinate 8,093 downwards.
CGTGCCCGACGCCGCCGGACGAATCGATGCGCCCGTATTTCGCAAGACAAGAACTGGCGTCCTGATTTGTTTACAGTTTCGTCATTCCTCCGTTCGCTCCCGGCGGAAATTTTGGGTCGAAACAAAAGTGCGGATGAGGTGGGCTCTTCTGAGGTCAATGCACAATTGAATTTGAAAGTACGCGGACGCGAAGTGGAAGCGAGTTCACAGCTGGTGGCCCGTAACCTCCATTTTCAGCGCACGGAAACCGATGCCACCTCGCTCGACCCGGCCATCTACCATCCGGCGAAATGTTGTGGGCCCGCTTCGACATCACCGGCTTTAAATACGGCGAGAAGAACCGCTATTCCGTCGAATACGGTCTGGCGATCCTGCGCGAAACCGGCGAGCAGGTGTTCGCGCAACCGGCCGCGGCGGACGATTCGCACGAATCTTTTTACCCCCAGCACTACGTCCCGGCGCCATCAGCCTGAACCTGGATCCCATGGTTCCGGAGGGCCCCTACATACTGGTGATCACGATGCGCGATAAAATCGGGGACCAGGCCGCGGAAATTCGCGCGCCGTTTCGGATCGCGCACTAGCTTCCCAAATGCACGTCCAGGCCATACCTTTCAAATAAATGGAAACGCGCACTCAGCTTCCCGAGATCCGCCGGCGGCGAGGAATCTCCGCCGCCCAACTGGCTCGCTCGGCGCGGCGTAAGCCGGCAAACGATCTACGCGATGGAGGCGGGGATTACGTTCCGAACACGACGCTCGCCCTCGCGCTCGCGCGTATTCTGGAAGTCCGTGTCGAGGATCTGTTTCAGTTGGAGAGCGAAGTTCAAGCGCCCGCCAAACCAGTCAGCGCCGAAGTCCTCAACACAGGCGATCCTCTGCGCAGGGTACAGCCCGTACAGCTGTGCGAGGTGGGCAAGCGCCGATCGTGGTTCCGCCGAACCGAGCCGGCTGTTTTGCCGCTCGCCGATGGAGTTGTCATCGAGCAGGCGCGGCGCACTGGTCCCGCGAGCATTCGAGCTTTTCCGCCGATGGCTCGGAGAGTAAACGATTGTTGGTCGCGGGATGCGATCCCGGAATTGCTCTGCTCGCGCATCACCTTTCGAGGACAGCGGGCGTCGAATTAATCGTAGCGTCGTCCTCTAGCCGTCAATCGCTCAACTGGCTGAAGGAGGGATTTGTACACATCGCTGGTTCGCACCTTCGGGATGCTTCCACGGGAGATTACATTTTAGCCGCCGTGCGCAAGCTTTTCCCGCGCGGAGGCGTGAAGGTGGTGACGTTCGCGATCTGGGAACAGGGGCTTGTATTCGCGGCGGGCAATCCGAAAGCGATTCGTGCCGCCGCCGATTTTTCTCGTCGCGACGTTCGAATCATCAATCGGGAAAGCGGTGCGGGCAGCCGCGAGCTATTGGATCGCGAGCTGGCGAACGCGGGCATTGCGGGCAAAGCCGTCGCCGGATATGAACGCGAGGCTCACGGGCATCTCCCCGCCGCCCTGGCCGTCAGCTTGGGTGAAGCCGATTGCTGCATCGCCACCAGATCGGCGGCGCAGGCGTTCGGCTTAGGCTTTCTCCCGCTTGCAACCGAACGTTACGATCGGTGATCCGCCAGCCGTTCGTCAAACTGCCTGCCGTCGACGCGCTACTCGACAGCCTCAACCGTTCGGCCATTCGCCGCCGCCTTGAAATGCTGGCCGGTTACGATACCAGCCACACCGGCGAAGTTCGCGTGAGCTAGGAGTGAGAAGCCTCGCACTCCAGCGCGGCGCGATCCCACTTCGCCAGACGTGCACCCGCCTTGTAAGTGCTCTCCAGGAATTCATAGAGGCTTTCTTCCGGCGATCCAGCTTTGCGCACGTCTTCGTACATCAAAATAAATTCCCCGAGCTGCGCGTTCCAACTTGCGCCCGCCGGCTCCACTGCCGCCTTTTCCAGACCGTCCGGCTTCGGGACCGTGTAGGAAGTAGAAAGCGGGCCCATCGATCCCGCTTCCGCCGGGCCGAAAATCCCGCACTGCAAACTTCGTGCGAGTAGGCGGGACCGCGATCACGCCGTGGCGCGCCGGGGGCGGACAAGGACGGCCTGAAAATCGAGTGCACGCGAGATCGAAGCTCCCCCAGAAGAAGTGAACGGGACTGCACTTGCCGGTGAACTTCGCGCGGAAGCGTTCCATGACTTTGGAAACCGAGACGAGGATGCGCCAGAATCGATTGGCGTATTCGGGATCGTAGGAGCGGTGGACGGAGTCGCGATCGAACGGCACCGCGCCGGGAATCTCTTGCGGCATGAGATCGATGTCACCGCTATTCCGAGCGATGCCAAGTCGTCAAAGAGGCGGCGGTAGAAGTCCGCAACCGATTGAGGTTCGAGTTTACGCGAGACGCTGCGGCCTTCGCTGTCGGAAACCCGTAGGACGTGCCTCTGGAAATCGAACCTCGATTTCAAACACTCCCGACGGATACGGGATCTGTCCCGTCGTAAGGCCCCGCGGGTTGACATACAAGGTTACGCTCCACCAATGATTCAGCGGAGGAGAAAGTGTCATGCGGATCTTACCGACGATTTGCGTCCACAAGTGGAGCGTGTCGTACGTTTCTCGCCACTCGTTCAGCGGGAGAAGCCGGCCATAGTTCGATGTCACGCATGCGGTAGAGCTCCTGTCGTTAGTGTAAAGCAGTATGGAGAGCTTCGCCGCTCTCCGACTGGTTTCAGTACTTTACTATGCCTGTGCTGGTTCCGTCGAAAGCGGTATAGTGAAATTGTAAATCTCCAGGAGTATCCCGTGGATCGTATTTCCCGCAAAGAATTGAAAGGCGACAAGTTCGCCGAAGAAGTCTTCGATGTGTTCGATTGGGCTTCCGCACATAAAGCTGAGGTTGTCCGCTACGCAGCGATCCTCGTCGCGGTCGTCGCGATCGTGGCCGGCGTGATCTATTACCACCGCCATCAGGCGGATGTCCGTGAAGAAGCGTTGACCCAGGCGTTGCGCGTGGAGGATGGCACCGTAGGCGACACCACGCTTCCTGCCAATTTGCACTACGCGACGCAGGACGACAAGGACAAGGCCCGTACGAAGGCTTTTTCGGATTTGGCAGCCAAGTACCCCGGAACCCAGGAAGGCGCGTTCGGCGCCTTCGCGCTGGCGGGAGACGCGATCGACAAAGGAAATACGGAACAGGCCGAAAAGCTATTCCGCCAGGTCGCCGACAATGGTCCCAAGGAGTATGGCGACGTAGCCCGCCTTCTCTCGCGCGGATGCTCGCCTCCGAAGGGAAGAATGCCGACGCGCAGAAGCTCCTGGAAGGTTTGGTGAAAGATCCGAGCTTGATGGTTTCGAAGGACGAAGCCTCCCTGGCGCTGGCCCAGGTGATCGGTAAGACGAACCCAGCGGAGGCGCTCAAAATGCTGGATAAGTTGCGCATGTCGCCCCGCCTCGCCGTGAGCCGTCTCGCCGTCGCCAGTTACACGGATATCGACCAGGCCAATCAGAAGAAATAGTGGCCAGGCCCGACGAAGCAGGATCAGATCCGGGCCCGCTCGCATCTCCGTTTTCCCGTCGAACAGAGCCGCGGACGCCGTTACCCGGAACTGCCGCATCCCTATCGAAACCCATTTCAGCGCGATCGCGATCGCGTCATTCACGCGCGTGCTTTCCGCCGGCTCGAAAACAAAACGCAGGTTTTCGCCTCGGGATTGTCGGATCATTTTCGTAACCGGCTGACGCACACCATTGAGGTATCGCAGATCGCCCGCACCGTCGCCGGAGTCCTGGGACTGCAGGAAGATCTGACCGAGGCGCTGGCGCTGGCCCACGACATCGGCCATCCTCCGTTCGCGCATGCGGGAGAAGCGCAACTCGACGCGCTCATGCAACAATTCGGCGCGCATTTCGAACACAACCTGCACGCGCTACGCATTGTCGAATCCTTTGAAAATAGTTATGCGCGGTTCCCCGGCCTGAACCTGACGTTCGAGGTTCGGGAGGGGATGGTTAAGCATTCGCGCGACTTTGAACCCGGCGAGATTCCCGAGCTCGACGAGATATCTTCCGGGTCTGCGGCCGCCCCTTGAAGCCCAGTTGATCGATATGTGCGACGAAATCGCCTACGACACGGCCGATCTCGACGACGTGTATCACGCCGGCCTGGTCACCGTCGCGGATGCCGCTCGGAATGTTGCGAAATTCCAGGAGTTTTACGAAGAAATCGCGGGGCATTTCCCGGGCGCCAGTGAGCGCGTGCAGGTGCATGAGACCGTACGGGCATTGATCAATTGGCTGGTTTCCGGGCTAATCGAAGGAACGGTCGCCGCCACGGACGGCCTTCACTCGTTGGACGACGTGCGGTCGCATCCGGCGCGCGTGGTGCGCTTCACGCCGGAGACAGCGCAGGGAGCGGGCGAACTGAAAAGCTTCCTCACAGAGCGTGTTTACTGCGCCGAGGAACTTGCCGCGAGCCGGCGGGCAGCAGCCTCCCGCATCGCCGGATTGTTTCACCTGCTGATGGCCAAGCCCGAGTATCTTCCCGCCAACTATCGCGAGGAGTCCGCGGGCCAACCCCTCATCGTCAGGTGTGCGACTACATCGCAGGGATGACGGACGGATTTTTCGACCGCACCTGCCTGCAATACGGCATCGTCTGACCTTCCTCTTAACCTCGTGTAACCACGAGCTTTCCATCGGTATCTGTCTCTCCCCCCGTGGCTGTATGACCATAATAGGCCCACATTTCTATCAACTTTCTTCGGCGGGATGCGTTTAAGATAAATGTGAGGCAAATTCCAATGCGCAGGTTTTTGCTAGTGGCGTTGCCTCTGCTGGCGGCCGCCTCTTTCCCCGGATCGACAGGAATCGCCGTGTTCGGCTTCGCGAAGACGGAGCCCGCCAAGACGAACCCGGCAAAGGCGAGTCCTGCCCGCGCCGATTATTCCGCGTTCCAACATAAGCTTTCGAAAGACGAGCAGGTCCTGCAAGCGGTGAATCGCTTGACCTTCGGCCCCCGCCCCGGGGATATCGAGGAAGTCCAGAAGCTCGGGCTCAAGAAGTGGATCGATCTGCAATTGCATCCGGAACGGATTCCCGAAAATCCCGCGCTGGCCGGCAAATTGGAACCGCTCGAATCGCTGCGATTAACGCAGGCCGATGCCGCGCGCAACTATCCCAATCCACAGATGATACGGGCGGTCGCGCTGGGCCGCGAACCGATGCCGGAAGATCCGGTGACGCGGGCGGCGGTACAGCGCCTCCTGCGGCGCGTGCGCGTGAAGAAGGATCTGCCCGAAGCCGAGCAGTTGGATCCCGTCGTGAAACTCGAAGATCTTTTAAGCGCGGACGAGATCCGGATGCTGCGCAAAGGAACACTGGAAGAAAAGCGCGCCGTTCTCGCCTCCGTTCCCGAGAACAAGGTCGACGATTTCGTGATCGCCCTGCCGCAAAATCTGCGCGGCCAGTTGATGCCCGCCGCCAGTCCGGCGCTGCGCCGCAAATTATTGCTGATGAACACGCCCCAGCAGTTGATCTCCTACGATCTGATTGAAGGCAAACTTTTTCGCGCCATCCTGAGCAATCGGCAACTCGAAGAGCAATTGGTCGATTTCTGGTACAACCACTTCAACGTTTTCATCGACAAAGGCTCCGACCGATTCCTGGTGCCGAGCTACGAACGGGAGGCGATCCGGCCTCGCGTGCTGGCGCACTTCCGCGATCTGCTCGAAGCCACGGCCTTGAGTCCGGCCATGCTTTTCTATCTGGATAACTGGGAGAGCGTCGCGCCGGAATCGCAGACCATGCAGAAGGGGAAACAGGTTCGCGGATTAAACGAAAATTACGCACGCGAATTGATGGAACTTCACACCCTGGGCGTGGACGGCGGATACACGCAGAAGGACGTCACCGAGGTCGCGCGCTGCTTCACGGGCTGGACCATTCGCGCGCCGCGTCAGGGCGGCGGATTCTTCTTCAACGAGAAGGTGCATGACAAGGGCACGAAGGTCGTTCTCGGCGTGACGATTCCCGCAGGCGGCGGAAAAGAAGATGGCGAGAAAGTGCTCGATATTCTGGCCAATCATCCCGCGACGGCGCAATTTATCTCGCGCAAACTCGCCGAGCGTTTTATCGCGGACGATCCTCCTCCGGAGTTGGTGGAGAAGATGGCCAAGACTTTTCGCGAGACTCACGGCGACATTCGCGCGGTGCTCCACACTGCCTTCACGTCGAAGGAATTCTTCTCGCAGGGGGCTTATCGGGCGAAGGTGAAATCCCCGTTCGAAATGATCGTGAGCGCTGTGCGGGCGACGGGCGCGGATGTGGATTTCGCGTTTCCTCTCGGTAACCGTTTAAACCAGTTGGGCGAGCCTCTGTATCGCAAGCTCGAACCCACTGGATATTCGAACCTGGGAGCGGAGTGGCTGAATTCGTCGTCCTTGCTGACGCGCATGAATTTCGCGCTCGATTTGGCTCAGAACCACGTGCAGGGGAGCAAAGTGAATACGTCCGCGTTCGATACGGACGTGGCGAGTGTAGCCCGCCGCATCCTGTTTCGGGAGATTTCGCCGGAAACCCGTGCGGCCATCGAAAAGATGCTGGCGGAACAGCAGGAAAAGAACACGGACAAAAAGCCAAATGCGGCGGCGCGTCCTGGTTTGATTGCCGGGCTCGTCTTGGGCTCGCCCGATTTCCAAAGACGCTGAACCACGACGTTCCGCGGTGTCGCTTCGCACGCGGCGCGAGAAGCGACGTCAAACGCAGAGGAGGTTGCGATGGAATCTACACGGCGAATTTTTATGAAGAGTGCGGGAATTGCGATGTTCGGCCTCGGGTCCGCGCCCGCCTGGCTGGCACGCGCGAGCGCCGCCGAAACCGTGGGAACGCGAAAAAAGGTATTGGTCGCGATTTTCCAGCGTGGCGCCGTGGACGGTCTGAACGTCGTCGTTCCCTTTGGCGACAAACGCTACTACGAATTGCGTCCCTCCATCGCCATTCCCGCTCCCACCGGTGGATTGGACGCCGCGATCGATCTGAACGGATACTTTGGACTCCATCCCGCCCTGGCGCCGCTGAAGCCGATCTACGATTCCAACCATCTGGCCGTCGTCCACGCCGTAGGTTCGCCCGATCCAACGCGCTCGCATTTCGATGCTCAGGATTATATGGAATCCGGAACGCCCGGCCGGAAAGCCACGGCTGACGGATGGTTGAACCGGGCACTGCCCGTCGAGCTCTCGGGGAAGATTTCCCCTGTTCGAGCGGTCAGCGTCGGAACCGAAGTGGCACGGAGTCTCCGCGGTGCACAGGAAGCGCTCGCGATGAACAACCTCAACGACTTCAAGGTTAGGGATACCTTGGGATCGGATATGTACGAGGCCATGTATGAGTCTTCCGCGGATAAAGCCATGAACGGTACCGGGCGGCGAACCTTTGAGGCCGTCAAGATGGTCGAGACGATCCAGAAGCAACCGTACGCTCCGGCGAACGGCGCGAACTATCCCGGCGGCCGATTCAGCCAATCCTTGCAACAGATCGCGCGCCTCATCAAGGCCGATCTGGGCATGGAAGTGGCCTTCACGGACGTCGGCGGCTGGGACACGCACGTCAACGAGGTAGCAGCGACACCGACACAGGGCCAGCTCGCCAATCTATTGACGAACTTCGGTCAGTCGTTGGCCGCTTTTTACCAGGATATGGGCGACAGGATGGCCGACGTCACTCTTGTCACCATGAGCGAGTTCGGCCGCACCGCCCGTGAAAACGGCAATCGCGGCACCGACCACGGGCACGCCAACTACATGATGGTGCTCGGGGGGAACATCAAAGGGGGCAAAGTTTACGGCGATTGGCCGGGACTTGACCAGGAACAGCTCTACGAACAGCGCGATCTCAACCTCACCACGGACTTCCGCGAGGTCCTGAGCGAACTGGTTGTCCGGCATCTCGGAAACACGCAGATTGCAAATGTTTTCCCCGGTTACACCGGGTCTCGATATCCCGGGCTCTTAGCCGTTTAAGAGGTTTCTTGGGACCCACAGAGCGAGCCTACTTAATACTGGAAAAGGGCCGATATAGTATCTAGTGATTCTCGCTAGCGCTGACAAGCTGA
>CAVXVL010000078.1:0-27216 GCA_963765085.1 Terriglobia bacterium | reverse complement strand
GCGGTCCGCTCACGCAGGACGAATTAAGCCGCGACGCGTTCGTGGCGTTGCTCGACGCGATCAAAACGCCGGTGATTATCTTGTCGCACTCGCAGGGAGGGCCGGTTGGTTGGCTGATGGCCGACGCTCGTCCGAATCAGGTAAAGGCGATCGTGACAGCCGAACCCGCGGCTCCTCCCATCAAGAACGTCGACACCGCGAAGGTCGCCTACAGCAACAATCCTGGCGGCATGGTCTGGGGCGTGACCAGCACGCCGATCACTTACGATCCTCCGGTGAAAAATCCCGCCGAGCTGAATCCCGTGCTCGAAGAGAAATCGGATGCGCCCGGCGACGTGGTTCCCTGCTACGTGCAGAAGGAACCCGCACACAAGCTCATCAATCTTGAAAAAATTCCGGTGGTGTATCTTTCTGCCGAAGGCGGCTATCATCGCGAATCCGATCCGTGCCTTGCCAAGTGGCTCAACCAGGCGGGCGTGAAAACACAGTTCGTGAAGATGGAAGACGTCGGCCTACACGGCAACGGGCATGAAATGATGCTCGAAAAGAATAGCGACGATATCGCCAAGTGGATCAACGGCTGGATGGACAAGAACGTTCCGCACAAAGACAAGCCGTCGATGGCGACGCCGAATTCTTCCATTCCGACCTTCCCTGTCGATAACATCGCGCGCCAGGGATTCTTCTACGTCGGCGGCAAGTACGTCGGCGAAAAGGGCCAGGAGATTCACGGCGGTTCGATGTACACGGAAGTGTGGGTGCCGAAGCAAATGAAGCATCCGTATCCGTACGTGTTGTTCCACGGCAACGGGCAGACCGGCGCCGTGTGGCGTCAGACGCCGGACGGCCGCCCGGGCTGGGCATATCATCTGATCGACGAAGGCTACACGGTTTACATGGTGGATTATCCGGCGCGCGGCCGCTCCGCCTATGTTCCCGGCGTTGACGGCAAGCTTGGCATTCGCACCGCGGAAGATCTCTCGCAGATCTGGACCGGCCCCATGCTCTCCGGCGGCAACTTCCCGCGCATGGCGAAATATTCGCAGTGGCCCAGCGATAGCCCGAAGAAGGGAACCATGGGCGATCCGGTGTTCGATTATTTCACCAAGGGTCAAATGCAGTTCGTCTCGAATCAAGCGGAGCTCGCGATTCCCGCGGGCGTCGCGCTGCTCGACAAGATCGGAAGCAAAGTGATTCTGCTCTCGCACTCCCAGGGCGGAGGCTTCGCGTTCAACGTGGCCGACGAACGTCCGCAGTACATCGCCGGCATGGTCGCCATCGAGCCGGGCGGTCCGCAGATCGGCACGGCCGACACGGCGAAGGTCGCCTACACCCGCGTGAATCCGAACTCGTGGGGACTCACGCCGAATCCCATGAAGTACGATCCGCCGTTTAACAAGCCCTCGGATATTAAGGTCCATCTGGAACCCTCCGAGCGTCCGGGCGATGAAGTCGGCTGCTACATGCAGGATGAGCCGGTGCACAAACTGGTCGGCTACAAAGACATGCCGATTCTTTCGCTCTCGGCCGAAGGCACGTATCATCGCGTGTTCGATGTGTGCATTCCGAAATGGCTGAATCAGGCCGGCGCGAAAGACGATTTCGTGCGCCTCGAAGACGTCGGCATCAAGGGCAACATGCACGAGATGTTTCTCGATCGCAACAGCGAAGATGTGATTAAATACATCGACGGCTGGGTGAACAAGAACATCAAGTAGATGTTCAGTGAAATTGCTCGGTGATGGTCACCGGCTGATCCAGGCGAAAAGTCACCAGCGTCTCCACCGGAATCACGAGTGGCTTGCGCCGCGTGAGGAACGCAGTTCCCGCGCCCGCGACGGTTCCCACTCCCGCTCCGATGGCCGCGCCGACTCCCGCTCCCGCGACCGCGCCCACTGCCGCGCCAATGACCGCGCCTCCACCGATCTTTCCGGCCGGGCCGAACGCGCCCTTGCTTTCTTGCCTCACATAAGCAGCGGTGTGAATCGCGATGGCCTGGCCATCGGAGGTCCGCAAACTCGTGAGTTCCACGCCCAGCACAGGCGTGCCGCGAATCCGCCCAGCGGTGCGCGCTTCCGTGATCCGGCCTTCGACGCGCTCGCCGCGTTCGGCAATCACGAACCCGTCGACCACGACAGGTTGATCGAGCGTTGCGAAGAAGCTGTCACCCGCATGATTGCGATTGGTCGAGATCTTTTCACCCAGCCGGATCGAGATCGCCGTCCCTACCGGCAGCGTAACGGTGTTCGGCTGGCGCACGGGAAGAGACGGTTCCGGCGTCCGAGCGATGGACGGACCAAGCTCAGGCCGTAGAGAAGCCAACGGTCCGCTGGGCTGCGTGCTGAGCGGTCCTGAGACTCCTGACCGTTGCGTGATCGTCCCTCGCTGCGGTGAAGCCGCCGGGTCCGAACCCGGAAGCGTATGCCAATCGGGTGAGGCGGGAGCCGATGGCGTGGGGACGGGTGGTGCGGCGGTAGGGGAAGATGTTGCGGGCGAAGAGGCCACAGGCAATGGCGCGCTCGGAGGGTCGGGATTCCTTACAGCGGTCGAGAGAACGGGTGGTGACGGAATCGGCGAGTTCGAAGCCTCTAGAGTGGGATTGCCTGGAGGATTGGATGTTCCTGAAGCAGACCCTCGCGAGGCCAGTTGTTCGCGGCGGTGTTCTTCGTAGGAAGGCAGGTGTTCTTCGTACGAAGGAGACGGAATCCGGCGCCCGTCTGCTGCATCGCGAACAGATGGCGTACCGCGTTTCTCCTGGCTCGGAGCGCCGCTCGGGGAGGGAGCGGGCACGTTGATTTGCGGGTGCGTCTCCACCGGCGAAGGGGCCGGATCGCTGTCGGACGACGGCGCGGGATCTGCATCGGGAGTGGACGCCGGGTCGGAAAGCGCCGGCGGCGTTTCGGGAGTGCTCGGAGATTTTGCCGGAGCCGTGGTTTCGACCGGCGTAGAAGAAACCACCGGTTGCACAGGCTTCATGGTCACGAATGCGAAGGAGGATGCTCCGATAACCCCCATCGCAAATCCGAGAACGAATTTTGCATTCATTCCTCACCTCAGCTTGGTTCGAACCGGACGGCTTTCACCCGTCGAGGAGAATCCCCCATTTTCCGGGCAATCCTTCGGCCAGCCAGGCGCCCCTATCCATAGTTACGTCGCCAGACGACGCGAAGTTTCCTGACCGGACGCACGCTTTTTGCGCCGATCGATCACGTCGCCGAGCCCTTCTAAACCTTAAGACCAAGCGTTCGCGATAGATGCGGGAATCGCGAAGCCCGAGCAGAGGCATGAGCACGGTAAAATGAAATTTCGCTCATGGTTCCCCGCGAATTTCAGATCGGCCCTCTGCGCCTCGCCCCGGCGACTGTGCTTGCTCCGATGGCGGGCGTCACCGATACCGTTTTTCGACGCCTGATTCGCGATCAGGGCGGCTGTGGCCTGATCATGACGGAGTTCACGAGCTCGCACGGCGTGGTGGCGACCGCGAAATCGATGGCGCGCGGGGCCAAGCCGACAAGGGCCTTTCGCTACTTATATTTCGAGCCCGAGGAGCATCCGATCACCGCGCAGCTTTTCGGCGCCGATCCCGACGTGATGGCGGACGCCGCGCGCCACTGCCAGGATCAGGGCTTCGACGCGGTCGACATCAATTTCGGCTGTCCTGTGAAAAAAGTGGTGACCTGCAACGGCGGGTCGGGTTTATTGCGAGATCTGCCGCTGGTCGAGAAAATTTTGCGCAGCGTGCGCGCCGCGATCACCGTTCCTCTCACCATGAAGTTTCGCGCGGGCTGGAACGATCGCGAGCTGGTCGCGATCCGCATGGCGCAGCTCGCCGAGGATTGCGGTTTGCAAGCGATTGCATTGCATCCGCGAACGCGCGAGCAGGGCTATAGCGGCCGCGCCGATTGGACGCGTATCGCGGAAGTAAAGGCGGCGGTGAAGATTCCGGTCATCGGCAACGGCGACATCGTGACGCCGGAGGATGCCGTGCGCATCGTGCGGGAAACCAACTGCGATGCGATCATGATCGGCCGCGCCGCGTCGTCAAATCCCTGGATCTTTCAGCAGATCGAGGAGTACGTGGCGACGGGACGTTACCGCATCCCGGCGGAAGAGGCGCGATACGAGATCATGCGCCGCTATTACACCATGCTCCACGAGCACAAAGCGTCGGATGCGGTCGGTAAGATGAAACAGTTCGCGACGTATTTCACGCACGGCGTACGCAACGGAGCGAAGCTGCGCGCGGACATTTACCACGTCCACGACGCCGCGTCGATCCTCGCGACGGTGGACGCGTTCTTCGAGCGCGAATTATCGGTCGAACCCGCGCTCGCGAGCTAAGCCGCTTTGCGCTCTACCAGCCGTCGATCTTGCGCCCGGCACGGATGTCTTCCTGCGCTCCCTCATTATCCCCGAGCGCGGCGCGCGATTGTGCTCGCGCGAAATAAATATGGGGCTGATCGGGCGACGCGGCCAGCGCTTGATCGAAATCTTCCACTGCGTGTTTATGATCGTTCAATAGCTGATAAGTCGCCGCGCGCTGGAAGTAATTGTCCAGATCAGGATTCAACTCCACGGCGCGGTCGAAATCTTCAATCGCCTTGGCAGGATCTCCCGCCGCACGTACCGCGGTCGCGCGCAGGTTATAGGCCCGCGCGAGCTTATTGTTCAGCGCCAGCGCGCGCGCCGCGTCGGCGATCGCGCGATTCCAATCTTTCTTATCCAGAAAAGCGAATCCGCGCTCGACATAGACCGTCGCTTCGTTCGGTTGCAGCGCCATCACTTTCGTAAAGTCCGGGATCGCGCTGTCGGGCTTTCCAATGGACACGTACGCGCGGCCGCGCATCCGATACGCATCGGCGAAATCGGATTTGAGGTCGATGGCGCGATCGAAATTCAGAATCGCCTGTTCATAGCGCGTGGCGCGGACCAGACGAATTCCATCGTTATAGGCCTGCTGCGCGTGCACCGGATCGACGGTCCGCTGATAGATGTACCATCCCAGAAATCCGGCGGCGATGGCGGCGGCGGCGACTCCGGCCTTGCGGCGGCGCTCGCGACGCGCCACGTCTTCCGCCATGACGGGGATCATGACCAGCGGCTTTTCGGGTCCCGGCGATCCCGCGGAAGAAAGCTGCGAATCCGACATCAATCCTATGATAGAAGAAACATGAAGCAAGTACGCTTGATCACGGACGGCGCGTGTCTCGGAAATCCGGGGCGGGGAGGGTGGGCGTACATCCTGCGTTACGGCGATCACAAACGCGAGATGTCCGGTTCGGAACGCGAAACCACGAACAATAGAATGGAACTGACCGCCGCGATGGAAGGCCTGCGCGCGCTCAAGGAAGGTTGCGAAGTGGAAGTCGTCACCGACTCCGAATATTTAAAAAATGGAATCACAACCTGGATCAACGGCTGGAAACGCAACGGCTGGAAAACAGCCGCGAAAAAGCCGGTGCTGAATCAGGACCTGTGGATGGAGCTCGACGACCTGGTGCAGCATCACAAAGTGCGCTGGACGTGGACCAAGGGCCATGCCAGCCACGACGACAACAACCGTTGCGATGAGTTAGCGCAGCGCGCCGCGCGCGAGCAGACGTAATCGCTTCACCGTTTCCAATAGCGCCGAGCGAAGTGATGCACGGAGCTATTCATGGCGGAGCCGGTCCTTGGCTTACTTCACCGCGCAGGGCTGCGGATTCCACTCGGAACCGTTCGCGAGCTTCTTGAACTGATACGTGACGATGTACGGCTGCGTCAGGTATTCGGGATCGACGACCATCGAAGAAAAGGTCAGCCACTGGCCGCTCTGCGGAATATCGATCACGCGGAAATGCTCCGTCAGCACGGCGTTGCCGGTGTACGGCAGACCGTTCCGATAATAGTAGCCGGGCTTCAGATCGGTGGTGATGGCGGTCATGCTGCCGCCTCTCTCGAAACCTTCCTTGCCGCCGAGTTCTTTCCAGTACGCGGTCGAATATCCCTGCCAACTGGGAGCTTCACCGGCAGGAGCCGCTGTCTTCAACGCGGGTGAGCCCATTCCGCCCGGCTCGGGGACGAAGTGGAACAAGCGCGTCTGCGTGCCGAGGTCCGCTTCCAGTTTGAGCGTGTTGTCGTCCTGCCAGGTGATATGCAGATGCGTCGGCTGACGCAGCACGCCGACCGCTCCGTACGCCTTGCACTGATTGCCTTCCGCCTCGTCTTTGGCGGGGTCCCACGCGAGCGCGGTCTTGCGGCCGTTGGGATTGTAAGGAATGTTGCTCGGACCGGGACGTTCCCCGGGCGTGTTCACGGCGCCGGGAGCGCCGGTGCCGAAATCGCCCCTCTCCGCGGTCAGCATGCGCTGGTGCCAGTCTTCGGTGATAACAGCGGTCCAGTAACCAGTCAGATCGACGGGAGCATCGGCCTTGGCCGGAAGGGGCGGCGCGGCGCCGCGTCCCCCGCCGCGTCCTTGCGCAGTGAGCGTCGCGGGAAGAGCGATCGTTAAGAGCGCCGCGGGAAGAAGGAGAGCGAGCTTTTTCATTTGCGTCATTGGATTTCCTGAGAGGCCCTCGTTTACTTGCCCTTCTTCTTGTCGGAAATGCTGCGATAAACGGCTTCGACGAACTTGGCGGTGACGCCGGGTTCGCGGCCATACTCGGGATCGTAATCCATGGTCGGCTTCGCGGCCTGCACCTGCGCGAGCGTCATCTTGCCATCGACCATTTTCTGGATACGTTCGCGAATGACCGTCAGCATGTCGCGATAGTAGCCGAGGTCGGCCGCGTCGCCGAGCCAGCCGTGGCCGGGGATAATCATCGTCCCGCCCTGCGCCATGAATTCCGTGACGCACATGTCGAAGACGTTGTTGAGTGCGGTGATTTCGCCGTCAATAGAGCCGCCCCTCGCCACGTCGATCGGCGGATACTGATCGGCGATGTAAATGTCGCCCGTCGCGATCACGTCCGACTTGCGGAAGAATACGATGGAATCGCCGTCGGTCAACGCATGGGGCTCATACATAACCTGCACCGCCTGATTGTTGAAGAAGCGGTGCATGTTGTAGCGCGACGAGAAGTACGTGTTGGTCGGAATGCCATCATCGGGAAGCTTCATATCTCCCATGCGCTTCGAGGCGTTCTCCTGCGCGAGGATGATTTCGCTGCCCTGCTCCTCTTCGCCGAGCACTCCGAGCGGATGGAAAATTTTCGAATCGCGAATTTTGGCGTTGCCGCCGACGTGATCCGGAATCGGACTGGTATTGATGATCGTCCGGATATTGGTCGGCGCGAATGCATGTGTCGCCTGCCATGTGTCGGCGAAGGGAGAAGCCGAATCCGGACGCTCGGGAGGACGCATTTCCTTATTCAGTTGTTCGACCGCGGCGAGCACCTTATCGACAGCCTGTTCCGCTCCCGAATCGACCAGCAGAATCCCATCGCCGCCCACCGAGGCTGCGATGTTGCCGCCCGCGCCGGCAATCATATAAACGTTGCCGCCCGCGTGCAGCGCTTCCACGTGATCGTAGGCCGGAGCCTTTTTCGGCATGGCCGCGGCGCGTTCGGCGATCTTTGTTGATGGGTCGGTGTAGCTCGGCTTCAACGTAAACTGAACGGGCGGCGGCTTCAAGGCCAAGCCCTTGGCACGCCATTCCGGATAGGTGGTCTCGGCTCCGCCGCGAACGCCTTCGAGCGGCACCTTGTATTTCACGGCCACTTCCGTCAGATACGGATTCTCACCCATGAAGTAATTGGGAACACGATAATTATTGGCGTCCGCACCGATTTCTTCCTGCTGCGCGGCGCACGGATAGGGCGGAATCTGCACGTTCGGCGCACGAATATACGTCACGCTGCGGACCACCGGCTCGGTCAAATAGTCGTCGTCGTAGGTGGTGACCACCCAGGTGAGATACGGTTCATCGAGCGAAATATGTTCGATCGTGCGGGCGCGGAAGCTGCTCGGAACGCCGTTGCGGCGATGGAACGCTTCCTTCATATGGTCGCTTTCGATGATCAGCGTGTCGCCTTTGAAATGCCCCTTCGAGAAACCTTCCCAGGTATGCACCGCGAGCGGCGAAAGACCCGGGCGGCCGTCCAGCCAGATCATGCGGTCGCCCGGATTTTCGTCGTAGGAGACTCGATAGGCGACCAATTGACGATTGATCGGAGTGGTGAGTTGCTCGATACGCATCGGATCGGGACCGAGCGGCTGATAGCCGGTGGGATGCGGGCGGCATTGCAGAATGTAAGAGGTGGAAACCCACTCTTCGTTGTACGTGTCCCCGCGCATGCGAGCCGCATCGTTGAGCGGTAAACCCCAATACTCCCCGGGATCAGGACCCGAACCGCGCTCGTGCGTATCTTCCTGGCCGATCTTGCGCCACGTTCCGGAAATATCGGTCGGCGATCCCGCGCCTTTGCCGCCTTGCGCGAGCATGGGGCGTGCGCTGAGCACGGCCAAAAACACCAATCCACCGGCAATTCCGAATCGAGTAGAGCTCTTCATATTCACTCCTGATACCGCTACCGCGCGGGCCAAGAACCGTTGGGTAGGGGCGAAAAAATTATAGGCACGAGAGTTCACGAGTGTCAACTTTCGAAGGCTTCCCACAGCGCGAAAATGGATCATGAGAGCGCGGCTGCCCGCTGGAAAAGGGGGTGCGGATCGCACGGAAAGACGATCGTCATGACGGGCGCGACCTCCCGCATCGGCCACGCAGCGACGATGCCGCGGACGCAAGGTATCGGACGAAAGCGCGCGGATCGCCAGGATCGCGGTGTGAACGCCCGCGCGAAAATCGAGTCGCAGCCCGCGGTGCGATTCCGCCCGCTCTTATTTAACGCTCTTCATCCAAGCGAGGATCGGACCGGAAACGGTCTGGTCCGGCGTATCGACCGAGAACACTTCCGACATGTGGCTCTCGCCCTTTTCGTACAGCATGGCCGGACAGTTCTTCGAATTGTTTTTGCACAGATCGTCGTGCAGCGTTTGATAGAACGGCGCCATGCCGCCGTTCACGCCCGGATCGAGTTCAGCCGAGGCGAACATCAACTTCACTTTCGTCTTGCGCAACTCGGGCAGGCTGGAACGCATCTCTAACGTCGCGGCATCCGGAGGCGCACCAGGGCCCCGTCCCGCACCTTCCGCGGCCGGCGTCGCTCGGCTCGGGCCATCGATCAGGCCATCGGTCGACGCGGGTCCATTCGATCCGCAAGTCGCGCCCGCGCCGTAAAAAATCCCGCCGGGTTGATTGGGAGCGGGACCACGCCCGCCGCCGGGAACTTGCAGCGGCGTGATATTGAACTGGCCGGACATGGAAATCGCACCTTTCACGCCGACGCCCTTCGGTCCCCACAATTCGGGACGTCCCAGATAGATGCCGAGCGGTCCGTTGCCGGCCGATTGCGCCCACAGGAACATGCGATTCGGATTGCCGTGATATTTCGCGACGTTGTCTTCCGCCCACACCACCATCTTCGAAACATCGCGGCCCGGATCGTCCCAGCTCTGGCCGGGATGCCGCTGCATCACGAGCACGACCATCCCGTTCTTCACGCCCCAGCGTCCGATGTTGTCCATGAATGCGTTCGCTTCGCGATTCTGCTGCTCGGTCTTGTTGCCCGCGCCGCCCGGAAGGTACATGAGCACGGTGCGCGATCCGCCGCCTTTATCCGCGGTGAAGACGTCAAGCACGTCCTTGGTGTTCGGCCCGAAGGAAATATCGCGTGTGATGGCGACGCCCGGATAGAGAGGCGTCACTTTGCTGTGAATGTCGTTGGCCGGCATCAACGGCCGATACAGCTTCGCAGTGCAGGCCGGATCGACGATGTGTCCGATCTTCACGAGCTGCGCCTCGATATCGGCGGGCACCTGCGCCTGCACGAGCCCAGCACCCATCGTCATTAATACGGCCGCGCCGAGCGCGGGAAGTTGCCTGTTGATTCGCCTCTTCATATTTTCAATTCCCTCGGATCGCAGTTTGAATTCTCGATATCCACGTTAGAGGATACAGGAAATTCGCGCGACGAGGTGACGCAGTACGCGACGCGAGCAAAGGTCATTCCTCTTCGGCCCGCTCGATCACTCTCGCGGTTCTAAGACGAGACGAATTTTTGACGGCGGAAGAGAAGCGCGAATGTCAATGAGCGGGCCTGCAACGATTCGAGCCGAGCTACCGTCCGGCTTTCACTTCTACGAGCTCGATGGCTTCGTGGCTCGGTCCGTCGATCATGATCGCGCGGAGATCGCCGAGCTTATACGACTTCGTCAGGAATTTTACATTCTCCTTGCGCAGCTTCGCGCTCCACGCATCCAGATCGGTGACGCTCAGCGCGAAATGATCGTAAAGCTGGCCGCGGGTCGGAACCAACGGATGCGACGGGCCCGGCGCTTCCGACGGATTCGGATACCAGTTCAGCGCCACATCGTCGAACGTGACGCCGCCGGTGGGCGAACGCAGCATTCCGTCTTTACCGAGCGCCGGCCAACTCTCTTCGCCGCGTTCCTTCGCTTGAGGCGTCCTGCAATCGGATTCCGAACGCGTCACGGTGCCTTGCCGCGCCTTCGCATTGAGGTGCGTCACGTACCACGCCTGCGCGCACAACGGCTCTTCCTGATACATGTGCACGTGATTGAAGCGCTCGCGTGGCATGTTCCCCTGATACTCGATCAACGCGTGATCGGGACCTTCCATGTACGCGAAGCCCTCGCCGCCGAGCGGCTTCACGCCGTTCGCTTTCGCCTCGTTGATCTGCTTCCGCGTCAGCCCCAGCGATCCTCCGGTGCCGGGCCACGTATCGCTGCTCACGAGCACGGACACCTCGCCTTCTCCGGTATACAGCGGCAGTAGCTTCACGCCGGTTTGCTGATAGCGAGCGAGATCCGTGCGCTCGTCGGTCACATGCCAGCCGAAATGCCAGATCGCGGTTTGCGCGCCTCCATTCAACGGCGATTTCGGAGGCTTGCTGACCTTGTTGAAGAGCACGTAGACGTTTCCGGTCTTGAGCGCGGGCTGTCCCGCGAACGTGGTTTTTTCCGTGCTGGGAAATTGCTTGGTGTAGAAATCGATGGCAGCTTCGGGATCGGTGGAGTTCAGATGAAGATGATGAAATCCGGGAGCGGGGAGCGCGGACTCCGCACCGGGCTTGGATTGTGCTCCAGCCAGCGCCGCCGCCAGCGTCAGGGCGATAAGAATTCGCATGAGTGTATTCTACGCCGCTCTTTCGAGGGAGCTGGCAGACTCCGACCGCCGGTGAGACCACGAGTCCCCCAGAATCCTCCCAGCGTGTCATCCCGAGCGAGGTCGCGAAGGATTTGCTTTTTGCGCGGCCATCAACCAATGGTTTAGAAGCAGATCCCTCACCCCGTTCGGCGGGGATTCGGGATGACGGGGCTTTGTTGATGACGGGATTTATTGAAGCGGGCTTTAATGCCCCTGCGCATCGAGTGCGGCGCCGAGCCGGGCAAGCGATTGTTTCGACCCACGGAACAAATCCTTCGGCAGCTTACGATAGTCCAGGATCTGCTTATAAATCACGTCGGCGTGGTTGTAATTCAATCCCCATCCGGCGAGATATTGCAGCCGCATGTTCAGATCGCGATTGATCTGCGCTCCCTCGAGCCAAGAGCGCAGTTCGTCGTCGCGGCCGGCGTAGGTGCTCATGAGCTCGAATGCCGAGCCCAGTCCTACTTCTTCCAACGATTCGACCACTTTCGCGTGATCCGGCCGCTTCATGCGCGCGTCTAATTCGTCGATATCGATCGCCTCCGGCTCCGCGCGGCCCACCAGCACGACATCGTAGCCCTGATTTTTCGCGTCGCTATTCCAGATCGTCCCGTGCGGGAAAACGGAGAAGAACGTGGCGAGCTCGCTTTTGATCGTGTCGATGTCGCTTTCATACAGCGGAACCCATTGCGTCACGACACCACCGGGATTCAGGTGCTGTTTGCATAGCTCGAAATATTCTTTCGAGTAGAGCGTCGAGGTGCCTTTCACCCACGGATGAATCGGATCGGACGTAATGATGTCGAACTTTTCTTTGCTGGTGAGCACGAAATGCCGCGCGTCGTCGTAAAAAACGCGCGTGCGCGGATCGTGCAGCACATCGTAATCTCTGCACCCGGAAATATTGCGAGCTGGCGGCGGGCACCAGAGGCTCGATTTCGCTGATGGTGATGTGCTTTACATCGGGATGCAGCACGAACGTACCGGCGGTTACGCCTGCTCCGAAACCGACCACCAACACCGATTCCGGCTTGCGCACCAGCAGCGCCGAAAGATGCCCGAGCATCCGCTGCAAACGCATGTCGAACGTTTCCGTGGTGGCTTCCACCTTGCCGCTGACGTGAAAATAGCGAATGCCGGTCGGATACTCGGAAACCGCGATGGATGAATTGCGGCCCTCGCCCATGTAAAGGAGGCGGCTGTTGTAATCCTTGTACTCATTCATCCTGCGGCCGTACGCCATCGCGAGCCACGGCACGTCGCGAACGGTCCACGCGCCCGCGCCGCCGATGGTGATCGCGGCCAATATAATTGCCGTCGCGATCTTCGAAGTACGAATTAAAGGCGCGAGGATCACGAGAGCCGCTATGGCGGAAATCACGATGAGGCAGCGCTCCGATGCACGTGTGCCGATCGCGGGAATCAGAATCATGCTGAACGCGAGCGCTCCTACGATTCCGCCGATCGTATTCGCGGCGTAGGTTGCGCCGACGAGCGCGCCTGTGTCGTCATGGCGGGATTCCGTTCCGCGGGAAGCCGCCGCGAGCGCGCCAAGCGCGAGGGGAAAACTCGCTCCCCATAGAATGGCCGCCGGTAGAATCGCCCACGCGCAGCGGGTGAGATCGAGCAGGAAGATCTCGATGGGGCCCAGCAGCAAGGTGGGATCGAAGTCGGGCGCGGGAATGAGAGTCGAGATCGTATAGGCAGCCCACGCGGCCGCAGCCGCCAGCAGACATTGGCACACGCCGAGCGCGATGCTCGCATTCACGCGCTTGGCGAGGATCGCTCCCACGCCGCTGCCGATCCCGAGCCCCGAGAGAAACACGGCGAGGATGATCGAGAAAGTGTAAACCGTCGCGCCTAACATTAAAGAAAGCTGGCGCGTCCAGACGACTTCGGCTCCTAAGGCGCACAAACCCGAGAGCGCCAGGGTGACGTAAATCGTCCACGCGGGAGCCGGAGAGGCCGTCTCGATAGGCGCAGTCTCCACAACCTCGGCAACCGGCGATGCTTCATCTAAAATCGCTTCTTCCCTTGTTTGCGGCCAAGCTCCCGCGAATCTCGCGAATGCCAGTGCCGCGATGCCGACCGCGATATTGATCGCCACAGCAGCGTACGTGCCGATCGCCATATCGTACAAACGCAGCAGATAGAATCCGGCGAGGACGGCTCCGAGCACGGCGCCCGCGATGTTGCCGCCATAGAAATATCCAAGCCACGCGACACCTTCGGGACTCGCCTTCACCCAACGCGACATCGCCGGAAGCGACGCGCCCATGAGCAACGTCGGAGGGATCAGGCACACAGCGGCGATGGCCGCTCGGAGGAGAATGCCGCTGAATCCGGAGACTCCGACCGCATTTGCAATCGCGGGATAAATATCGTTCAGACGCGGCGCGCCGAAGAGCACGAGCAATCCACAAACGCCGATGCCGATCTCGATCCACGCGTAAACGCGCAGCGGATGAGCGCGCGGGCTGACGGCGCGGGGAAGCAGCAGACTTCCCACGCACATGCCGCCCATGTAGGCGCCGAGCAGCACGCCGAGCGAAACCGCCGAAGAGCCGATCACCAATTGGAGCAGTTGAAACCAGACGACCTCGTAGATCAGCGCGGCGCAACCGCTGCCGGCGAAGGAGAACGAAAAGGAGATAGAAAGCGGCGCATGCTGCGAAGAGCATCATTGTCGCATGGGGAAGGACCCATCGTGCGTCGCGTTCCTTCACGGCGAGTGCCCGTATGGGAAAACGTGGAATCACGCGTTATGGAATCACATAGAGCTTTCACGGCTCAAGCTTCGAGATTTGGTCCTTTACCGTGAAGCCGGCCACCGCGCAGTCCTCACAAGAGGGCGGAGGCAGAAAAGGGTATCATCGGATGGGAGATCCTATCGTTGTTTTTCCGCCCAGCGGATCGGGTAACTAATCGCTGAACGGGACGCGGAGGGACGCCGGCCTGAGCGGCGTCTCTCTGAACGCCAGACCGGCTCTCTGCTGTGTCCACCTCTCAGTAGGTCTTTTGGATCTCTTTCATACTATCTTGCTATTCCGAATTTCCGGCAAAATGACCTTATTTAACCGGAATTTACCAGCATAATTCCCAGGATCTCTGGTAGTATGCGTACGTAGGTACAAGACTCTGGCCGCGCTTATTGGCGTGTGCCTGGTCCTTGCCCTGTGGATGACCGGCTCGCGTCATGCAGCCCAACCGCATCGGAATGGTGGGTTCCGGTCCGCGATGGGATCAGGCTTATTTCGACATCACCGATCGGGCACTCCGCTATCGGAAGTCCGGCGATCTGCGCGCGGCCTAGACCTACGACATCCACTGCAACTGGAAGGTGTTTGTCGACAACTATCTCGATGGCGGGTACCATGTGCCGCATCTTCATAAAGGGTTGAGTTCGGTTCTCGACTACAAGCAGTACACAATCGAAAATGAAGACCGGTATTGCCTGCAGTCCAGCCCGATGGTGAGTTCGCAAGAGGATGCGGCGACGGGTGCGACGCGACGGGGCGACCGGGCGTGGTATTTCTGGCTGCATCCCAACTTCATGTTCAACTGCTACGAAGGCTATCTGGATACGAATCTCGTTATCCCGCTCGATGTGGATCATTGCCGGGTCGTGTTCGACTTTTATTTCAGCGATGTGAGTGAGGCTGCCCGCGAATACAACGAAGGAAGTGTGGCCGTGGGAAATCGCGTGCAGGACGAAGACCTGGGTATTTGCGAGGCAGTGCAGCGTGGCCTGAAGTCGCGTGCATACGGAGCGGGGCGCCTTTCGGCGCGACGCGAAGCGGGAGAGCAGTTGTTTCACCAGTTGCTGGCGGCGGACTTGAAAAGTGGGCTAAGACCGGCCAGGGCGATCGGGTAATGTGGTGATGTGAGACGGCACGGAGAAGTTTGTTTCCAATCCGGGTGGGACTTTGAAAAATACATTTCTGGCAGCATCTGCGCTGGCGTTCGCCGTGTCCGCATTCGGGCAGGTGACGGTGATCAAGGCGGGACATCTGGTGGACCCCGATTCGGGCACCGTACTCGCGGATCAGAAGATACTGATCGTTGGCAACAAGATCACCGCCGTGGGCCGCGAACTGAACGTCCCGGCAGACGCGAAATGGATTGACCTCTCCGACAAGACGGTGCTGCCAGGGTTGATTGATTGCCACACCCATCTCGCCGACGGAAACTCCATTGAGAATGGCGAGCCGTTCAATGTGCTGAAGAAGACGGCGTCGCAAGTCGTTCTGGAATCGGTTCCCAATGCGCGCGCCATGCTGCTCTCGGGCTTCACCACCGTACGCGATGTGGGCACGTACAGAGCGCTGAACGATGTTGCCTTGCGCGATGCGATCGCGCGCGGGGATGTGATCGGTCCTCGCATGTTCGTCGCAGGAGCCTACATTACGATCACCGGCGGCGCGGGGGCGATGACCGGCCAGGCTCCCGACATCCAGTTGCCCTGGGATCTGCATTATGGGGAGGCGAACAGTCCGTGGGAAGTGCGCCAGAAAGTCCGACTGCTGGCCCACAACGGCGCCGACCATATCAAGATGCTGTCGACGGGAGCGGTGCTGGCGCATGGCAGCAGTCCGGCGTCGATCGAGTTTACCGAGGAGGAGTTGCAGGCGGGTGTAGACGAGGCCAGCCACTTCGGTCTGCGCGTCGCAGTGCACGCGCATGCGGCGCAGGGAATCAGGAACGCGATTCTGGCGGGCGCGGCCTCGGTGGAACATGCGGAGATGCTGGACGATGGACTGATCGAACTCGCCAAGCAGCATGGCACGTATCTCGACATGGATATCTATGACGAGGAGTGCATTCAGGCAGGCGGACAGACGGGCCAGACGCCGGCGGACTTTCTGGCGCACGATGCAGATCTGGGGCGGATTCAGCGGGAGAACTTTGGCAAGGCAGTGAAGGCGGGCGCGAAGATGGCGTTTGGCACCGACGCGGGCGTGTGTCCGTATGGAACCAGCGGGAAGCAGTTTGCCTTCATGGTGAAGTACGGCATGACGCCGATGCAGGCGATTCAGGCGGCAACCTCGAACGCGGCGGATTTGCTGGGACATTCGGGCGAGATCGGTTCGGTGAAGGCGGGGAAGTTTGCCGACCTGATCGCCGTCACGGACGATCCGTTGAAAGACATCAGCCTGCTGGAGCGCGTCGAGTTTGTGATGAAGGATGGAAAGGTCTACAAGTCGGCGAGCGCGCCGGCTTGCACACAGTAGTACCGCGAAGAGGGTGCGAGGTTCGCAAGCCTGAGATCCCTCGTTCGCTCTCGTTCGCATCACTAAGAGAAGGAACCTGGCAGTCCCCGGCTGTGTTGACTGGTTAGTCACCTATACCCCCTTCCCCCGATCTATTGAAATCATTGACTTAGAGACAATTTCCCGCCAGGCCTTTGATTAATAAGCACTTACAGGCGATAACCGACGCATGTTTTCAAGGTGCTGATTGCATTCAATTTAGTCATAAATCCGCAACACCGTGTAAGAGATACTGCGCGGCTCTCGTAGGGCAAATTTCAGCGCTGGGATTGCGGTTCTCAGGGGCGGGGCAAAGTGCGCGACGGGGTCCAGCAACCGGTGCGAGCCGCAGTCAATTGGAGGGGGTTGGCGAATGCCCGGCCCGCCGCCAGGTGGCGGCATGTGGGGTCGTGGGGTTGGGCCGGGCAATTCTTTTTGTTTGCTTCTTATTAATGAACACTTTTGTACAACCTCCAGGAAAGCGCGGCTGTGATTTCCATCACAGTATGCTGTGACCTATCGGCCACACGAGCCTGTGATCAAGGTCACGGCACCGGCGCCAAGCAGGCTATAAGTTGTGAATGAAAGTCAGAGGAAAGGAATTAGAAGAACATGGCGTACGTAATCACCGACAGCTGCATCAAGGATAATCTCTGCGTCGATGTGTGCCCGACCGACTGCATTCATCCAAAAACAGATGAACCGAAAATTGAAGAAGTGACGCAGTTGTACGTCGATCCGGCCGGGTGTATCGATTGCGGCGCCTGTGTCCCGGCGTGCGGGTCGGATTCGATTTTTGCCGCCGAAGATCTACCCGAGGACAAGAAAGAATTCCTCGAAAAGAACGCAGCTTTCTACAACTAGCACCCTGCTGCTGGTTCGCCTCGCGTCGCCCGCGCTTCACCCCTGGAGCGCGGGCTCTATTCCTGCCTCAGTGCCGCCTTGACAGTGGCTCTCCGCCTTTCTATTGTTCTTAGCCAATCAAGCGTTTCTACCAATCATGAATATCGTCAAGGCTACAAAGAAGTATGAGGAGTGGCTCGGGCAGCACCTGCAAATCGTAGACCCGGATTTGCGCCTGAAGCACGAGCATATGGCGGAATCGGAATTCTCTTTTTTCCGCGCCACGTTCTACCGGTGGTTGCAGGTTTGGGCGGAGGTATGCGTCGAACTTCGGAAAGTTCCGCATCTTCTGTCAGTCGGTGACCTGCATGTGGAGAATTTTGGGACCTGGCGCGACACCGATGGCCGGCTGATCTGGGGAGTGAATGATTTTGATGAAGCTTGCCTCTATCCCTACACCATGGACCTGGTAAGGCTGGCGACCAGCGCGGTGCTGGCGGCCCAGGAAAACCGGCTGACCATGGGCGCGAAAGACTCCGCGGAGTCGATTTTGAACGGATATGAGCGCGGCATGGAGCAGGGCGGGCGTCCTTTTGTTCTGGGTGAAGAGCACGTCTGGTTGCGCGAAATTGCTGAGAGCAAACTGCGCGACCCGGTGGTTTTCTGGCAAAAGATGGACAAGTTGCCGACGGTCCGGGGCGAGGCTCCGGAGAGCGCGCGCGAGGCACTGGAACATCTGATGCCCGAGCGCGGGATTCAATACCGGCTGGCGCGCAGGATAGCAGGGCTGGGAAGCCTGGGCCGGGTGCGTCTGGTGGCGATCGCCGACTGGAAAGGTGGACGGGTGGCGCGGGAAGCGAAAGCGCTGGCCCCTTCGGCATCGCACTGGGCCGATCCCAGCCTGCCGCGCGAGATCCTTTATGGAGTGATCCTGCGGCGGGCGGTGCGGGCTCCAGATCCCTATGTGCAACTGCGCGGACACTGGATCGTACGGCGGTTGTCGCCGCACTGTTCGCGTATTGAACTGGCGGCGCTGGGAACTTCGAGTGGAGAACTCCGTCTTCTCGAGGCGATGGGGCGGGAAACGGCGAATATTCACGCGGGAACGGAAGAGAAACGGCGCGCGATCTTGAAAGACCTGCGCAAGCGCAAAGGGAACTGGCTCGCCCGGGCGGCGCAGGACATGGCCGCCGAGGTGAAGAAGGACTGGACGGTATGGAGGGAGCGCCGACAGACCTAGATTTCGTCTCTACACTTGCATCAGACTCCGTCGAAGGTCTGCCAGCGCTTTTATGAAGGGCGAGTTCAGGTGCGGGATCGGGATGGGGTTGAAGAGCGGTTGTTCCTTTGCGTAGCTGTTGACCGGTCCCACGGCGGGAATGAGGGCGTCCAGAATCCCTTCAAGGGCGGCGGGCGACCCGCCCCAACCGCGGGAGAAAGGGTCACGGTTAACGGATAATTCGCCGAGCAGATACCCGGCCGAGCGGGAGTCGAGGTTCACATCCTGCCGCGGGGAAATGCCGGCAATCGGCATCGAATCGGTGTTGGGCCGAGGAAGAAGCCGAAGGCTGGCCTCCTCGAGCCAGTAGCCGATCAATATTCGCAGATGGTGACGCGAGCAGGCGGTCCTGACGTCTGGTTGCGTGGCCAACGAATCATGCCAGCTTAGAATCTTGAGCCGATCGAGCCAACGATTCTCGATGAGCAGAAACCAGCCATCATGCCGGTGGCTGGAGAGGCCGCAAACTGAGCAAGGGAGCGGTTTTGTAATCAGAAAAGTCATTGAGTTTCTCGCAGGTGCCAGTGGGCCTATGCGGAGCGCGTCAGCGATGGTCGCACTGCGCCATGTCTGCTCAGGGGCAATGTCAGCATTCCCAGCGAGGCATCGAAGTGCAATGTGAAAAGCGCCGAACAGGGCCCGCACAGCCAAAAATGCTCGCGCTTGCGGGATTTGCGGCGACTGCCGTCAAAATTAGAATCCGTATCACTGGTGAACGACTCCGCCACGAAGAGTTTGCCTTCGTGAAGCGATCGGAAGGGAACAGTGCAGGAAGGGTTCGCGCATTTCTGAAGCATTGCCAGGGTCCAGTCTTCTCCTTCATAACTACGGCTGGGGAGAGACCATGAGCATTGCACGTGTGTGGCCCACACGGACATTCGGGCGCAGCGCGGTTTCCATTGCATTTGCAGGCCGTTGGCGTGGCGCGCCGGACCCCGGCTTCAGGAAGGGCTCCGGCACTTGACGAAGCCCCGCCGAAAATGACGGAACCTTCAAAAACCGCACAAAGGGGTGTGATTCGGATCACACCACTGCTGGGCATGCAATCGCGGTCTTTTGCAACAGGGGTGTGGTACGCGCAAAGATTCTGCCGAATCCTAACCCACTGCTTCGAGGGCGCGGGCCTGGCACGAAGAACAGAGGGTAGGCTCCTTCAAGTCAATCCACTCGACGGCATGGGAGGCAGCCATGGCGCAGGAGTAATCCTCGCAGTGCGTCAAGTCAAAGGTGTGTCCGACTTCGTGGACTGCTTCCTTGACGAGCCGGTCCATCAGGACGTCGGGGTCCGGCGGCAGGCCATAGAACTGCTGCTGCAGGCGGTGGAAGGAAACGATAGCGCAGGGGCCGCCCATCTGCGCTTCGCCAAAAACGAAGGTCAAAATGGGAATGTAGAGGTCGGCGCCGGTGACGCCGAGCACGCGCCAGGCGCCATCCCTGGCATAGGGCTGCATGGCCTGGAGGAGTTCGGAGGAATGATGCTGGCCGCGTTCGGGGTGGAAGGCGAAATGCGGATCAAGCCGCTCTTCGAGTATGCGGACGGGAACGCGGAAGGAATCAGCGATCGCGGGGGCAAGGGTTCTGAGCATCCGCGCATCGAGATCTCCGATCGGCAGCAGATCGAGCATCTTCATCGCGTTTCGACAGGGCGGCTCCAACCGTACTTTTTCAGCTTATGATGCAGGGTGACACGATCGATGTCGAGCGTTTCGGCGGTTCGGGTCTGGTTCCAGCCACAAGATTCGAGCACGCGCAGAATGTGAGCCTTTTCCATCTCTTCGAGTGACTTTGGAGTGCCGTTGGATGCCGCTGCCTGGGTTTTGAAAACGAAATCCTGCTCGCGGATTTCCGGTTCCTGCGCGACTACCATAGCACGTTCGATGGAGTTCTCGAGTTCCCGGATGTTTCCCGGCCAGGGCTGCTGCTGGAGCAGGTCCATCGCTGCGGGATTGACGCGGTTGATTTTCTTGCTCATGGCCAGCGAAAACTTGCGCACGAAATGATTGACCAGCAGCGGAATGTCATCGCGGCGTTCGCGCAACGACGGCAGTTCGATGTGGAAGACATTGAGACGATAAAAAAGATCGGGGCGGAATTTGCCTTCCTCGATCAGCTGCTCAAGGTTCTTGTTGGTGGCGGCGACGCAACGGAAGTCAACGGTGATGGGTTGCGTGCTGCCGACGCGCACGATTTCGTGCTCCTGCAGGACGCGCAGAAGATCGGTCTGGGTTTTGAGGCTGATGTCGCCGATTTCGTCGAGGAAAACGGTTCCTCCCTCGGCGATTTCGAACTTGCCCTTCTTGCGATATTGGGCGCCGGTGAAGGCGCCTTTCTCGTGCCCGAAGAGTTCGCTTTCGAGAAGCGTTTCGGTGAGGGCTCCGCAGTGAATCACGACCAGGGGATGAAAGCGGCGCGGGCTGGCGTGGTGAATGGCGCGGGTTACGAGTTCTTTTCCGGTGCCGCTTTCTCCGGTGACCAGCACGGTGGCGTCGGTGGGAGCCACGGTCTCAATGGCGTGAAACACCTTCTGCATGGCCTCGCTTTCGCCGATGATGTCCTCGGGGCGAGCGACTTCGGCGACGGTCTCGCGAAGGCGGACGTTCTCCTCTTCGGTACGTTTATGGGCGAGCGCCTTCTTCACCAGGTGCGCGATTTCGTCGGGATCAAGCGGCTTGGTGACGTAGTCATACGCGCCATTCTTGAGGGCGGTGACGGCGGTCTCGACCGAGGCGTAACCGGTCATCATGATGACGATGAGATTGGGATCGATCTCGTGCATGCGGCGCTGCAGTTCGATGCCATCGGTGCCGCGCATTTTGATGTCGCAGAGCGCGGCATCCCACTTTTTTTCGGCCATCCTGGTCAAAGCGCCGTTGGCGTCTTCGGCGGTGCCGACTTCATATCCTTCTTCGTGAAACCACTTGGCCAGAGAATCGCGCACGCTGAGTTCGTCGTCCACGATTAATAGTTTTGCTGGTTGCGTCAAGGTAATCACCTCTTTGTTTCTGCACCCGCAAGAACGGGTTCGGGCACAGGGGCAGAGTTATTGGGTACGGGTAGCGTGATGGTGAAGGTCGTTCCTTTACCGACCTCGGAATCGACGGACCTCGAAAGAGGCGGTATTGAGGATGCCACGGAACTTCTTCAGCGGTCCCTTTCCTCCGATCAGGCAAAACGAATCATCCAACAAGTGCAAATGTCACTGCTATCTACGCCCTTTGGATTCTCGAAGAACGCATCCTCTGAATCGCTCGTGACGTTCCTTGCCGACGAACATCCTCAAACCATCGCTTTAGTTCAGCGCATTGATTGCCCAGACTGTCCAGCGAACTTTTAGAAAGCTTACCGGCGAGCAAGCAACTCGAAGTGACTCGACGCATTGCCAAAATGGAGCAGACCTCTCCGGAAGTCATTCGTGAAGTTGAAATTGCTCTTCAGAAAAACTGTCGGCGGTTCTCAACCAGGATTTGCAGCAGGTGGAGGGGCGAATTCGGTCGCGGAAATACTAAACTACATCGACCGTGCGAGCGAACGGGGAATAATGGAGAGCCTTGAAGCGGAAGACCCAGATCTTGTCGAGAAAATCAAGCGTCTGATGTTCACCTTCGACGATGTTCAACTCGTCTATCAGCGAGGGATTCAAGAAGTTCTGAAGGAAGTCCAAAACGATACTCTCGCTTTGGCTCTCAAGGGAGCGAGTGAGCAAATGCGGGACAAGTTCTTCGGCGCGATGTCATATTGCGCGCGTCGATCATCAAGGAGAATATGGAATACCTCGGACCTGTTCGAGTAAGCGATGTCGAAAAAGCTCAACAAGAGATCGTGGATGTCGTTCGTCGGCTCGCTGATACGGGGACAATCACGCTTTCAGGAACGGGGCGGCAGCGAGCAACTCATCAATTAGGCTCGGTTCCACCTCCCATCAGACATTTAGGTGGTCCGGTTTCCATACCCCGCCACCCGCATTGGCAATCACTGAACGAGATGCAGGATCGAACCAGCGAGTTTATCGGCGAGGGAACCCTCCACCGAAGTAACAGCCGCTTACAGTTTGAAGGATCACCGTGCCCGAACGTTGCCGTTTACGGTGGTGTAGGACGAGTCAGGAGGCATTCGGTTTGAGGATCGGAGAATTCTGCGACATTTGACGGTCAACGAGACTGTGGACGAATCTGCGAGGCGAGAACTCCGGAACATCATGTCCCTCTGACGAATCGGATCTTTTGAGTGACCGATAATCTTTGAGTCGCGACTAATGATCTGATAACGTTGAATCCATCAGGGACAGATAAACCATCAAGGGAATTCGTGTCCGAGATCGTCAAGTAGAAATTCCAGCTGGAGGAAAGAAGTTCCCATGTAGATCCGAGACTTCGTGGACATTGGAGTTTGGGACACGGAAAGACCCGGTGAGTCCATGAGTGTCTACTCCCGTGTTCAGATCGATGATGAAGAGGGAGATGGGAACGACAATTGGATCTGCGATTCCTACACGCAGAAAATTGGAGCTGGAAGTGGTTTCTGGATGAGGCGAGTGTCGACACGAGAGATCATCTTAATGGACAAGGACTTTTCTGTGGTCGAAGCCAAGCTCATTTACGAAAAATGGCCTTGGACGAGAAATACTTTGCGAAAGTACATTTGAGAAAGTCGATATGGGGCAAGAGCGAACTCTCCTTTTGGGCTCGCAAACAAGAACCGTTTTGAAGCAAGTAATGAGACAGTCGAACGTGCCACCAAGATATAGATCCCCTCGTGGGTGATAAAAGCCTTGAGTGAATCGCCGTCATTTTCCGAGCGAGGACCCTTTTGACGGCATGATGATCGCCTTGGCAACCGACTACGTCTCGCCAAGCCGTTAAAATCGAGCAAGTTTGATGACGCTTATGCGGGAGGGAACAGAATACCTGAAAATATCGGAATTTTCGGTAGAGTTAGCGGATCAACTCATCCGAATGAAAGAGGCAACCCGAATCGCCACATCGATCCAGGTTATCTCGCTCGATAAAAAAGGATAGTACAATGACAAGGATTAACTTAATGCCTTAATCTGATCAATATTAGTAAGATAACACGGTAATAAGGCAAGTATTGATATTATCAGGAATGCTTTATGATACTTTACGATAGATTCTGAATAGGATGAGTAATATTTGCCATCTTAGTGCAACCCAGGGCAGCAATCTTTGAAGGTAAACATTTATAGGCAGGCTTGCGTTGAATTAGCTATGTGATTATTCATGTTTTGAAGAAGGCATAAGCAGTGAACCGTTGATCATATTTTGTATAAAAATGACATGCTGCCCTTGGGTTGTACTTCCAGGATAAATCTGCACGAATTTTGCTCGTGTCCCATAGTCCAAATCCCTTCTGAATGAAACAGATAACTCTCGGTAGAAATCTTGCCAACTTATTCAGTGGATTTTAATAGCAACAAAAACTGATCCGGCAATCGGAGTATTCTTAGCCGACATACAAGCATTCCCATTTGACTATGCCGTCTTTGAGTGCCGGGCCAACTCCATCACACGTTCCACCTCCCTCGGCACCACGTCTAAATGGAAATGAATCTACCTCCAATTGAACGATGTTATATCCATGCTCTCCATCCACAAGATTAAATAAGTTCATAAGTCGAGTATAAGATCCTAAGCCGAACCAACCGTCATCATTGGTGAATGATCATGGATCGATCTTTGATCCCAATCGCCATCGGAGTAATAAATGAACACGTTCGTTTTCCGGCTTCGTTCATCGGTAAGTTGGAGAACACAATCGTATCATTGTTTTGACCCTCGGTTTGCAGCCGTTGCTCGCCAAAATGACCCGCCAACACTGCTCATGGTATCAGATTATCTCGGGGGAACCGGTCACTGATTTTGACGATATATCGGTCTCACGATGGACCCTGATATACTAAGATGGAGAGCTAAAAGCGATCACAGGCGATTTGAGAGCCATCTCCACTTCAAGAGTTAAGTCCACCATCCGATTCGTCAAGCCGAAATCCCACCCCCCCTGTATCTGTCGTGCAGGGACACCATAGGGGCAGACGTTGAACCCGTCAGATTGGTTTTGGGCACACCTGTGAACGTCGCTCTAAAAGTGCACGCTCGGCGGTCAAAATTTGCAGCGCTCGTTTGAATAGGTCCTGGACTGTGCCGTTGGGTTGATGGGTTGAACGGCCGGTCCTTAATCTTTCTTCGTCCAGAGGGACGGTTTCAGGTTAGACTTTTGGAGCAGATCGCTTGCTACGTTTGGCGTCTTGGAGACGGTAACTCTCGCCCTTGGTTTCTAGGATGTGGCATCGGTGGGTGAGGCGGTCGAGAGCAGCACCGGTGAGCCTTTCGCTGCCGAGGACTTCGGTCCAGTTCTCGAACGGTAGGTTCGTGGTCACGATAACGCTGTGGCGTTCGTAGGCCGTCGAGATCACGTCGAAGAGAAGTTCTGCCCCGGACTTGCTGGCCGGGACGTAACCAAGTTCGTCAAGGATCAGAGATCCAGCTTGCCGAGGAACACCCGCATTCGCTGGAGCTGCCGTTCTTCCTTCGCTTCAAGCATGAGGGTGATCAGTTCCGTCACCCGAAAGAAGCGGACCTTCTTTCCTTGCTGACAGGCGGCGATTCCCATCGCAATGGCGATATGCGATTTTCCAGTCCCGCTCCCACCGACGAAGAGTATGTTTTCTCTTTTGTCCATGTACTCTCCGCGAATAAGGTCCATCAGCAAGGGTTTGTTAATCGATGGCCGAGCGGAGAAGTTGAACTCATCGAGTGTCTTTTTTGCCGGGAACCGGGCATCCTTGAGTCTTCTCTCTGCGGCACGTCGCTCCCGTTCGATCAGTTCCAACTCGGAGAGCTGGAGCAGATAGCCCAGGTGATCGACGTTCTCCTTGGCACATCGCTGAGCCACCGGCTCGCATTCATCATGCATCGTCGGCGACTTGAGTTGCTTTAAATGGTGCTTTACCAGCACCACACTCTTGGTCTCGGTCTTGTTGGTCATGAGTTACTCCTCCTTGAGTAGTAAAGACTGATAAACAGACACGTTCGTCGGTTCAACTTGCACCACTTTCAAGTGCGGCCGAGCCGTCGAGGTTGAAGAGAGCCACGGTGATTCTCGCCGATGTTCCAGGATGACGCGGATGCTATCCGCATCGGCGATGTCCAAGTCGAGAGCGTAATCGACCGCATCGGTCAATTCCTCGAGCGAAGCTCGCTCGAGGAGCCGCAGTACACGAATGAACTCGCGCTCCCCAGCCCCTCCGGCTTGGACTCCATCCGACGCCGTAGCGTTGCGAACGACGCGGGGAGTTCCCAGTTTTCCAGAGGCTTGGCGAAGTTGAAGCCCCCGGGCTTGCGTTCGAGTAGAGCCAGGTAATGAATCGGGTTGTAACAGGCTTGTGGCGTTCCCATGAACGCGGATGTCGGGCGATGAGCCGATCCTCGAATACGAATCGGACTTCGTCGACCGTTGCCACTACCGTCACTTTGCGGTGAGCGTACTTGGTCGGCACGGAGTAACTGTTGGTATCGAAGTGAGCCAGACTCAACGAATCGACGTTGGCCGTCTCGATCCTCCGAGCATCGAACTCCCGCTCGGCAATGAAAGCATCTTTGCTTGATCCTCTTTGAGAAGTTCTTTCTTTGAAGCCGGCTTGCCACGAAGTGTTCGTTCGAGATCCTGAGTGAATCGATGAAGAAGCCGTTCGTTGAGTTCGACTAGATCCTTCACATTCGGTATGGGAACGAGGGAATTCCTTCGGGCAAAGCCCAGCAGACTTTCGACATGTCCTTTTTCATTGGCACGGCGGACGAGACAGAACTCCTCCTGAAAGAGGTAATGACTTTTCAGGCGAAGGAACTCTCGGCTGACCTGCCGACTACGGCTTCCCGTGATCCGAGACACGGCAATCTTGGAGTTGTCATAACGGATCTTCTTCGGCACGCCGCCAAAGAGAGCGAAGGCACGTTTATGTCCTTCAAGGAAAACTTCCGTGCATTCCCGGTGAAACACTTGGCAAAAGATCGCATCGGAGTATGGCAACGTCATGACGAAGAATGCAACTTTTTGCATCTTGCCAGCGATCGTTCCTGGGCAAAGCCAAAGTCGACTTGAGCCTCCCCAGGAGGATGGGATAGCGGCAGAAACCTCCTTACTTGTCGCCTTCCACGCTCGGACGGCTTGGTTCACGATCGTGATGCCGCCTGTAAAACCGTGCTCTTCCTTGAGCCGATCAAAGATCCGCTTGGATGTGTGTCTCTGCTTTTTGGGGGCTTGCTTTCGATTCAAGCATCTGATGAATGAGAGGCAAAAAATTGTCAATCTTCAGCGAGGTTTTAGCTTCTTCCATCAATAGCCCGGGGGCTGAATTAGCAAAAGCATCTTCTCCAGTGTTTTCCAGTGGATGCCCCATTCCCGGCACGCCCCCCGCCTCGAAATCTCGCCATTCAATACTCGACGGCGAATCTCCGTCCATCAGATCCATGTCAGCATACACCTTCTTGTGCCTCACCATCGAATAGAGATTGGGATCGACCCCATTCTCCATCGAAATGGATGATACCCAGGTTGCTGCACTGCAATTTAACTCCGCCGTTTCAACCCCCGCCGACGCTGCACTTTTAGAGCGGCGTTCA
>CAVXVL010000077.1:0-28711 GCA_963765085.1 Terriglobia bacterium | reverse complement strand
TTCTCGCCGACGGCCAGCGCCACCGAATTTTTTAAATGCGCGCCAACGGCCAGAACAATTGCGGATTGCGGATTGCGTCCGCGAAATCCATTTTGAAGAGGAAGCGGGAGCGCGCCCAAACGGCAACAGATAACGCGATCCCGGTTCCGGCAAAGCTGCCATGGTGGCGAGCGTTTCGTTCATCACTTGCTCGTACGCCGCCTGGCCTCCGGCTTCGATCAGAGACTGCGGCGTGTCCAAGCCCAGACGTCCGCTATACGCCTGCCGGTACTGCTGGCAGCGGCGATGACGATGCAGGTCGCGATACGCGCCGATGTCCATGACGATGTCGTAGGCGTACAGCCCTCCCCGGAAGCCGCGCAGCAGATCGTCACGGCGCGTGCGCGAGCGCAATGCGGTATCGATCACTTCGTTACGGCGGGCGGCGCTCCAACTGGTCGTCATCTCGTAAAGCGCTCGGAAGGAGTGGTTGGTGACGGATAAAGCAGCGTCGCGGCGATTTCGGAGTGCATGTCCAGCGGCCGAATCAGCTCGACTATTTCATGGCTTTCGCTGTAATTCAGTGGTAGATTCTGGCGCGCCCACAATTCGAGATCCTGGCGCGATTGGGCCGCGCGCTGGTCCGGCTCCACGTGCCGCGCGAGCGTCGGAGCTAGCGGCTCGGCCGCAGTGGTTTCATCCCAGGCGCAGGCCGGCGGACGCGCGCACGCATCGGCGATTTCGCTGGCCAGATCGCGTACTTCTGCGTAAGGAGACGCTTTCAGGCGGCGGATCTGATGCTCCAGCGTACGGATGCTCGTGACCTGACCGACGCCCGTAGGAATTCCGAAGAACAGCGTATATCGCGCGACATCGAAGGCGCGGGCGGCGATGTTGCGCTGGTAAGCATCCGGCTTCATGTCGTCGGGCCGGGGAAGGCGCTCTGTGAGAAAGTCGCACATCCGCGAATGAATCTGCGCATACGCGGCGAGCAGCTTCTCGCCAGCGGCGTGATAGGTGGCCGCGTTGTCGACGCCCAAATCCGGCGGCGTGACAAACCCCGAGCGCGAAAAATCCTGGTAGCGGGAAGACCGCGCCTGCCCGTCCCACAATTGCTCGTCTTCGGCCTCGGTCGCGGCGAGTTCAGAGATCCCCTCGAAGCACAGCACCACATGGCCCAGGTCGGCGATGGACGCATGGCCGTACTGGAAATAGAAGCTTTCCAGAAACTTCATGGAATCGTGGGTGCGGACCCAGGCGATTGAATCGCGAATGGAATCGGGAGAGCGCGAATAGCGGGCCAGCGCATACGCGACTTTTTCCGGAGGCATGGGCGCCACGGCGAGGACACGGGACTGAGCGGGAGTGGTCATTCGTTCTGGGAGGCCAAACGGTTATGATAACGTTTCCACCCATGCAAATCCGTATCAAGAAACTGCACCCTGACGCGGCGACGCCGCACTATGCGCACGGTCCTTCTGAAGACGCCGGCATGGACTTGCGCGCACTCGAGCACGTCGTTCTGTCGCCGGGCATTGCTATCGGCGTGCCCACCGGCATTGCGATCGAACTGCCTCCGGGATATGAAGCGCAGGTTCGCCCGCGCAGCGGAATGGCGTTAAAGCATTCCGTTACGGTGAATTTCGGCACGATCGACCCCGGCTATCGCGGAGAGATCCGGGTGGTCATGTTCAACCTCGGCCTCGCCGACTACGTCATCGAAAAAGGCGATCGCATCGCGCAACTGGTGATCGCTCGCTACGAGCCCGTGGAATGGTCGGAAGAGGCCGAATTAACCGATTCCCAACGCGGGGCCGGCGGGTTTGGGTCCTCCGGAAGATAGCCCCCGGGCGGCATCCTCACGAAAGCTTCAGGGAAGTGGGTTAGAATAAGTCGGCCAAACGGAAATAAAACGGCTGAAACCTATGCCGAATTCGTACCAGATCCCCCAGGGAGGAAGTTAACTATGCAGAGCAGTTTTCGCAACAAATTCATGATGGCTGCCGCCACGCTCGCGCTTGCGGCGGGAACGGCGTCCGCGGAAGATATCAGCAAACTCATCATTTCTGAAGCCGCGGCGAAGAAGACGCTGATGAGGTATGAGATCAACGCCGAAACCGCGCGCAAGATCGTCGATAAATGCATCGAGATCGCCACGAAAGACAACATGCCGATCACGGTTTTCGTTCTGAGCCCCACCGGTCAGATTGTGGACTCGCATCGCATGGATGGACAGGTGCCGATCAACATCGAGACCGCGCTCCTCAAAGCGCAGAGCGTCCTCGTGACCCGCGATTCGACCCACCTGCGCGCCAACATGATCGCCAACAACATGCCGCAGCAACTGAAGTGGCACGATATCGGCGTCTTTACGACTTCCGGCGGTCTTCCGATCGTCGCCGACGGCCAGATGATCGGCACGATCGGCGTTGGTGGCGGCAGCAAGGACGAGCAGATGGCGTTCGAAGCGCTCGAAGCCGTCGTGGGTCCGCAACCTCCGCTGGCC
Organism: Terriglobia bacterium; assembly: GCA_963765085.1. GTDB lineage: Bacteria > Acidobacteriota > Terriglobia > Bryobacterales > Bryobacteraceae > Palsa-187. The sequence goes on along the minus strand of CAVXVL010000077.1, from coordinate 26,226 downwards.
CCGACCCAGCCGCCTCCGGCCCGGTAGTTCGCTGCGTTATGAATCGTGAAATGGGGCGGGTCGCTCGTTAGCGGCTCGCCCCAATTATTTTGAGCTGCGCGCTGACTCGCTCGTCCAGCTTGCTGGATTATTTGCTGGTCTCGCTCGCAAGCTTGCTGGATTATTTGCTGGTCTCGCTCGTCAAGCTTGCCGGCTTATTTGCTGGTCTCGCTCGCAAGCTTGCTGGTTTATTTGCTGGTCTCGCTCGCAAGCTTGCTGGTTTATTTGCTGGTCTCGCTCGCAAGCTTGCTGGTTTATTTGCTGGTCTCGCTCGCAAGCTTGCTCGCGAGGGGCCGTTCCTGGCCGGCGTACTTATTTCCCACCTTCTTGCGATACGGCACCGCGACGCGCGTCGAAACCTGTTCGAACGTCATGGAGCAGATGCGCATTCCGGGATAGAGCGCGACGGGCATCCGTCCCAGATTGCTGAGTTCGAGCGTCGCTTTGCCCGTCCAGCCTGGATCGAAGAGTCCCGCCGTGCCGTGCACGATGATGCCGATACGGCCCAGACTGGAGCGGCCTTCCAGCCGCCCCAATACGTCGTCGTCGAGTTCGATGACTTCCTTGGTGATCGCCAGCGCGAATTCGTGCGGCTGCAAAATAAACGGATCGCCGTCCGCCACCGAAATCGTACGCATCAACTCCTGAATGTTTGTGCTGTTACGCAGATCGATGTAGGGATGCCGGCTGTGCTCGAAGATGCTGAACTCATTGCCCAGGCGGAAATCCACCGAGCAGCTCCCGCACTGTTCCGGAGGCAGGGACGGTGAGATTTTGATTCTGCCCTGTTCGAGGTACTTCTGAATATCAATGTCCGAAAGGACCATGTTGGCGCGTGCTCCCGTGTGTTTCGATCACGTTCCACTTTAGCAAGGACCCCGTCGCGCACGGAATTCGCAAGCTTCCGTGAGTCGCGCTAGCCGGCCGGAGATTGCAACTTTCCAAGGAATGCCCGCGCCTGCGCGACGATCGCCGCTCCGTGGTCTTCTTCCTTATATTCCCCAAATGCGACCGGCGCGTGATCTTTCTCCAGAATGTAAATCATCCCTGTTTTCCCAGCAGGCCGCAGTGCAAAGCGCACCGCGTCGGCTATGCTTTCCGCCGGGAAATACGCGCACCTCCCGCGAGCGTAACCACAGTTGCATAACTCTCGCTGCATCGCTTCCGGAGGTTCAAACGATCCCGCTGCAAGAGCCACGCAGAATCCCGACCACGCGCCGCCCAAGGGTAAGCGCGGCGCAGGCTCCCACCCACCGCCATCCAGGCGCGTCACGGGTTGGAAGTAGGGACAGGCCACGTCCCTACCTTAACGCGGGAAACGCGGCGAATACGCTTCCAGATACTTCAGCCCCGCGCCCGTGTTGTAAATCACGATTCGATCGCTCCGCTTCAGCAATCCATTCGCGAGCAGTTTTTCTAACGCGGGAATGCAGGCCGCGCCTTCCGGAGCCGCGAAAATTCCCTCTTCCGAAGCCAGCCGCACCCCGGCGTCGATCAATTCCGCGTCACTCACCGCGACCGCTGCGCCGCCGCTTTCGCGCACGGCATCCAACACGAGAAAATCTCCAAGGGGTTTCGGAACTCGCAGGCCGCTTGCGACCGTAGTAGCATGATCCCAGAATTTGCTACGCGCGTCGCCCTGCTCCCACGCGCGCACGACCGGCTGGCAGCCTTCCGCCTGTACGGCGATCATTTTCGGACGTTTCGATCCGATCCAGCCGAGCGTTTCCATTTCCGCGAACGCCTTCCACATACCGATCATCCCGACACCGCCGCCGGTCGGATAGAAGATCGCGTCGGGCAGTTCCCAACCCATCTGCTCGGCGACTTCGTAGCCCATGGTCTTCTTGCCTTCGATGCGATAGGGTTCCTTCAACGTGCTGACGTCGAACCAACCTTCCGCCGCGCGGCGCTCGGAAACGATGCGTGCGCAATCGCTGATCAGGCCGTCGACAAGCGTGACGTGCGCGCCGAACGCCTTGCATTCGATGTAGTTCGATTGCGGAACATCCTGCGGCATGAAGATATGCGCTTCGATACCCGCCGCGGCGGCGTAGGCGGCCAGAGCGCTCGCGGCATTGCCCGCGGAAGGGATTGCGAGTTTGCGAATGCCCAACTCCGCGGCCATGGAAATCGCGCAGGAGAGGCCGCGCGCTTTGAACGATCCGGTAGGATTCAGACCTTCGTCCTTGATCCATAAATTATCGGCGCCGACGCGCCCGCCGAGTCTGCGCGTGCGAATCAACGGCGTCATTCCTTCGCCGAGCGTGATGATCGATTCCGGACGCGGCGGCAGAACGGCGCCGTAGCGCCACATCGTGTTGGGACCGCGCGCGACATCGTCGCGAGTCCACGATTCGCGAATCGAATCCAGGTCGTAGCGGACGAGCAGCGGTCCGCCGCATTCGCACAACCCATGCGCAACGCCCCGCGCAAACGATTTCTGACACAGACTGCATTCCAGGTGCGTAAGCATGTTTATCCTTTATCCAGCGCGGCGGAAGAGACCGGCAGGATGTGTCAAGCGCGAGACGAACAGTTGCGCGGACCTTGGTCTTGCTGACCCCTGTCCCCTGGCCTCTGATCCCTACTACGCGCCCACCAAAACCTCGATCTTCTTTCGCGTCTTGGGCACGGACGGACCGGCCGCCGCCGAATCCTGCATGGGAATGCTTACGCGGCGAATGTGATCGTATTTATACAACGCGCCCGCAACGGCTCCCGCGGTCGCGACCAATCCGATTTCGCCCGCGCCCTTGGCTCCATAGCCCCCGATTTCGTCGGGGACTTCGATCAGGATCGCTTCAATGGGCGGTGTGTCCTTGGCTTTGATGATGCCGCAATCGCGCATCATCAGCGAATCGGGAATGCCGTTGGTGGCGGTGAAATTCTCGGATAGAGCATAGCCGAGGCCCATGTGGACGCCGCCTTCCACCTGTCCGGCGCAGGCCATCGGATTGATCGCGCGGCCCACGTCATGCGCCGCGACAACTTTCTCGATCTTCCCGTCTTCGCCCAAAATCACCACTTGTGTCGCGTAGCTGAACGTCAGGTGCGTGGTCGGATTCTTCGCCGCTTCGGGAGTTCCGGGACGCGTGGTGAAATCACAGATATATTCGCCGTAGAAATCCTGCCCCGCGAGCTCTTCGAGCGATTTCGTTTTCCTCGCTTCGTTGAATTTCTTGGCAGCGTCGATTGCGGCCGCGCACGTCAGCGTGGTGCCGCGCGAAGCCCAGGTCTCGCCCGATTTCGCGCCGAGCTCCGCAGCCCAGTCGACGTCGATATTTTCCGCCGCGATGCCGGTTTCTTCGACAATCGCCTGGCGCAGATTCGTGAACAATCCCTGGCCCATTTCGGTGTGCCCGGTGTACGCCCCGATGCGGCCGTCGGCTTGCACGCTGATCTTCACGTTGCCGGTTTCTCGAACGCCGTTTCCAAGGCCAGTGCTCTTGATGCCGCAGCCGATGCCTGCGTATTTGGCGCTCTTGTAAATATCCTTGACCGCCTGCAGCGTCTGCAGAATCCCGCAGCTGTCGCGCATGATCTGGCCGGTGGCGAACTTATCGCCGGGCAGCAGCACGTTGCGCTCGCGCATGTCGTAGCCGTCGATGCCGACCTTTTCGGCCAGCATGTCGATCATGCCTTCCATGGCGAACTGCGCCTGATTGCTGCCGAAACCGCGCATCGCACCGCTGTTCGGATTGTTCGTGAAGACGGCCTTCGCCTCCACGTCCACGTTCGGAATTCGATACGGTCCGCCCGAATGGCAAGCCGCGCGGAGCAGGCATTTCGCGCTGGTTCCCGCGTAGCCGCCGGCATCGCCCAAGACTCTGGATCGCAACGCGACCAGTCTTCCTTCCTCGTCGCATCCCGCCGTGAGATGAATCGTCATGGGATGCCGTTTGGGATGCATCTTGGCGGATTCCGTGCGCATCAGCGTCGTCTTGACCGGCACGCCAAGAATATGCGCCGCAAGCGCGGTCTGCGCTTGAATCGTCAGCTCTTCTTTCGCGCCGAACGATCCGCCGCTTGAAGTGAGCGCTACCTCGACGTCTTCCCGCGCGATGGTAAGCACTTTCGCGATCAGGTCGTGATCGTAAGTCGAGCCCTGGCTTTGCGAATAGACTTTCACGCCCTTGCCCTGAGGGACCGCCACGCACGATTCCGGTTCGAGAAACGCGGGATCGACCGCCTGCGTTTGGAATACTTGATTCACGACGTGGGCCGCCGTTGCGAGCGCCGCATCCACGTCGCCGCGCGAATACGCTGTGACCGGATCGAGCAAATTCGGACGAACGTCCAGATTTCCTTCGCAATGAACTTGGGGCGAATCCGGCTCCAGAGCTTTGAACGGATCGGTCACCGGCTCCAGCACTTCGTAATCGATCTTGACGGCCTTGGCGGCCTGCCGCGCGTGGAACATCGTATCGGCCACCACCAGCGCGAACATATCGCCGATACAGCAGGTGGTCTCGCCGATGGCGACGAACACCGGCAGATCGGGAATGGCGAGGCCGGTTCCGCGATGGCCGGGAACGTCCTTTGCCGTGAAGATGCGAACCACGCCCGGCATTTTTTCCGCCTCGCCGATTTCGATTCCCAGCACCTTGGCGCGCGGATGCTCTGTCATGACGGGAGCGCCGTTCAGCATTCCAGGCAACCGCATATCGTCGACGAACACCTTCGTTCCCATCGCCTGATCGATGCCGCCGTAGCGCACGGGAGAAGCTCCCACGCCGGTGGGCGGATGCGTGCCGTTCGTATAAGTGGTGGTGCGCACCCGGCCGTACTGCTCGCCGAAATAGTTGTGGCGGCGCGCCTTGCCGGCCACAACCTGCTTGCCGTTCTGCCAGGCTTCACCCGCCGTCTGGATCGCGTCGAGGATTCGCGTCCAGCCGGTGCAGCGGCAAATGTGGCCGACCATCGCTTTGGCCACTTCCTCCCGGTCATGAGCCTTACCTTGCTTGACCAGAAGAGACGCGCGCATCACGATGCCCGGAATACAGAAGCCGCACTGCACCGCGCCCTCGCGTGCAAAAGCGTCGCCCAAAACCCGGCGCAGATCTTCTTCCACGCCTTCCATGGTCGTGATCTCGTGGCCTTCCATGTTGTCGGGCTTGCGCAGACAGGAAAGCACCGGACGCCCATTGTCCAAAACGACACAACAACCGCAGGCGCCCTCTGGAGCACAGCCGTTCTTCGCCGACGTGACGCCGCACTCCTCGCGCAGGACCTCCAGGAAATGCATTCCCGGCTCGTACGACGCTTCGATGGACTTTCCGTTCAGAATGAAATGTGTCTTGGGCATGTGAACTTGGCCTCGCGGCGGCCCGGCGAGCGGAGTAGACCTGCGGAGCGGCCTTGGCCGGGCGGCACTTCCAGGTTATCAGGGTGGCGCGTTCGCCTCAAATTCAGCGCTTCTTCAGGTTCAAGGTTTCATAGGGCGAGAGCGGAGATCGCGACGCGAGAATCGCTGATATACACTGATACCGATGCAACCCCGAATCGTCCTCCTTGCTGTAATCTCTTGCGCTGCGCTGCGCGCGCAGTCGGCCTCGCTCCCTCCCGACGTGGACGCCAAGACGTTCTCCCGCCTGCCCATGATCCAGCGCAGCTCGCTCGATGCCAATGGCCAGAGGATCTACGATTTCATGAACGGCGCGAATGCTGCCATGCCGCGGCTGGGGCCGATTAATTCGACGCTATATAGTCCGGTAGTCGGCGAGCCGTTTGAAGCCATCAATCAAGCTCTTCGCAAGTCGGTGATCGGGACGCACAATTTCGAGATCTGCACCTTGTTAGCTGCCTGGGAGTTCGAGCAGCAGTACGAATGGTCGGCGCACGAAATCGCCGCGCAAAAGGCCGGGGTCGACCAGAAGACCATCGACGCGATCAAGTTCAATCGCGGGCTTGACGGACTTCCGGAGAAAGACGCGACGCTCGTAGCTTTCGGGCGTGCTCTGTTGCGCAAACATAAAGTCGATTCCGCGTTGTATTCGAAAGTGGTCGAGACGTTCGGCCGCCAGGGGATGATCGATATCAGCGTTGCCATTGGCGATTACCTGATGACGGCGCTGGTGCTGAACGCCGTCGATCAGCAGCTTCCGCCGGATCGCAAGCCGTTGTTACCGAATCGCTAAGTTATGGCCGCAACGATAAGGCTGCCGGGCGGCATATAGAATAGTGACGAGTCGTATCCAAATGAAACTCATCCCGACCACGTTCCTCACGGCTTTTCTCGCCATCCCCGCCGGTTTGCTCGCGCACCACTCCTTCGCTTCCGAGTTCGATATCAACAAGACGATCACGGTGACCGGAGTGGTTAGCAAGGTCGAGTGGTCCAACCCGCACACCTGGTTCTACATCGACGGCAAGGACGAAAAGGGCAAGCAGGCCAGTTGGGGATTCGAGGGCGCGGCACCGAGTCTGCTCATCCGCCGGGGCCTCGCGAAGACCACGATCAAGCCCGGCGATATGGTGACCATGGAAGGCTATCGCGCCAAAGACGGCACCGACATTGCGTCGAGCTCGTCCGTCATTCTGCCCGACGGCAAGAAAGTCCGCACCGGCGTGGTCGGCGGCCCGAGCGAGTAACGGTTCGTGTGGCGCACGCCCGTGGCGTGCCGCGTCGCCACTCCTGGCGACGCCTCTCCGCGTTATTGAGGTGAAAACGCGAGCAGCGCATTCCCCGGCGTACCGCGTTCTCCGAACGTATAACCCGATGGCACGAACACCATCCCGCCCGCGATCACCGGTCCCGCCGATCCCATCGATCCGCCCTTCGCGGCGACTCCGTCTACCGTCTTGAACTCCTGCATCATATTGAACTGCCACATAAGCTCGCCGTCTTTGGTCGAAATTCCGCGCACGATGCCATCGTAGCCGCCGCCAAACACCGCACCAGGAATCACGCTCAACGCCGCGCCAATCCCCAACCGAGGACCAGCGGCTTTAATCGGAGTGGTCCACACGCGCTCGCCATTGGTTAATCGCACCGCCGCGACGCCCACACTGCTCACGCCGAAATACGCGTACTGATCGTCGGCCGCGCCGCCGAAAGTGATCTCGCCGATCGCGAGCTTCTCGGGAATCTGCGTCTTCCACACCACCGCGCCCTTCTGATCGGGATCGTGCGCCCAAATCATGCCGCTCTTCTGCCCCGCGATCAGCAGGCGCTTCCCATCCGGCAGCGTTTTCAAAATCGGTGAATCGCCGAAATCGAAATCGGGACCCATGTTCTTCGGGCAATTATCGGTGTTGCCCCAGGCCGGGCCGCACGCGAGCCACGCGTCGCCGAGCGTATCCTGGACGCTCCACAGTTGCTTCCCGGTCGCGAGATCCATCGCCATGACGGCGTCTGTTCCCGGCGCACCCGGCTCGGTATAACTGTTGCCCGTGCCGATGTAAAGCGCCTTCTTTTTCGGATCGATGGTCGGCGTGTTCCACACCGCGCCGCCGGCGGGACCATAAAGTTGCGTGCCGATTTTATTCTTGCGCGTCGGTTTAGGCTCTTCCTGAATCGTGTAGGATTTCCAAACCTGCTCGCCGGTATTCGCGTCGAGCGCGACGATGCTTCCGCGAAACGTGCAGCACGGATACAGCTCGCTGATACCCATTCCTTCTTCACGTGAGGAAACCGGAACGTACAGGCGGCCATCGTACAGCGCCGAGGTACCCGTGATCCCCGCGACCGCGTTATCATCGACGTGTTTCTCCCACAGCAGTTTTCCGGTCGATGCATCGATCGCGTAAACATTCGCGCGCACATCGCCAAAATACGCCGCCAATCGCGTAGCTCCTTGGCCTTTCAGTTCGCCGATATCGATCGCGTTGCGCACGCCCGAATGCGCCTGGAACGACCAATAGGCGCATCCCGAGGCCGCGTCGAGCGAGTAAACCATTCCGCTATTAAGCCCGATGAAGACGCGTCCTGCGACCACCGTCGGCTGCCCGTACATCGACGATCCGCCCGGAAATCCGAACGCCCACTTCAACTTCAATTTGGAAACTTGATCTGGCGGAAATCCCCGCGCCCTTGGCCAACTGGAAACGAGCATTGTCGCGTCCGCGCTCCACCCGTTCCATGAGGGCGCAGCAGTCAAGCTGGTCATCGGGGGATTGCCCTTGCACGCATTTGGCATCTTCGCGGCATCGCCTTCGCCGGGAGCCATAACGCTTCGGCCCGAAAGATATTCGGCAATCGCGACTTTATCGGCATCCGCAAGCGAGCTTCCACCAGCGTGCGAGCCGAGCTTTGCGACGATCGTTTCTGGCGCGATTCGCCGCAGCGCACCAGCATCCGGACCGGCGCTTCCCGGAATATTCGCATGGCAGGTGATGCAATTCTCTTCGAACAGCTTGGCCGATTTCGGCAACTGCGCCATCGCCGCCGGAGCAAGCGCGAGTGCTAAAAACGCTAGATTTGAAAACGTTGAAAATCGCATCGCCATGGAAAATCGCCTCCAGAATAGTATGACCCAACTGTGCCCGAACCGCTGCTTCCTGATGATCTGGTGCGCTCATAGCGCTGGGTTTATGACTCTGCCGGCGGGGGCCATCGACACACCGCTGGACGAGAACCACGTCGTTGCAAAAACGAAAAGGGAGCCGCCGAAGCGACTCCCTTCAAACTGACAACTCGTTCCTGGATCTAGAAAATGATCTTCAGACCCAATTGCAACGAGCGCGCCGCGCCGGAACCGACCTGCGGGTTTGCGATCAGCACGTCGGGCGTCGCCGAAGCATTGCCGAACGGCGTGCCGCTCGCTCCGTTGGTCGGATTGGCGCGTCCGGCGCCGTTGTAGGCCGGATTGCCATACTGCGTCTGGTTCAGGATGTTGAACAATTCGACGCGGCCCTGCATGCTGATCCGCTCCCTGATCCTGATGTTCTTGGTAACCGAGAAGTCCACGATGTGGATGCCGTTGGCGCGGAAAATGTTATTTCCCATGGTGCCGAGCGAGCCGAGCGCCGGCGGCAGCATCATCGAGCTGCCGGAAACATAACAGCCGTACTTGGTGAGCGCGGCGACTCCCGCCGGACCCATGGATTGGGCTTGCGATAAGCACGCCGGATTGGACGTGCCGGAGTAGAACGGAATGGCGCTGCTGCCGCGATTGCTGAAATCCGACGGATTTCCGAAGAAATCCCAGCGATCCGCGAACTCGCCTGTGCCGCTGATATCCGACGTGCTGTCCAGTACGCTCCACGGGAGTCCCGACTGAATGTTCACGATGGTGTTCAACTGCCAGCCTTCCAACATCTGCGCGTAGCCTTTCTTTTCCGGCAGCGCATAGGTCAGCGTGGTGGTGAAGCGGTGGCGAACGTCGTAGTTGCTGGGTCCATATTCGAGCTGGGCATTGGGGCTATACATGGGGACGTCGGCGCCGCGCCAGTCGCCGGCCGCCATGTCGAGCGCATGCCCATACGTGTAGCCGGTGGTAAACGTCAGCCCGTGCGCCAGCCGCTGCGTCAACGTAACCTGCAGGGCGTCGTAGTTGCTGTGATCCGCGTTCTCGATCGTATTGATATTCGAAAGATACGGGAATTGGCTATAAAACGGGCGGCTCTGGTTTTCCTGGGTCTTGTTGACCGCAGACACGCCGTTGGCCCAGCCGGATCCCAAAGCGGCGGCATTGACGTCGACCAGCTCGGTCAAGCCCGTGCCGTGGTTGCCGACGTACGCCACGTCGAGGGCCATGTTTCTGGTGAGCTGCCGTTGAATGCCGAGGTTCCAGGCCGAAACGTAGGGAGTTCTGAGATGCGGGTTGACGGCCAGAATCGGGCAGGGCGCCGCAGTAGTGCAGCTGATCGTACCGGCCGGGAAAACAGGACCGGCCACCGACCAGTTGATTTGCGAGGCGGAAAGCGATTCGGCGCCGACGAGAATGTTTCCCGGTCCCGCCACGCCGTTGAGAAGGGCGCCGGTGGGGATCTGCGTCAGGCTCCCCGTGGGTGCAACCGTGCCCTGCTGCGACGTGAAAACGTTGAAGCCTTGCAAGACATAAATGATGGAACCGCCGCCCCGAACCACGGTTTTGCCGTCGCCAAAGGCATCCCAGGCGAAGCCGAAGCGCGGAGCGAAATTGTGGCGCTGCGGAGCCCATATGCTGCTGATCTGCTTACCGACCTGCACCAGTCCCTGGCCGGGAATGAAGTTCGCCAATCCGCCGACGCCTGCCTGGATCGGCGTTACGTACTCCCAGCGCACACCGAGGTTCACCGTGAAACGGTTTGTCAGGCGCCAGTCGTCCTGGGCGAACAATGCGCCGCCCCAATCGTTGATGCTCGTCGCCGGATTGCCGACCAAAATCTGCGCCTTCGTCGGATTACCTTCGATGAATTCCTCGAGCGCGTTAGTGGAACCGCTGGCGCTGAAGGTGAACGATCCGTGGCCGGGACTGTAGGTGCCGCCGTTGTAAATCATGCGGCGCAGTTCGCCGCCGAACTTCATATTGTGCTTGCCCTTGGTCCAGGAGAGGCCGTCCATGAACTCAGTGGTCCAATCCGGACCCTGGACTTTAGGAAACGACGAGCAGCAACCCAGCGCCGTGAATCCCGAAATCGTCAGCGCGGGGAATCCGCAGGACTGCGCTCCCGTATTCAGGTAGCTGGCGTAATCCGGTTGGCCGATGGCGGAGCAATCGCCCGGCTTGCTGATCTGCGTCACGTGGTTGATGCCGACTTTGAATTCGTTCACGACCGTTGCACTCGGCAGCCAGGTGTAGTGAATGCCGCCTAAGCGCGACTGGTTGACCGTGTTGGTGCGCCAGTATTCGGCCACCTGATTCTGCGTCGCCAGGCCCGCGAAGCTGTTCATGAACAACTCGCCGTTGATGCTGTTCTTTTCGTTGATGTTGTAGTCGATCTTGGCCAGTCCGTTGTAGGAATTCGAGGTCATCGGGATGACCGGAACAAAATTGACGGAGGTCCCGGCTTGGAACAAGTTCTGTGCCGGGTTTACGACGGCGCAATTTGTGTTCATACCCGCCATGTCCAAGCTGAGCGCGCTGCGGCTGGCGGCGGGTACCGCGTTGCACGCATCCACCAGGCTCTGGGCCGGGTTGCCTAACGAGGCCGTCGTCGGCAGCGATACCACCTTCGGCGCGCCAATCGTTTCGTCCTGCGCTTCATAGGCGGCGAAGAAGAACAGCTTGTCCTTCTTGACGGGACCGCCGACCGTCGCTCCATATTGTTCGAGCGCCGTTTCCTGATCCGGCTGACCGGTCGTAATGAACGGATTCCTCGCGTCCCATGCGCCATCGCGTCCGAACGCGTAGGCCGATCCGTGGAAGACGTTGGTTCCCGATTTCAAGCCGATATTCGCCACCACGCCGGGCTTCCATCCGTACTCCGCTTTCGGATTCTGCTGGACGTTGAATTCCTGAATCGAGTCGACCGGCAGAAGCGATGCCGCGTCGCCCGAAATTCCGGCGGCGTTCAAAGCGCTCTGCGCCGAGAAGCCTTCAATGGCGTCGATGCCGTTCAGAATATAAACGTTGTATTCGGGACGCAGACCATTCGAACTCTGGCTCCATTTGCCGCCTCCGGGAAAAGCCTGCACGCCGGGACGCAATTGGAGGAGGCCCAGAAAGTTGCGGCCGTTCAAAGGCAGATCGTTGATGGTCTGATTGCTGAGAGTGCCGCCCAGCACCGCGCTCGTGCTATCCACCAGGGGGGCTTCTTCGGAGACCGTGACCGTGGTCTGCGTATCGCCCGGCTCCAGCGTGAAGTCGATGCGGATTTCGCGCGCGACTTCGAGCTCGATGCCTTTGCGCTCGTCCGTTTTGAATCCCGGCGCGGTGGCGCGCAGAACGTAATTTCCCGGCTGCAGGTTCGGAGCCGTGTAATCGCCCGCCGCATTTGTGGTGAGCGTTCGCGTCGTGCCGCGGTCCACGTCCGTAATCGTGACCATCGCGTTGCCGATCACGGCCTGCGACTTATCGAAGACGCTTCCCAAAATCCGGCCCGTGTTCGTTTGCGCAAATGCGCTTGCGGATACCAGCGCCAAGCCCATCAAAAGACCGCCGGCAAGGCGGAACATGGATTGCGCTGCACGTGCAGCCACACACTTCATGGTGTTCATTTAGCCCCTTTTTTTCAAAGAATCGAGACTGCGTAACTACTTGGCGGTTGAGTAACTCCGCCACCCTGAAAGACCGGCCCCTAGCGCGGTCTTAACCCAAATGTTACTGAAGCTGAGAAATCGTATCACTGGGCGAATACAGTGTCAATGGGATAGCAACTTACTCTCTGGCCGGGAAGAAACGATTTAAGACTTCGAGTGGCCGCCAGCAGCGTGACTCTCCAGCGCCGACTTTACCAACGCCGCCGTGCGATAAACTCCGTGCACGAACTTGCCATAGGGAAGCGCCAGAAAGAGCAACAAGACGACGGCGAGATGCACGACGAGCAGTGTCCCCATCGTTTCCGTTTCGCGCAGGATGAGGAGAAGAAGACCGGTCAGGCTCGTCAGCCCGAGCAGCGCGAGAAAGCGTTTGTCTCCGCCGTCCGGTGCCGCATCGACAATGGCTGGATCGCGCCTGCGCTTCAATGAATAAAGACCACTGGGACCGATCAGCAACCCGATTCCGCCGAGCGTTCCCAGAATCACCGGCGCGCTGAAGTACGGATGCGGCGCGATGTGGCCCAGCATGTGGTCGATTGCGGCGATCGTCGTCGAAGCAAAGCACAGTGCAAATCCATAGAACGTGAAGTGATGAAAAATGCGCCGTGATTGCGAATGATGCTCGTCCGGATAGGTGCAGCCCGCGCCGCCGCTCGAAAGATTCGCGAGCGCCAGCACATCGCGGGCGGCCTTCGCCAGCGCACGGGGGCGGAGGAATTGCACCAGGCTCTCCCCGGTTTCACGCCAGAACCGCAAAAATCCACCGATGTGCGCGACGAGGATAAAAATCGAGACGGCGAGGAAGATCGCGACCATATTCTCGTGCGGGATCACGTCGTAGAACACGCCGCCGCGCAACGTACGGACGGAAAGGCCGATCGCAATCAGTCCGAGAATCCAAAAGATGAGAGTGCTTCGCGCGAAAACCCTCGCGACGGGTGTGGGCCATGCGTAGTGCCGGTACGAATCGGCGCGAATTTTCGCAAATACCTGCGGGACATTGACGGCGAATTCGTGCGGCGGCGCGTATTGGCAGGCGTAATAGCATTCGGCGCAGTTGTGGCAAAGATTCGCCAGGTAGCGCAGATCGCCCGGCGAAAAAGTGAAACGCTTTTCCATGGCCGGGAACACCGCGCAGTAGCCTTCGCAATAACGGCAGGCGTTGCAGATGGTCATCAGCCGCTCGCCCTCGGCGAGGTTTTCGGCGGGCGTCGTCAAAATTTTCGGCAATGTTTTAGGATCGGGCGGCACGCGCGGCTTCCCTTCCTGCGATGCGCCCGAACACGCTTCCGATGGTCATGCCGAAGCCTGCGGGATATCCTTTGCCCAGAATATTGCCCGCCATAATTTCGCCCGCCGCGAACACATTCGGAGTCGCCGGCTTCTCCTGCAACTGAACCTCGGCTCTTTCATTCACCTTGACGCTGAGATATGTGAACGTGATTCCCGGACGCAGCGGATATCCGAAAAATGGCGGCCGATCGATCTTCTGCGCCCAATGCGTTTTCGGCGGTGCGACATCGTTCGATGTGCGGCAATCGTCCAGAAGGTTGTGATCGAACTTGCCCGGCTGCACGGCGCGATTGAAAGCCTCCACGGTCGCCTGAACTTTCTCCGCGGGCAGATCCAGCGCTGTCGCCAGCTCCGCGATGCTTCCGGCGCGAATCGGTGGAAACACCGACGGCATGAAACGCCCGATCACTTTCGAATCGATGATCGAATACGCGATCTGTCCTGGCTGTTGGGCGACCAAGCGTCCCCAGATCGCATAGCGCTTCGGCCACAAATCTTCGCCTTCGTCGTAAAAGCGCTCGCCCGTCCGATTCACAACGATCCCGAGGGGCACGCAATCGAGGCGCGTGACGATGCCTCCGTCGAATTTCGGCGCGCGCCCATCGATCGCCACGGCGTGGCACTGCGTCGGATCGCCGATGGATTCGGCGCCGGCGTCAATCAACAGCTTCAGAACTTTTCCCTTGTTGTACGGCGTCCCGCGCACGATGAAGTTGTCCGCCGCTTCGCCCCACGCCTCTTTCAGCCATTCGAGATTCGCTTCGAAACCTCCGGAAGCCGCGATGAAACATTTGGCGGTAAACTGCGCTGGTTTGCCGTCAAGCAAAAGAGTTCCGCCGTGAAAGCGGCCGCCCACGAGATCGATCCCGACCACTTCGGCGTCGTACAGAATCCTCACGCCCGTGCGTTGCGCGGCTTCGTAATACGCGTTCATCAAAGCTTTGCCGCCGCCCAGGAAAAACGCGTTCGTGCGACCCAGGTGCAGTGTGCCTCCGAGCGAGGGCTGAAAACGAACACCGTGGGCACGCGCCCACGCCTGGGCGTTCGGCGATTCGCGAATCACCAGCCGCGCGAGTTGCTCGTTGGTCTGGCCGCCGGTGACACGCAAGACGTCGGCGAAATATTCGTCTTCCCTGTACGCGTCGGTCAGCACGTCCGTGGGCGCTTCGTGCATGCAGCGCATATTGCGGGTGTGCCGGCTATTTCCCCCGCGATATTCGCGTGGCGCGGATTCCAGAATCGTGACCGACGCTCCCGCTTCGCGAGCCGTCAAGGCCGCGCAAAGAGCCGCGTTGCCCCCGCCGGCGATCACAACGTCGGAGGAAATCAGTGCCCCAGCGATTTTCGAAGCGGAATGAGAACTATGGTTGGAATCCACGAAAGTTCAAGCAACCAAGCAGTAATGTATCAGTATAGTGGCCGGGCTCCAGGGGACGAAGCGTCCTGCGTTGACTTCAATTTCTTTCGCGACCTATACTGGCTCTGCTTTGACGCCGTACCGGCGTCGCCAGGAGGGTTATGCGCGCTCGCCAGAACCACACTCACCTGATCTGCACTGCACTCTTCATCGCGGCAATTCCCGCGGCCTTTGCTCAAAACGCGCCGACTTATAAATACGATCCCACGTGGCCCAAGGAATTGCCCAACAAATGGACCATGGAGCCGATCACGGGCATGTTTGTCGATCCCGACGATCACATCTGGGTTCTGCAGCGCCCGCGCGATTTCGATAAGACGGAAAACTTCGCCGCCCTGAATCCGCCGGCCGCCGAATGCTGCGTGCAACCTCCCGCCGTTCTGGAATTCAATACCGAAGGCGACCTGCTCAACTCGTGGGGCGGGCCGGGCTTCGCGCCCGGTTGGCCCAGTTCCGAACACACTATTTTCTTGGATCGGCAAAAGAATGTCTGGCTCGCGGGCGCGGGCGCCGGCGATACACTGCTGCGTTTCACTCCCGATGGAAAGTATCTCGGCGAGTTCGGACATCGCGGTCCGGCCGGACCCGACGCGGGACGCAAGCAGGACAACCAGCAGACCGGTTTGTTATTGCGCGGCGTCGCGGCCGCGAAACTCGATGAAGATGCGCACGAGATCTACATCGCCGACGGGTATCTCAACAAGCGCGTGATGGTCTACGATCTCGACACGGGTGCGTTCAAGCGCGGCTGGGGCGCGTATGGGATCCCGTTGAGCGAGATCGACAATAATCCGCAGCCTGCGCACGATCCTGTGGGTCCGCCCGCCAAACAATTCCGCTCGCCCGTGCATTGCGTGCAAATCTCGAACGACGGATTCGTATATGTTTGCGACCGCGGTGGCGATCGCGTCCAGGTGTTCACTAAGCAAGGGAAGTTCGTAAAGGAAATTTTCGTCGCGAACAACGCGCTGGAGCGCGGTTCGGTGGGATGCAGTCGCGTTCTCACCCGATGCGAAGCAGCAATATATTTACGTCGCTGACATTATGGATGACGTCGTATGGATCGTGAACCGCCAAACGGGAGAAACTGTCGGCCGCATGGGCCACGCCGGCCATGCCGGTGGCCAGTTCCACTACCTGCACATCGCCGTGACCGATTCGCACGGGAACGTTTACGCCGGTGAAGTGGATTCCGGCAGGCGCGTGCAAAAATTCATTCCGGCAAAATGACGGGAGGGGTCGCTCCGAGTGCGAGCGAGGAATCTCCTCTTTCTAGTAGCGTCCGAAAAGCAGGTCCCTCTCCCGCAAAGCGGGATCCGGATGACGTCGTGGTTGAGAGAATCACTAAACTAGTAATCGCATCTCAATGATGAAACTTACTCGACGTGAAATGATGGCGGTATCGGGCACCGCGCTGGCGTTGCGCCAATCTGCATTCGGAAAAGCATCGCAGCCAGCGACGCCCGTGAACTTCGCGGTTCCCGCCGGCGCCTGCGACACACACACGCACATCTTCGGCGATCCCCACGAATTTCCCATGTGGTCGGGCCGCGTTTACACGCCGGAGCCGGCGCTACCCCCCGAAATGAAGGCCCTCCACAAGGCGCTGCATATGGAGCGCGTAGTCATCGTCACGCCCAGTATTTATGGCACCGACAATGCCGCGACGCTTTACGGTATGAAGGCCTACGGCCCGGGCGCGCGCGGCGTCGCCGTCATCGACGACAAAACGACCGAGAGTGAACTTGACGCGATGGGACGCGCCGGCGTCAAGGGCATCCGCATCAACCTTGCGACGGTGAATCAGGCCGACGCGAGCGTCGGGCGCAAGCGTTTGCAAAGTTCCATCGAGCGGGTGAAGGCGCGCGGCTGGCACATTCAGATGTACGTTGCCGCGTCCATCATTCCGGGCATCAAGGATCTGGTCGCGTCCTCGCCCGTGCCCGTCGTGTTCGATCATTTCGGCGGCACGGAAACCGCAAAGGGAATGCGGCAGCCCGGCTGGCCGGAGCTGCTTGAGCTCGTGAAATTGGGCAAAGCATGGGTGAAAATCTCCGGCGCGTATCGCGCCTCGAAGCAGGCTCCCGATTATCCGGATCTGGTGCCGTACGCCAAAGCTTTGATCGCGGCAAATCCCGAGCGCATCGTGTGGGGCAGCGACTGGCCGCATCCGGATTCGAGTCCGCCTCCCGGACGCAAGGCCACGGAACTGAATCCGGTGTGGCAATTCGACGACGCGAAGCTTCTAAATTTGCTCCCGGTATGGGCTCCCGACGCAGCGGTGCGCAAAAAGATTCTCGTCGACAATCCTGCCAAGCTTACGGCTTTTAAACGGGCGCACGGCGACGTCGGCTGGGACGGCGCGCCGCCGAAGGCGTTCTATTTTGGACGATGTTCGCGGTCGGGCTGCGTTATGCAAGGAAGGGTTGACCCGCGCAACGCCCTGGTCCTTTGACATGCCTAGCCGCCGCCCTCGACTGACAGCATGGAAGTGCGCCTGACACCCGATCTCGAAGCCAAGCTCTCGCGGATGGCGGCAGAACAGGGCCGCCCCACGGGGACCCTGGTGCGGGCAGCCGTCGAGCGTCTGGTGGATTACGACGAATGGTTCCTGCGAGAAATCGCGATCGGCAAAGCCGCGGCCGACAGAGGCGAGTTTGTCGAGCACAGCGACATTCTCAAAATGATTGATCTTCGCTGCCCTGCCTGAGGCATTCTTCCAAGGCCCGAAGCACCCCGGTTAATCACCCGCGTTATAATCAGGAAGTTGTTATGCAACGCGCTGCTTTTGCGTTACTTGCCGCGTGCCATGGCCTCGTCGCCGCCTCTCTGCCGCCGCTGATTTGCGCCTCCGGCGGAGCCATCGGGACCATCGATCTGCGGGTTGCTTCGCCTTCGGCGCGGAATCCGAATCCCCTCCCGATGCGCACCATCAATCGCATCCAGGAAGGCGACACCATCCATTACCGGCCGCTGCTTCGCCCCAATGAAAAGCGCAAAGGCGATGTGACCTTGGTGCTGGTCCCCGCCGATAAAAAGAAGGCCGGCAAAGATCTTTTGATCTTCGATTCTCGGCCTGCCGATAAGCCCCAACTATGGGTCGCGCCGTGGCGCGTCGGCTTGGCCGCGTTCGTCTACGGCCCCTCCGGCCTGGACATCAAGAAGGTCCAAACATTCCTGGGCAAAGATGACGACCTGGTTGGCCAACTCGCCGACTATGCGGAGAAAACCGCCAAAGCCGAGGCGCTGATCGCCGCTCTCTCTTCTTCCGATAATTCGCCGGAAGCCGTCGATGCGGCGCTGCAGGGATTCTCGTCGAAATTCGGATTGAACGCGCAACTCACCAAGGGAGCCCCGACGAATCAGCAGGCCATGGTCGTGTTCCAGACTTTGAATCCCTCCATCGCGACTTACGATCCACTCGCGGGGCAGACCGTTCAGTCGGTGAATCAGACCGCGGGGATCGCCACATCCGTCGCGGAAATGTTCTTCGGCAGTCCCGTGGGATTGGCGGCGGGAGGGACCGCGATGCTGATGAATCTTGGCACGCTGGCCTTTCCTCGCTCAGAATTTCGCTCCGCCTTTTCTCAGCCCATGCCCGAGGATGGCGTAGGCTTGTGCGGGAAAACCGGCGCGAATCCGCTGCACACTCGCGTGGATTACCTGTGGGCGGTGCGCGTGCCGAATACGGGCGCGCCCCATCTCACCGTCGGCAAAGCCAATTCGCTGCCGGGAGCGCTCAAATCGCCGCTTCCGCTGACCGGCTCCGAAGAAGACTGGAAGTATCTGGATCGCGCGGCGACTGGGAGCTTCAGCCGGATCAGGGCAAGCCGATTCCGCTCAAAGTGCAGGTACTCGCGAACACGAAAAGCATCGAACTCGATCTCGGAAAAACGGTGCCGTCCGGCCGCTACAGCCTCAAAGCGAAGTGGGACTGGGATGCGTTTGAGGTCGGCGGATTTCTGAACGTCAGCCCGCTCACCGATTTCGCCTCCGCTCGCCTGACCCCGGCGACTCACGACCGCCTGGCCGCGGGGAAGGGCAAGGTTCCGCTCACGGTCGAACACGGCGACTTCGAATTTGTGAACAAGGTCGAGCTGAAGAAGATCAACGACGAATTCGCGATGGCGATCGCCGTTCCGTTTGTTCTTCCGAAAGGTCTGCGCGAGGGCGCGCAGGATCGGATGGACATCGAACTCGCGACCAACGATCTGGAGCCCGGCGATTACAATCTGATCGTTTCTCATGTCGACGGCAAAGCGCACGACGTTCGGTTGCAGGTTCTTCCGGATCTTCCGAGCATCGAAAATCTTCCGGTGCGCCTCAATCAGGGGCTTTCCTCCATCGACTTTACGCTCAGAGGAAAACGGCTCGATCTGATCCAGCGTTTGGAAATCCCCCGAGCGAACACCGCATTGGGGCCCGCGTCGGCGGATGGAACCGAGCGGAACGTTTCGATCAAAATGGCGTCGCCGGTCGATTCCGGCTCCGTCCTTTCCGCTAAAATCTTCGTCGCCGATCGCCTGCAACCGATGAGCGTCGACGGCGCTCTTTCCGTCCTCGAACCGCGGCCTGCCATCACCGATCTGACGCTTTCGCGCCCGCCCGATCAATCCGTTCAGCTCGGCAATGGCGAACTGCCGGGAGGCCCGGCCCTCAGCGCCATGCTTCACGTCGAGCATTTTCCGGCAGGCGGCGCCGTGAAGCTCCAGTGCGAGCAACCGGGATCTTCTGACGCTGTCACGCTTCGTCCCGGACAGGAAGCGGGCGGATCGCACCTGGACATGGTGACGTCCGATCAGCTGTTCCTAACGTTCGGAACCAGCGCATGGTTCAGCGGATGCGTGGTGGAGGCAACGGTCACCGGCGCAAATGGCGATTCGGCGCCGCGGCGAGTCGCGCGCATCGTCGACGTCCCCACGGTTGAGCAGTTCAGCATTGCCGACGATGGCAGCGGCCACTATCAGGCAACGCTTGTCGGGATGCACCTGGAAACGATCGGCAAAGCGGGTTGGACGCCGGACGACGAAAACGTGGTTGCGCAGCTTCCCCAGCCGCTACCCGGCGATAGCCATCGGCAAAGACTGCAATTTACGCTGACCCCGCCGCCGGGCTCGGATGCGAT
Source organism: Terriglobia bacterium (assembly GCA_963765085.1). Taxonomy (GTDB): domain Bacteria; phylum Acidobacteriota; class Terriglobia; order Bryobacterales; family Bryobacteraceae; genus Palsa-187. Next base: position 6,225 of record CAVXVL010000077.1, on the reverse strand, counting down.
CCTGTACGTCGCATTGCGGGGCGAATCCAAAGGGCGCGTCACTACCTTGCATGCGAACTGAAGACTGGGTTCTGCGCCCTCGGCTCGCCGGTTCACGTTCGCGCAAATCGCGGGTCGTAATCGGGTAGCATTCCCCGTAACTCCAGCCCATAGACGAGCGTCCTTTAGGTGGGACGGCTGCCAAACCTAACGTTCAGTTAAACTTCAGGTCAGTCGCGTACAATTGACAGTCGATCGGGTTCATGAGAAACTGAACCCCCGAGAGGAGTCCCTCATCCATGAAAAATAAGGTGCTTGTATTATTCTCCGCGGTCGCCCTGACGATGGCCGCCGTTCCGGCCTGGGCCCATCACGGCGATGCCGGGCGCTACGAGGACAACGTGGTCGTGATGAAGGGCACCGTCGTCGAAATGCAGTTGATCACGCCGCACTCGATCCTGGTGTTCGATGTGCCGGACGAGACCGGCAAGGTCGTCCGCTGGCAGGCGGAAATGAATGGCCGCGCGCTCATGATCAAGGATTTCGGTTGGACGAACACGACCATTAAGCCGGGCGACAAGGTCACCGTGACCGGCCGCAAGGTGAAGAGCGGAGCTCCTTATATGAACTTGACCGATCGCGCCAACATCGTGTTGACCGATAGCGGCAAGGAAATTTTCCGGACTCCGAACTACGGCACCAATCAGCCGAAGCGCCCCTTCGGTGGGCCGGCGGCAGGTCCCGCCGACGGCGCGGGCAAGAATGCGCCTCCGGCCGAATAAGGTCTGATTCGCGGGACGCAAGGTTTTTCGAGATCACGCGGGGACAGGTAGTCGATCGCTTCCAACGGGTTGTTTCACTTCTCAGAATGGGAGCGCGCAGGCGGCCGGTCCCCGCTTTTCCGCGATTTGACGGATCGTATTTGAGAGTGAGCAAGGCCTAAGGGACGGAACGTCGGGAGGCAATATGATGGTCGGAAAGAGAATGACAGGCGGAACACTTTCCGCCGTATTGATCGCGGGCTCCGCGCTTGTGAGCGTGTACGCTCAGGCGCAGAGTAAACAGGCTCCCGGAGCCGCCTCCTCGTCAAGCGGCTTGCAGCAGACCGCCTACATCAAAGCCTCCAACCCACACGCGAACGATCACTTCGGCAACGGCGGAGCGCTCGAAGGCCACGGCCTTGCGATGAGCGGCGACGGCACGACGATGGCCGTCGGAGCTCCGTACGAGAGCAGCGCGGCGAAGGGCATCAACGGCAATCAGAACGACACGTCGTTATATTCTTCGGGCGCGGTTTACGTTTTCACGCAGAAGAACGGTCAGTGGGCCCAGCAAGCTTACATCAAAGCTTCGAACCCGGGTCAGAGCTTCCGCTTCGGGCATCACATCGTATTGAGCCAGGATGGCAACACGATGGCTGTCTCCTCGCACTTCGAAGCGAGCGACGCCAAGGGCGTCAACGGCAATCAGAACGATAAATCGATTCCGCAGGCCGGCGCCGTGTACGTTTTCACGCGCAAAGGAAACACCTGGACCCAGCAGGCGTACATCAAGGCATCGAACACGGGTGAAAAAGGAACCGCGGATAAACCCGACGAAGGCGATCAGTTCGGTTTCTCCGTCGCGCTGAGTGCCGACGGGAACAATCTCGCGGTGGGCGCGATTTCCGAAGACAGCAAGGCCACCGGCATCAATGGCGATCAAGCCGATAATTCCCAGCAATCCTCCGGCGCTGTTTACGTCTATACGCGGAGCGGGGACACGTGGACCCAGCAAGCTTACGTGAAGCCGTCGAATACTTGGGCCGCGATGCTGTTCGGCTACGCGGTGGGCCTGAGCGCCGACGGCAACACGCTGGCCGCGAGCGCTTACGACGAGCGCGGCGGGGCGCGCGAAATCAACGGCGAGCAGGACCGCAAGCGTCCCGGCGCGGGCGCGATCTACGTTTTCAAGCGCACGGGCACGACCTGGGAGCAGACCGATTATCTCAAAGCTCACAACGCTGAAAACGGCGATTCGCTGGGCTACGACATGGCCATCAGTCAGGACGGCAACACCATCGCGGGCGGCGCGGGCGACGAGGATTGTTTCGCCGTAGGTGTGAATCCCAAGGAGCCCTGCGACAACGACTATAAGACTGATACTTCGACGGGCGCGGCATACATCTTCGTCCGCAAGGACGGCAAGTGGAGCGAACAGGCTTTCATCAAGGCATCGCATCCGGGCAAGGAAGACTGGTTCGCGTCACGTTTGATGTTGAGCGGCGACGGCAACACGCTGGCGGTGAGCGCGCAGCTCGAAAACGGAAATTCGAAGGGCATCAACGGCAATGAGACGCGACGTCTCGGCAGAAGATTCCGGCGCTCTGTATCTTTTCACGCGCACTGGCGACACGTGGGTGCAGAAGGCGTACATGAAGGGCACCAATACCGAGGCTTACGACGAGTTCGGGAGTTCGGCCGCATTATCGAAGAACGGCAAGATTCTGGCCGTCGGCGCGCGCGGCGAAGGCAGCGCGGCCAAGGGCATCAACGGCGATCAGAAAGACAACTCCGCGATGGGCGCGGGAGCGGTCTATGTTTTCGCCAATCAGTAGGCAATCGCGAGTCAGCCCCATGCGTCGGCTTGGGACTTGTCCCGTGGCATCGGCGGAGTGGCAACCTTCGCCATCCTTCTCTGTTCGACTACGGCCCTTGCTCCAAGTCCAGCCCTCGCATTTCAGACGCGCGACGCACGCACCAATCAAGGGATTCTGTTCGTCGGCAGCAGCATTTTCCAATTCTGGAGACATCTCGACGAGCAAATGGCTCCGCTGCCCGTACTGAATCGCGCGGTCGCAGGCACTGTCACCCAGGATCAACTGGAGCGCGTGAGCCAGTTCGTGTTTCCTTACAAGCCGCGCATCATCGTCTACTATTGCGGCAGCAACGACGTCGGCACGGGAGACGCTGCCGGTCCGATCATCGCCCGCACGAAGCGCTTCATGGACGTGGTGCACGAGAAGTTTCCCGACACCTTCATCTACTACACGGCGATCATGAAGGCTCCCGATAAACGCGACCGGTGGAACATCGTCGATGAAGTGAATCGGGAGATCGAACGCTACAGCCACGAAGCTCGCAACGTGGGCTTCATCGATCTGAATCCGGTGCTATTCGATCACGGCAAGCTGCGCGAGAATCTTTTCCTGCCGGATGAACTGCACTTCCGCCCCGATTCCACGGCGTATCCGGAATTCGCTCAGATTGTGAAACCGATTCTTACGAAGGCGTGGGAAAGCGGCGTCGGAATCGCGAAGCAATAACAGGACGCGGCGCGGTAATCGCGCGGGCTGGCGGGTTGAGGCAAGAGAAGCAGGTCCCTCGACTGCACTCGGGATGACTTGCTGGGGTACGTTGGACGAAGTAATGAAATGGCCCAAGCTGACGCATGGGGCTGCACCTGCGAAAATATTTCCGGCCTGCGGCGGTCCCTCCGCCGCCTTCACCAAAAGGATGTTTAACAGTTGACGCTCCAACTCCACAGCCTCCTCCAACACGGCAGCCCCTCATGGCCACGGCTATGATTGCACAGCACCGACCCAAGCAGCATCAACGACTTCGCTGTGTCACGGATGACAATGACAGAAGAAGAATTCGACTCCTCCTGTCTGCGCAGCATCGCTTTGTTGATGTCGACAATTTTTTGGAAGAGCATGAATGCCTCCTCCCATCTCCGGGCAGTTTCCATTGCGATGGCAAGTTGCGTCATCGATTCCAGCACGGACGGGTGCGCCTCCGTGCCGCCGTAGAATTTGCGCTTCAGTTGCACCGTCTCTGTCAGCAAAGCCATGCCGCGGTCCTGGCGACACTTGTCCGAGACAACACGACCTCCGTCCGTGAGCAGATCGAGTTGGCTCCGAAGAATGCTCTCATCCTCATCACTATCCACGTTTCTTCCACGATCGCTGGACTCGCGGACTTGGTCAAGCAGCGCGTAGAGAGCGTTGGTTGTCAAGTTGCAAATGGCGAGGGCGTCGACGCGGTATTGCGGGTCGTTCTTGCGGTTCAGGCCGCGAGCGGGCTGCAACGCGTCGAGGGCACGGATGAGTTGATCAACGGTCGGGTTGGGACCGACCCAAGCCCTCCGTCGGCAATGCGAGAGCCCAATGGTGACAGCACAAAAGCAGGAGACCGACAAAAACGATGGTCATTGACACGATCGAATTTGATGAAAGACTTTCGCGATGCCATCAGTCGTGTGATCTTTCAGGAATGTGTGTGCGTAGCGTGCAACACCAAACGACCCGCGTTTCATTCCTCCCACACGGACATCCCGAGACAGAGCCGTCTCGATTTTTCAAACGAGCAAGTTGCGATACAACACGAAAATGCTTCCTCCGTCCCGGCAGCGCGAGTTTTTTTTTTCTCTGGTGGTATTACTACTTCCACGAAAACGCGACAACGATGCACATATGGTCGCTGAAGAAGGTCTGGGGAGTGACTGGGGCGAAGCCAGTGACATCAAGCAACTTGTCGCCGCTCGAGGGGCGCGTCAGAAACCACGCGGTCGCCGGGGGTGCACCGCCGCCGCCGCTGTTGTCCGGACCGTGCAGTTTGCCCATTGGCAGTCTGCCGAAACAAGTTGTACACGTCCAACAGCGGCGATCCGCCAGCAGCAGAAGGAGTCACAGCACGACGGCCCGGCGAGAACAAAACGTAGTCGCTCTTGTGGCACGCCACACCGCCATTGTTCTTGACATCGATGCAGGTCCAGTCGAGCTTCTGCGTCGTGTCGATCCACGAACCGCCGCGGAAGCAGTTGGCGATGAGCAGGCGGTCGTTCTGCGGATTCCCGCACATACCAAAGTCACCAGCGAGAATGATTGGGGCATCGACGTGAAAACCGATGCGCACGCGCTCGTGGACGCTCAGCAGCATCTGGACCAATTCGTCGAGGTGCGCTTGCTTGTCGAGACCGTCGGGCTCCTCGGGCAGTCCTGCACTGCGGCGACGATGACGATGTTGCCGGACAGCTTGTCGCGGAATGGCTGGACGAGGGCGGCGCGCGCTCCGTCGGGGCCGCGACCGACCAGTTTCTTCCACCAGCCCGCGCCGTCGTCGCTGCACCGCTTGAACATTCGGAAAACGGGTTGCTGCAGCGGTTCGAACCGCGCCTTGCGGTACGCTAAGACGAGCGTCTCGGGCGCCTTCGCATCGGCCCCCGGGCTGTCGATGGAACGCACAATCGCGAAGCCGTTGACCCCAGTGACGCCGTTGAGCAAATCCTCTTGCTCCGTGTTGACTTCTTGCAAGCTGGCGAAGCAGATCTGCTGTTGCTCCAGAAGCAGGTTTGCAAGGTACGATCGCGCAAACTGCTTGCGATCTCCGACGAAGACATGCTTGCCCCGCGGTGCTGCTGTTGCGACGGTGGGTGTAGCGCGACTCGTGGAGCAAATTGAGCGTCACGACGGAGAAGGGAGGTGACGCGCTCGCAGCGGCGGATGCTGGCGATGGTTGTTGCTGCTGTTGTGTGATCGGTGGATCGTGCTGCTGGCTTCGATAGCCGTTTTCTTCATCAGGAGCCCCGACAAATTGATTGTTGTTGGTCGCGTTGGGTTGATGAGCGATGCCGTAGAGTTGGTCCGGTCCCGGCGCGGTGGCAGCCATGGGTTTTTGCCGAGGTGGCTGCTGCTGTGGCTGTGGCGGCGGCTGTTGCGCGGCGTCTTCGAGGCGCATCAGCTCTCGTTCTCTCGTCTCCGTCGTTCGCTTGTCTGTCATCGCCCGCATCCGGTTGTGCAATTCCCGCTTGTCAAGCGTGGACCAAGCGCACAGCGCTTCGAGCTCTTCTCGTGTCACGCGAAGATACGGCAATGGCGGCTGCACCGTCTGTTGCTGCTGCGGCGGCGATCCGTCTTCAGGCCTTGTTGCCCCGTGATCATCGTCCACGACGACCGTAGCTGCTGCTCCTGCTGTCACAGCCGGACCTGCCCCGAGCGCTTGTGCATCCAGAGGCTGAGGCCACGCAGCTGCACCACCGCTTGGTTGCGGCGGATACACAACACCACCACCGCCTGCGACTACGGGAACGGGAACTGCCGCCGGCAACGGCTCCGCTCCGGAGGTAGGGATGACGGAGAAGGCTTGCTGCTTGGCCCGCGGTGCGACTTCCTGGACGTTTTGAAAGAGCGGGCTCGCCTCGAGCGCCCCCGGGCCTGGCAGCGGGATCGCCTCGCCAGCTTCCACGGAGTTGTCCCTGCTCCAGTCC
>CAVXVL010000076.1:0-7284 GCA_963765085.1 Terriglobia bacterium | reverse complement strand
CATGACCGGGGAAATTACGGTTCGGGGCCGGGTTCTGCCGATCGGCGGCCGAAAGAAAAGCTGCTGGCGGCGCACCGCCACGGAATCCAGGAAGTGATTGTGCCGGCGGAAAACGAGCGGGATTACCGGATATTCCCGAGAATATTCGCAACGAGATGAAGCTGCATTTCGTCACCTCGATGGATGAGGTGCTGAAGATCGCCCTCGAGACCGGAGTCGAAATGGCGCCGATCTCCGCGATGCTCACCGCCGCGGAAATCGTGGCGCGGTCGCGTGAGGAAAAAGTAACGCACTAGTGGTCATTGAGTGGCCAGGGGCCGGTTTCCAGTGGCCAGCCCAGACCTTGGGTACCCGGCGCTGGACACTCGCGGCTGACCACTGCCTCTTGTATGCCAGCCAGGTTTATAATAAGTGCAGCCAGGCCGGAGCAGTTTTCGCCGGAGGGGGACCCCGAAATCGCTTTTTTAGGACGTAGCAACGTTGGTAAATCCAGCCTGATAAATGTTCTGGCGGGGAGTGAGGGGCTGGCCCGTACGAGCGCCCGGCCGGGCTGTACCCAGCTGGTCAATTTCTTCGAGGTCGAGGGGGGCTACCGCTTCGTCGATCTTCCCGGATACGGATAGGAAAGTCCCGGAGGGATAACGCGGGATGGAAAGAACTCATCGAGCGGTATCTGGTGGGTCGCGGCGCGTTGCAGTTCTCGGTGATCGTGCTTCGGGACGCGCGGCGCGGTTGGATGGAAGAAAGGACATCGAGTTGAAGAGATGGCTCGAAGTTTCACGGGCGTCCGTTCCTGGTGGTCGCCACGAAAATGGATAACTGTCTCAAACGAGAAAGAACAGCAGCAGCGCGCCATCCGTCAGGGGTTTGAGCCGGGCGTATTCGGAGTGGCTCGCCCGCCACCGGCCGGGGAGTGAGGGAAATTTGGCAAGCGATCACGAAAATCAAGGAAACCAGCCCGCGAGCCCGCGGAACCGGCGAAAGCCGAAGCCGTAAAGGCCGCAGCCGAGGGGGCAAAGCCCGTGCGGCACCGGCAGGCGCCGAAAGCCGCCGAGCCGCGTGCCACGGAACAAAAACCGGCGAATTCCGCAAGTGCTCCCAGCGGACGCTCCCGTCGACGCGAAACCGGCCGAGCTCCGCTCCGGCTTAACCAGCCGCAAACCGAGAGCGAAAGCCCGAAGCGAGGGCTACGCCGAGGCCAAATGCCGGCGAGCGGAGCTGGCGACCCGCCGCAGGCCGAAGGAGGCCGGCGCAGGGGACGCCCCCCAGCCAGGGCAGCAGCACGGCCGCATGCTCGATCAGAAGCGTCCCGCGCGGTCGGGCAATCGAACAAGGCCAGCGCGGCAACGCCCTCGACCTGGTCGAGCTCAAGGACATGAGCATCCAGAAGCTCAACCAGGTCGCCAAGGATCTGGGCGTCGCCAGGCGCCGCCGGTCTGCGCAAGCAGGAGCTGATCTTCAAAATCCTCCAGACGCAGGCCGAGAAGAGCGGCCTGATCTTCTCCGAAGGCGTGCTCGAATGCCTGCCCGACGGCTTCGGCTTCCTGCGCGCGCCCGAATACAACTACCTGCCCGGCCCCGACGACGTGTACGTCTCGCCCTCGCAGATCCGCCGCTTCGATCTGCGCACCGGCGACACCGTCTCGCGGCCAGATCCGCCCGCCCAAGGAAGGCGAGCGCTACTTCGCGCTCATCAAAGTCGACGCCATCAACTTCGAGCCGCCCGAGGAAGCCCGCAACAAGATCTTCTTCGACAACCTGACGCCGCTTTATCCCAACGAGCGGATGAAGCTCGAAACCGTGCGCGACAACTTCTCCGGCCGCGTGATGGATCTGCTCACGCCCATCGGCAAAGGCCAGCGCGGGCTGATCGTCGCCCCGCCCCGCACCGGCAAAACGATGCTGCTGCAGTCGCATCGCCAACTCCATCACCACCAATCATCCGGAAGTCACGCTGATCGTGCTGCTGATCGACGAGCGTCCCGAGGAAGTCACCGACATGCAGCGCTCGGTGCAGCGGCGAAGTCATCAGTTCCACCTTCGACGAGCCCGCCACGCGCCACGTGCAGGTGGCCGAAATGGTGATCGAAAAAGCCAAGCGCCTGGTGGAGCACAAGAAAGGACGTCGTCATCCTGCTCGATTCCATCACGCGTCTGGCCCGCGCCTACAACACCATCGTGCCGCCTTCCGGCAAAGTGCTCTCCGGCGGCGTCGATTCCAACGCCCTCCAGCGTCCCAAGCGCTTCTTCGGCGCGGCGCGCAATATCGAAGAAGGCGGCTCGCTGACCATCGTCGCCTCTGCGCTGATCGATACCGGCAGCCGCATGGACGACGTCATTTTCGAAGAGTTCAAAGGCACCGGTAACATGGAAATCCATCTGGATCGCAAGCTGATGGACAAGCGCGTGTTCCCGGCCATCGATATCACCAAGCCCGGCACCCGCAAAGAAGAGCTGCTGCTTCCCAAAGAAGAACTCAACCGCGTGTGGATTCTGCGCAAGGTGCTGAATCCTCTCTCGCCGGTCGAGAGCATGGAGCTCCTGCTCGACAAGCTCGCGAAGACCCGCAGCAACGCGCAGTTCCTGGCGTCGATGAGCGGCTAGAGCAAGAAGACAGAAGTCAGGAGTCAGGAAACAGAATCAGGGCGCGGCCGCTCTCTAATCGCTGGCACTGCACAGCGCCGCGCCAGGCGGCCCGACGTATAATCGAGTCAGGAGTTTTCCTTGGCGAGCAGCACGACCAAGCTCATGACCTTCGCCGAATTCGAGCGGCTGCCCGATCCGCCGGGAGGTTTGCGTTACGAGCTGCGCCATGGGGAGCCCGTCACAGTGCCCCCTCCCAAAATTGAACACAGCCGCGTGCAGTGGCGGATTCGCCGTCTGCTCGAAAGCGCCGCCGGAGCAGCGGGCATCGTTGACAAAGAGATTGGTTTTCGGCCTCGCCGCGAATATGAGTGGCGCGTCGCGGACGTTGCTTTCGTATCCAAAGCGCGTTGGGATTTGGCCGAAGACTATTGGGAGGGCGCGCCGGAGATCGTGGTGGAGGTTCTCTCGCCGTCCAATTCAGCGACCGAGATGATCGAGGGGAGCGGCTGTGCCTGGAAAACGGCTGCCAGGAATTCTGGCTCGTCGATCCGGACCTGCAAGTCGTCCGCGTTTCGACGTCCGACGGCCGCGCCGTCACGTACCGCGCCGGCCAGGATATTCCGCTGCCTCTATTGAATGGGAATCGTTTGGCTGTGAACGCGATCTTTGCCTCAGCCGAGACGTAGGCAGTGTATCGATTATTCCGACGGCTTCGGCCATAACGGCTCCGCCTGACTCCTCCGATCTTCCTCTTATGAGAGACCGTGCGGCGGGACTAACAGCCGCTTTTGTCGCGCTGGGCCGGGGGCCTTCCTCACCTGGTTTCTCGCCGATCGATTCGTTCTCAGCAACGACGAAGGGATCTTCGTCGAGGGAGCGCTGCGAATTTTGCGCGGGCAAGTCCCCTACCGCGATTTCTTCCTGCTCATGGGCCCGGGGACCTTCTGGCTACAAGCCCTCGCGCTGAAGACGTTGGGAATTACGCTCGCCGCCTCTCGCGCGGTCACGATCCTCGATATTTCTATTCGGCCGGTTGTATCGTGTGGCTGATCGCTCGTCGTGCGAGCGTGGTCGCGGCCGTCTGGTTCGGGTTTCTTTTTGTCGTCTTCGAAACCTCCATCCGATCGTCGCGCTGCCGAATCATCGCTGGGACAGCGCCGCGTTCGCGATGCTTGCGATCACTTTCCTGGCGAGTAATCCTTCGCGGACGATCGTCGTTTTCGCAGGAGCCTGCGCGGCATCCGCGGCCTGGATCACGCCGACCGCCGCGATCATCGGATTCGCACTGATCGTATGGATGGCCGTCGAGGATCGCCCGCGTCTGCTGCCGTTCTGCGCGGGAGCGATCGTCGTGACATTGGTCTGTGCCGGTGTGCTCGCCGCGCAACATGCCCTCGGGCCGATGATCCAGCAGATGTTGTGGACGGGTCAAAACTACGGCAGTGCGAATCGACTGATGTATGGATCGCGCTTCGGCGGATACGCGGCGCTTTTCGCCGACGCAGGTCTGGCAGAAAAAATCGGACGATCTTTCATCGTTCTGGTTCTCACGCTGCCCGCGATCCTGCCGCCTCTGGCTCTCGCTTGCATGTGGCCGCAGCGCGGCGATCGCCGACACGTCTCCTCGCGATCGGTGGAGTTGCCTTCATCGCGTCCACGTATCCGCGCATGGACGTTCCGCATCTCACCTACGCCATGCCCGTATTTTATGTTCTCCTCGGCTGGGCGGGCTCGCGTTTGAAGACAGGCAAATTGGTGATGGCGGGCGTGATGAGTATTTCTCTTCTGGCCACGATTTTCCTGTGGTACGGAATCTCCGCCCGCTCCGGCCAGACGGTCCTTGAAACGCGCGTCGGCAAGATTCGCGCGTCCGGCGACGACGTTACTCTGATCCGTAAGATGACGGCGGACATTCCCAGCGGCGAACGCTTCTTCTCCTTCCCGTATTTCCCGCTGAGTTATTTTTGACCCTCGGAGAAAATCCAACGCGCTTCTCCTACCTGCAGCCGGGGATGATGAGTGACGCCGACGAAGCGGCAGCCGTAGCGGAGCTAAGCGCGCATCCTCCCGCGCGAATTCTATACGAGAACATCACGCCCGCGCAGATCCTCAACATCTGGCCGGGCACCGATCCGGCGCGGCTGCGGTTGAATCGAATCGAGGATTACTTGGCCACGCATTACCGCGTCCACGCGAACATTCCCTACAACGGCGGCGCTTTCCAGGTCCTCGAACTCCGCGAGTGAGGCACACGTTTCCCGTGTTCGCATCTGCAACGCCGGTCGTATAATTTAACCAGGAGTCAAACCAAAGGCAGTTCCCTGACCATGATCAGACTCATAATGTCGAATCTGCGCGTTGCGGAGAACTAAAGACTCCGCATGGGCCGCATCCGGGTTCTCTCAGACAACGTCGCTAACAAAATCGCCGCGGGCGAAGTCGTCGAACGCCCGGCCAGCGTCGTCAAGGAGCTTCTGGAAAACGCGCTCGATGCGGGAGCCACCGAATTCCGTCTGGATATTGAGGCCGGAGGCCGCCGCTTGATCCGGCTCTCCGATAACGGCATCGGCATGATGCGCGACGACGCTCTGCTCGCCTTCGAACGCCATGCGACCAGCAAGCTCAGCGACGTCAAGGATCTGCTCTCTATCGCCACGCTCGGGTTTCGCGGCGAAGCTTTGCCTTCGATCGCGTCCGTGTCGCGTCTCACGTTGGATACGCGGGCGCGCGAAGAAGAGGTCGGCACGGTTGTCGAGATCGCCGGCGGCAAAATTCTCAAATGCGACGACGTCGCTCTCTCGGGCGGTTCGATCCTAACGGTGCGCGATCTTTTCTACAACGTCCCGGCGCGCAAGAAATTCCTCCGGTCGGATCAAACCGAGATGGCGCACATCGCCTCGCTCGTGACGCACTACAGCCTGGCGCATCCCTCCAAGAGTTTTCAACTGCGTCACAACAACGTAGAACTGCTGAACGTCGCGCCGGTCGCCACGCTCCGCGAACGCGTTTTTCAGGTCTTCGGCAGCCATGCGATCGAGGATCTGGTGGATCTCGGCGATCACACCCGCGAGCTTCCCGTGCCCGTCGAGGAGAACGACGCGCCCTCCCGCCGTTTTCGCCTGCGCGGCTTCGTCAGCGGTCCGCAAGTGCAGAAGTTGAACCGTAATTCGATCTATCTTTTCGTGAATGGCCGTCTGATTCGCGATCGCCTGTTGATGCACGCGCTCACTTCGGCGTATCACAATCTGATGCCGCCGGCCTGCTATCCCTTCGCTCTGCTATTTCTCGAATGCGAAGCGGAAGAAGTCGACGTGAACGTGCATCCTTCGAAAACCGAGGTGCGCTTCCGGCACGGCTCCGTGATGCACGATTTCGTGCGCGACACGATTCGCGAAGTTTTGATCGCCGGCCGCCCCGCTGCGCGCGTTCCATCCCCGCCGCAGCCGGGCGCGGAACTCCCGTACTCGGAATTCACGCAGCGCATGCAGGAGATGAATTTTCCGGCCGGCGAGGCGTTCCCGGCGAGTGCGATCCCGTCACAGGAGAGCCATGCCGCAGGCCCGGCACTGCTGCCGGAATTTACTTTGCGCCGACCTCCTTCGCCCTTGCCGCGATTCAATTTCACGGAATCCGCCGCGCCACGGCGGGATGCCGAGGTAACCACCGGTCGCGGAGGAGTCGCTGTTTCGCCCGCCTCGCCGAAGATCCAGCGAGCGATCTGATTCACCTTCCGAAACTTGGTGTCCCCGACACCCATGGTGATGTTTTTCCCGAAGCTTTTCAGCCCGACGACACAAGCCTGGACGCGTTGCGCGATCTTCGTCCCATGGGCCAGATCCACGATAGCTTCATCATCGCCGCCGGACGCGACGGCCTGTGGATCATCGACCAGCACGTCGCGCACGAGCGTATCCTATTCGAAAAAGTTCTCGCGGCGCGCGGCCGCGGCGCTCCGGAAACCCAGGGTATCCATGCCGCTGGTGATTCAACTCACCGCCGCCCAGCAAATCGAATATGCCCGCATCGGCGACGAGCTGAACACCATGGGCTTCGATACCGAGCCGTTCGGAAATCGCACCATCGCCGTGAAGTCCACGCCCGCGGGCATCGGCGCGGCGGACGTGGAAAAAGTCATCTTCGAAATTTTGGAAATCGCCGAGCAGGAGCTGCGCAAAGCGTCGATTGCCGATCTGCGCCGGGCCATCGCCGCTTCGATCGCCTGTCGGGCGGCGATCAAAATCAATACCCGTCTCGATCCCGCGAAAATGGAGTGGCTTTTGCGCGAACTTGCCGCGACCGCATCGCCGATGAGCTGCCCGCATGGACGTCCGATTGCGCTGCGCTATCCGACTCGCGATATCCTGAAGAATTTCCACCGCATATGAGCCGATATCTGTTCGTCATCCTCGGTGCGGCAGCAGCCTCCACGCTGGCATCCAATCACCGTGCATGCAGCAGTTCATCCTGCCCCTGCAAATGCTTGCGTCGTGATCCGCAATTCTCCGTCGTCCAGCTCCTGATGGTGGCCGCCGACGGCGAGCCGCGGTCCCCAGCGTCTGCTTCATCGTCCAAGGAGTGCTTGGCGGTTGCCAGACCTTTCAGTTTCCAGTCAAAGTCTGGAGATCGAGAACCATGCTCCAATTCATCCAGCAATGTCCTCACATCATCATCACTGGTTATATCCAGCAATATCATGGA
>CAVXVL010000075.1:0-71177 GCA_963765085.1 Terriglobia bacterium | reverse complement strand
GACAAGCCGATTTATTTCGAAGGCGAACGCGAACTGCCGAACGGCACGCTCACCATGGAAGTCGCGCTGCAATATAACGACAGCTATTCGGACTCCGTGTTCAGCTTCGCCAACAATATCAACACGGTCGACGGCGGCAGCGCATTTGAGTGGTTTCCGCAGCGCTCTGACCCGCACGATCAACGCCACCGGCCAGCAGGGCGGATTGTTTAAAGACGTCAAGGAAAATCTTACAGGCGACGACGTTCGCGAAGGACTGACGGCGGTGGTGAGCGTGAAGCTCCCGCAGCCGCAGTTCGAAGGGCAGACCAAGGGCAAACTCAACACCGACATCCAGGGCTACGTGGCCAGCTTCGTCAACGAAAAGCTGGGCGAATTTTTCGACAAGAATCCCACGGTGAGAAGAAGATCTGCGCCAAGGCAATCGACGCTCGCGCGCCCGCGAAGCCGCGCGCAAAGCTCGCGAACTGACGCGCCGCAAAGGCGCGCTCGATTCCGGCGGCCTGCCCGGCAAGCTCGCCGATTGCCAGGAGCGCGATCCCGAGCGCTGCGAATTGTTCCTGGTGGAGGGCGAATCGGCCGGCGGCTCCGCGAAGGAGGGGCGCGACCGCCGCTATCAGGCGATTCTGCCGTTGCGCGGCAAAATTCTGAACGTCGAGAAGGCGCGCTACGACAAGATGCTGGGCCACGAAGAAATCCGCGCCCTGATCACCGCGCATCGGCACCGGCATCGGCAAGGACGATTTCGACGTCGCCAAGCTGCGCTACAGCAAGATCATCATCATGACCGACGCCGACGTGGACGGATCGCACATCCGCACGCTGCTGCTGACGTTCTTCTTCCGCCATATGCAGGAGTTGATCAAGCGCGGCAATATCTACGTGGCGCAGCCGCCGCTCTATCGCATCAAGCGCGGCAAGACCGAGAAGTATATCAAGGACGACAAGGAATTCACTCGCGAGATCCTGCGCCGCGCGACCGAGAACCTGAAAGTCGAAACCGCCGACAAAACCGTTCTCGAAGGCGCCGAGCTGCGCAATTACCTGATGCAGCTCGACGAAATGCAGCTGGCTTGTCAGCGCATGGTGCGGCGTCTGCGCGATCCGCGCGTGGTGGAAGTGCTCACCAATCCGCTGGATGTCGATCGACACGCGGGCCCATTTCTCCGAGCAGTCGAACCTCGAAGCCGTGTTCGACGCGCTGAAGGAGCAGAAAATCGAAATCGAGCATCAAGCACGAGGAAGAACATTCCGCCTGGATGGTGACGTTCAAAGATCCCACGCATGCCGAGCGCGCGATCAATCTTGATCTGGCTTCGCATGCCGAATACCGTCGGCTGCGTACGCTCACCAAGCAGTCGCCAAGTTCAATCAGCCGCCGTTCACGGTGATCGCAGAAAGCATCGCGAGACGCTTCCCGGCTGGCGCGAGCTGTTGAATCACGTAAGACCGAAGGCACGCGCGAAGTGAACGTCCAGCGCTACAAGGGCCTCGGCGAGATGAATGCCGAGCAATTGTGGGAAACGACCATGAACGCCGAGACGCGCACGCTGCTGAAAAGTATCGCTCGAGGATATCGTGCAGAGCGATCTGATCTTCACGACGCTGATGGGCGAAGATGTGGAAGCTCGCCGCAAGTTTATCGAAGACAACGCGCTGGACGTGAGGAATCTGGACGTCTAGCTCTTTCTGAGATAATTCGTTGGTCGAATGGAATCGTACTTCTGGCGTCAACGTATTTCACGTCGTCGAGTAGTCGAGGCCGCCTGCACGCTAGGATCATGGCATCTCCTTCGTGCCCAGCAACGCATCGGGCCGCCTCCTCACGACCACGGGCCGAATGTTTTTCTCGGTTACGACCAAATCGAACTCGACGCCGCGTATGATCAAGCCTCCTACGCGCCGAACCAGACGCAAATCCAGCAGCGCAATGCTCGTAACAGCGAACTGACGCGCGCTCGTCTCGGCGCTCCCCTCCGCGTTTCGTACGGCTCTGCGGATATCGAGAAGATCGATATTTTTCGAGCGCCGGGGCCATCCGCGCCGATTCATATCCACATCCATGGAGGCGCATGGCGGGGAGGATCGGCGCGCAATTCCGCTTATCTTGCCGAAGCTTTCGTGCACGCTGGCGCACATTTGGTGATTCCGACTTCGCGCCGGTCCAAGACATAAACGGCAGTTTGATGGCGATGGAAGGGCAGGTGCGGCGCGCCATCGCGTGGATCTACAAGAACGCCGCGAGCTTCGGCGGGGATGCGAATCGGATTTACCTATCTGGACACTCCTCCGGGGCGCATCTGGCGGGCTGCGCGCTGATCGCCGACTGGCCCAGGGATTACGGCATTCCGGCGGGCTTTTTCAAAGGCGCATTGCTGGTGAGTGGCATCTACGATCTGAAAGCGCCCCGGCTTTCTTCCCGCGGGGGAGTACGTCAAATTCGACGACGCGACCGAATATGCTCTGAGCCTGCAGCGGCATTTGGGCGAACTGCGTACGCCGCTGATTGTGGCGCACGCGAGCCTCGATACGCCCGAGTTTCAACGTCAGAGCCGTGAGTTTGCCGCCGCGGTGAAGACCGCGGGCAAGGCCGTAGAGTTCATCATCGGCGAAGGCTACAACCATTTCGAATTCATCGAAACACTCGGGAATCCATATGGAATTTTGGGCAACGCCGCGCTTACACAGATGGGCGAGGCGAAGGCCTAATCCACGTAAATGCGCTTCACGCGTGCGTGGATGCCGCACAGCACAGCATAAGAAATCGTTCCCGCCGTGCGAGCCATCTGCTGCGCGTCGATAGAAACATTCCCCTCTTTGCCGAGCAACATCACCGAGTCGCCGGCGCGCAGATCGGGACAGTGCGTGACGTCGACCGTGGTCAAGTCCATCGATACGGCTCCGACGATCGGTGCGAGCTTTCCGCTTGCGATGACCTGGCCGCGATTTCCGAGGCGATGCGGGATGCCATCGGCATACCCCGCCGCGAGCACCGCGATCCGCATGGGCCGCGCCGCACGGTGAATGCCTCCATAGCCGATGAGGGCGCCCGCCTCCACTTCTTTGATGTTGAGAACCGTTACTTTCCAGGTGAGTGCCGGGGATACCTGCAGCGCCGCTTTCGGGGCGTTCGGGCCGCGTGCCGGGGATACGTAGCCATAAATTGCGTGCCCAGGACGCACTAAATTCCCCCACGCTTCGGTGCGCTTGTAGGCGACGGCGATGCTACTCGAGAGATGAACGTATCGCGGCATGCAGCCGCCTTCGCGAAAAGCCGCGAGGACGCATTCGAACGAGCGAATCTGTTCGTCGGTTTGCGAGCTTTCGAAATTACCTGCGGACGCAAAGTGCGTCATCAGACCTTCCAGCGTGGCGTCTGGGTTTGCCTCGGCGGCCGCGATTACCGCACGCAGGATTTCAGGAGGCGCGGCGCGAGTTCCCAAGCGTCCCATGCCGGAATCGATTTTCAGATGGTACGGGACGCGCACGGCAGCCGCGTCTTCTAGCGAATGAACGACGGGCGTCAGGTTATAGGCGGAAAGCGCGTCACGATCCTCGCGCAGAAAATCCGCCATCACGAGAATGCGCGCCGGATTTCCCGCTTTGCGCAGCGCGATTCCTTCGTCGACGTTGGAGACGGCGAGCCAGGCAGCGCCCTCGTCCACAAGCGCACGTGAAACCTCCACGGCGCCATGCCGGTAAGCGTCAGCCTTCACAACCGGCATCACTTCCACGCCCGCGCCGGCCACTTCACACACTGCTCGGTAATTGGACCGGATGCGGCCCAAGGAAACTTCCACCCAACTTCGCATTACTGGTTTGAGAGCCCTGTCAATAGTTTCTCGTATTCGTCCGTGACATGCTCCCAGCTATAGCGCGACCGGACGCGTTCCATGGCGAGCGTGCGCCAGTGGTCACGTTCGGCGTCAGTCATGGAAAGTGTCTGTTCCAAAACTCGCGATAGAGTGTCGCGGGTGAAGGGCAGGCCGGCGTCCCCCGCGACCTCCGCGTTTTCCGGCGTATCGAGATACAGCGTGAGCGCCCCGCGGCCCATCGCTTCGATGAGCGCCGGATGCGTTCCGCCGACCTCGGTTGCGTGAATGTAAGCGAAGCAGTGCGAGCCGAGCTCGTGATAGCCCGATCCGTAAACCGCTCCTGGGATCGCGATACGCGGATCGGCCGTGGCGCGCACGCGCCGGATGTATTCGGCCGCATACGGCGCATCCCCGATCAAAGCCAGCTTGAGGTCGGTCCTCACACCTTCGAACGCTTCCCGCACGAGCAACGCGTTGTTTTCCGGCTCCATGCGGCTGACGTACAGAAAATACTTTTTCTTTTCCAGTCCGAGCGCCCCTAGAACCTCGCATGTTTCGACCGGCCCGAGCTCCGCGCCGTACGGAATCATGGTGGAATCGCGATCGTAGCGGTCCCGATAGTACGTGGCGATCGCTTGCGCGTCGGTGACCACGGTAGTCGGCATCCATGTGGCGAACCATTCGGAAGCGTAATACCAGGTTCGCGCCGCCGCGTTCCATTTTTTGCGATTGCGCTCCAGGCCGTCGACGTTGAGCGCCGAGGGCATTCCCGCCATTCGCGGCATCCACGTATAAATCGCGTTGGCGGCGTTGCAATAGAGCACGACGTCGTAGCGGTGCCCGAGCAGGTGAAGCGTCGAAACAAAACTGTGCGCCAGCGTGTCGAGATATTTATGCCGAATCGTGGGCAGATATTCGATTCGCACGCCGCGATAATACGGCTCCGGATGGCGTTCCCGGCAATACACTGTCACGCTGTGCCGGCGAAGCACCAGACGCGTGGATAGTTCTTCCGCGAAGGTTTCGAAGCCGCCGTAGCGGGCAGGGATGCCACGCGTGCCAAGAATCGCGATTCGCAAGGGGCTATGATAGCGCCTTTGACCCCGAGGCCTTAACCTCGAGCCCTGGCACGAGCGAGAAGACGCGCGCTGGGCTTCGGAGCGGGCCGGCTGACGGGCTGGAAGGAAAACCAACTGGCGATGTACTCGTCTTTCACGCGGCGGCGCTTCATAATTTCCCGGCGTTTCGCCATGAAACGCTTCCAGTTGCGCAAAACGTAGGTGAAAGCGCCCAAGGACGAATGTTCGTGAAGCAGACACGCGGCCAGCACGACGAAGTCTCGCGCCAGGATCGACAAGCCGTTGCGCCGGTACAACGCCGGGGTCATGTTCTTGATCCGCATCAGGAATCGGTTTTTCACCGAATGCCGATTAATTTCCGGCGGCAAGGCCCGGCGATTCCCCGGCAACACTTTACGGACATGATAGCCACGCGCGAGCGGCGTGTAGAGGCAGCGCCACCCCATCAACTGAGCGCGCCACGCCACGTCGGCATCTTCGCGATAGACGAAAAAATCGGAATCGAAGAACTCGCCCATGATCGAAATATCGTCGATCATTTTACGCCGGTAAAGCGCCGCAGCGGCCGTGGCCCCGAAGACGTATTCGAAGTTCAGATAATGGCCGTTGTCCACTTCCTGGCTGCCTCGATCGAGATGGCGCAAAGTCGGCGTGAAATAAATTCCGGTGGAATCCACGAGCTGTTGTTCCGGCAAATCGAATGTCGCGCGGATGGAAAGCAATTTGCCGCACACTGTTCCCACTTTCGGGTCGATGGTTCCTGCGTCCACCATGGCTTGAATAAAGTTCGGCATCAGCAGAACATCCGGATTCAGCGTAAGCACCCATTCGCCGTGCGACAGAGCGATCGCTTGATTTTGCGCCGCAGCAAATCCGAGATTTTGTTCGTTATGGTAGATGCGGCACTGGCCCGCGAAATTTTCCAGGATGTCCAGCGTACCGTCGGTGGATGCGTTGTCGACGATGACGACTTCCATGTTGGGGTACTTCTGTTCCAGCACGGAATCGAGACAGCGCTTGATAAAGCGGCCGCTGTTATAGGTCACCAGAGTGACGGATACCAGTTCATTCGTAGCCATGCGAATCGTTTCTTTAATTCCCACCGCCGGCGTTCCGATCCTTTTGAATACACAAAAGGCGCCGTGCGGCCATCCCCGCAATTCTCATAGATACAGTGAGAGGCCCAAAACTCCGCTCTGTGAGTATCCCCGCCAGTCCTCTAGGAACCGAGCTTATTAGCATTGCCGCGCACACCCTTCGATATTCAGCTAGGCTGAAATGCTTCGCGGCATATCTTAAAAGGCTATCACACCAATAGGTTGCCCGCTCGTCGAAGGAAAGTTCCCCGACCGAATGCCCTCCTTCATGCCGGGCTTTTACGGACGGCACATATTCGATTCGAAACCCCGCATCGATCGCCCGGCGGCAAAAATCCACGTCCTCGAACCACACCGGAGCGAACGATTCATCCATGCCTTCGAGGCGTTCCCACACGTCGCGGCGGATTATCATAAACGCGCCGGCCGGCTGCTCGACAGATCCGGGTACCTCCAAATCGCGATTCAGGCAACGATAGCGTCGATTCACGGGATTCGACGGCCACAAGCGATTTATCCCGAGCAATTCGAAGATGAGCGTTTTTGCAGTCGGCAAATTACGGATCGTAAACCCGGTCTGTGCCCGACCCTGCGAGTCAGTCAACTGACCGGCGGCGAGCCCGTGGGTGCGGCAGGCGTCGAGCAGCGGTTCGAGCGAGTTTGTGAGCGTTACATCCGGATTCAAAATCAGGATCGCATCGGCATCCGCGACGGCGCGCGCCCCCTGATTCACAGCTGCAGCGAATCCGAGGTTCGTGGTGTTCCGGATACATCGGACCGATTCATGGAACTGCGCTCGCGCTGCCGTGTCATCGGACGACGCATTATCGACGACCGTTACGGCAACCCCAGGAGCATGGCGCCGAAGAGCATCCAAACAATCGTCGATCACCGACCCCGAATTATAGGTCACGATTACCGCGGCAGCAGCCAGAAGTAGGCCCTCCAGTAGAGGTCCAGACCTGTATGCCGTCCGATCTCCCAAATTTCGTTTTCGCTCGCCCGCAGAATCAGGCTGAGCTTTTTTTGAACTTCCGCCGATGTGCGCTGGCCGCTGTAAGCGCGCCGGTCCGCCCACCCAGCCTTTTTTCCGGTGAGGAACGCCCGACCACAACCATGACGGAGTGCCACCAGGCCCCACAGCAACTGGCCAATGACAATGGGGAGAGCAGATTGCCCCCTGAAATGTTTCAACGCCAAAAGGAATTGATTTCTGGAAATGCGCCGGACGGAGTCGGCGCTCCATTTCCCGAACGTTGCGCTGCCCTGATGATACGCGACAGCCCGTGGAACATAGGTTCCGGCGCGCCCCGCTAATGCGCAGCGAATTCCGAATTCGACATCTTCATGATAGGAACCAAAAACTTCATCGAGGCCGCCCAACTCGTGAAATAGCGAGGAGCGAAAAAGCGCCGCCGTCATGGGCGCAAAACGAATCGTGCGCGATTGATTCCAGAATTCGTCGTCCGATTTCCCCGATCCGCACCGCGCGGCACAAGCTGCCCGAGAGATTTCGTCGAATGCGCCATCGAGGATCGACGAATTCGCGGCGGATAATATTTTGCCGGTCGCAAAAGAGACATGGGTGCGAGATGCGTCGGCGAGGAGAATTTCCAGCCAATCGGGAGCCAGCGTCACATCGTTATTGAGAATTGCGATCCACTCGGAATGCGCGACGTCGATACCTCGATTGACGGCCGCCGCGAAACCGACGTTCCGATCCAGCGCGACGACCCGCGCCCCCTCCCGGCGCGCGAGTTCCGCCGAACCATCCGTGGAACCGTTGTCGACGACCACGATTTCGTCGAATGGCCGCCGTTGCAGCGAGAGATTTTCGAGCAGCGCACCCAACAGATCGCGCCGGTTCCAGTGCGGGACGATGGCGGTGACCGTGCCGGTAACCGTGGAGGAAGAAGGCACTTTCCTCAGAATAGCGGAAACTCCCGGAGTTCCCGGCGGACGCACATTGGCCGGTCGCAAGGAGCCAATGACGGGATGACGAGGCGTATGATGAAGGGATGAAGTGGTATCGAATCCTGATTACAGTGGCCTCGCTCGCCTGCCTCTCCGGCGCGATGGCCGCCGACCTTCACGGCGTGAAAACCGTATACCTTTTGCCCATGTCTGGTGGCGCCGATCAGTATCTGGCAGCGCGCTTGACGAGCGGCGAGATCTTACAGGTTGTGACGGACCCGCTGAAAGCCGATGCGATTTTCACCGATCATCTCGGCGAGACGTTCGAAAAAAGTCTGGACGATCTTTTCGGAGCGGTTCCGAAAACCCGCGATCAGAAATCGAGTGATGAGCCGTTTGCTCGCTTAGGCGGCAGTCAACACTCGCGGGGCACGTTCTTCCTGGTGGATCGCAAGACGCGCGACGTTTTGTGGAGCGACGCGGAAACGCCAAAAGGGACTTCGGCCGAGGACGTGCGCCACGTCACGGAGCGGGTGGCCATCCGGTTGTCTAAAGTGATGAAGGGAAAATAGCGGAGTTCCAGGGAAATTCCACCGAGTCACTCCGAGCGCAGCCGCGCGACTTCCGATCGATAACACTCCACCATACGCTCTGTCATAGAACGGATGTCCCGTTTCGCGACGACTTCGGCGCGCGCGCGTGCCGCCATCGCAGCGGCTTCTACCGGATCGCGCAAAAGGCGGAGAACGTGGTCCGCGAAACTCTGAGGGTCGTCCGCCAAGGCACAGATCTCACCGTCTTTTTCGGCAAGCCCTTCCGCGCCGAGCCGCGTGGAAACCACCGGAATCCCGGCCGCGAACGCTTCGAGCAATTTCACACGAACGCCCGAGCCGCTCAAGATCGGGCACACGAAAACCGAGTAATGCGCGAGCGGGTCGCGGATATCATCGACGAAGCCAATTAAATCGATGGATTCGGCAGGGTGCAACGCATGGTGCGGCGGCGGCTCCGACCCGATCACGACAAAGCGAGCCGTGGGCTCCTGCGCCAGAATGGCGGGTAGGACGCGCCCGACGAACCACTGCAGAGCCTCCTGGTTGGGCATATGGCGGAAGCTGCCCAGGAAAAGAATCGTTAACGGCGTGCGTCCGCTGGTCGTGAAGGAGTAGCGCGACGTGTCGATTCCAGCTCGGTAGCCATCGTCGATGCGCCCGCGCAATTCCGGCAGAAAGGATTGAAGGTAGTCGGAATTCTCGCGGCTGCAAACCTGGACGCGATCCACTTTCGGAAGCATGCGCAGCTCATACCGCAATGCCCGCAGGTATTCCCAGCGCGCCTGCACTTTCTCAATCGGACTCCTTAAGAACGGCAACCTGCGGGCGATGGACTGAAAGTACACGTCGTGTTCAAAGAGAATGCTGGGGATGTGCCGGAATTGTCCGGCGTATTGGCCGAGCACTGTATACTCCAGCTGCACCACGTCGATTTCGTGCGTGTAGATCACACGATGAAGCATCCAGGCGAAATCGTCGCTGCGGAATTCACGGAATGCGTGCGGTTCTATGGACGCGAGCGCCTTCTGCTTCTGGTCGGAGCGGACGAAATAATCGGTCGATGCGCACATCTTTTCGAAGGGACGATGTGCCCTCCGTTGGGCGGCTTCCTCAAGCATCACGACGGCGTGAAGTTCGCAAAGCCGCGCCAGCTCCTTCGCGGTTTGATACATGAAGACCGCGCCACCATGCACGGGCGGATAGACGGGTAGGGCGATGCGAAAAGTACGCGCAAGCGATCCGGAGTTTTCGGCATCGGGCTGAAGGCATCGCGAAAGTAGCCGCCGAGCGGCCGGCGCAAGGCGTCCGAATCCGAGATCATGGCAAGCTTGCGGGCGCGATGCCGGGAAGCCATGGCATGCGGAAGCTGGCCTACCGCACGTAACAGGCCCGCAAAACTGCCGCGCTCCGGCGATTCGCCGGCCAGCCAGGTAAATACGGCGCCCACCCAGGCAAGGACGAAATGCGAACCGAGCCGCCGCCATTCGTGGATGTTCTTCCAGGTGAACAGAAGAAAATTCTTTTGCAGCACGCCTTGGATGTAAGCGGGACTGAACCGTTTCCCGATGGTTCCGCGATGTTCGTGAATACGACGCTTGCCGGCTGATAGAGGTTTTTCCAGCCCCTTTTCCACGCCAGATAACCGAGGTCGGTATCTTCCATATAGAAGGGCGCGAGCAGTTCGTCGAACCCGCCGAGTTCCAGAAATTTCTTGCGATCGAAAGCGCAGGATCCGCCGCCGCCGTAGGCGCACGGAAACAGGCCGCGTATTTCGGAATCGTTGCGATGGCGAACGCGAATTGCGCCGCCCTGCCACCATGTTTCCGTGAGGCCGGTTTCCTCGCGGACCTTGTCGGGATCCGAGAAAAAAATCTGGCAGGCGACGGAGAATACTTGTCGGA
Source organism: Terriglobia bacterium (assembly GCA_963765085.1). Classification (GTDB taxonomy): domain Bacteria; phylum Acidobacteriota; class Terriglobia; order Bryobacterales; family Bryobacteraceae; genus Palsa-187. The sequence continues at coordinate 60,817 of CAVXVL010000075.1, read as the reverse complement.
TCGCGAAATCCATCTAGTAAGGGGCGCAGGAAATCCGGCTTCCACTCGCATGTCGCTATTGAGCAGGACGACGACGTCGTGATGAGCCGCGCGGAAACCGGCGTTCGAGCCGCCGCCGAAGCCCAGATTTTTCTCGAGCGGCAGAACGCGGACTTGCGGGAAATGCTCGCGCATGAACGCAACGCTGCCGTCGTTGGAGCCGTTATCGACGACCAGAATTTCACTTCCGGGAACCTGTTCCGACCGCGGCAATGACGGACGGCAGATATTTCTCGAGCAGGTCGCGCCCGTTCCAGTTGGGAATGACGATGCTCGCGGCCGCGGTGTCGGGCGGATGTTTTTCGGGAGGAGAACGGCGCCGCGGAAGGAAGCTAAATCGCATAACGCGAGAGCGACGGCCGTGAACACGATCAATAGAGGCGAGATTAAGAACGGGAACGATGCCGCTCAAGAGCCGGACAACGGCGCTTTCAGCGCGCGCTCGCGGCGCCGTTGGACCTCGCCGGCATCGTCGACTTTGGAACGAAGCCGAACTTCCATCCGATCCTGAATCCAGAGCGAGCTCTCGCAAGAGAAGTCCTTGCGCGATCGTGCGTTTTCCGTCCCAGTCTTGACTAGTTCACGCTTCTAGCCGCTGTGCCCAGGCGGTCTCGTACGACGACTCGTCTTTTCGCGCTGCCGATCGAGCGCGTCGACCAGCGGCTTTCCATCTCGACGCCCTTTTTCTTCTGAGCTTCCGCGTCGAGATTGGAAGCGCCCAGCGGCTTCGAGATCCCTGTTCGACTGCTGCATTGATGTTTGTCCTGCTCAATATGCGTGCTCCAAATGGGTCCAGCTCGACATGAGTCTGTTCCTCGATAGACCCGCATCATGGTGTCGCGCTTCGGCACGCGCCGTGCGGCAGCTCGATCGCTCTATGAGGACTTGATGTGATGTTCGCGCTCGCGCAGAACATTGGCGGCGAGGGCAAGTAGAGGAAGTTGTGCGAGCGGCGGGAGCGGATGCGCGGAACAGACGCGCGAGGAAAAAGTGCGCTTCGCTCACGCCGCCGGAGGTCGTTTCGATTTAGCCGTCCAACGGCCGCGGTGTTTGTGGCTCGTAAAACGCGAAGGCGTCTGTATGGTTTTGCACTAATACGGTCGCGATGCGAAAAAGCGGCCGCGACGCGCCTTTACAAATTCGGTCGTAACTCGAACTCGTGGACATGGAAAGGATTCGGTCCGTCTGGGCGCGCGTTTCCGCGTAGTAAGTCGTGTTGGGGGTGGAGACGAGGAGCACGCCGCCGGGACGCAACACTCGGCGGGCTTCCGATAAGAATTTCGTCGCCATCCTGCAAATGCTCGATCACTTCGAATGCAGTGATGAGATCGAAGGATCGCGTCCGGGAATGGTAAGCGCGTGGCCGAACCGGGTAAGAAACGTAATCCCGGGACGAGTGTAATGCGCGCGCGCATAGGAGACCGCGTCCGGCGCAAGATCGACGCCCGTCGCCGAAGCGGCGACCTCGGCAAGCGCCGCGGTGCCATACCCCACGCCGCATCCGATATCGAGAACGGCGCGGCGGTTCAACGAAACGTTCGGCCAGATTGACGGCGAAGCGGTAGCGCGAAAGATGCTCCGCCCACAGGTCTACGTCCACTTGCCCGGGAATGACGCGTTCCCCCGTGAATTCGCTCACAGAACGGTTCCCTGATGCCCGATCGCGGTGGCGTTCGCTTCCAGGCGGAGACGTGAATTCACCTGGATGCGGCAAGGGAAACGGAACGGGCCGTACAGGGGTCCTTCCGGCGGCGACATTTCGAGGACGACGGCGTTTTCGATGAAATCGCAGATGGTGTAGCGGTCAAGCTGTTCCGTCGGAAATGGCCGGGAAGAAAGACAAGCGAAGTGGAGTAGAGCGTCGGGAATGTCGACGTAAAAATCGACCGTGCAGGTTTCGCCCGCGCCAGCGGCGGGAGCGGATGGCCTTCGCTTGTGGTATTCGCTCCCGCGAAATCCACGCCCAGTTGATTGCGGAAAACGATCCCGACGATGGGTTGCTCGCAGCTTCGTCTTCGCGCGCACACTGATCGCGAACGACGACCGTCGAATCGGGCAGAAGACGATTGCAGCCGTCCGGCCAGTGGTCGCAAACCACGATGCCGATGATTTCGGCACGGCCGTCGCCGGAGCGCGATCGATGTGCGGGATGTCATTCCACGATTTCAGCGGGCGCATCGGTCGCGGCGGCGGATGGTGGAGCACGTCCTGTTCCACGTATTGTGCGTCTTTGTCCGCCATCGCGGCCAGGTATTGAGAAACAACGCGATCCGTATCGCCGAGCGCCATGGCGCGGCCATGATCGAGCCATAGACGCGCGATCCCCTAGCGACTTAATCTCCGCCGTGGCGTGCGAGACGAAGAGAATCGTGACGCCGCGCGAACGCAGTTCGTGCACTTTGCGCATGCAGCGCTGGCGGAAGTAGACGTCGCCCACCGACAAGGCCTCGTCCACCAGTAGAATTTCCGGATCCACGTGAATGGCGACAGCGAATGCCAGGCGGACGACCATGCCGCTCGAGTAGGTCTTGACGGGTTGGTCGATGAATTCGCCGATTTCGGCGAATTCTGCGATTTCGGCGAATCTTCGGTCCATCTTCTTTGGCGGAAAACCCGAGAATCGCGGCGTTCAGATATACGTTTTCGCGGCCCGAGAATTCGGGATTGAAGCCGGCGCCGAGTTCGAGGAGCGCCGCGACGCGGCCGTGAACCGCAACCGTCCCGGAGCTCGGCTGCAGAATGCCGGCGCAGATCTGCAGGAGCGTGCTTTTGCCGCATCCGTTTTCCCCCACGATGCAAAATGTTTCGCCGCGGTGCACTTCGAAGCGACAGGTCTCGCAGCGCCCAATAATCGTGATGATATTTGCGGCGGTGGAAGGTGGCTAATTCCTTCAGTCGGTCGCCGGGCGCGGCATAGATCGGATAGCTTTTCGATACACGCGAGAATTCGACGGCGATTCGGACACTACACCAAATTGTAGACCAGGGTCTCGACACAGAACTAGAATCATAGTTTCGGAACTCTCATCTGAATACTTGACAGTCAGCCGCCTCGCTGCCTACGCTGGTGAGTGCGCCGGTGTAGCTCAGGTGGTTAGAGCGACGGTCTCATAATCCGTAGGTCGTAGGTTCGACTCCTACCGCCGGCACCATTTCTAGCGATCGCTCCCACAATCTGCTCGAACAGCCGGTCGAGTTCGGCCTGCGAGTAATACTCGATCTCAATCCGGCCGCGCTGATCGCTCAACTCGACGATCCGTACCCGTGTCCCGAGCGCCCGCTCCAGCTGATCGACCGCCGCTTTGACATTCGGATCGACGAGCGTCGCGTGCGTTTCCCGGATTTGCCGCTTGTTACGATCGGACGTTCGCTCCTGAACCAGCGCCTCAACCTGGCGCACCGACAGCCCTTGCGCGGCCGCCTTTTCAGCGATTTCGATCTGCTCTTCGGGGGTGGCCAGACCGAGGATAGCGCGGGCGTGGCCCATGGAGAGGCGGTGTTCGGCCAGAAGCAACTGAACCTCCGCAGGGAGATTCAAGAGCCGCAGCGTGTTGGCTGATGGAAGTTCGATCCTTTCCAGTGCGCCGCCCGATCTCCTCTTGCGACAATCCCAGTTCCTTCCTCAAGCCGTCATAGGCGTGCGCGGTTTCGATCGGATTGAGATCTTCGCGCTGGATATTCTCGATCAAGGCCAATTCCAGCATCCGAGGATCGGCGACGTCCTGGACCACGACGGGTACTTCCGTCAGGCCAGCCAACTTCGCAGCGCGCCAACGGCGTTCACCGGCAATCAATTGAAATCGGCCCTCATGAGCACGAACAATCAGGGGCTGGATGATCCCGTTCGCTCTTATAGAAGCGGCGAGTTCCTCCAGGCGGTCCGCTTGGAAGACTACCCTCGGCTGGACTGGATTCGGGTGGATGGCTTCGATGGGAAGGTTTGTCGGGGCAGACTTTGCAAGTGCAGGAGTGGCCGCAGCCGCTTCCGGCGACGTGATCTCGCGTGGTCTCTGCGGCAGCAGTGCCGACAGTCCCTTACCGAGTACTTTGCGTTGCTTGTCTATGCCGCTTGCTCATTTTCTAGGATCTCCTTGGCCAGTTTGATATAGCTCTCCGCACCTTTCGAGCGCGGATCATACATCAGAATTGGCTTTCCATAGCTGGGCGCTTCCGCCAAGCGCATGCTCCTGGGTATCACCGTCGTGAAGACCTCATCCTGAAAGAAATCTCTGAAATCCTCGGCGACTTGCCGTGCCAAATTGGTTCGATCATCGTACATCGTGAGGAGAATGCCCTCGAGGGGTAGCGCTTTAGCGAAAGAGTCCCTGATTCTCTCAATCGTGTCAATCAGCTGCGAAATTCCTTCCAGGGCAAAAAACTCGCATTGTATCGGAATCAGAACGGAGTCAGCGGCAACGAGTGCGTTCAGGGTCAGAAGGTCCAGAGCCGGGGGGCAATCGATCAAGATATAGGAATAGTCGTTTTGGACGGCAGCGAGCACCTTACTTAAAGTGAATTCGCGTTCTTCTCGGTCAACCAAATCCAGATTAGCAGCCACCAGATTTTTATCGGCCGGCAGAAGATGCAATCCTTCACACTCGGTCTTCACAATGATCTCTTGTAGCGAACGCCCTTGAATCAGTGCGTTGTAAAGGGTCGATTTCTCATCTCCTTTTTCAATTCCTAGCCCTGACGTCGTATTTCCCTGAGGATCGCTGTCGACGACGAGCACGGGAATATCGTTCGCCGCAAGCGATGCTCCGAGGTTTATGGCGGTGGTAGTTTTTCCGACACCACCCTTTTGATTTGTAATCGCTATGATTTTCGCCACAGTGAGATCCTAACAAAGTTTCACGTGGAACGCGGGGAAATCGTCAATTGCGGTTCCACGTGGAACATTTCGATAAAACGTCGGTCGCCCCAAGGCAACTTGATTCCAGACGAATCGCTTGAGAGCAATGCGCACCTCGGAGCGAGAGGCAGGGTGCGAACGAAATCTGCACGCACTGCTCGCGAAACCATCCAGTCGTATCGAGAAGCGCAGTCCTCTGCTCGCGCCGAAACGATCCGGAGATTCGGCAACGCTCCACGGGATTCCCGAAGGAACGCAGCCTTTCTCTGATCGGATTCGATTAGATGGACTTCGCAATCGCTCCGCAGAACGGCAATAGGAAAACCGGGAAAACCTGCTCCAGCGCCGATATCTGCAATTCGGAGAGGCCCCGGAGGTAGTCGCTGACCAAGGTACAGACTCTCACAATAATGTAGCGCGACCGCCTCACGGAGATCCCGAAACCTACATAAGTTGATCTTCTGATTCCACTTACAGAGGAGAATGTAATGTCCTTCGAGGGCGTCCAACTGAAGGTCGGAAAGTTTCTGAAACGGCGCGAATTCGGTCGCCAGCAGACTTCTGAAGCTCAGCTGCATCATTGAGCCATGCTGAGATAAATGTCCAAAACTGCCAAGGCGGCGGGCGTCACACCAGGAATCTTGCCAGCCAGACCCAACGTCCCCGGGCGAACCCGCTCTAACTTGTCACGAATTTCGCGCGAAAGGCCTGGAATATCTCGATAGCTGAACTCTCCCGGTATCGTCCTCCGCTCCGCCGAGCGAAGGTGTTCCACCTGACGCCCCTGTTGGGCGATATAGCCCGCGTACTTAGCTTCAGTCTCTACCGTCTCAACGACACCCCGGCACAGAGGTTCGCCCACGATACTCGCCGGATCGAACATAGCAAGCCTCGTTTCCGGGGCGACGCAAAAACGTGAGTTTGGTCGAGTTGGCTTCCAAATAGGAACGAAGGCGACGCTTCTGCTCCTGTTTGTGCGTGAAGAGGGACCAGCGGTTTTCGTCGACCAGCCCGATCTCGCGCCCGATCGGCGTCAGGCGCTCGTCGGCATTATCAATCCGCAGATGAAGCCGAAACTCAGCTCTCGAGGTAAACATTCTGTAGGGCTCATCGGTTCCCTTAGAAATCAGGTCGCTGATCATAATGCCGACATAACCGTCCGCGCGTGAAATCACGATGGGATGGCGATCCGTCACACCGCCTTGCCGCGTTGATTCCGGCGATCAATCCCTGTGCGGCTGCTTCTTCATACCCGGAGGTGCCGTTGATTTGCCCTGCAAGGAAGAGTCCTTCGACGGACTTTACTTCGAGTCCAGGATTCAGTTCCCGCGCGTCGATGGCGTCATATTCGATCGCGTAGCCCGGCCGAATCATCTCCGCATCTTCCAAACCCGGGATCGACGCCAAAACGCGAGCTTGCACATCGATCGGCATGCTCGTTGACATCCCGTTTACATAAACCTCATTGGTGTCGAGTCCCTCGGGCTCCAGGAAGATCTGATGACGCGATTTATCCGGGAATTTGACGACCTTATCTTCTAACGAAGGACAGTACCGGGGACCGATGCCTTCGATTTGTCCACTATAAAGGGGGAACGAGCTAGGTTCTCCCGGATAATCTCGTGAGATTCCTCCGTCGTATAACTGATATAGCAGTCAACTTGATCTCTATCTATGTTATTAGTAATAAAAGAGAAAGGAGTCGGACAGACGTCTCCTTTCTGAGCTTCGAACTTCGACCAATCGATGCTCCTGCCATCCAATCTCGGTGGCGTTCCCGTCTTTAAGGCGGGTCCAATTCAATCCCAGATTGCGCAGTTGATCGCCGAGCAGATTCGATGCTGCCTCACCGTTGCGGCCGCAACTATACGTCTGTTCGCCGATGTGGGCGAGTCCGTTGAGGAAGGTTCCCGTGGTCACGATCACGGAATCCGCCTCGATCGTACGGCCGTCGCGCAACAGAACACCCTCAACTCGTCGAAGCGGCTCCGAAATTACGAGTCCAGCGACTTCCGCTTGAAGAATTCGGAGGTTTGGTTCTTTCTCCAGAAACTCGCGCATTTTCAATCGATACTGTTTCTTGTCGCATTGCGCCCGGGGGGACCACACGGCTGGGCCGCGACTGGTATTCAACAAACGAAACTGAATGCCGACCGCGTCCGTCACCTCGCCCATGACCCCGCCCAGCGCATCGATTTCGCGCACCAGGTGGCCTTTTGCAATCCCTCCGATCGCGGGATTACACGACATCTGGGCAATCAGATCGGAGTTCATGGTGATCATAGCCGTGCGGAGTCCCAGCCGCGCGCATGCCCTTGCCGCCTCGCAGCCTGCGTGCCCGGCGCCCACTACCACGACTTCGTATTTCGTTACCACGTGTCCCCATTCTAGCGAACGCACCTGTCTTGTGACCCGCGCGTTCCGAGGACCGCGCTACACTGACACTTCACCGTGAAAATTCTCGTCATTGGCGGCGGAGGCCGCGAACACGCGATCGCCTGGCGCTGCTCTCTGGAAGGTCATCAGGTTTTCGCGACGCCCGGGAATCCCGGCATCGCCCAAGTTGCTGAGCTGATCGAAACTACCGACTACGAAGTAGCCGCTGAGTCCGTGCGCGCCGACCTCACGATAGTCGGCCCTGAGACTCCCCTCGCCGACGGCATCGTGGATCGCTTCCGCGCGCGGGGACTTCGCATCTTCGGTCCTACGCAAGAGCAAGCCCAACTGGAATCGAGCAAGATTTATGCGAAGGAATTCATGCGCCGCGCCGGAATTCCGACCGCCCGCTTTGTGCGGGCGACTTCCTTCGCAGAAGCCACAGCAACACTTCGGCAGTTCTCATTTCCCGTGGTCATCAAAGCAGACGGATTAGCGGCTGGCAAAGGCGTCATCATAGCGCACGACGCCGCGGAAGCAACCGCCGCGATCCAAAGTTTAGGCCCTCGCCTAGTCATCGAAGAGTTTCTCAAAGGCGAAGAAGTCAGCTTCATTGTGATCAGCGATGGCAAAAACGTCATTCCGTTCGAAGCCACGCAGGATCACAAGACCATTTTCGATGGCGACACTGGTCCGAACACCGGAGGCATGGGCGCATACTGCGACGGCCGGATTCTTTCGTCTTCGGATACGCAGCGGATACTCGACACCATCATCGACCCCGCCGTTCACGCCACCGCATTCACAGGATTCCTTTATGCGGGCCTCATGATGACCGCCGCCGGCCCGCAGGTCATCGAATTCAACGTGCGTCTCGGCGATCCCGAGACGCAGCCCTTGATGCATCGGCTAAAGGGAGGTTTGACGGACGCACTATTCACGGCTGCCGGTGGAAACTTACGCGGGGCAGACGCTTCAATGGAAGATCGAGCCTTCCGTTTGCGTGGTGCTCACGGCCGCTGGTTATCCGGGTAAGCCGCGCACTCGCGATCTCATCACCGGTATAGAGAACGCCACACGAGAGACGCCGGGAACCGAGATTTTTCACGCTGGCACCAGCCTCGGGCCACGCGGCCTCGAAACGGCTGGCGGCAGAGTGCTCGGCGTCACGTCTTCCGGGTCCGATCTTCCCGCGGCGATCGCAAATACTTATGCTGCCGTTGAGAAGATTCACTTCGACGGGATGCACTATCGAAGCGATATCGGAGTGAAAGGGCTCAGCCGTTGGTAGGCTCATTCGAGGCCTGCCGGCCGCCGAGGGATCTACGCCACCAATTTGTTTGGTAGGGACGGGCAGATTCGAACTGCCGACCTGTCGCTTAGGAGGCGGCCGCTCTATCCAACTGAGCTACGTCCCCACCGATTGGACGTTCTGCAACGATTGTATCAGGCAGTCTGCAGCGGTTCGCCGTGAAACTTGACCGCCGCGCGAAATCCGAGTACCGCGAAAAATAACAGAACTACCAGCTGCGTAATCTGAAACGGCGGTTCCGATTGCGTCGGCGCCAGCGTATCGAGCGCAGGCACCTTGCGGAAGAGCTGGACAATCAGCACAAAGAAGTTCAGGTACAGTGCGAGCACCGCGGAAATCACGTACGTCACCCGCCAGCCGCCTGCCAGCTGAAAGCGATAACGCGCCGCTACCCCGACCGCCAGTACAACCAACGAAATAGCGCCGACCGCATACGACGGCAGAAACCCGCGGAACGGAAAGAGGAATCCGGTCACACTCGTAAGAGCGGTCGTTGCTACAAACCACGCCGTCCAAACGTCCATGCGCTTGGAGCCGATCAATCCAAAGATGACAACGAAGCCTGACACGATTCCGAGCAAGCTCAAGATCACGTGAAAGAGGGTGAAGGTTTCCAACATGGGAGAAAATTCCTTTCATATGTTGATCAACGAACGCTTGTATCACCAGTTCTCGTGAGCTGGAAAAACGGCTCCGGGCCTCGAAGTCCACCCGGGCTCAGCCACGAATGGTGCTTCTCCTTTCAGGCTCCCGCGGCATATTTATAGGAGAAGCCACGATCCGTCCAGCGTTACAGCCGGCCGCCGCTCCCGACGTCCTGCGACTGGCCGTTGACCGCGTCTGGCGGTGCCTGTATGATTTAGCGAGGAAAGTGGAGTCTGTACCGGTGACGGAGGTACAGTAACGAGACTTTGATTTCTCCCGGCAAGTTCGTCGCGCTCCTTGCTCCAGGCAAAGGTGAGCGGCCCAACGGTGAAACACTTCGCGAAATTAGCCGCCGAAGGAAGAGATCAGGTCCATGGGTTCGGGCGAAAAGGAGAATCGAAGAAAGTATGTTGAAGCGGATCGTGAGTTGTGCTGTTCCGTGCTTGATGCTCTGTGCGTGCCTTTGTGCGTTCGGACAAGAAGGCGGTCGCGGAAAGAAGGGCGGCGAAGGCGGCGTGGACCCTCAATCGAGTACTACGCGCTCCGAACGGCCCGACAATCCGGACTCTCTTGCGCACATTGACGCCGCGAAGAAACTGGCGGCTGGAGATCCTGCGTTGATGAACGTATGGAATTTCTTCTGCACCGTGACCAATTTCAACACTCCCGGTCCGGAGATCGAGGCAACAAAGGTATTCGATAACCTTTACGCGATCCCCAGTAGCACCGTTCAGCAAACCACGGCTTGGGCCATCACCACGAGCGACGGAATCATCATGATCGACTCGGGGCAGACAGGGAGGACACAAGCCATTATCGCGGGCTTACAGAAAGTGGGCCTCGACCCCGCCAAGGTGAAATACATCCTACTCGGGCACGGCCACGGCGATCATTTCGCCGGCGCGGGCTACTTTCAGGAGCATTATGGCACCAAGGTTGCGACCACAGCCGCGGATTGGGATTTGATTTATCCGCCCAATCGGCCCCCTAAGCAAGACGAGGCTCCCCTCAGTCGCCCTCGTCGGGATATGGTTCTTAAGGAAGGCCAGGACGTTACGTTAGGCGACGAAACCGTGCATATCATCGAGATCCCCGGCCACACGCCCGGATCGGTGGCGTTCATTTTCAATGTGAAGGAAAACGGTAAAACGCACACGGTCGGTATGTTCGGCGGTACGATCCTCGGCCAGGCACGCATTCCAACTGAGGGATTAAATCAATATCTACGGTCCATCGATCACTACATGGAATTTGCAAAAAAGTACAACGTGGACGTGGAAATCCAGAATCATGCGCTGTTCGACGACACGCCGGGCCGGCTGGCGAGACTCAAGACGCGAAAGCCGGGCGACCCGAATCCATTCCTGATGCCGATCGACAAGTACGTCAAAATGTGGGGCGTCGTTTCCGAATGCATCCGGGCGGAAATCGCGCGTCGCACGACGACTCCCTAAAACGAAGCGCTGCCCGACATTCATGGCTCATGCTTGCTTGGCGTGTGGCGAGAAGTCAATCGCGAGTCAAAGAAATCGCTCGGAACGCCGTCACGAACACAATCGCTGCCACATCTCCCTGTGAGCCGGGGAATGCCGTGCCCTGTTGGATCGTGTAACCGAATTTGATCGATTCGTGTCAAACATGGCGGCCACCCTTGTGGTGGTGCCGAATCAGCGGGTCGTGCGGGCTGACGAAGCAGGGGCTTTCACGCTCAAGGACGCACGCGGAAGAAATCAGCCGGCGCGTTGACGCGATTCATGCTGTGCTGTAGCCTGACGCTAAGTAATGAGCGCACAATCCACGAACCGTATGGCAGCGCTGGGTTCACCAGCCTCAGAAGATTTGGCTGCGAACGGATGCTGTTTCAAGTTCACTTGTGGAGCGGGATCGCTCTCGGTTTGTACGTCCTGCTGATGAGCACGACCGGAAGCGTGCTTGTCTACAGCAACGAGCTCTATCGCGCGGCGACGCCCCGCGCCTATCTTCTCGAAAGACCCCGGACCGCGATTGACCGACGACCAGCTTTCCGCGGACGCCCTGCGACTCTACCCAGGCTATGTGATCAGTGAGAATCACGCCGGGCTCGAAATCGCGATCAAGCAGTGGATGTCTGGCTGCGCCGGGGCAAGCGACCCAGATACCGGCTATTCGATCCGCGCAGTGGCGTCGATCTCGGGTCGTCCATCCCTGGCGGCATCCGCCGCGTGTCCAGTCTCATCGATCTGCACGACAATCTGTTCGCCGGACGAACCGGGCCGGAAGGTGAATGGTGTCGGCGCGCTCGCTTCGCTCGCGCTCGACGATTACGGGTTTCGCGATCTGGTGGCCGGGCATCAGGACATGGCGCCGCAGTCTGACACTGCACCGCGGCGTCGGAGTGGAAGCGCCTGACCTGGGACCTGCACAACATGATCGGCTTCTGGAGCTTGGGATTCCTGTTTGCTGTTTCGCCGTGAGCGGCATCTATCTCAGCTTTCCCGAAATTTTTCAGGACTCCGCCGACCGGCTGCAGCCTCCCACCGCGACAAATCAGGTTTGCGCTTTGGCGACCGCGTGATCTATTGGCTGGCCTTTCTGCACTTCGGCCGCGTTCGACGGGATCGGAATTCCGTGTAACGGCCCCGGCGTGTGTGACCAGACGACCAAGGCGATCTGGGCGCTCTTCGGGCTGGCCCCCGCCGCCATGTTTGTGACCGGAGCGATGATGTGGTGGAACCGCGTGCTGCAGCCACGCATTCGAAGCGGTCGCAGTCAGCGTGTGAGCGAGCCGAACTGACGGGTCCGCAACGTGAAAGGCCATGTCATCCGATTCGGCCGCAAAATACATAATCATGGTTTATGGTTAGTCCCGAGCAGTATTGCGCGAGCAGCGCAGTCCGTGTCTGGAGCATCCAGGACGCAGGCTGCTGGGATCTTTTTCAGAAGCAGGGCGTGCTACGTGCCGACGCTCGTAGGATCCCGCGATCCTTCCGTCCCGCGTATCGGTGGCTGATCGCTCAGATGCGGCAGCGCGTTCCCGGATACTCGGGCGGAGCACCCGTCTGGTTTTGGTACTCGCCCAAGCCGGACCTGCGTAAGCCCGGTCACTTGCCGAGCGGTGTATCAGGCGTTCGAATCGAGCTGGAATTACCCCGGGAACGCGTTCTGTTGCTCGACTTCGAAAGTTGGCATTGCGTTCTCAACCACTGGCATCTTTCCCGATCGTCACGAGAGAGCCGCGAATGGGATCGGAAGACCGCGGCTTTCAATCCTTTCTTGGGCTCGCTGCCGCCGTCACTCGAAGCCGAACTCCAATCGACATGGGAACGAGTTTTCGATCTCGACCTGTTAAAGCGCGCCAAGATATGGGGGCCGATTGATCGCATTCAAGGTGTGATCGAGTACATCCGGCTGGACGATGTGCGTTCGATCACCGAGTTCACGAGCCGATGAATCGGACCAATCACCCGAAACAATTGTTTCCTCGCTTCACCGATCCTCTGCGCTTGTCTGCTGAGTTCTGCCATACCCGAGCGCCAGTTTCGCCGCGCACTTTGCGTGATTCACGTCGGCTGCGAAAAAATCCCGCCGGAGGCGGAGCGCTTCACGGTATTCGGCCAAAGCACCGTTTAGATCACTGTTTGCCTCGAGAGCCTGACCGAGAACGTTGTGGGCGTCGGGATCATCCGGTTCGATGCGCAGCGCTTCACGAAACGCGGCGATCGCGCCGTCAAAGTCACTTAGACGAGCCAGAACGAGCCCCAGGTTGTAATGAGCTCGCGCAAAACCTGGGTTGGTGCGCAGTGCGGCGCGATACTCGGCGGCGGCACTGCTAAAGTCGTCGCCGTCCGCGAGCGCGTTCCCCAGATTGTAATGCGCTTCGGCGTGATCGGGATTAAATGTAAGCGCGCATTTGTATTGGACGATCGCGGCGCCTAGCTCACCTTTGCCGAACAATACATCAGCTAGGCCTATGTGAGCTTCGACGTATTCAGGATCATTATGAATGGACTCCCGATACTCAGCCGCGGCGCCGTCCAAGTCACCTCTGTCAGCCAACGCGTTGGCGAGATTGCAATGCACGATGGCATTTTCGGGCGCCAGGCGCGCCGCCTCGCGATAATGCATCATGGCTTCCTCGCGGTGACCTGTCTCGAACAGCGCAGTGGCGAGATTCCCGTGCGTGGCCGGCAAATTCAGATTGAGGCGGATGGCCTCCCGATACTCGACAATGGCTTCCTCTTTTTCTCCCGCGCGAAGCAGCGCGAAAGCCAGATTGTTATGCGGCAGCGGATGATTCGGGTCCAGCCGCGCAGCCTCGCGGTACTCGGCGGCAGCGGCGCTAAAATCGCGCTTTCCCATGAAAGCATTCCCGATATTTAAGTGCGCGAGTGAATCTCCGGGAGATAGCCGAAGTCCGGCGCGATATTCCTCGATCGCTCCATTTAGATCGCGCTCTGCGTGCAGTTCCGCCGCGTGCTTGTAATGCGCTTCTGCCTGTTCGTTTCTCATTGGAGTTGCCCCATCCCTAATTGGGCTCGACACAGAACCTCTCGAATAAAATTGGTACCGGGGTTGAGAATCGAACTCAACTGTGCTGGTATGTTAGACCAGTCTCCGCGACCAGCGGAGTTCCCCGGCAAGATAAAAATAATTTGGGGTGACCGGAGGGAATCGAACCCTCGTAGACAGAACCACAGTCTGCCGCCTCAGCCACTCGGCCACGGCCACATCGTAATTTCAGGCACACGTTTGCACCAGTGCCTTTAGAGCAAGTCTCCTTCGCCCTCAGAATGTCGTGAGAGAAAACAAAAAGGGCGACCATTTGTCGTGGCCGCCCTTTTTCGAAATTGCGATTATTTCAAAACGGGTCAGGTCACCACGCCGACGACGCGATGGACGCGCGCCGTCGTGCCGGTCGATTCGACTCCGAATTGGATGACGTATGTCATGCACCCCAATGCTAATCGGCGCACGCGGTTATTTCAAGCGATTTAATGTGCTCTTCATCTAGGGCACGCTGAGAATCCGGAGTTCCGCATCAAAAGTAAATGACAGCACCTCGTTCTTTTGATGAGCTTCCCGGACCTTTGCGCACACTTCCCGGTCCCGCAGTCGCGCGTGAAAAATCCCGTCGTGCTTGAAAAAGGCGATCACCAACCGGTTGCCCTCTTCCAGGGTGTATTTTATAGGGCTCGCGGATTTCACAACAGGCCTCCCGGCCGAAACGCTCGCGCCACGTCCATGCAACCGATTGTACAGTCCCAGCCACGCGACTGATCGGAAGCTTGCGTGGATTGACGGGACCCGTTTTTCTCGACTTCTGCGCGCGCATAAAATTGAAGAGATGTTCCTTGATCCGAGGCATGGCGGCAACATTGGCAGGATGAGGAGAAGACCATGACCGATATGGCTCCAGCGCCGCAACGTGGTGAGAACGTGAGCTGGGATGGCCTGGTTCTTCCCGATACGCTTGTCGACCAACTCGCGAACCTGCGCAATAAGCTTCGGAACTGGGAAGTACTGACGGCGCAGGGCGTAGCGATCCCCGAACGCATTCTGTTGTACGGGCCGCCAGGGACAGGCAAAACGGCCATCGCCCAAGCGCTGGCTAAAGAATGCGGTCTCCCTCTGGTTGCGGCCACGATTTCTGAATGCAAGGGACAGTTCCTAGGAGAGAGCTTCATAAGGGTGAAGCGGCTGTTTGAGCGCGCCAGAGCCCAAAGGCCGTGCATCCTCTTTGTGGATGAGTTTGACGTCTCGGGCGCAGCGCAAGACGCTTTCCACATGGATTTCGTCGCGGAATTCAAGATGGCGCTCGATGGGATGAAAGCGGAGGATGGCGTTTTCTTTTTGGCTGCGGCGATCTATCTGGAAGGAATCGATTCGGCAATCCTCTTCCGGTTTTCCGAACGGATCCAGACCTCGTATCCCGGCGAAGACCTACGCCGCCGAATTCTTCAGAGCGTGATCGCGCAAGTGCCCAACGATTTCGATATCGATCAGGTCTGCGGGGAGCTGGCAGGCCTCGGTCGGCGAGGTGAGCGGCAGGGATCTCAAGGAACTGGTCAATCGGGCGAGCTATTATGCTGTGCGCCGCGAGCACTTTATCCTGAAGCACGAAGATCTCCTTCGCGCGCTGAAGCGCTGACAGCAAACGAAGCGCACATCCATCAAGCAGACCACTTTTCAGCTTTTGCGCGCGTACAATTGAAGAAATGTTCTGCGATCCGATGCGCGGCCCGAACGGGGATGTGCCCGGGGAGGGCAACAAACAAGGATGGTTCGAATCATTCTGACGCTGGTCGTCCTCTATTTCGTCGGCCACTTCCTGCTTCAGTTTGGGATCGGTACGGCGTGGTCGGCATTTGAGGTGATCGCCGGTTTTTTTCTTCTGTGCTGGATCATTCCAAAGCTGATTCGCCCGTTCATAAAAAATCTGCAGCGCGACAGAGGCCAGTCTCCTCGCAACACGCCGCCCGCGGCGCCGCCTCCTCCGGCGTATTGTCCGCGCTGCGGCAGCGATTGATTTCCCGGCGCGCAGCGCTGCTCCAGATTGCGGATGAGCGTCCGGCCAGTTGCATTGGCCGTTCCTGCTACGATACATTCACGCTGCCATGATGAGGATCATCGGGGTATTGATTCTGTTTTTCATCGTCGTTTCGATGGGGCCAGCGCTCCTCAAAAATCTCCTCGCGTCTTTGAATCCGGCCAAGTGGGTGATGCAAGCCAGCCAGCGGACGACGAACGACGCGATCCAGGATAACGTCGAGTGTTTGAAAAAAGCGGCGCGGCAATACGGCCTGGACGCCGAAGCCACGGCCGCGTGCGGCAGTAAGCGAGGCACCGATTATATCCACTGCATGCAGGAATTCCTGAGCGCGCAGCCGCTCGGGAAGGATGTGTCGGCATCTTGCGCGGGCAAGAACGCGCAGAAGACGGTGCAATCGGCCGCGGAGAACTTCAGCGAGCAAAAGGCCTGCTCTTATATTCCGAAGTGGGTTCCCAGCTGGCTGAAGCGAGTGGTTGGGCTGGGCGACTGCGTGAGCCAACCCGCTGCTGGGTTCCAGAATTGACTCTGCCCTAAGCGCCGGGTTTCCAGAAGAATTTCTTGATCTTTTCCCATAGACCGGGCAGGTCTGAATCGCCACCTAAGCGAATCCACTGCCACGGCTGTTCGAGCGACTCTCCGGTGGTCGTATCGCGAGCGACCAGCTTGCCTTGGGTGCCGGCCGGCGCAACGGGCAAGACCTGGGTGGTAACGGTGCCGGACCCGGTGTAGGCTTTTTTGTACGATCGCTGCTCGATAAGCACTTCAAGAGTGTTGCCCGGCGCCGTTCGGACGATGAAATTCGCCGAGCGTCCACCGGGAAGCTTCACGCCCACCCATTCGAGCGAGATGTTTTTCTCTCCCGCGCGTCCTTGGGTGACAACCGCCTTTTCGATCTCGACCCCGGATCTCGTCCCGGTATCCACGGCCTTCAAAAGGTCGCCGATTTGGCCGATCTCGGCTCCGAGCTCCGTCTGCGCGTTTCCCGAGTCCTTCGCCTGCTCCTGCGCGGGCGGCTGATCGTATTGGTACTGCGACGCTTCCTTGCCTTGTCCCTCGGGCGCTCTTCCCGTGGGCCCTTGTCCTTCGGGTGTCACGGCTACGCTCGCTTTTCCTTCAGCGCGCTGAACAGATCCTCGCCCTTGAGCACTACATTCTTCGTAGTGCCCGTCTGAAGCGCCCGCTTCAAAGCATAATTCGAGGCGCGCTGCACCAACATCTTGAGATCTCGGCCGCTGGTCGAGTCGCCCATCTGCGCCGCCACCTCCGCGCAAACCACGTCGGGGTCGAAGTCTTTTTTCTGCTTGGCAACCAGAATTTTCAGAATCCTGACCCGCTGCTCCCGGTCCGGATTCGGAATCAGAATCTGCTCGGTGAATCGCGAGAGGATGGCGCTGTCGATCGAATCCCGATTGTTCGCCGCAGCCAATAGAAATACGAGTGCGGAACCTTTTGATCCTATGCCGGCGAGTTCCGTCTTCAAGGTGTTGATGATGTCGCTGTTGAACTGATCGCCCGATCCCATCTGCGACGTGGCTCCGTCGATTTCGTCGATGAACAGAATGCAGGGCGCCTCTTCGCGAGCCCTCGCAAACAGGCTCTTCACCTTAAGCGGGGCTTCCCCCAGAAATTTTCCTTTGATATCGGGAAGGCCAGCGGAGATGAACCCGAGCCCGCTTTCGTTGGCGAGCGTCTCGGCAATGCGAGTCTTGCCGGTCCCGGGCGGCCCGTACAGAAGAATGCCCGCCGGAATCTCGATCTCCTGCTCCCTCAGGTCCTCGTAATTCTTGAGCATCGCGCAGGTCAGTTGCAGTGTGCTCAGCGTCTCCTCGGAGACCACGAGCGTGTTCCACCTCGCGTTCGGGTCGACGGCCGGCCCACTCGCTCCGAGCTTGTCTACGGCGTCTTTCCATATCCGCTCCGGCGGCGGCCCGGGATCTTCACCCAAGGTGGTGCAGAGATTGGCGATGAGACCCGATAGATCGCGCCCCGAGCAACCTGCGGTTTCTTTCGCAACGAAGTCGGGAACGGTCCATTCTTTTCCCGCCTTCCTTACTTCGATGAGCAGGATTTCTCGCCGCTCTGCTTCTCCCGGCTTATCGATCTTGATAGGGTCACCGAAGCGCGAAATAATCGCGGCATCGATCTGCGCCTTCGGGTCTGTCAAGTTGGTCGCGCCGACCACCCAAATCTGGCCGCGAATATCGGCCGGCTGCCATTGCGCTTTGAACTCCTCGACGACTTCCTGCACCAACGGGTCTGCATCCATATCGTCGGTTCGCTTCAGGACGGAGTTACATTCGTCGATAAACATGATGCAGGGCGTTCGCGCGCGAGCCCTCTCCCAAACCTTCTTGACCTCCTCCATGCCTTCCCCGCGGTATTTCTTCTTCAGGCTGGAGCCTTGCAATTCCATCATCTCGGCTCCGGTCGATTCTTTAATCAACTTGGCGATTTCGCTCTTGCCGGTTCCGGGTGGCCCGTACAGCAGCAGCCCCGTGGGCATGTTCTTATCGGCTCGCCGAAATGCGTTCACTCTTTGAATCAGAGCCGCTTTGATCTCCGGCTTCAAGACGATCTTGGACCAGATCTCTTCCACGTTGTCCGGCATTTTGACCGGCGCTTTGATGCCGATTTCGCCTTCTAAATCGGCCTCAGTGAGGACCGAATCGAGCGGGTTGTCGACGCGATCCATGGATTTAAAAAGGGCCTGGGCCACGACGTCGCGCAGATTGCGGCCACTTTTCTTGGGTGTTTCCTTGGCGATTTTTCGGGCGATCCGCTCGATATCGAAAGAGGATTCGAAGTTCTTTCCCTGCGCTTGGATCTCCTTCTTGACGATCTGGTAGCGCGCGTCCTCGTCGGGCAGTTCAATGTTGATGACCGTGAAGCGGCTGAGAATGGCGGGGTCGATCATCTCGGAGTGATTGGTGGCGGCGACGACCAGAAGGGGCTTGTCGGAACTCCCGATGCCGTCCATCTCTCGATTGATGGTGGTGACCGCGTCCTTCTGGAACTGGTCCGTATCCCCGGAGTCCCGCTTTCCGACCAACGACTCGAACTCATCGATAAACAGCACAGCCGGTGCGCTCTCGCGAGCATCTGCAAATACTTTTCTCACCAGCGGCGCGGTTTGACCGATGTACTGCCCCTTTAGCTCCGAGGTTCCCACTTCGGTGAACCACACGCCCAGCTCGTTTGCGATGGTTCGTCCGACCTCGGTTTTGCCGGTGCCCGAAGGGCCGGCCAGCAGAATCGCGGGCAACTTCAGCTTCATCTCCTTGTACGCTTCCGCCTGGCTCAGTCCCCTACATGCGCGCTTGATCTGGGCCTTAATCTCGTCCGGAAGAATGAGATTTTCCCAGGTCTTGTTCTTGTTCTTCGGCGGGCGTCCGCCCCCTCCCAAAACCTCT
This sequence comes from Terriglobia bacterium, assembly GCA_963765085.1. Taxonomy (GTDB): domain Bacteria; phylum Acidobacteriota; class Terriglobia; order Bryobacterales; family Bryobacteraceae; genus Palsa-187. Next base: position 41,654 of record CAVXVL010000075.1, on the reverse strand, counting down.
CTCACGGCTTGCTCCCATTGCTCTTCGCTCGGCGCGTGCGGCATGCTGAGCGTCTTCGCATATTTCACGATCAGATGAAGCTGTTTGATCTTGGCGCCCTGCGTACGATCGGGCAGCGTGTCGGGGAATTCGGCCGGCATGCGATTTTCAACGCACGCGCTGCGCAGCACGGTTGCACGGCCTGCCTTGTCCGGCGCCGAGATCTGGATTTTCGATACGCCAAAGCAACTCAGAATCTGCGGATCTATACCATCCATGGACTGCGTCGTCATGATCACCCACACGCGGCTGTCGCGCGGGTCCATCCTCTGCCACTCCGTCAGCCAGGCGAGCGTCGCTTCCCGCGTGCCCGAGCCCTGATTCTCCGATCCGGCCTTCGGAAACACGCGCTCGGCCGAATCCACGAACAGCACCACCGGGTTCTTTCCGCGGCTCCGCTGCCAAACGGACTGCACCTCCTTTACCGAGGTGAGCGTGGCGGCGTTGATTGGCTCCAGCGCGGCGGAGAGGGAGTCCGCAATTCTCTTTGCGAGAAACGCCTTGCCATTGCCTTCGCCGCCAGAGAGCAAAATTCCCGGAGGCGTGGCGCTATCGAGCATGTTGAAAAGATCGATCCACCGCTCGAGAGCCGTGAACACCTTTTCTTCCACGTAAACATTGCGCCACACGCTTTCCATCCGGCCGACGCTTTGCATGAGCTGTTCGACCGCGGGTTTCTCCTCGGCCGCCAGATGTCTGCGCCAAACGGTCTTGGACAGGTCGGTGAGAGGCGTGAATGTGGAGGCGAAAAACTTCTTCTGCTCACCGAGAGCCTTGGTCGCGAGCGAGCAGAACATGTTGGTGGTATCGTCGTTCGGATTGACGAAAATCAGTGAGCCGTTCGCGTTCTGATCCAGGCGATATACCGCCATATCCGCCGCATACAACAGGAAGGAGCCGCGGCGAACATTCGAGTTCCAGCTCTTAGCCGATACCGGAAACTCCTCCATGGGCGGATTTTTGCCGGCCGACATCACCCGCACCAGCGGATACTTCCCGTCATCGCTCAACGAGCCGGTGGTGTCCTGATCGTATACAAAGGCCAGCGACAGATCGCCCAATTTGGCGGAGTACTTGGAGCACGCCGCGATGGGACCCTTGAGACGCCGCACCAACTCGACGATCAAAAAAAACTGGAATGCCAGGCCGAATTCGACGGCCGCATCGTACGTGTGGCCGGTCACCAGCAAGCCCAGCAGCCGGACGGGAAACAGAACCATCACCGCGCCCAGAATCAGTTTCAATCCGGTTCCGGCGGGTTTCCATAACCTTCGCACCGGCTCGAGCGTGACCGTGGCCTTGAGCAAATTGCCGAGATCGAGATTCTGCATCAGCACCATCGCCCGGACCCGTTCGTTGACGGCCCGAGACAACGCCTTCAGATTGCTCTGAATTCCGTCGATCACGCCCTGGCGTTGAGAGAGCTCGATCTCCGCGCTGGTAAGTTCATCGCTGACGGCGTTGTATCTGTCCTGGTATTTTTCTTTCTGCTCCGCGAAAATGCGGTCCTTGAAGGAACCCGGGACGTTCGGAGTTTGGGTCGGTGGCGGCGAAAGGGGCGCAGAAGGCTGTCGCGGAGGCAGAGTCTTGAGCAGCGGGTTGAGATCCGAATAGGAGGGCGAAGCCGGGCTCTGATGACGCGCCCGGAATACAACATACGCGAAGAGTTCAGCGCCGAACAACGCTACGAGTAGGACAAGCTTCCCGATCGGAAACGGCGGCGGAGTCGGGAGGTGGTCCTGGACCGGCGGTCTCTCCACCGGTACCTTGAATTTGGGCGGAGTGGTTTGCGGCACACGGGGTGGCACTGTAGCCCCTGGAACGGAGACATGCTGCTGCGGTAGGGGCGTCGGCGCTGCCGCCCGTTCCGCGCGCTCCTTATCAATGTCGGCCTTCATCTGTAAATCGGTCTTCTGCACTTCGACCCACTGCGCCGCAACTTCGCTTTGGGCCTGTCTCAACTCAGAAATATGCGCGGCCGGATTGCTCTTAATCGCCTGGACCGTCGCGTTATATTGCTGCTGCCAGATATTGCCGAGCGGCGTAAATTGGTAGGTGTTTCGCAGGTCCGTGACAATCTGTCCCGCCGCGCGGTCCAGATGGCGCCAGTCGCCGTCTGATATTTTGCCGGCCTTATAATCCTCGGACTTGAGATACCGGTACATCGCGACTCGCGCGGCCTTCGCGCCGTCGGCAATGGCGCGCGGCTGAGGACCGGTCGGCTGCTCGATCTCGGTTTGCGCGTATCCGAAACCGCAAAACGCCAGGAGCATCAGGAAGGCGCGTGCGCGCAAGCTCAGGAAATATTCCATACGTGCCGTCGTGCAAGCCTTGGAGGCGTACTTGATTTCACCGATGTTAGCAAATGCTCGACCCACGAAAACACTGGTAGCCGCGGAAGCAAATATGCGTAGTGGTAAACTAATCCGCAAAGCCGACCGATGGAAGCAATTCCCCAACGCGAGATCGGGAAGGTTTCGTCCATCAGACGACCGCTGGTCACAATCGTCCTCGCGCTCTGCGCGTTCGCACCCCTCCTGTCGGCGCAATGTACGGGAACGCCCGCGCCTTCGCCATCCCGAACTTTGATCGCGCAAAACAGCGGCACTATCACCGCACCCGGCCGCGGCAAACAGGCCTATTCGACGTTTCCCCTCGATTTGAATGCTTATTACCCCAACGGCGGAACGCTGGTGATCGAGGCCAGGTTGGGCGCGGGACAAAGCGGCGCGTCGTTTGACCTCTTTCCCGACCAGCTTTCGGTTCCCACCACTGGCCCTCCCACTCAGGCATTGAAGATCGCCGCGCAGCCTGGCCAGTATGATGTGGCGCCCGGAACCTGCGTCATTCTAACGTATCCCTTCTCGCGCTTGCGTCAAGCCTTGTTCGGCGTCACCGGAAACTGGAACAGCCCCATCGGCGCGACCAACACGTTTCAGTTTGTAGCTTACATGGAGAGCACCAAATTGAACCGGCCGGGATCCGTCTCCATTTTTGAATCGCCGGCGATGCCCGACCTTGGAGGACATAGCATCCTGGGAGGACATAGCATCCTGGGTGGCATCTTTTTGCACCTTAACTTCAAGGCCATTCTGCCCAATCTGCGAGTCTGCGCCCGGCCGCAGAACACGCCCGAAGGCCGGCGCGTTTGCACCGAGCTCTGTCCCCCCGGGCACGAATGCATGAACCAGCCGTTCATCGGCGTGGCGCCGCATGCATCGATGCTGCGGTCGACGTCATCGATCAGGACGAGCCCGGCTCCGAGCACACGTTCGCCACCTTCGACGCTGACCCGAACACCTGCAATCTGCAATCCCCGTGCGTTTTCAAAGTGCCGGACGAGGCGACGTACCAACAGGGAGCGCACGTCAAGATTGGCTTTAACATCGGTTCGGAGTTCGTCTGTACGTCGGATCGCTCGATGCACGGGCCCGGCCGGCCGATTACCTTCGACGGCGGAAGAATCATCAATGGCCAATTTGCCGACCAGGTCCAGGTGAGGGCTCCGATTTCGGTCACCGGAGCCGACATTCATGGCGATGCGATTTCCACGCTGCCGATCCCCGGAATCAGCGTGACGGTGAAAGATCCGCGGGCGACTTTCATTCAGTTCTTTTCGCGGGAACGAATCAGTGCCAGCGGAGTGCCTCTTTCCGGAAACGTCATCCAGTGGACCCCCGGCATGAGCTACTCGAAGAATGACGCGGTGAGGTGGATGGGGAGACTCTACGAAGCGGCGCTGGATCACACCCTCAACGTCCAACCGGATACCTCATCGAGCGATGAGAATGGGATGGGTCCCGTCGGCACGCACTGGCTGCTGACGAAAGATCCAGGTTGCAGCGCCAACCCTCCCGGAGCGTCTTGCAATGACCTCAGTACTCCCGCAAAAACCATCTGGAACTGGGACGGGCTCGCCGATTACAAGCCTTATTACAACCCCTACGATATTGTCTACGGTTGCGGCGGCTCGACTCTGTACGACACGCCGTCCATGGTGCTCGGGTCCGGTCCGGAAACGTGGCGATTTACGGGAGTCGATTACGTCGTGGTTGGTCAGGGCGTCCTGTGGAAAGTGACCTGGATCAAACTGCGGCCGGCGAACGCGACGCAAGACCAGTTCTCGGCTACCGTGGAACGAGCCACCGCCGGCACGGTCAGCGAACTGAACAATCTGCTGCAGAGTGCAACGGGCAAGTAACCGTCGCCGGTGCGAAAAATGCAACGCGAGACCGACGTTAAATTGAGATTCTTTGGCGTCAACTTCACCCTAGGAGGACAACTCAGGTGTGCTTCTCAGCGACAGCGAATTTTGTAGGTAGCGGGGTTCTGGGCGCGATCGGCGTGGTCACGTTGACGAAGGTGAAACACAGGCGAGAACTGCTCTTTGCGTCACTCCCTGCACTTTTCGCCGTGCACCAATTTATCGAGGGATTCGTTTGGCTGGGGTTGGACGGGACGCTCTCGCCCGCCGTGACACACAATATGGGCGCGGCTTTCATGCTCTATGCGCAGGGGATTCTCCCCTTTCTGCTGCCCCTCAGCGTGCTGCTGTTCGAGCCCACGATCAAAAGGCGCAGACGCATGCTCCCATTCCTCGTGATCGGAGGATTAACCACGCTCTACATATTGTGGGCGCTCACGGCGTATTCGCTGCAGGTCTCCGTCAGGGGCAACAGCATCGTGTATACGAATCCGGCCACGAATAATACGGTGGTTGCGGTGCTCTACGTAATCGCAACGTGTGGTTCGCTTTTCTTCTCCCAAATCACGGACATGGTCCTCTTTGGAGCCGCGAACCTTCTCATTCTGTTGGCGGTGATGGCGGTCAAGGAGTATGCGTTCACCTCACTGTGGTGTGCCTACGCGGCGATCGCGAGTGTGATCATCCTCGCCTACTTTTGGAAGAGCAGCAGATATAGGCCCTTCCAGTACGTGCAGACGATGTGAAAGGAATCTGAACTCTCCTGAAACTCGTGGGTGTACGCGTTACCTGAATCGGGAGATGAGGTATCCATGATTAATGTACGCTGGGCAGTCCAAAGCCGGTGAGTTATTATGTATGCGAGTCAGACGACGCGGGCCAAGGCATGCGACACCGATTAAGACGCGGCGAGCGTCGCGTACTTCGGGCGGCTTCGGTTCGGGCAAGCAGTGAGTTCCGCTTCACCGAGTAGAAGGAGGACAACAGGATGAGCTCTTCCCTCCGGGCATTCGACAAGAAGACTGTCTTTCGAACGGTTCGGCTGGCCCTGGCCTCCTTCACCGTCATTGGACTCTGCTTGATTCCGCCCAGTATCCACGGGCAGCAATCCGTCAACCAATGCATCGATAACTGCTACGGCTTGGCGTGCTCGGCTTATCCACTCGGCAGTTCCTCGAGATCGGCATGTCAAGATCGATGTTTAAAGGCCTATTGTCAGAATCGGCCCGTCTATCCCTGGGGAGCGATCGCTTACAGCAAGGCGGACCAGGCTTCCGGCTGGTCTTACGAGCAAGTCGACAAATCGACGGCGGAAAATGTCGCGCTGCAAAATTGCCGGAAGCAAGCCGGGACCCAATGCCAAGTAGTAACCTCCTTCCAAAGGACTTGCGCCGGCGTGGCGGCGGACCACAACTTTATCGGCGTGGGAACGGCCGGAAACAAGCAATTCGCACAGCAGGCGGCGTTGGAGCAGTGCGCGAAATCCGGGGGCAAGAACTGCGCCATACAAGCGTGGTCCTGCTCGGCGCCGAATACGGCTTCGACCACTACACCCGCCACTCCCGCCACACCGCGAGATCCGAATGCCCCCTCCTGGGGAGCGATCGCCTATAGCAGCCGCGATATGGGCGCGGGATTTTCGCAGGGGAAGGCCGATCGGGCGGCCGCCGAGCGTGAGGCGATGAGCGTATGCGCGCAGCGCGGCAAGGAATGCGTGGTCCGTTCGACGTTCAATAAACAGTGCGGCGCCCTGGCAGCCGACGGCTCCATCACCGGTTCGAGCACGTCAACCGACCAACGGGAAGCGCTCGCAAAGGCGCTCGATGAATGCAAGAGGGCAGGCGGAAACCGGTGTGTTCCGCACGTCGCATTTTGCTCGTTCTAAGATCGAATCCCCGTTGCGACAAGAGCTCGATGGGAGACCCACCCGCAAAAGTGCCCACACGCACGGTCGCGTGGATCTGACCTCGCGCGTCTAAGCGGTGCGATGCGCCTTGAGGAAGGAATGAATCTGGCGCACCGCCAGGGGAATTCGTTCCTTGGGTTCCTTCCACGGGAATATGCTCACCTCCGACTTGGGCGCGAGCATCGCGCTTTCCATGGCGGGAGCCAAGGGGTGCGGAGGCACATCGTCCGGCAGGAGCAGGACGGGATTTTGGCAGGTCCGCACGAAATCCCGCGTCACGGTGAAGACGAAGTCGGCGTTGGTCTCGAACATATTGGTGACGAATTGATCGGTCGTCTGCAGCGTGATCTCGGGCCGCTTCGCGACAAGCGTCGCACCCCAGCCAGCCCAAAATGAGCCCGGATACTTACGGTCGCGCATTTCCGGACGCCAGCCGACCGGCTGCGCTAGCACGCCTGCGGCCACGCGATTGGGCGCACGCTTCAAAAGACCCCAAATGAAAGGGCCGCCGATGCAGAAACCCATCACCGCGAACTTGTCGATCCCCAGATGATCCATCAGTCCGAGCTGGTCGTCGGCATAGGATTCCCACGGCCGGTTGACCTCGACAGGGCCGGTGGATTGGCCGCTGGGGGCGTTGCGCAGGTCCGCCGTGATGCAGCGATATTGGCTCTTGAACTCCTCGATCGCATTAAACGGCGAGTTGCCGCTGAAGAAGGCAATCGTAGAGTTCAGCCCACCGCCCGGGATCAACATCAGCGGGAAACCCGTCCCGGTTTCTTCGTAGTAGATGCGAACGGCGCCTTTTTCGTAGAACTTGCCTGTCCGCCCTCTTTCGGGCTGTTGCGCAAATACGCGCGGGACGGCGGCCGTCGCTGCTGCCGCTGCGCTCGCTTTCAGGATGGTGCGTCTGGTCGAACCCATCGTCGGTGCCCTCCTTAGATCATGGTGATGGCTGGTGTGTCCATTCCTGATCGTTCAGTATAAAGCACGTTTTCGGAAAGAAGCGTATCGGACAGAAACGGTGTCCGCCTATGTGAAGAAGTGAGCCAGCGGAAATTCGCTCCGCGGAGCTCGTCTACTCTTAATCGTGCCGTCCCATAGCTGAAGAGCGCTGCGTGTCGCGCATGGTCACGTAGACGATGAGCGACGCGGCGATCACCGCCGTCAGATAGAAATAAAACCAGGTCTCGTGGCCGATGGACTTGAACCACAACGCGATCGATTCCGCGGTTCCGCCAAAAATGGAAACCGTAATCGCATAGGGCAGCCCTACGCCGGTCGCGCGAACGCTGGTAGGGAAGAGTTCGGCCTTCACCACGGCGTTGATGGAGGTATAGCCGGCGACGATCATCCAGGCGGCCGCGATGAGCAAAAAAGCCATGGCCGCCGTTTTCGCCGCTTGCAGCGAATACAGCAGAGGAATGGTGCAGATGGTGCCCATGACTCCGAACCAGATCAGCAACGGCTTGCGGCCGATCCGATCGGAGAGAGCGCCGTAGAGCGGCTGCAGAAACAGCGCGAAAACCAGCGAGCCGCCGGTGACCAGCGTGGTCTTGAAATCGGTGAGCCCGACCGAAAGCTTCAGGAACTTCTGCATGTACGTCGTGTAGGTATAAAATGCCGTGGTGCCGCCCGCCGTGAGTCCTATCACGACTAGAATCTCGCGTGGATATTTCAGCAGCGCTTTGATCGAGCTTTCCCGGCGAACGAGCTTTTTCGCGGCGAGGAAATCATCGGTCTCGTGCATGTTGCTTTGCATGGCAAGAGTTACCAGCGCCAGCAGACCTCCAATCGCAAAAGGGATGCGCCAGCCCCACGCCTTCAATTGAGCTGGTGTGAGCAACAGCTGCTGGAGGACCAGGAGCACCAGAATCGCGCACAGTTGCCCTCCGATCAGCGTCACGTACTGGAAACTGGAATAGAAGCCGCGATTTTTTTCATCGGCCACTTCACACAGATAGGTAGCACTGGCCCCGTATTCGCCTCCCAGACTCAAGCCTTGAATCACCCGCGCCACGGCGAGTAAAATCGGCGCGGCGAGCCCGATCGACGTATACGTCGGCGTCAGCGTGATCATCAGCGATCCGAAGCACATGAGGAGCACGGCAAGCATGAGAGACTTGCGCCGCCCGTAATTGTCCGCGAGATAGCCGAACAGCCATCCCCCGATGGGACGCATAATGAACCCGAGCGCGAAGAGGAGGGCCGCGTTCAGCTGCTGGACGACGGGATCGTTACCCGGAAAAAACGAGCTCGCGAAATACAGTGCGAAGGCCGAGTAAGTGTAAAAATCGTACCACTCCACCAAGTTGCCAGCCGAGCCGACCAAGATCGCCTTCACGCGCCGCCGCATGTCGGCGAGATCGCGCTGTTCGTTGCCCCGGATGGTCGCCGATGATGCCATTGCAGATTCCTTGTACCACAAACGCCGCGAGGAGCGCGACGAATGCAGCCATCCATCATTATCCAAAACCCGGGCACAGGGTGCGATCGCCAGAAACGCCTTCCCCGCCTGTAATGCCGTTTCTCGATCGGGGCCGCTTCGCCAGCGTGATTGTTCCGTGGCTGTCTCACGTCCTTCAGCGGACGGGAATGCGGTAGACGTTGCGATGCGTAGCGGGCACCGTCCGGTTTCGAACGCGGAATTGTCCCTCGTTAGTTTATCTGTAACTTACTAAGGAATTTCGAGTTAGGTGGTGCGCCCGGCATGACTCGAACATGCGACCTTCTGGTTCGTAGCCAGACGCTCTATCCAACTGAGCTACGGGCGCGCAGTGACACTCGGCAAGGAACTTCCAGGGGAATTCGGACCTCTGGCGTGGAAAACGCAGACGGCAAGCACGTTCCCACAGATCTTCAGTGTACTACACTGCGCCCGCTGCGCCGACTGAAGATCCTCCCGCGAAGCGGATCGATGGTGTTGAACAGTCGGCTATTCCCAGGACATTTTGCGGCGGCTGGTCAATGCGTGATACAGGCCGAAGAACACGGCCATGTTGATCATCGTAAAGTAATACGGCAATGCCAGCAGGCGAGGCCGCAACTTCCACAATGTGCCGGCGATCGCGAGCAGGTAAAAAGCGATTTGTGAGACGAGCAGCCACCCGTAAAGCGATGTGCCCGCGAGCATCGGATCGGCTGCGGTCGCTTGCACAACCAGAATCACGTTAGCGGCGAGCATCGCGACCATGGCGAACGGCACCAGCAATCGGATCGCTTTGTGCGAGAGAAAAAAGAATAGCGGCAAAATGCGCGGCGGCCGCAGCAATCCGCCGATTTCGCGCAACTGCTGGACATTCCCCGCCATGATGCGGACACGCCTGCCGAAGCCGGTCATTTCGTGCGCTTCTTCATACACGATCGACTTCGCATCGTACACCGCGCGATAGCCGCGCGCCATTACCGAGGTCGGAATAATGTAGTCGTCGTTGATAGTTCCCGGCGGAGGAAAAGGATACAAATCCTTGCGAATCGCGTGCAAATGTCCGTGCGCGCCGAGCGTGCTCGAAATGCGCGACTCCATCACCTTCAAGTACGTTTCGTAACGCCAGTAGAAATCCTCACTGCGGCCGATCGCCACGTCGTCGGCTTTGACCACGGTGTATTTTCCGCTGGCAGCGCCCACCGAAGAGTCGGCGAAATTCGAAATCAGCCGCGCGACGGAATCGGGAAACAGCATGGCGGCGGCGTCCGAGAACACGACAATCTCACCGGTGAGTTCCGGTACGCTCGCGTTCAGCACGCCGATTTTGCCGCGGTTCACGGGGAAATTCAGAACTCGCAAGCGCCGCGGATCGCCGATTTTTTCAGCGAACTTTTGCGCCAACTTGGGCGTCTCATCCGGCGAGCCGTCGCACGCCACGACGATTTCCAAACGCTCCGGCGGATATTCCAAAGCCAGGGAGTTGCCGATTTTCCGCTCGATGACAGCGGCCTCACGATAGGCGGGAATGAGAAGCGAAACGCGGGGATGAATCGGCGCCGCGCGAACCGGACGCCGGATCAAAACTCCCAACAGCGCCAGAGCGAGAGGATAGCCGAAGTACGCGTAAATCGGAACGGCGAGCGAGATCCAGAAGACGAGCGCCGGCACAGCCGCTAGACCGGGCGCGCGTCCACGCAGAATAGTTTGCCGATGGTCTTGCAGCTTCGCACTTCGAAGCCGGTTTCGCGCAGCATCTCGTAGACTTGTTCGCGGCGGAAAAAGTAAACCGGGCAACCACGCATTTGCAGGCGCACTTTGCGAATCGGCATGCGCCACGTCCACAAGCGCGGCCACGCGGAAAGAAACGTCCCGTTCGTGCTGGTGAACGATCGAATGCGGCGCAGACGCTCCCGCGGATCTTGAATGTAATCCCAAAAACCGATCGCAATGGTGGTGTCGTAAATACGCGGGGCCGTCCAATCGATCACGTCGGCGTTGATGAACTCGCAACGATCCGCGGTGCCTTCTTTGCGCACGAGCGCATTCGCCAGCTTTACCATTTCCGGGGCCACGTCAACGCCGGTGACGGTGGCGCCGCGCCGCGGAGCTCATTCGAGAAGCGCCCGGAACCGCATCCGACGTCGCAGATGTGCGTTCCTTTTGCGTCGCCGCAGGATTCCATAACCCAGTCGAAGCGCTGATACATGTCCTTGCGGAGCCATTTATCAAGCGCGCGGCCAACCGGACTCTTGTTGCCGGTATAAATTGCGTCGAACTCGCTGGCGACGTTGTTCCAGAACTCCGCCACCTGCGGCATCGTGTCTTTCTTCATGCAAACTCTTTCCTGCGGGTCACTTCCGTCGGGCGCTGGTCTTACGCCGAAACGTATGGCTTGCTCTGGCGATTCCGACCTTGGACCGCACTACGGCCTTCCCCGAACCAGCCGCGCGTTTAAGCTATTACTATACGTATAGCAGAGGCGGCACGGCGCTCCGGTGCAGGCGGCATTGTTCGATGGCTTGCTGCGCGGCGAAAACGGCGGTTGCGCACGAGACGTTCATGGACAACAGCAGCAGCGCTGGCAATCCGAAGCGGATTTCTTCGACGAATGGGCCGAAAAGCGGGCGCGCGGATCGATCCGATCACCCGTTGGCGGTGGCGCGCTATCGCCGGCCGCGCCGCCGGTTCAACAAGGAATTTCGCTTTCGGGTGCTGGGCGATCTGACCGGCCGCCACGTGCTGGACGTCGGCTGCGGCGACGGCTCCAACGCGATTCTGCTCGCAAAGCTCGGCGCGCAAGTCACCGGCATCGACATCTCCCCCAAGGCGATCGAGCTCGCGCAGCGGCGCGCGCGAGAAAACGGCTTGGAGCATCGGACCGGTTATCTGTTCGCCGCTGGAGCGCGCCAACCTGCCGGCCGCGAGCTTCGACGTGGTGTGGGCCGATGCGATTCTGCACCACCTGATTGCGGAATTGGACGGCATTCTTCCGCCCCTGCTCGCCTGCACGAAGCTCGGGGGGATTTTGCTATTCGCCGAACCGGTCAATTTCAACGCGGCTCTGCGGCGATTGCGTTTTATGGTGCCGGTGCACACCGAGGCCACGCCCGACGAGCGGCCTTTGGAGCGCGCGGAAATCGAGATCCTGCGCAAACACATTCCAGACCTGCGCGCGGAGCTTTTCACGATGCTGGGGCGTCTGGATCGCTTCGTGTTGACGAATTACAACTACGAGCGCAGCAGCCCCGCGCGACGCTCGATCTCGAACCTGTTGGCGATGGCCGATTACCTCGCGCTGCGCGTTCCCGGCATGCGCAGTTTCGCCGGAACGGCCGTGATGTGGGGACACCGGCCTATCTAGCCGGCGTTGACGAGGGAGCCGCGAAATCGTAGGGCACGGCCTGTGCGGCGAGTGGACTGCCGGAGAACGGTCCGAACTGCCCGAGCGCAAATAGATTCCGAATACGCGCTTCCATCGATCCGAGATTCCGGTAGTGACGCAGCCGGCTTTTCCATCCCGCCGCGATCCGAGGCTGCTCGGGATCCACTTCCCACGGGTGCATATAGCTGATGACGGCGAGCCCTTCTTTCCACGCTCGCCCCACGCCCCAGCGCGTGTACCATTCGGGAAACATACGCAAATATCCGCCGCCGGCGATTGGCAGATTGGGTCCGGCGGCCAAACGAAATGTCGAAAGCGGATATTCGATCAGCGGACCGGCCGCGGTCGCGACCAGAAAAGGATGCCGGGGCGCGTCCGGGACGCCGTAGATATCGTGCTGGATCGGAAAGATGCTGGAGTCGTAAAGAAAGCCGAGCTCGACCAGAATTTCCAGAGCCCAGCGTGATTGCCGGGTGATCGAAAGCTGGGCGCGCGATAACCCACGACAGATTGGCCGCACGCGTCTTCGATGGCTTTCTTGGCGCGGGTCGTATCTTCGCGAAACTCTTCCGGCGTGAGCGAGAAGACCAGACGATGCCAGTAAGAGTGGCACGCGGTTTCATGCCCGCGCGCGGCGATTTCACGCACCAGCGCGGGGAAGCGCTCGGCTACCCATCCCAGGATGAAGAAGGTTCCGCGGACATCCGCTGCGTCGAACAAATCGAGCAGGCGGCGCGTATTCGCTTCGACGCGCGGCGTATATTCGGCCCACCGCGCACGGTCGACGACGCGCGCGAAGGCCTCGACGTGAAAATAATCTTCCACGTCCACCGAAGCGATGTTCCAGACGGGTGTTTGCTCCGACACAGAAGGTACTTTTACTTTATCCCACCTATTTCGCGGCGGGTTCCGGCAGACGCCAACGGACGGGGTAGCCGCGCAGAAGAGTGGCCACGCGAAGGTCTGACGCATCGGCCGGCGCTTCGAGGGTTACATAAGAACGCGTGACGGAATGGGGGAAATAGTAATGCACGGCGGGAAGATCTTCGGCGGGAACCAACAAAGTTCGCTCCTGCAGATTGTTATCACGCACCGAATTCAGCAGCGCCTGCATGCGGGGATCGCGGCGTGCGGAGTGTGGCGGATACGCCGCTATCTGGCGCGCGGTATTCGCCCCGAGCAAAGCGACAAGACCGACAACGGCGGCCGCGCGCAGCGGAGGACGCCACGACGCTACGCGTTCCGCGAGTACGAATCCCGTGAACAAAAGAAATCCGGGCAACAGCGGGAGCAGATAGCGGGGCGTATCCGTGTTCACGCGCAACAGGGCGACGAACGTCAACAGGGAAAATACCAATGCGGGGAACGCCGCTCGATCTCTGCGATAGCGAAACAGAATCAGTGCGAGCGCAATCAGCAGCCACTCCACGGGGGAACGGCCAGCCGCAGCCGCCAGGTCTCGCCGAGCGATATCGCGCTGCCCCAGACGTTGTGGCGAAACAGCGCCAAATAGGCCATAAACAGATATGATTTGACGAAATTCAGGCGCAGGACGCCCATTGGCCACAAGGCCGCTGCGATGCCCAGGAACAGCACTACGGTGCGCGCCGCCCAAGCTTTATCCAGGCGAAGGTTCCGGCGTTCGCACCAGGCCACGACCGCCAGTGTGGCGATGAGCGTGAACGAAATTTCCATGGTGACAAATGCGAGGGCCGTGATCGCCACGGCCGCGTACCAATAGCGCCGCGGAAGTGAGACGTGCCGTCAGCCGCCTTGATCATCAGCTTGGCGAGCAGAAGTAAAACGGCAATGAACCACAACGCGTACATCGAGTGCGGCGCGATTCCGTGCTGCGCGCGAGAGGATAGCTCCACAGATAGAGAGCGGAGCTCAGAATCGCGGCGGGAAGATCGACGGGAGCGGGGAAAATCCACAGAGCGCCGAAATAGATTACGAAAACGGTCACCAGCGGAAAAACGACGAACCAGCGGCGCATGGCGAAGACCGGCTTCTTTCCCCGTTGCGATCGGCTTCCGCATGTTCGAGATTCGCGACGGCGCCGAGCCAGAAAAAATACATCGGACCGTGCCAATGCCGGTAGAAGTCCGTGTCCCCGATTCGAATCTGTTCCGAGAGCGAGCCGCGCTGCGAGGCGTCGCGCCCCTGGGTCAGGCCCATGCCGATGAACTGGGCGAGCGTCTGGGAGGGACGATCGAGGTAATTTGCCGCCGGACTCTGTGTCGCGACGAACATGTAATCGGCTTCGTCGTAGACGTAGGGCAAGTGGCTGACTTGGGGGAGAGCCCAACGCAAGAATGTGCAGATCAGGACGAATAAAATCGCCGCGTGCAGCAGGCAGGCCCAGTGCCGTTTCATACCAGAAGCCGCTGAAAGCACTGAGTACCTCTTCCCAGGAGTAGCGCGTGCGCACCAATTCCGAAGCTTTGGCAGCGATGCCTTCGCGGCGAGCCGGATCCTCCAGCAACGCGAGGCAGGCATCGGCAAATCGGTCCGGGTCGTCCGCGATCAGGATATCCTCGCCGGGGTGCACATCGAGCCCTTCCGCGCCAATCGTAGTCGAGACCACGGCCACGCCCGCCGCCATTGCTTCGTAGATTTTCAATCGAGTCCCCCCGCCGATTCGCAAGGGCACGATGGAATTTCGCGCCCCACAAGTACGGGCGTACGTCGTCGACCGTCCCGGTCACGACGAAACCAGGAATGCGGCCGGCGAGCGCACGGGTGGTCGCATCGGGCCGGCGTCCCACGATTCCCACGGAGCAATCGGGACGGCGGGCGCGGATGCGCGGCAGCACCTGTTCGGCGAACCATCGCGTGCCGTCTTGATTCGGCATCCAGTCCATGGAACCGAGAAAAACAATGTCGAGACTCGGGCCGGATTTTCGTTCGGTGTCACACGGCGTGAAGGTTTCGACGTCCACGCCGGTGGGAACCCACGCGACGCGCGAGGCGCCGTAGCCATCGCGCATGGCCGCGGCGTCCTGTTCGGAAACAGCGATCACCCGGCGCACAGTCCGGCAGACTTCGCGCTCATAGATCTCCATACGACGGGCCTGCAATTGAAAATACCAACGCCGCAGAGGATCGCGGGCGTTCGCGGCGTGACGTCTCCAAATGGCCGCTTCCACGTTGTGCTGGAACAGCACGCACGCCGAAAGATCAGGAAAATTGGATGCGGGAAAAAGAAAATCGCAGACGATCGCGTCGAAGCGAATCGAAGAGGTGAGCTCCAGGATTTTTTGGCGCATCGCTTCGCTATGATATCGTTCCACGGAAACCGGGAGCGACGAGTACAACCCGCGCAGCAGTTGCGCGGCAAAGGCCGGCGAGCTTTTATCGGGAACATGATGGGGAACGGGATAGGCGCGCGTGCAATCATCCACCGCTCCGGGCGACGCCTTCCGGCTCGCCGGGATTCTCCAGGCCGATGTAATAATCTCATGACGCCGGTGCAGACGCTTTAACGTTTCCAAGGTCCGGATCTGGCCGCCACGCGTCGTCGGATGGAGAAAATCCGCCTTCACCCACAGGATTTTCATGCCCCGCCCGCACCCGACGAATGAACAGCCGCCGTTGGCGAGCCCAATATTTCCTGCCAGCGGTCCGCGCCGCGCCCGGTGAAAAAAATGTCTCCCCAAATTTGCAGATTCAATAAGCGCCAGATGCGGTCGGTGGCGTCTTCCGCGCCCGCGGCATGGCGCTGCAGGAGATTCTCGAGCGCAGGCCGTTGCACGTATTCCTGCAACAGGCCTCCGGACTCCAGGAGCGCACTTCGGATTCCAGCGCCTCCCTCTCCGCCGAGCCATTGCCGCAGAGGCGTGGGAAATCCCATCTTTTTGCGATGAATCAGCTCGGGCGGCAGCAAATCCTTGACGGCTTCCTTCAGCACATATTTCTGGATGCCACCGGCGATTTTAAGGCGATCCGGAATGGTCGCGGCGAATTCCACGAAAGTGTGATCCAGAAAAGGCACGCGGCTTTCGAGCGAACAGGCCATGCTCATCTGATCCTGCTTCATCAGGAGTTCGATCAAATACGTGTTCTGGTCGGCGTACAACATGCGCGCGAGCGGCGAATCCTGCGGATGAGCCTCCCAATGCCGCAAGTAGTTCGCATAAATGGGTCCGGGAGCCGCCCGCAGCAGCGAGCGCTGTTCTTCTTCAGAAAACGCACAGTAGAAATTATCGAGATACAGAGATTCCAACGTCTGCTCGCGGCCCAGGAAAGTATGCCCGAGCTTACGGCGGAGCGAGCCCTTGAGCAGGCGCGTCGCCGCCAGGCGGCCACGAATTTTCTTCCGCACGGAAGCCGGCAAATGAGAGTAGACGCCGGAAGCACGGCTATTGAGCAGGTTCCAGCGATAGCGTTCGTAGCCTCCGAATAATTCGTCGCTGCCTTCGCCGGTCAGGACGACCTTCACTTCTTTCGCGGCGAGCTTGGAGACGTGGTAAAGCGAGATGCTGGAGGGCCACGTAATGGGCTCGTCTTCCTGCCAGATCATGCGCGGCAGAACGGAAAAGAAATCGTCGCGGCCGATCACGACTTCGCGATGTTCCGAGCCGACGGCGCGGGACGCCTGCGCGGCGTAGTTCAGTTCACTAAAAGCGGCTTCACGATAGCCCACAGCGAAGGTCTTGAGGGGAGCGCTCGACTGCGCGCCGCGGCCCTGGCGAGCAATCAGCGCCGCGATCGCGCTCGAATCCACGCCACCGCTGAGGAACATGCCGAGTGGGACGTCGCTCATCAGACGCATGCGAACCGTCTCTTCCAGCCGACGCCGGGTTTCGGCAATCCACTCCTCATCGGAGCGCGGCGAGCCCGAGGAGGCGGGAGGAGGAGCCCAATATTGTTCTTCCCGCAGGTTCACGCGGCCGTCTTCCACCTGAACCTTCAGCCAATGGCCAGGCAGAAGCTTGCGAATTCCGCGGAACATGGTGCGTTCGCCGCTGACGAAGCCGAAGCCCAGATACTCGGATAAAACTTCATCCTCGAAGGCGCAAGGGATCGAAGGGTATTTCAGCAGGGCTTTGATTTCGGAGGCGAACACGAAACGGCGGCCGTCCCAAAAATAGTAGAAAGGTTTGATCCCCAGGCGGTCGCGGGCGCAAAACAACGTGTTCGTGCGCGCATCCCACAAAGCGAAGGCGAACATGCCGCGGAAACGCCGCAGGCATGTAGTGCCGTCGGCCTCGTAAGCGTGCAGGATGGTCTCGGTATCGGAGCGGGTTGCGTAGCGGTGTCCGGCGGCCTCGAGTTCCGCGCGCACGTCGGCGTGATTGAAGATCTCGCCGTTATACACAATCGTCGCCGGACCGCAGGGACTGGTCATGGGTTGATGGCCGGCCGCGAGGTCCACGATGCTGAGCCGTCGATGACCCAGAAAGACCGGGCCGTCCTGGAAAATGCCGCTATCGTCGGGCCCGCGATGCTGGATTGCCGCGGTCATGGCGGCCAGCACCTGCGGTGCGCCGGGCGGAGGATCAAGGGAGACGAACCCGGCGATTCCACACATAGGCCGGAACCGTCACGCGACGCGCGCGAAGGAGCGCTGGTTCTCGCGCTCAACCACGCCCTTCAGTGCCAAAACCGAACCGCTGAGGACGGGCAGAAAGCTGGAATAGGCTACGTGGAAAAAGAACGTGCCGAAGGCGAATGCGACGGTACCCAGAAACATCGAGTAGGCCAAACCGGCGACCGTTTGCATGCCACGCTTATTCGCGGTTCCGCGATAGATTTTCAACGAAGTCTTCAGAGTCCAGAAGATGACACCGAGATAGAGCAACAGCGCCGGAATTCCGCACTCGCTCGAAATCTGCGCGTAGGAATTATGCGTTCCGAGCCAGGGCGCGTGCTTGTTCTCTTTTTTAGAATCTTCGTACACGGCGACGGCAAACTCCCCGGGACCCACTCCGAAGAAGGGATGCTGCAGCGTCAAAGCCAAGCTCTGGCGCAGCAACTGTTCCCGCTGCAGTTGAGAGCCGTAGGAGGCGATCTCGTCCTCCGACGTTAGGGTAACGTTACTGGAGTCCGAAATGATGTACGTGAGACGGCTGCGCAGATCGCCCGGCATCGCGATCAGGATGAGAACCAGAGCCAACGTTCCGAGCGCTCCGAAAAGGACTTTTTGCCGGCTCAAGAGGAAGGCTATAAAACCGGATACCAGCAGAGCTACGAAACAGCCCCGGGAACCGGTCTTCAGCATGTAAAAGAGCGATCCGAATGCGACTAAAGCGCCCCAGATCTTGGATCTCAAGCCGGGAATAAAGAACAAATAAGCGGTCTGGCAAACTCCCAAAAGAAGCGCCAGGCCAAGATCGTTGGCGTTCTCGAAGAACAGACTATCGGGTATTTCGAGACGTCCGGACTTCATGGAACCGAAAGCCAGGCAGTTCACCACCAGCAGGAACGACCCTAAGATGTTGATGTTCATCAAACGCCGATTGTCCGTGAGCGTCACGACGAAGGACGTGATGTAGAAGTAGAGCATGAGCGAACGCGGCAGATAACCCCACAAAACGAGGGCGCTGCCGCCCTTCCACACACTGGTGGGGACATCGAGAAGCAACCAAAATGCGAACAAAACCCACAATTTCCCGACGCTCACGTGAAGGGCCGACATGATCCGGCCGTTGAACAGGATAAGAACGGGAAGAAAAACGAGGCACACAGCCGTCAGGTACGTCGTGCTGCCGACTACTCGAAAAATGGCTCCGTTGATGACCCCGGAAAGCAGATAGGCCGCCAGGAAAAAGAAACCCAACCGATGGGTCGGGCCGAGGGTGGGCTCGGCGGCTCTAGACGGCGCGGGGGGCGGGGGCGCCGGAGCGGGATCGGCCACACCAGGGAGGGATGGCGACACCGGAGCCACGGCGGCGGCCGCTGTTGCGGGAGCCGGACGGTATGTTCCTTTAAACCTGCTCATTCAATGCGAACCGGACAATTCCGGCGGGCGCGCCGATGGAGAAACGGACCTCGGGCGAGGAAACACCGACTTCTCCATTCAGGCCTAACGAGGGGTTCGCGCTCCGAAAATCCTGTCATTAACGTAACACGGAGAGCCACATAGCAGCACGTTGCCGGCGCCTGGTTCGGGACTGACCACACTCTTCTCCATCGCCGGACGAGCTTTGCAAACCAGGACTAGAAGGGCCGGTGTACCATGGGGAAACGGTGAGCATGGTGCACAGGCTGGCGGGGGAGACTGGTTACACGACGCGAGCCAGCGGGGTGCACCCCTCAGAACGCAGGCGGGACCACGCTGCAAGCGTGCGATTTACCAACGGATGAGCCGCAGCCGGCGTTTCATCGCCAACGTCCTCTGGAACTGGACGGGGACGGTCGCGAGCCTGTTCACCGGCCTGATTCTATCGCCCATCATCATTCGCAGGCTGGGGCCCGACGGTTACGGCGTCTGGGCGTTGTCATTCGCCATGATGGATTACTACTGGTTTTTCGATTTCGGTTTTCGTGCCGCGACCTTGAAATACGTGGCTCATTACCGAGCGACGGGGGAGCCGGAAAAAATCGGAGAGGTACTCAGCACTTCGATTCTGTACGCCGCAATCATGGCGACGGCGGTCATGGCTCTGCTTCTGGCAGGGGCCGGCAGATCGTGGAGTTCTTCAAAGTATCGCCGCCGCTGCGGCACGATTTTAAGATCGTAATTCTGCTGGTGGCGGGAACGTGGGCGGCGGGAGTGGTGCTGGGGCTGTCGGCGATGGCGCTGGAAGCTGTGCAACGGTTCGACATCACCAGCCGTATCGGCGTATTCACGACGGCTTTACGAGCCGTGGTGCAGGCGTTCCTGTTATTCCGCGGGTACGGGCTGGTTCCGCTTGCCGTGGCGACCGTGGCCAGTTGGATGCTTGGCCACGTCCTCACGGTGATCCGGTTCCGGCATGTTTTCCCGGACGTGCCGCTCTCCTGGAAGCTGGTGAGCATGGCCACGCTACGGAAGCTCTCCCATTTCGGGGTTCACAGCTTCCTGATCAACACCGCCAGCGCGTTTCAAGTGCAATCGGCGCCGGTGCTCATCGGTCATTACATGCCCGCATCGTTTTCGGGCTTCTATAATTTGCCGATGCGCCTGATTCAATACACAGCGGAATTGGTGGGGCGGATCGGAATCGTGACGAACTCGACGGCCGCCGAATTCGCCGCATTGGGCGATTCCGCTTCCCTGAAAAAGCTCCCGATTTATACAAATCGGTTTTGCCTGGTATTTTTTGCGCCCCTGGCTATTATTTTTTACGCTTACGGGCTGCAATTTTTTGAGATTTGGGTAGGGCCGAAGGCGGCTCCGCTCAGTGCCGCCGTCCTACCCATTCTTCTCAGCGGCTATTTGATCGGCGTGGTGGGACAGTACAGTTCCAGCATGCTGCTCATGGGCACGGGACGGCATCAGGCGTATGGACGGGGCATGGTCGCGGAGTTGTTCGCAGGGGTGGCGCTGTTGGTCGTGGTGATTCCCCGGTATGGAATTGTGGGCGCGGCGTGGGTGGCGACGGTGTTGATGATTGTGAATCGCGGAGGCTATCTTTCCTATATCGCGAGCCGTGAAATCGGCATGAATTACGGGCGCTACGTGTGGTCGATATACGGCGCGCCGGTGCTGAGTTCGATTCCCGCGGGAGTGCTGGTCGTTCTTTTGAAAAAGACGATTCTGCCGGGACGAAATATATGGCAGTTAGGGGAGGCCGGCGCGCTGGTGGCGATCGCGGTTTACTCGATCGCCTTTTTCACGTGCGTCGAACCGCAGCAGAGGCAGTTGGCCTACGACTTCGTCGCCAAATGGCTTTCCCGCGAACCCGCGCGCGAAGCCACGCCGTAGTTTTTCTTCCGCATCTTCGTTTCGATCGCCGTGGCCTTGTGGCCGGCCATGATCCGTGCGCGTGACCGGCGCTCCATCCCTGACTTCCCGTGTATTTTCAGAATTGTTGCATTCCAAACGGCCCTTCACTCAAGTCGATCACGGGTAAGTTCCGGGCAGGAGAGTCTGCACGAACATGCATAAACACCGTGGGTACAAATATTGGACTTTAGGATTGTGGACGGGGGCCGCGGTGCTCATGGCGCAGACGCAGGTCGATCTGAGCACACAGTCCAAGAACGTCGATTTTTCCCAAGCGGCGTCGACGCGGCCGATGAAGACCGGGGCGCCATTGCCGTCGGCTTGCGTCGCGGGCCAGTTGTTCTATCTGACGACGGCGGCGGCGGGTCAAAATTTGTACGGATGCACGAATACGAATACGTGGTCGCTCGAAGCGGGCGGGGGCGGAGGGGCGCAAAGCGCGAGCCAGTTGACCGATCTGCAGCTCACGTTGAGCGGCACCGCCGTTCTGAGGATCGGCGCGAACTGCGCAACGGTGACTCCCTGCAACGTACTGGTGAACGGAGTGGTGACGCAGTTCCTGGCGCCTGCGACGGTCACCAACGTGGCATCGGCCGCACTGACGGCGAGGGTTTACGTGAGCGACGGGAGCGACGGCAACAGCGCCGGAACGCTGGTGGTGGCGAATACGGCGGCGAGCGGGCTGACCTGTTCGGGCTGCACCGTGATGAACTCGACGGCCTCCTTTCCGGCGACGGGCGTGCCGCTCGGGTCATGGAGCGCGATGAGCACGGCGGGCCAGTGGGATCCCGCGGGCGGGACGGATTATCGCGGATGGCTCGGCGGGGACATGCGAATTCTCAGCGGCAACGGGAACTGTTCGGTCACGGCGACCGGCGCCGGAACGACGATCAACTGCAGCGGTATTACGCCTTCGACGCGCGGCGCGTATTCCGCGGTTCCGCCATGCAACGCGAGCATTGCCGGCCAACTCTATTACGCGAGTCCGTCGAGCGGTCTTTCGGCGCAGTGCAATGGAGCGGCGTGGCAATGGTATGTCAACGGAGATCAAGTCACGATTCCCGGAGCGTCGGCCACTTACACGGTGGCGAACTCGGCCGTCTTGACCGATTCGAATGGATCGGTTGCGCTGAGCGCCGCCACGGGCAGCGACAGCAATTTGCGCAGCGCGCTCATTGGAGCAGGGACGGCGAGCACGTTCACCATCGGATACAAAACCAATAACTACGACGGCGCCAGTCTGGCGGCCTGCGGGCTGGTGGTGAGCAACGGCACGGCGAGCAGCTCCAAATACATGTTGTGGGGCGATGCGGGCGGCGGCCCGTCGGAATATTTCTACAACGCCGGCTATGCGGGCGGGGTCACCAGTTCGTTTGCGAGCACGGCGTCGCCTTACACGCTGAACCTGGGGTGGATTCGCTGGCGGCGAATCACGACAAACGGCACGACGATCAGCTATTACACTTCGGCGGATGGACAGAACTGGGTGGCGGATTCGCACTCGAACACGGTCGCGGGCACGTTCGCGCCGGCTTTCTACGGCTTCGGGTGCGATCCGCGCGGCGGCGCGCAAACCTATGGCGCGGTGATCGTCAGCCTGAGCGCGCAATAGCGTTCGCTTTTCGGGAAAGATAAAATGCGTAAAAATCACTTGTTGTTTGCTTTTCTTGCGGTCGTCGCGCTGCTGGGCGACGCGCGTATATGGGCGGCCTGTGGATCGGGAAGCGCCACGATTACCGGCGCGCAGATCGCGGGACAGACGTACCGGCAAGCGATTATCCAGTTCAACGTGCCGCACGCGAATGCCGCGACGGTGCAGGTGTTCACGGATTCCGCGTGCACGAATATCGTGGAGGACACCAATTCAGCGCTGTGGAGCGGATCGAGCGCGGCGAATCGCAGCGGCTCCGTGGTGGGCGGCGTATTGTCGGGAGGCTCAGCGGACGGAGAGGCGGTGCAATTCGTCGCTGGCACGCTGACGGGCAATCGAGCTCTTTCCCAGGCAACGCAGTATTGGGCGCAGATCACCAATACCGGCGACGGGAGCCGAGTCACGATCCCTTTTTCGACGGAACCGATGCCGCTGGGAAATCTCTTTCCGGAGCAGCCTCCGTTCAGCACGACGCGCTGGGACAATCGAGGCTATCCGATTTTCGCGTTGGGAGCCTCCGGCCGAAATACACTACAAACGGATCCGACGACGGGCTTGCTGGTGAAGCGCATGACGTTCGCGGGGGACACCTACGCGCAGAAGTACAGCGTAGGCGACACTACGGGACAAGCGCCGCCGTTCGACACGCCGATCGACAACAATAACTCCTGCACGAACGCCGCGAATCTGGCGAGCAATTTTACGGTGGCGAACTATCCAGCGACGCCTTCGGGCTCGTACGCCAAGCTGTCCGAATAACCTTTCGGTGTGGCTGCCGCTGCCGAAGATCATCCCGCCCTACGTGTCCGACTGGGGCGGAGGTGAAGGCGCCTATGCGGGAACGCCGGGGCTGGATTACATCAATCTATTCGTCTTCGGCAGTACGAACGCGGGTTCGACAGGTCTGACGATTTGCCCTACGCTTACGCCCACGGGCCCTTGTTATCAGGGAACCAGCGGAAAAACGGTGACTTTGAGCAGTTCAACCAACACCGGATTCGTGGTTCCTTGTGCGGGCACGTGCACGAGCGGCAGCGTTCCCGATCCGGGATTTGCGTCGTGGGGCTTTACTTCCGCTCCTTTGCGCGGCGACATGGCGCCGACGACGAGTAGCGTGAGCGTAAGCGGTTCGACGGTGACGGTTGTCAGCGGGAATCCCTTCCAACCGACGTGGCCGGCCGGAGCGTTGATCTACATTCCGGGATCGAGTTCCTGGGGAGGGACGGTGTGCCCGAACAACCGCTGTACCATCGCGTCCATCGTCAACTCGACGATATTGACCATCACGCAATCGTGCAGTTCCGGCTGCCCGACCGCAGGCAGTCCCCCGCCGCGGCCGTGTCCCGTATTTTCGGTTTCAAAATCGTGGGGAACGGCGCAGGGGGAACCGTGAGTCTGCAGGTCGGCTATGAATTCGGCGGGTCGCCGCAATCGCAGATCGGCGAGGACGCGGGGCAACAGCATTGCAACGCCAACGCCGTGACCGTCACGACGGACGCGAACGGCAATCCGTACTCCGGCTTCACGCGGAGCGGTTATCTGTGTTGGCTGGAATACGATGCCGTACAGCACGGAACATTCTATCTGTTCATTCCGACGGACCAGAACGGCGCGCCCTTGGGCGAAGTGCGCACGCTGGGGCCTTCGCATTCCGGAACCGGTTACAGCTACGTATGGACCTCCAACGGAGCAAGCGTGATGAATCCGAATTTTCAGTTCGCCGGTTGGGATGCCAGCAATCCCAACAAGGGCTACGCGACCATCAATTACGGGCCGGAGGACGGACTGCTGATTTCTTTCGTCTACGATTCGACGAAAGCGGGCTGCAATCCCGCCTACACGAATTGGTCGGGAGCGGGCGGCTATCCAGGATGGCCGGCGGTGGAGCTCGTCAGCATCGATACGTGCTTTACGTATACGAACCTGACGAATCCGATCAACAACGATGTGATCGCGCAGATCACGAGGGCGTACGCGGCGGCGAATCCCGGATTCAGTCTCGCCGCATTCACTTTCGGCAGCGTCACGTATCTGGACGACTACTTACGTGGTCCTGGTCAGCTCCGGCAGCTCCGGCTCGGCCAATCCGGCGCTCTCCATCGGCGGGACCTTCAGCGCCGACGGCACACTGACGCAGGTTTTCGATAGCTGGTCCACGTATCCGTTCCGCTGGGGAGGTATCCATGGGCCTCTTCACAGCGTGGGCCGATGGCATAGCTGGACGGCGGATTTCTTCGGTTCGGGCAGTACGGGCTATGCGTTGCAAGGTCCCTGGCAGATGGCCGTAACGAAGATCAACCTGGCGGGATACGGAAGTGCGGCGAATTGGACGACGAACACGGCGCTCGACAACGGTACGACAAATCAATATGCGTGTCCCACGGGGTTACCGGCGAATCTGGTGGCGCTCGGCGCAACCGGAAATCACTGCCTGGAAGTGGAAGTCAGCTCACAACCCTACGGCGCGACTCCCGATCCGCGCACGATCTACCCCGGCGGGAAGAATGAGTCGCAGCAATTCCCGTGCAGCTTTAACAGCTCCTATTCGTGCCTGCAAACGCTGGCCGCGGGAGACCATTTCATGGATGGGGCGGCCGGACCCTACGGGGAAGGGTTCATCATCGTAACGGCCCCGATCGGGAGCGGGAGCGCATGGGATTTCTGGGTGGTGCGCGGTTCCGGAGCGTGGCCGAGCAATCTTCGCAACTCTTACCCGACACTGATGACACACCCGAACGGCTGGACGGCTTACATGGAGCCGCTGCAACTCATCGGATGCACGCCCTTCTACGCCGATAGCACGACGGCCAAGCACACGTGGCTCGAAGGTTTCTACGGCCTGTGCCTGAGCCACGGCTCCGATACACAGGGGCAATCCGCAGCGAACGAAAATGTCGTTTTCCTGAATCTCAACAACTTTTCGGCGCTGGATACTCTGTACAACGTGCCGATCGCCGGCAACGCGATGCCGACGTGGTACACGGCCTCGAATCAGGGGAGCACACCGGCTTTCCCCTCGTTCAATGTGAGCACGTCGGCGTTCAACAACGGGAACCTGATTCAGTTCTACGCGGACCTGGGAAACCTGAGCGCGACCCCCGCACAACGCCAATGGGGGCTGACGGAACGCCATTTGAATCCCGGCTTCGGGTCGGGCAGCGAGTTTTTAGTCGGCATGGGGACGTCGGGTTACGGGCTGACCGCCATCGCCGGAAAGACGCAAACGTATTCCATCACCGATCCCTATAGCAATGGTCCGCCCGATCCAAAAAATCTGCCGTTCATGGCGTGGGCGGGGCGTTTTCTTCTGAAGGATTACAGTGGAATCGCGAGCCTTCTGCCGGATACGGGTTACGGCATGTGTTACACGCTCCAAGCCGGCGAGTGCGTGAGCGGCTCGTCGATCAAGACAATGTACGTCTCTGTGCCGGCCGCCACCGGTTGCACCCAAGGGCTGCTGAATCAGCAGACTGTCACTTGTCCCGCCGTGGTCAACGCGGGCTCGGCCGACGCTCAAATGCAGCAGTTTTTCATCCATGGCCTGGATCTAAACGCAAGCAAACAGAGAATGCTGGGACAGACGCTCACGGGTGCAGGGCGGCAGTGGCAGTTTAACGGTCCAAAGCTGACCCCCGATGGCGGGTGGTATATGTTCACCTGTGTGTATCCGGACGGACTGCGCACCGACGTATGCCTGGGGCAGGTTCCGAACAGCGGCCCGGATTCGGAGAATCGGACAACGTTCGTACAAATTCCCGTGAGTGTGGGCGGCAACATGGGTGACACGATACGAGTAGAATTTTTTTACCAGGAGTGGGGCGGGTGCACTTCGCGCCAGGAACACTGCTTCACGTCATCCAGCGCTTCAGCCGCCAATCCGTATCTTTTCGCGTTTGAGTCCCAGGCATATACGCCGTGCGGCAGCGGCTGCCATGTTCAGATTCCCGCGCTGTCCGGACGGATGGTTTACTATTCCATCCATCGCAAAAACGGTGCCAGCGAAACGGCCGGTCCGCTGCAGCTGGCTGTTGCTCCGTAGAAACCGTTTCTCGGGTGCTCAAAGGACTACTCGAGCCTGGGCGCGCGCGAGGCGTGTTACCGTAAAAACATCACGCGATGCGCCGGATTTCCAGGGTATTCGGGTCATTTGTGCTATGCCTCGCTCCCGCGCTTGCCGCGGTGAGTAATATTAACGTCCAGACGACGTCGTCGCAAGCGGTCATTTCGTTCACGGTCACCGATCCGACCCAGTGCACGGTACAGGTTTTCACGAACGCGCCCAACGGCGTTTTGCTCGATGACATGAACGAGGTGCTGTTCCCGGGCTCGGCACTGTGCAATCGGGCGGGGTCGGCCGTGAACGGCACGGCGGTTTCGTTTGTCGCGGGATTGCGAACGGCGTCCAAAGCGAACGACGGGAAAATGCACTCGCGGGCTTTGGCGGCGCAGACCACCTACGCTTATCTGGTCACGGATCTGGTGGACTCGACGACCGCTCAAGGCACCTTCACCACCAACAACCTTCCCGCCGGAAATCTGTATCCGGAACAGCCTCCCTTCGACGCCAACGGATGGGATAACCGGGGGCATCCGCAATTCGATTGGTTTCCGAGCGCAAGAGACGAGACCTTTGTCGACCCCACCTACGGGCTTCTGGTCAAGCGCATGACGTTCGCCGGCGACGCTTTCAACCAGTCGCACAACAGCACGGATGGACAGAGCCCGCAACTGGCGGCGGCGGTCGTGGGAAGCGGGGCGTGCTCGAATCCGTCCGCTTTGAACACCAGCGGTTCTGCGCGTGCGACTTGCACCGGGAGTGCCGCTCTGTTTCTGCCCCTCCCCGTTTTGCCCATGACCAACGGCGGCACCATCAACAATTGGTTTCCGGCATACGCCGTCGACGACGTGCTTCTGTACCTTTACGGGTCGGCGGACGCGACGGCCACGAATGCCGCCGACAACAGCAATTTGGTGAACGTATGCCTGTCGCAGGGCGTGAATCTGCCATGCCTTTCGCGGCAAATCCCGGTGCAGCTGAGCGGCACGGTGGGCATCGCCAAAGTGCCCGCGAAAACGGTCGCACCGGTGTTCGCGAACTGGGGCTACACTCCGCTGCATGGGGACGTCGCGCCCCCGGCCGGGACGGTGAGCGTCAGCGGGAGCACGGTGACGCTGACGAATGCCGGGCAGTGGAACACGTACTCCAACGCGTTCAATATCGACTGGCCGGTGGGGAGCCAGATTTACATTGCCGGATCGTCGGCATGGGGCTGCCTGAACAACGACTGCACCATCGCCTCGATCCAATCGGCGACGCAGTTGACCACATTGAAAATTGCTCGGCCGGATGTCCTACGTCAGCGGCGTACGAAGGGAGAGCTTTCGGATTCCGGGTCGTGCGCCAGGGCGCGAGCGGCTCGGTCACCTTGAGCTTCGGTTTCGAATTCGCGCAGTCGTCGACGTGGAACGTGGGGGAAGATGGATTTACGCAACACTGCAACGTGAATCCCATCGCAGTTTCGAACGACGCGAAGGGGAATGCCTACCCCGGCTACACGCTCTCCGGGTATTTATGCCTGTTGCAGAATCAAGGGAGTTCCACAGCGTTCTGGCTCATCATTCCGCGGGATCAAAACGGCGCTCCGCTGGGTGAGTCGCGTCCTTTGGGACCGGTCGGCATTCCCTATACGGTGGCCTGGAACTCCAACGGCGCGGCATTCCCCACTGGTGCGACGATGACCTTTGCGGGCTGGGACGACAGCAACCCCGCGAAGTTCTATGTGTCGGTCTCGATGAACTCCGGAGCCACGCAGCTGTTTGCGAGCGGCATCTACGATCCGACGAAACGCGGATGCGCTCCCGCCTACCAGAACTGGGTAGGCGCGCAGCTCTACCCGACGGCCACCGCATTTCCTCCGGACACGTGCTTTACCTATGCAAATCTGACAAATCCGTCGTCGAACCCTCCGATGGACCTACGCTCGCAAATCGTGCAGGCGTACCCGACCTACAATCCCGGCGTCGACATCAGCGGCTTCGGCACGGGCGACATCGTGGTCAGCGGAGGATACGCTACCACGTGTCTAACAGCGGCGGGCGGCGGCGACCGGAGCATGCGAGTATGCGGGACATTCAATGCGACGACCGGCCAGCTGGTTCAGGTGTACGATTCGTTCTCGAAATATCCGGGCCGATGGGGATATGTGCACGGTCCAGTCCACGTGGTGGGGAGATTTCATTCTTTAACTTTGGATCAGCCGTATCCCGCCTCGGCGAATCCGAACAATGTTCTTTACGGACCTTTCGAAATGGCCGTCACCGGCGTCAACCGAGCCGGGTATGGGCAAACGCCGGCATGGAGTTCGCCGGGGAGCGGAACGGGCACGGCGATCGCCGCCAACGAAGCCTACGGTTGTCCCACGGGCATTCCGCAATTCCTGATCGATCAGGGGGCGTCAGGGAATCATTGCATTCAGGTACAGGTTTCCTCCGAACCCTGCAGTCACACTCCGGGTGGGGCGACCATTTATCCGGGCGGGCAAAACGAAGCCCAGCGGTATCCTTGCACGAGTACGGACGGGTCGATGGTGATCAACCCGGCCTGGTCCAAACTGCAGAACCTGGGCGTGGGCGACTGGGTACGTCAGAACGATACCTATAACGACTACGGCGAGGCTTTTATTGTCGTCACAAAGCAGGTCCTCTCGCCCACGCAGATTCAGATGTGGCTGATCCGAGGAGGCGGGGTTCCGCCAAATGGCGCGAATGCTCCGTATAACACTCTGAACGCGGTGCATCCCGATGGCTTTTCGCTGGCCATGACCGCGAATTGGATTATTGGCGCGGCCAACTGGGTGATGGACGCGGCGGATCCCACGTCCACGTGGCTTCCGGACAATCCGGCGTGGATCCTGACGCACGCGACGCAGGCCGTCGGTTCCAGTCCCCCTAACAAAATCGCCGTCGCGCTGGACCTGCAGAATCAAAATAATTACGCTGGATTCTTCGATACAGCCGTGCTGCAGCAGGTGATGCAGCCTATCCCGGATGTGGCGAGTGCTAATCCGGTATGGGCAGCCAGCAGGGCGCAATTCAACAGCGGCATCCAAGCGTATATGAACAACGATCAGCTCTCGGCCGCGCCCGCCGACCGCAAATGGGCCGTGAACTACCGTCACATGAATCCAGGCTCAGGAAACGGGCCGGAATATCGCAGCGGCGCCGGGCCGCCCAATAATCCCACTCTCGTTCCCGGCACAAACCAAGTCTATAAACTGAGCGATCCCTATTCGGCGGGACCAGCCGATCCCAAGCGGCTGCCCTTCCTCTTATTCGCCGGACGATTTCAACTGCAGGACATCAGCAGCCCGGCCACTTCACAAAATACGATCACGGATCAAACGAATTGGGCCGCCTGCTACGCAGTCAGGGCCGGCGAGTGCCGCACCGATTCGAACGCGGGAGATCATTACGTCAGCGTGCCTTTCGCCGCCGGCGAGAATACCTGTTTGGTAAATCAGTACGAAGAAGTCGCGCCGTGTTTCATGAACTCCGCGCCCATCGTGGGGAAAATTCAGCAGATGGATATTTCCGGCCCTTTCGATGCGGCCGGCGCGCGGGAACGTATGCTTTCCACGGGCTTCGCGGGAATCGGAGGAATCTATCAATTTTCCGGGCCAAAAGTGTTGCCGGATGCATCCTGGATGCTGGTCCCCTGCTGGTGGCTGAACGGCGTTCGCTCCGAGGTTTGCGGAGTGTACCTGCCGCCGTTGCCCCAGCCCGACGGCATTGTGCGATCCGATTTCGTTCCTTACGACGTCAACGTTCCGGGTCAGCCGGGGGATCAAACTCGGGTGTGCTGGGGATATGCCGAAAACGGGCCCGTCGATGGCTCGCCGAACAGCATTTTCCCGGCTACGCGTCAGGAGCGCGGCTGCTCCACAGGCGGCGCGCCGGCAAGCTTAGTGTCCAATCGGGCGGTCCGACGCCAAAACGCCGCGAGGTTTGCCGCCACCGATTCGAAGACGCAAGGATCGTGGCAAACCGCATATGGAAGCGAGGGGTATTCGGTCGCGGCGGATCTCACCAAGTTTACGAACGTGACCGGCAAGATCGCGGGCGCGGCCGTGTACACATGGGCCGCCTCGACCACGGATCCGCGCGCGTTGCAGAAGGCTTCCGGCTCGGCAAGGATCGCCGCGACGTATTACAGTCCCTCGACCTTTGTCGTCGATCTCTCGTTTACGGATAACAATCAACATCAGGCCGCGTTTTACTTCCTCGATTGGGAAAACTCGGGACGCACGGAAACGATTCAGGTGGTCGATGGAGATACGGGCGCGGTGCTCGATACCGAGAACCTGAAAAATTTCACTCAGGGAGTCTATCTGGTGTGGAACCTGAGCGGGCACGTGAAGCTTCAGATCACAAACACGGGGAGCTCGAATGCGGTGCTGGCCGGCATCTTCGTGGGTGGCTCCGGCGCCGCGCTCGCGAACGGACCGTTCACTTGGGCCAGCGAAACGCCAGCGTACACACCGTGCGACAGCGGTTGCCGCGTCCGCATTCAACTCATTCCGAACCGCGTCGCCTACTATTACGTGGAGAGTTTGAACAACGGCCAGATTACGACGTCGCCGGTGATGGTCGCGGTGCAGCCTTAGCCGCCGCGAACCTTCCTGTTTCGCCAGTGCCGCGCCCGGCGAGATTCGCGCGAGCGGTAAAATCCATTCATGACGCCTTCGTCTCTGCCCGGTCTTTCCCATGCACAGAAGTCTGCTCGCCGAGCGTTCCTCAAGTTTATGGCGGCGAGCCCTTACGTCGCCGCGCTCGGAGGAACGGCTGCTTTCCTGCGCCGCTCGGCTTCCGCTCAATCCACGACCACGCCGCCCGCGGCGTCCGACGTGATCGCGAACCCAGGCGAGGCCTTTAACGTTTTCGATTTCGAGCCGGCCGCGCGCCGCAAGGTGAATCCCGGGCACTGGGCTTATATGTCGAGCGGTGTCGACGACGATGCCACGCTGCGCGCCAATCGCGAAGGTTACCAGCACGTGCAATTGCGCCCGCGCCGCTTGCACGATGCGACGAAGGTCGACACGCGCGTCGAGCTGTGGGGCACCACCTACAACAGCCCGATTTTTTTGTGCCCGACCGGCGGCGAGAAATCCTTTTTTCCGGAAGGCGAGATCGCCGTCGCCAAGGCGGCGAAAGCGCGCGGGACATTGCAGATTCTTTCCACGACCACGTCGGCGGCCATTGAGGACGTAAATCAAGCCCTCGGACGTCCGGTGTGGTATCAGCTCTACGCACCCACCTCGTGGGAAGTTTGCGAGAAGATACTGCGGCGCGTGGAAGCGTCCGGAACATCGGTAGTCGCGCTGACCGTCGATAATACGACGGGCCGCAACAGTGAGACGTATCGCCGCATGCGTCCAAAGGATTTGCACTCGTGCGCGTCGTGTCACGGTCCAGGCGAGCCGGGCACTTCGATCGAAGAGCGCCGCATGTATGACGGTATCGATATGACCGGCGTGAAGACGCAGAACCCCGCCATGGACTGGGCGTTTGTCGAAAAGCTGCGTGGATTCTGGAAAGGCAAGCTGCTCATCAAAGGGATCGACACGCGCGAGGACGCGCGTCTGGCGCTGGAACACGGCCTCGATGGGATTCTCGTTTCCAATCACGGCGGCCGTTCGACGGAAACCCTC
Source organism: Terriglobia bacterium (assembly GCA_963765085.1). Lineage (GTDB taxonomy): Bacteria > Acidobacteriota > Terriglobia > Bryobacterales > Bryobacteraceae > Palsa-187. Next base: position 9,465 of record CAVXVL010000075.1, on the reverse strand, counting down.
CGCCCCACGATTCAAGCGCTTCCGGAGGTGGTCGCCGAGGTCGGCAATCGCATGCCGGTGTTCGTCGATGGAGGCATTCGCCGCGGAACCGATGCCTTCAAAGCGCTCGCTCTGGGCGCGCGCGCGGTCGGCATCGGACGCCCGTTTCTATGGGGTCTCGGCGCGTTTGGGCAGGCCGGCGTGGATCGCGTGATCGAAATCATGCAAGGTGAATTGAAATTAGTGATGGGGAACTGCGGAACGCGGACGGTGGCTGATATTACGCGTGCTCACGTGGAAACGCCGGATTGGAAGATCTGAGGGAAATGAACCTGCGCTTTAACCCTTGAACTTATCACGGCATTCCATCGAGCAGAAGTAGTACGTCTCGCCGTGCACCGCTTTCTGAAAAGCCGTCTGCGTGGAAATGAACGTCCCGCAGACAGGATCTTTTTTCAGTTCGCCGATGGTACCGGAGGGTGTCTTGGGCGGAGCGCTCGCGGAGGTTCCTCCGGACCCGGAAAAACCACCGAAACCGCTCTTGAAGGACTTGGAGAGAATGGCGAGAATCTCACGCACTAAATAGACCGCCACCAGCGTGGCGACCATTTCCATTAATGCGCGAAGCATGAATTTTTAGGACGGACTTTCGTTCCGCGTTTCGATTCAACCGCGAAGATGCCGCAGGGCCTCTTGCATAAGGCCCTGAAAGACACGCCCCGCCGTTGTCCGCAGGGTGCGGGATTACTTCTTTTTGTTATTCGTGGGCTTCGCCGAGAAGTTCGTCTGCACCGTCCCGCCCAAGCTCGTGATCATTTCCTTGGAAGGCTGTGCAAACGGGCCATCCGGTTTCAGGTCGAGATACTTCTGGAAGGCTTCCGCGGTTCCCGGCGGCGCAACGATCTTACCGCTGGCATCGGTGCTCGCTTTGCCCATCAACGACAAGCCGTATTGGTAGTACGCGTCCGCATAATTCGAATCCACTTCGATCGCCTTCTTAAACGCGGCCGCGGCTGGGTCCATGTTTCCCGTGTTCACGTATACAGCGCCCAGATTGAAATAATACTTGCCCGCGTTCGGAGGATCGAGCTGTGCGGCCTTGGTCAGTTCGGCTTGCGCATCTTCGAACTTCTTCTGCTGCGCAAGCACCAGGGCATAGTTGTTGTGATAAGCCGCATCGTCGGCCTTGATGGCGATCGCCTTCTGGTAGGCTTCGGAAGCTTTCGCCAGATCGGCAGTCTGCGCCTCACCAGTCTTCATCTTGGCGCGCATGGAGTAGGAGTCCGCAAGATTTCCCCACACGACGTGCTGATTTGGATCCACTTCGCTCGCCTTGCTGAAACCGTCGACAGCGGCGTCCCAGTTATTGGCCTGCATGCCCGCCTTGCCGGCGTTGAAGGCGTCGTTCAGAGCCTTGTTCTTCGCCATCGCCTCGGATTGAGCTTTATCCTTCTTTGCTTGGTCGGCCTTTTCCGCGGCGGTCTGGCCGCGATTGGCGTCGTTGTCGGCTGCAGCCGGCGCGCCGCCATCACCCGGCATCAAGTTGAAGCTGACGTCCACGGTCTCGCCGACTTTGGTGCGCCCTTCCTGGTAGCCGCGGTCCTGGCCGTCGATCGAAACGGTGATTCTGTAGTTGCCGAGCGGCAGACCGCCGTAGAAATAATGGCCCTTTTTGTCGGTCTTAACCTGGTAGTTGCCTTTGACGTCCTGACGCTGGATCTTCATGACCGCGTTTCCGACGGGCTTTCCGTCCGGTCCTTTGACAATCCCTTCGAACGCCGCCGTCTGAGCAAACGCGCTCAGCGAAAACAGAAGGCTAATGGGTAAAACCAACAGGAACTTACGTAACATACCAGACATGGTCGCAACGACCTCCACTCGATAATTTAGATGTGAGAATCCGTCTTTCAGGATACTACATCGCTAAAATGGCGCGCCGGATCACCAATCCCGGTCCGCGGATCGCCGCCGGCAAATTCGCCACAACCATTATAAAGACGTATGACTTGCCCGGAAGCGCTTCGGCCTCGATAAATTTTAATGTTTTCACGACGAAAACTCGCCGGCCCTTCGACGATGAACCTCTTTTTCCTTCGTCGCCCGTCCTACTCGCCGGGATAAAGCAGTATCGTGAAGAAGGGATTATTCAGCCACCTCCGATGTTTCACGCCGAAGCGATCCGATTCAGCTTTCATGCGCTACGCGCCAATAAGTTCCGGGCATTTCTGACCGCTTTGGGCCTGGTGATTGGGAACGCTTCCGTCATTTTGGTGGTCACGATTTCGCTCACCAGCCGCGACTACATCCTGGATCAGATTCAGCGCATCGGTTCGAATTTGATTTACGCGCAATATGACGCCGGCAATAACCCATCCATGGCCACGGCGGCCGCCGATTACATCAAAATTTCCGACGTCGAAGCCGTGCGCAATCAACTCGGTCCGCGTATCGTCGCGGCGACGGGCGTCATGAACAGCTACGACCGCATGCGCATCGGAGGCGGCGGTGAAACCGATGTGGCCATCATCGGCGCGGACGCCGAATATCCCAAGGTGCGCAATCTCGATCTTCTCGCCGGTCGCTTCTTCGACGGTGGTGATGTCGCCCAGCGGCGGCGCGTCGCGCTGGTGATGGAGAAACTCGCCAAACGCCTCTTCGGATCGCAAGCCGCGGCCGTCGGGCAAACCATCAAAATTCACGGTCTGCAGTTCAGCGTCATTGGCACTTTTAAGGAACGGACGGAAAGCTTCGGATTGTCCGAACTCTCCGGTGAGAACGTACTGATTCCGTTATCCGTGCTGCGCTATTTTGCGCCCATCGAGCGTATCGATCCCCTCTACGTGCAAGCCAAAACCGCCGCTGACGTCGAACCGCTGACGAAAGAAGTGCAGACCATCATCGCGGGCCGCCATCGTCCCGGGGGACGTTATCGCGTGGATAATCTGGCTGCGATTCTCCGGCCGCGCGCCGCATCGCGACAGTACTGACCATCGTTTTGATGCTGGTCTCCGCGCTGGCGCTCATCATTTCGGGGATCGGGATCATGAATATCATGCTGGTCACGGTGACCGAACGCACGCGCGAGATCGGATTACGCATGGCGGTCGGGGCGGCGCGAAGAGACGTCCTCGAGCAGTTCCTGGCCGAAGCGGTGACCATCAGCCTGATCGGCGGAGTGATCGGCATCGCGATCGGCGTGGCAATTCCATTGAGCGTTCGATTCTTCACCGATGATTTCGCGGTTCCGATTTCGCCATTATCCATCGCCGTGGCCTTCGGCGTTTCCGTATTGGTCGGCCTGATTTTCGGAATTCTACCGGCGAATCGTGCAGCGAAACTCAATCCGACGGAAGCGCTGCGTTACGAGTAAGAGCAGAGGCCAGGGGACAGAGGCCAGGCCCCCAACGGGCGCAGGCCCACTTGTGGCTAATTGTCCGCTAGCTTGTACGCGATAAACTCCGCGGGATGGTTCGCGCCGCTGATCGCCACGATGATGTATTGTTGGCCGTTCAACATATACGTCATCGGCGATCCGGTTTGCGGAGCCGGCATGTACACCGCGCCCGCTTCTTTGCCGTCGGTCTTATCGTAGGCGCGCAGCATCGCGCCGCGAGCCTTGCGGATACGTCGGTTCCCGGCTTCGCCCGCGATCACGAGGCTCGACGTCACGAGCACCCCGAGGATTCCGGGCACGTCCAGTACGCGGAACGGTGACGCCTTTGAGCGCCGGATTATTCTGCACATTATCGGGAGTTTCGCCGTGCGCGACCGTCCATAGGATCTCGGCTCGATCCAGATTGATCGCGGTGATCTGCCCGTACGGAGGTTTCATGAGCGGAAATCCGCGGACTCTAAGCGTCGCCTCGTTGTCTTCCGCCGGACCCGCGCCCGGCGCAGCCGAAGCATCGGCGCCCGCACCACCGGCAGCATGCTCGCCGCTTCCGCCGGTTCCCTGCATCCACGCGAAATCGGTGATTCCTGGAGCCGGAGGCACGAGCCCAAAATCGAGCCGACTTTGCGAGAACACAAAAAGGATGTGGGTTTCCGGATCCCATGATCCACCGGGCCACACCGTTCCGCCCGCGCCGTCGCTATCGCGATGGTGCCGAGAGGCCCTTCGGCTTTGCTGACTGCGGTGGCGTGAAGAGGGGACCGAGTGTAATGCGCTACGATTTGCTCGCTTCCGCATGCAGTTCCGGCGTGAAGTCGATCAGATCGTCCTGGGAATCCCTGCACATTGTAAGCCGGCGGCTTGGTGGGAAAAGGCTGGGTCGGGATAGTTTTCGCCGGGCACGTCGCCCTTGGTGACGGGACTTTTCCACGATCGGGCAGATCGGCTGGCCCGTGTCGCGATCGAACATATAAAGGAAAGCCTGTTTGGTGGGCTGGGCGACCGCCTTGACCAGCTGGCCGTTCACGTTGAAGTTCACGAGCATGGCGCGCAGGGGATATCCATATCCCAGATGCCGTGATGCACGAATTGGTAATGCCACTTACGGATGCCGGTTTGCAGATCCACCGCAACCAGGCTTTCGCCGAACAAGCCCGTGCCGGGGCGATGGCCGCCGTAATAATCGCCGGTGGGAAGTTCCACGGGAAGATAGACCAGATTGAATTCTTCGTCGACCGAAATCTGCCCCATGCGCCGGTGTTGCCGGTGTAATCCGCCGAATCGCTTTCCCAGGTGTTGTAACCATATTCGCCGGGCTCGGGGATAGTATGGAAGATCCACAGCCGCTTGCCGGTGCGGACGTCGAATCCGCGGACGATAGCCCCTCACGTTTTTGCGTGCTCGCGGACTCCGCCGGAGCGATGCGCCGCGCCGATGATGACCACATTTTTCACGACGACGGGCGCCGCATGAAAGCCGACTCGAGCCGGTGACCAGATCCATCTCCTGATCGTCATCGAGCTTCAGATCCACGATGCCGTTGGTGCCGAAGCTTTTGATCTTGGCACCGGTTTTCGCATTCGAGCGCGACCATCCGATATCCCGGGGTGACGTAGATGATCCGTTCCTCCTGCCGTCGCTCCAGTAGCCGATGCCCCGTCCGGAAAGCTGCCGGGGCGCGGCTGCCACGCACGCCTTCATGCTCGCCGTGGGTCCAGAGCAGTTCGCCGTTCGCCGCGTCGATCGCCACGACGAGCGGCGCGTGCCGGCGGCGGAGTACATCACGCCTTTGACCATCAGCGGCGTCGCTTCGAGCTTGTAATTCGGGACGGGGACCGAGTTCGTCGGTCTTGAATCGCCAGGCGACTTGGAGCTTATTGAAGTTCGCGCGTATCTGATTCGAGCGGCGAGTAGCGCGTGTTGCCGAGGTCGCCTCCGTAGGTGGACCATTCGCCGTTTTTGGCTCCGGTCTGGGCCGAAGCGGGCAAAGTGAACGAGGCAAGGATGAAACCGAAAAGTGAGAGCTGGAATCCGATTCGCCGCATGGAGATCTCCTGAAGTATGTTGCAGTCGAAAGTATAACGTACCGGTAGTGAGGAGGCGAGGATTCCGAGATTACTTCCGAGGAAATCCGTTGCGGAAGATCCTTGTTCCCAGCAAGAAGCAGGCGAAGCCAACAGCCGTCGTGATCCAGATGCCCTCTGTGTCGTGTCTTCTGTAGATGGAGACCGTGCCCGAGGACCAGACCAGGCCCATCGTTACGAACACTAGCCCAAACAGCCACGCCGCAATTCGTTGGACTAACGTCGGATTGGGAGAGCCTCTCCAGAAGAAAGCATCGACGGAGCGCCCGTTCCGAACCATATCCGGGAACACGATGTTGCGTTGTCGAGCTTTGGTGTCGTCGATAAACTCGTCCAGCTCGTCGGGTTTCGATGATGGTGACTCATCTAAGTTGCACATTCGGCCAAGCGTCCTGGTTTCTATACCCTGATGGCTATGATAAATCGCTTCCATCCATGTGGCGCGCACTCGTGCGTGCCGCGTCGAGACTTTCCGACACCTGGTCGGTTGAGAATTCAACCCGTAGAGGCGTCGACAGGATTGTCGACGCGGCACGTTAAGAACGTGCGCCACATCAACGACCCGGCTGACAGGCAAGGCGGAGGGCCCTCGTCCGATGAAACCCGTGTTACCGAGGATCGCTATGTCAATTGCCAACGTTAAGCGTTATCGGATCACGAGCCCGGACGGCACGATGACGGCCAGTCTGATGGCCGTACTGCCGAAGGACCTCGACGTCAACAAGTATCTCTCTGAAGCGGCCCAGCGTTTCGACTGGAAAGGCTACCAGGAAGCCCAGGCGAAGCAGTTCAAAGTCCGCGTCGGCCAGCAGAAACAGAAGAAGGCGAAGTAACTCTCCCTTCCAGATTTTTTTCCTCGACCTGCCGCGTCCGCCTTTCGGGGTGGACGCGGTTTTTGTTTGGGGCGTGGGCCGCAAACCAGGCGCGTGATTCGATCCCTACGGCAGCCGCGATCGCAGAGTGCGCAGGCTCGCGGATTCCTTCGGCCGCCACGTCCGGATCCGGGTCGCGCGACAAACCTTCCAGCACAGGCACGCTGTCTTTATCCCCCGAGCGCGCCAGCACGATGGCGATCTGCTGACTTTTCGTCTTTCGTCGAATCTGGAAGCATCGTGTAGATCGCCTCGCGAATCTGCGGATCGCGGGCCAGCTCGATGACAAAGGCGATCGCCACGCCGCGCCAGGATCTTTGATTCAGTCCGTTGACCAGGTAGCGCAGCGGTCCGTACGGCGTCGTATCGAGCTTCCCCAGATCCACCAGCGCAAACGCCGCGGAAAGGCGCGGGCTCATGCTGTGTTCCTCGTTGTAGGCCTGCTCGATCACCATTCGGTCGGCGGGATTGTGCAGCCGTCCCAGCCCTTCGGCGGCAGCGGCGCGCACGCCCTCGTCGCGATCTTTCAGATTGTTTAAGAAAATGCGTGCGGTCCGCCGGATCGGCGATCATGGCCAGCGCCTCCAGGGCCGCGCGCTTCACCTTGACCTTGCGCGCATGCTGCAGCGCGTCGCGCACATCCGGCGCGGCATCCTTATTGCGCAGCAGGCCGGTGGTTTCAAGCGCGGCGATCTGGATCTTTTCTTCCAGATCGCGCAGCAGAAACGTGATGCGCGGAGCGGCGGCCGGATCGCCGATCTTCTGGATCGCGATCAGCGATTCGTACATCAGCTTGTCGTCCTTGGAATGCAGCGCCTCGATCAAATCGGGAATCGCGGCGCGTCCGCGCAGAATGCCGACGGCTCGGGCGGCGTTCGCGCGCGCATCGAAGTTCGCGCCGCCGCGCGCCAGCTTTCCCAGCGCGGCAATCACTTCGGGCCGCACCTCGATATAGGAGTCGATCACCCGGTCGTTGGTGTCCGTGAATTTGCCTTTGACCGAATTCCCGGCGCGCGAAAGCGTTCCGCTGAGCCCGGTCTTGACGTAACCCGGGATGTAGACGTTCACCAGGCCGTCGGTGGCGCGGATCTGCACTTCGGGATCGTTATCGCCGACGGCTTGGATCAGACCGTCCACCGTCTTCGGACCGCCGATCTGTACCAGCGACTTGACCGCCTCAATGCGCACGTTTAAATCGGCGTCGGCGAGATAGGGAACAACTTTCGCAATGGCTTCTTCGCCCTGTTTGCCCAGGTCGCGAACGGCGCGGACACGCTGTTTGGTGTCTGAATCGGCGCTTGGCCGAAAGCGGCGGAGCAGCGGTGGCTGCGGCGAGAATGATGAAAAAAATCGTCTTCAACGCACGAACTCGAGCTCGACGCGGTGCGGAATCATTCCTGCCTCAAAGCCCAAATCCAGCAGCTTCTGCGCGGCTTTCGGCACGATTTCCCCGCAATCCACGGTGTAGTGATTGACGTACATGCCCACGAACTTTTCCGCCAGCGAGGGCTCCATGTCGCGGGCAAACTGCATCGCGTAATTCAGCGCTTCTTCGCGATGATCTAACGCGTATTGTATGCTCTCGCGCATCAGGCGGCAGCACTCGGATGCGATTTCGGGAGCGAGATCGCGGCGCAGCACATTCGCGCCCAGCGGCAGCGGCAGCGTCGTACTTGTTCTTGAACCACCGCCCCAGGTCGATCACGTTGTGGAAGCCCCTCTTGCATAGGTCAGCTGCGCTTCGTGGATGATCAGTCCCGCGTCGGCGCGGCCTTCTTCACGGCTTCCAGAATTTTGTCGAACGGCGTGTCGACGGTTCGAAATCCGGCTGCAGCAGACGCAGCGCCAGATAGGCCGTGGTCAGCGTGCCGGGAATCGCGATGCGCTTGCCCTTCAACTCCTCCACCGTCAGGGATGCGAGGCGACGACCATAGGACCGTAACCATCGCCGATGCTCGATCCGGCGGCCATCAGCTTGTACTTGTCGGCGATGTACGGATAGGCGTGGTAGGAAACCGCGGTCAGCTCGTACTCGCCTTTGCGAGCTTTCTGATTCAGAGTCTGGATATCGTCCAGTACGTGGCGAAATTCCACCAAATTCGAACGGATCTTGCGCGTGGCAAGCGCGTAAAACATGTAGGCGTCATCGGAATCGGGACTGTGCGCGCAGACGATGGGAACGGGAGATGACATGCTGGCGTGAAACTTGATGATAGCAGGTGCGACTCAGCCCGTGAAGAGGCGAATGCATTTCCCGGCCTCGTGCGCATGGTGGGAAGCACGGGCCAAAGGAGGAGAAACTCTACGACGCGAGCAGCGTTTCCAATTCCGCGCGCAGTGAAGCCAAAGCGTTCCAGGAGCGATTCGAGAGCGCCGTCCAAATTTACCACTTTTGCCTTCTCGTCCCCATAATTTCGATATGCAGGCTCCTCTCCACGACGCGTCTCGCACCAAAATTCGACGCGGCGCCTTTAAGTGCATCCACAAGAAAAATGACTGGAATCGCGCGGTAATGCGCATGAAAGGCGACCGCGTCACCGCCCACATCAACGGCAGGGTGGTCGTCGAGAATTTGAAGGTTGAGAAAAGCCCCGATGTCGAAGGCAAAGGGGAAATAGCGGCTTTGGCACCTAGGTGCTTCGGTGCAATTCCGCAACGTGTTCATCCGCGAATTGAAGAAGAACGATTGATTCGCACGTTTAGCTCCGTCGCGCAAAGGCGGGCGGCGCTCATTTGCTCGGCGGGCCGTCCACGGAATTCGCCTGAATCCAGAATCGGTGTTCCGTTCGTTTTTCGTCTTCCATTGCTAAAATCAAAGTGAGCATCCTTGTACCCACGAAGTTTTTCGTAAAAACCACTAACTCTAACTTCCCTACCTCGCTGGGTTGAAGTACTTTTTTGGTCGTTCGATCCGACCAAAATGAGCTACCGCAGTTGGATCGCATTTCGATAATCTTGAGCGGCACCGACGACGTATTTACGATTCGAAAGCTCAATTTGAGCTCCGTACCTCTCTTCACTTTGCCGAAATCATGCACAACTCCATCCGGAAACATTGGATCGACCTTCTCGGCGGGTTCCTTGTCATTCGCCGGCTTGCGGTCCGGGACAGCTACGCTCCGCACGCCAGCGCCATCGA
>CAVXVL010000074.1:0-78621 GCA_963765085.1 Terriglobia bacterium | reverse complement strand
ATCCCACAACGAGATCGTGCCCACCGTGACTCCAGAAGCCCACACAGATGCACGAAGATGAGGCTCGGGAACCCGTAGCGCGAACGCGGATGGACTTCGTGAAGGTGCCGCCTCCCCTACCGTCTCGCGATTTCGAGCAGCCGACATGTCGCCTAGTGTGGCACCGAGTCCTGTATTCCGGCCATCGCCCGGAGACCCTGTCACATTACATAATCGCCCCCGCATCAATGCGGCTTCTACTGCCATGAAGAGAGAGGCCTGCAGGTCCCGTTTCCTCGAGAACCCTTTAAAGCACAGGCCCGGTTTGGGAGTCGATTTGGCTGGATTTTATTCGCCGCAGCCTCATGACCAGCGGCAATCTTCGTAAGATGATCGAGCAGGATGGGCTGGCGGGCATGACGTCGAACCCTTCCATTTCGAAAAGGCCATCGTGGAGGGCCGGAGTACAAGGACTTTCTCGACGAGCTGCGCAAGGACCTAAGCTCGACGCGAAAGGCATCTACGAGCGTCTGGCGATCCGCGATATTCAGGACGCGGCCGATACGCTGCAGTCGGTTTACGATGCCACTCACGGCCGCGACGGCTACGTGAGCCTGGAAGTTTCGCCGTACGATGCGAATAACACCCAGGCGTCTCTCGCAGAAGCTCGCCGTCTCTGGAAGACCGTCGCAGCGTCCTAATCTTATGGTCAAAGTTCCCGGCACTGAGGCCGGGCTGCCCGCCATTGAAGCGCTGCTCACCGAGGGCATCAACGTCAACGTCACGCTTGCTGTTCGCCCGCGAACGCTATGAGCAGGTCGCGGAGATTTATATCCGGGCGCTGGAAGCGCGTGTGAAGCAAGGATTGCCTCTCCTCGATCGCCGGCGTCGCGAGCTTCTTCGTCAGCCGCATCGACACCGCGATCGACGAGCGCATCGACGAGCTCTTCCGGCGGCGGACGCCGCAAACGTGCGCTTCTCGAATCCTGCCGCAGCAAAGTGGCGATCGCAAACGCGAAGCTAGCGTATGAAAGCTATCACCGGATTTTTTCGGGTCCGCGCTGGGAGGCGCTCGCGGCGAAGGGCGCGCGTGTCCAGAGACTTGCTGTGGGCCAGCACGTCCACGAAAAATCCCAAGCTGAGCGACATCCTCTATGTCGAGGAGTTGATCGGCAAGGATACGGTCAATACGATTCCTCCGGCGACCTACGATGCCTTTCGCGATCACGGCGTGCCGCGCGCGTCGCTCGAAAGGGGCTCGATCAGGCGCACGTAACGATGCAGAATCTCGCGGCTGCGGGAATCTCCATGGATCAGGATGTGACCGCGGCCTTGCTCGATCGACGGCGTGAAGCTGTTTGCGGACGCGTTCGACAAACTATTGGCCGTGGTGCGCGCCGCTTGAGGCGAAAATTTCTTACGGCGAAGTTGGGCGGGTGCGCCGGGGCACGCGCTACAATAGAGCTTCCCCTCGGAATCACGCTCGTGGAGCCGCAGTAACAAGTCAAGGGTTTTCCAGTAAGGGCCGGTAGCTCAGTTGGTAGAGCATCGCACTTTTAATGCGGTGGTCGCGGGTTCGAGTCCCGCCCGGCTCACCATTCAAAAATCTCGACACATGTAACCCAGCTTTTCCGGCGGCTCTCGTTCGAGTGCTGCCGGAGGAGTTGTGGACGCGCACTCCTGCCATTGGGAGTGGGTGGGGCATTTCCCGCAAGCCCACCAGTTCCGGAATCGCAAAATTGGGCCCGAACGCACTAAAGCCCCGCAAAAACAATAATTTGTCGCTTGGTCGTTAAAGTGCTCTTCAACTCGACCGGTCGAAAGCAGCTAACGACCAGGAGGCCCCGATGCCACTCGGTTCCCAGTCCACGTACGACCTGCTCCGCAATCATGGAGTCGATCGCCGAACCTTCCTCGAATACTGCACAACCTTACCGCATCCATGGGCCTGGGCGCCATCATTGTTCCCACGGTTGTGTCGGCCATGGAAACCAAACCGCGCATCCCCGTGATCTGGCTGCATGGCCTCGAATGCACCTGCTGCAGCGAGAGCTTCATTCGCACCTCCCATCCCATCGCCCAGGACATGGTCCTGAACATGATCTCGCTCGACTACGACGACACCCTCCAGGCCGCCGCCGGCGAGCAGGTGGAGGAAATCCGCAAGAAGGTCATGAAGGATTACAAAGGCCAATACCTGCTGGCCGTGGAAGGCAACGCGCCCACCAAGGACGGCGGCGTCTACTGCACGATCAACGGGCAGAGCTTTCTCGACATCCTTAAGGAAACCGCGGAGGACGCCAAAGCCATCATCGCCTGGGGATCCTGCGCCTCGCACGGTTGCGTGCAGAACGCCAAGCCCAATCCGACCGGCGCGCAAGCCCGTGAAGAAGATCATCACCGCAAGCCGATCATCAACGTTCCCGGCTGCCCGCCCATCGCCGAAGTGATGACCGGCGTGCTCACCTACATTCTCACCTTCGACCAATTGCCGGAACTTGATCGCATGGGCCGCCCCAAGATGTTCTACGGGCAGCGCATTCACGATAAATGCTACCGGCGTCCGTTCTTCGACGCCGGGCAGTTTGTCGAAGCTGGGACGACGAAGGCGCGAGGAAAGGCTGGTGTCTCTATAAGATGGGCTGCCGTGGGCCGACGACTTACAACTCCTGCTCCACGGTCAAATGGAACAACGGCGTTTCCTTCCCGATCGGGTCGGGCCACGGCTGCATCGGCTGCAGCGAAGAGAATTTCTGGGATAACGGTCCGTTCTACCAACGGCTCACGAATATCCCGGTGCCGGGTATCGATTCCACGCCCGACCAGATCGGCAAGACGCTGACCGTGGCTCGGTGCGTCGGCGTCGGCGGCGCATCTGCTTCTCGCACACTGATGCGCGCAATCCCGAGCGCGAGACAGGACAAAGACGCGGCGACAGCGCCGCAGGAGAGGCGAGTCATGGCAACACGAGTCGTAGTCGATCCGATCACCCGTATCGAAGGCCACCTGCGCGTGGAGGCGATGCTCGATGACAGCAGCATCATCCAGGACGCCATGTGCTCCGGCACCATGTGGCGCGGCATCGAAGTCATTCTGCAGGGCCGCGATCCGCGCGACGCGCTGGGCCTTCTGCGAACGCATCTGCGGCGTCTGCACCACGGTGCATGCGCTGGCGTCGGTGCGCGCGGTCGAAAACGCGCTCGGCATCCAGGTTCCCAAGAATGCCGACATCATCCGCAACATCATGTTCCTGACGCAGATGGTGCAGGACCACGTGATCCACTTCTATCATCTGCACGCGCTCGACTGGGTGGACGTGGTTTCGGCGCTCAAGGCCGATCCGGCCGCCACCGCGGCGCTGGCGCAGAAAGTTTCGCCGCCCTGGCCGACTCGCCGCCGACGGCTACTTCCGCGACATCGCCGGCGACCCTCAAGAAGTTCGTCGATTCCGGGCAACTCGGCATTTTCCAGAACGCCTACTGGGGGCATCCGGCTTATAAACTGCCGCCGGAAGCCAACCTGATGGCGGTGGCGCATTATCTGGAAGCGCTGAAGTGGCAGAAGGAAATCATCAAGATCCACACTGTTTTCGGCGGCAAGAATCCGCATCCGAATTATTTGGTGGGCGGCATGGCGTCGGCGATCGCGCATGCAAAGCGACAACGCCATCAACATGGAGCGGCTCGACCTCGTGCGCGACCTGATCCAGCAGGCGCAGCATATCGTGGAGAGGTCTGTACATTCCCGATCTGCTCGCCATCGCTTCGTTCTATCCGGAATGGACCAGCATACGGCGGCGGACTCGGCAACTATATGGTCTACGGCGACATGCCGCAGAACGGCATCGCCGACGTTCGAAGTTCCGTTTCCCGCGCGGCGTCGATCCTCAACAAGAACTCGAGTGAGGTTCTGCCGCTCGATCTGGCCGATCCGGAGCAGGTTCGCGAAGAAATCGCGCATTCCTGGTACAACTATCCGGACGGCAAAGACGTCGCTGCATCCCTGGGACGGCGTCACCGAAGCCAATTACACCGGTCCCGAGCCGCCCTACAAGCAGCTCGACGAAAACGGGGCATACTCCTGGCTGAAGGCGCCGCGCTGGAAGGGCAACGCCATGGAAGTCGGTCCGCTGGCCCGCATGCTGGTCGGCTACGCGAGCGGCCGCGCGGATTTCAAAGAAGTCGTCAATGACGCGCTTGGCAAATTGAAAGTCGGCCCCGAAGCATTGTTCTCCACGCTGGGCCGCACGGCCGCCCGCGGCCTCGAAACCCGCCTGGCGGTTCACTGGCTGCATGGACGAATACGACCACCTGATCGCGAATCTGAAAGCCGGCGACTACGGCGACCGCCGATACACGCTTGGGAACCGTACACCTGGAAGCCTGAGATCCAAAGGCTTCGGCTTCACCGAAGCTCCGCGCGGCGCGCTGTGCCACTGGATCCAATCCAGGACGGCAAGATCGCCAACTACCAGATCGTGGTTCCAGCCACCTGGAACGCTTCTCCCAAAGATGGCAAGGGGCAGCACGGCGCTTATGAAGCGGCGCTGATGGGCACGCCCATGGCCGATCCCAGCGGCCCGTCGAAATCCTGCGTACGCATTCACTCCTTCGATCCGTGCCTGGCCTGCGCCTCGCACGTGATCGGGCCCGACGGCGAAACACTCGCCGAGATCGTGGTTCGTTAAGGAGGCTCGCATGGGCCACACGTTTCCGCTGAAGCTTACGCCCGAAACCGCGACGCACGGATCCGGCGCGTGTGGGAGTGGCCCATTCGCGTGACGCATTGGGTCACCGCGGCCTCCATCACGGTTTTGTTTACGACCGGGCTCTATATCGCAGCTCCGGTCTTCTCCTCGACGGGTGAGCCCTACAACCACTTCTCCATGGGGCGCTTCCGCGAGGTCCATTTCGCTGCCGCCTATGCGCTGTTATTCAGCCTGCTGGCGCGCACCTACTGGTTCTTCGCCGGGAATAAATATGCGCGCTCGGGATTTCCATTGTTTTGGCGCGCCTCCTGGTGGAAGACGCTCCTCGAACAGATGCACGAGTACATGGGATTGAAACGCGCACCGGTGCGGCTGGGACACGCTCCGCTCGCGGGCTTGGCCTACGCGATGTTCATCGGAGGATCGGCACGCTCGAAATTGTGACGGGCTTCGCTTTATATGGTCAGACCAATCGGGGCGGGTTCTGGGACACGATTTTCGGCTGGGCGATCCCGTTGTTCGGTGGGGCCTTCCGCACCCAGATGTGGCACCACATGTTCGCGTGGGGCTTCGTGATCTTCGTGATCATGCATCTCTACCTGGTCATTTTCGATGTGTTCCGCTACCAGAACGGATTGATGGGCTCGATTATTTCCGGCGACAAATTTTACGAAGAAGGCGACCTGGATACCAATGACTGGATCAGCTAACGACAACGCCGCACCCGCGCGCATCCTGGTGCTCGGCTTGGGAAATCTCCTGCTGGGCGATGACGCCGCGGGTCTGCGCTTGTTGGCGATTCTTGCGGCGACGAATCCAATTTCGGCGATGCCGTGGATTTCGTCGACGGCGGCACGCAGGGCTTGGCCCTGCTTTCTTACTTGCACGACCGCGACGCAGTACTCGTCGTGGACGCGATGTCGTTCGGAGACGCGCCCGGCACGGTGCATGTGATTCGAGGACTCGAAGGGGATCAGATGCGGGCACGCCGCGCGGCGACGGCACACGAAAGCAGTGCCATGGAGTTGTTCGAGACCGCGAAAATCCTGGGTGACTCGTGGGCCGAAGTTGTGCTCGTGGGAATCGAAACCAAGAATTTGAAAACCGGCCTAGGACTGAGCCCCGACGTGGAAGCCGCCCTCAGCGAAGCCGCGGCGCAAGCGCGAATCATCCTGCGCGGAATGGTCGAATCATATGTGCTTAGCTATACCCGGTAAACTTTCGACAGCGAAGAGATCGGCGGCATCCGCATCGGCCGCGTTCAATTCGGCGGCATCACGCGCAAGGCCTACCTCGATTTCGTGCCCGACGCCGTTCCGGCGATTACGTCATGGTGCACGTCGGCTTCGCCATCAGCCAGGTGGATGAGGAGGAAGCCGAGCGCACCTACGATCTGCTAGCCAGATGGGCCTGCTCGAAGAAGAACTCGGAAAGGAACCGGAAGTACTGCGGGACGGACGCACATGAAGTACCTGGACGAGTATCGCGATCGCAAAATTGGCCGCAGGCCTGGTCGCGCGAAATCCGCGCGCCGCGTCACGCGGCCGTGGGTGCTGATGGAGATCTGCGGCGGCCAGACGCACACGCTGATGCGCTATGGGATCGAGGAACTGCTCCCGCCGGAAGTGGAGCTGGTGCACGGCCCGGGATGTCCCGGTTTGCGTGACGCCGCTCGAGATCGTCGATAAGGCCATCGAGATCGCGTCGCGCCCGGATGTGATTTTCGTCTCCTATGGCGACATGCTGCGCGTGCCGGGCTCTCGCGCGATCTGTTCCAGGTGAAGGCCGCGGGTGGCGATGTGCGCATCGCCTATTCGCCCATGGACGCCGTCGAGATGGCGCGCAAACATCCCGATCGGCAAGTAGTTTTCTTTGGGGTCGGATTTGAAACCACCGCGCCGGCGAATGCGATGTCCGTGTGGCAGGCCAAGCGCGAAGGTCTTACGAATTTCTCGATTCTGGTTTCGCACGTCATCGTGCCTCCCGCGATCCGCACTCTGCTCGAATCTCCCGGCAATCGCGTGCAGGGATTCATCGCGCCCGGCCACGTTTGTACGGTCATGGGTTATCGCGAATACGAAGAGCTTGCCGCGAGTTCAACGTCCCATTCGTCGTCACCGGTTTCGAGCCGCTCGATCTGCTCGAAGGCATTCACATGCTGGTCGCGCAGCTTGAAGAAGGCCGCGCCGAAGTCGAAAATCAATACGTCCGTAGTGTGACGCGCGAGGGCAATGAAGCCGCCCGGAAACGCATGTTCGAAGTCTTCGAAGTCGCCGACCGCAAGTGGCGGGGGATCGGCGAGATCGCGCAATCGGCTTTCGTCTGAAGGAAGAGTTGCCGCGTTTGACGCGGAACAACGCTTCGGCGTGGAAACCACGACCGCCGAAGAACCGCCCGAATGCATCGCCGCGCTCGTGCTGCAAGGCATGAAGAAACCCGTACGATTGTTCGATGTTCGGAACGCACTGCACGCCGGAAAAGCCCATGGGAGCTCCGATGGTCTCGAGCGAAGGCGCCTGCGCCGCCTATTATCGCTACCGGCGGCACGATCTCGCGGTCTTCGTCTAAACATCTGACACAGCCTTTTGCACTCTCTTGCCCGCGCCCCTTGATGTCACGCGATCGCGTTTTGCTCGGGCATGGCACCGGCGGAAAACTGAGCGCCGCGCTGATGGGCGACGTTTTTCTTTCGTGCCTTCAGCAGTCCCGATCGCTCGCGCGCATGGAAGATCAGGCGGTTTCGAAATCGGTGGAACCCGGCTCGCGTTCACGACGGATTCCTTCGTGGTGAAGCCGTTGTTTTTTCCGCGGCGGAGATATTGGATCTCTCGCCGTGCACGGCACGGTCAACGATCTCGCCATGGGCGGCGCCGAGCCGTTGTTTCTGAGCGCCGCGTTCATCCTCGAGGAAGGCTTGGAGATGGACACGTTGCGCCGCGTGGCCGATTCCATGGCGCGCGCCGCACGATCCGCCGGAATCGCAAATCGTGACCGGCGATACGAAGGTCGTTGAAAAAGGCAGCGGCGACGGCCTGTTTATCAATACAACGGGAATCGGCGTGGTCCGGCCCGGCGTCAATCTTTCGGCGGACGAAGGCCCGGCCCGGAGATTACGTCATCGTCTCCGGAATGCTCGGCGATCATGGCATTGCGATTCTCGCCGAACGCGAAGGTCTGGGCTTCGAGTCGCCGGTGGAGAGCGATTCGGCCGCTCTGCACACTCTGGTCGGGCGATGCTCGACGCGCCCATGGATATCCGCTGTATGCGCGATCCCACCCGCGGCGGTCTCGCGAGTTCGCTGAATGAGATCGCGGAGCGCTCGCACGTCGGCATGGAATTGGACGAAACGGAAATCCCGATCCGCGAAGAAGTTCGCGGCGCCTGCGAGATGCTGGGGCTCGATCCGCTCTACGTCGCGAACGAAGGAAAGCTTGTGGCGATCGTGCCGCCGGATGCTGCGAAAGTGGTTCTCGCCGCCATGCGAGATCATCCGTTGGGGGGGGAAGCGCGCATCATCGGAAAGGTCAGCGGCAAGTATCCGGGTTTGGTCACGGCGCGCACCGTGTTCGGCACCACACGCATCGTCGACATGCTGGCCGGGGATCAATTGCCGCGCATTTGTTGAGAGAGGAACCTGTGCACGAAATGGGTATCGCGAGTTCAGTGCTCGACGCGGTCCGCACCGAGGCCGGCCGCTATCCCGGATCCCGTCCCTCGCGCGTCGGCGTGCGTCTGGGTGAATGGGCGGGCGTCGATGTCGAGTCCCTCCGCTTCTGCTTCGGAGCTCTCGTCACAGGCTCGGATCTTGCGGGACTAGAACTCGAAATCGATTACCGTCCGCGGCGTAATCTCTGCGAACGCTGCCGTACGGAGTTCGATGTGCACGATTATGAAATCCGCTGTCCGGAATGCGGGAGTGAATCCACAACCGCGATCGGCGGTACCGAGCTCGATCTCGCCTACGTCGAACTGGAGGAATAAATGGAGCGCGTTGCCGTCGAAAAGAAAGTGCTGAGCGAGAACGATCGCGTCGCCGCGGGGCTGCGCTGCCGCTTCGCGGAACAAGGCACGCTGGTGTTGAACTTCATCAGTTCACCCGGCTCGGGAAAAACGCTCTTTCTGGAACGCACGCTGGAGGCGCTTCCCAAGGATCTTCGCGTGGCCGTGCTGACCGGCGATATTCAAACCGATAACGACGCGCGTCGCCTCGCCCGCGTGGGTTTTCCGGTCCAGCAAATTACGACGGCGGGCGCTTGCCATCTGGATGCGCGAATGATCGATCGCGCGCTCAGCGCGTGGGGCACGCAGCGGTTCGATCTGTTGCTGATCGAGAACGTGGGCAATCTCGTGTGCCCGACCAGTTACGATCTCGGCGAGGAACGCAAAATCGTGCTTCTTTCCGTGACCGAGGGCGAGGACAAGCCGCTGAAGTACCCAGGCGCGTTCTTCAAATCGAAGGTCATGATTCTCAATAAAATCGACCTTCTGCCGTATGTGCCGTTCGATATCCAGTTGGCCCGCGGGAACGCGCAGCGCATCAATCCGGAACTAACGGTGTTTGAAACGTCATGCACCACGGGGCAAGGCCTGTCATCGTGGAATGACTGGCTACAACGGCAGGTCGCGTTCAACCAGCCGCACGCTCTCTCGCGGTGAGGCCGAGTTGGCCCATCAGGATTGCGTGAACAAAATAAGCGCTGCTCCCGCGAGCGAGATGTCTTTGATGAAGTGAGCGTATTCGCTCAGCTTGGAATACGATTCTTTTTCGTTCCAGAAATGATGCAGAAAAAACGGCGCGGGAAAAATAATCCCGAACAGCAAAGCCGCGCCGATGGCCCGATGCCAGTTGGCAAGTATGAGAACCCCGCCCCCCACCATCATCACCACCGTCAGCACCGTGGCGGCGACGGGCAGCGGCACGCCCTTGCGTCGCAGCAGCGCCGAGTGCTCCCGGAAATTTAGCAGGTGGCTGAGCCCCATCAGGATGAAGTAAATGATGAAAAGAATCCGGCCCGTTTCCGCAATCCATGCGGGCCCCTGCGTGTGCATTGTCGTGTGCCTTTCAGAAAACGATTTTTTTCTTCAATTCCGGCGCCGCTTGATCCAGCCGCACGGATAACTGCTCCAGATGACAGGTAGGTACCGCGGGAAACAGATGGTGCTCGATGTGCCGAAACATATCGAAGGTGATCGCGTTCTTGATCCGATTGCGGAGGGTGCGCGCCAGATAGTGGGTGCGATCGCAATGATGGTGCACCGTCCATACCGCGAAAAACGCCGTAAAGCAGTGCGCCGTGCCCATCGCCAGGACGTGATAGCGGAGCACGGGGCTGCCGGAGAAGCGGACGGCGAACGCGATCCACGCGGCACTCATCATCAGTTGCGCGATCACCGTCATTTTCAATCGCAGGCTTCCGCGCCGAAGCGCCGTCGCATGCAGCGTGATGGTGAAAATCGGCCCGTATAACAGCGCGCGCCACCACGGCATCAGAGCGCTGCGGCCTTCCACATCTTGTTCTCCGAGCACCAGCCGGTGATGGCGCAGATGGTTGAACCGCACCGCGTGCATCGAACCGAGCATGATCAGGCTCATGGTCCAGAGAATCACGCCATCAGCCCACCGCGGCAGGCCGAGCGCGTGGTGGAAAGCGTTGTGAACCACCCGCAAGCCGGCGAGGAAAAACATGAACGAGAGCCCCAGCGCCACCAGATACCAACCCAACCATGCGGCGGTCAGCGACAGGGCAAGCCAGGTGGAGGGCAGCAGCAGCTCCGAAATGACCTCGTGCCGCCGGACGCTCACCAGGTCGCGCCACGCCACGGAGCGGATGCGCGGGTCCCGAAAGATGGCTGCTTCCATGTGTATCGTTGCCTCGATCGCGACGTCGTAAGTGCCGGCGCGCCAAATGACTCGACTGCCCACGCCGCCTGCGGGCGTGCCAGGAATTGCTGATCGGTGTATGTTTCTCATTATCATGCTTGCGCGCGACCCGCGGATGCAGTCAAATCATTAAGAGGATCTGCAGAACTTGTTTTCGACTGTTTCCCTATCTTCCCTGAAAGAGATCATCATGCCTGCGAAATGCAAATCGCGGCCGCTGACACTTGGTTTGCGGCCGGCCCTATTCGTCCTTCTGGCGCTCTCCATCCCCTTGTTCGCGCATCATTCGTTTCAAGCGGAATACGATGCCGCGAAGCCTCTGACGCTTACCGGTACCATCACGAAACTCGAATGGACCAATCCCCATGCGCGCTTTTACGTGGATGTGAAGGACCAGAGCGGCAAAGTGACCTCCTGGAATTTCGAACTCGCGAGCCCCAACGTGCTGCGGCGTCTTGGTTGGAATCGCGACATGATGAAGCCCGGCGACGTCGTGACGGTCAAAGGCCATCGCGCGAAAGACGATTCGACGTGGGCCAACGCCAATTCCGTGACGCTCGCCGACGGGCGCACGATGAACGCCGGCTCGTCGGCCGACGAAGCGGCTCCGACTCCCACCAGTAAGTAACGCATGAAGAGCACGCAAGGAGCGCGCCCGATGAAGTTTCTAAATATGTTTCCCCGTCCAATCGCGGCGTCGGCTGTGGCGCTGCTCGCGCTCGGGTCCCTCACCGCACAGGCGCAGCAGAAGTTGCTCACCGAGGAAGGCGGCGGCCAGGCGCTTACGGCGCTCACGCGGCTGCAATCGAATTCCACCGCGCCCACGCCGCGCACTCCCGAGGGCACGCCCGATTTTTCGGGCCTGTGGGGTCCCGACAAGAACTTCATGTACGACATCACCAGCGCCTTGAAGCCCGGAGAGACGCTGCCTATTCAGGAGTGGGCCGCAAAGGCAGCCAAAGAACACATGTCCAAAGACGATCCGAATGTCCGCTGCCGTCCCTCCGGCATCCCGCGCATGACGCCGTATCCGTGGAAAATCGTGCAGACGCCCAAACTGATCATCTTCCTGTATGAAGGCGGCACACACGGCTACCGCCAGATCTTCCTCGATGGCCGCAAGCATTCGACGGACCTCGATCCGACGTATTACGGCGAGTCTGTCGGTCACTGGGAAGGCGACACGCTGGTGGTCGATACCGTGGGCTTTAACGACGTTTTCTGGTTCGACGGCGCGGGACATCCGCATACCGAAAAACTCCACATCGTCGAGCACGTTCGCCGCCCCGACATGGGACATCTGACGGTCGACGTGACCATCGACGATCCGGGCGCGTACACGCGGCCGTTCACGGTTTCGGGCCATGAATCAACTGGTGAACGCGGAGATCATGGAGTACATCTGCGACGAGAACAATGTCGATCTGCCGCACATCGTCGGCAAAGATTCGCCGGAAATAATCTCGCAAAGGAGACGTGGGAAGCTTACGCGCCGCCATGTCGCCGCCGGACTGTTCGGGCTCGCGCCGGCGGCCGTTTCAGCGCAGTGGCTTCACTATCCGACCGCGGGAGTTCCGAAAAACGCCGACGGATCGCCCAATTTGAACGCGCCCGCGCCTCGCATGACGGATGGCAAACCGGACTTCACGGGCACCTGGGAGCCGGAGAAAAACAAGCCTTGCCCTCCGGAAGGTTGCGACGATATCCAGGTTCCGCAGGAGTTCGGCAACATTGGCTGGAGCGTGAAAGGCGGCCTTGCCCTTTCAGCCCTGGGCGCTGGATTTGAAAAAGGCGCGCCAGGCCCGCTATAGCCTCGACGATCCGGCCACGCAGTGCCTGCCCGTCGGCATCATGAAAACGCTGACGGCTCCGCTACTGAAGAAACTGGTGCAGGTTCCTGGACTGCTGCTGATCCTGAGCGAGCGCAACGCGATGTACCGGCAGATCCACACCGATGGCCGCCCGCTTCCGGAAGACCCGCAACCGAGCTGGAACGGCTATTCGAGCGGAAAATGGGACGGCGACACATTGGTCGTGTATTCCAACGGATTCCGCGAAGACGGATGGCTCGATCGCGGGGGGACGCCCGCCACCGATGCTCTGAAGATGACGGAAGTGTTCCGGCGCGTGAACTTCGGGCGCATGGAAATCGATGTGACGGTCGACGATTCGAAGGCTTATACGCGGCCGTGGACGGTCAACTTCGTGCAGACGCTCGCGCTCGACACCGACCTGCTCGATTACATTTGTCTGGAGAACGAGAAAGACCGCGCGCATATGAACAGTAAATAGCCCCGAAGACGGCTGTATTACAACTAGACACGATCGTTTAGATCCCCTACCGTCGAGCCTGTAGATTGGCCCGAACCTGCAACCTTCGTCTCGCGAGAATCATCTATCTTATACGTTTGTTAACGTTTCCTTAAGGAAAATCTGCGAGAATAAAAGTAGTAAAATGAGAGTGAAGCCCGGCCCGGAGTTTGGTAGTTAAACTATGTGGATCGTTCGAGTTGCCCTTACCCATCCCTACGCATTTGTCGTCATGTCGTTGTTCATTGCGATCTTGGGTGGAACGGCGATCGCGACGATGCCGGTCGATATTTTTCCCTACATCGACATCCCCGTTATTTCGGTCGTATGGCAATACGCGGGATTGTCTCCCGAGGAGATGGAAAAACGCCTCGTCTACATGTACGAGCGCTCGCTGACCACCACCGTAAACGACATCGAGCACATTGAATCGCAGGCCTACGACGGCATCGAAGTCACGCGCATTTACTTTCAGCCGAACGTCAGAATCGACATGGCCGTGGCGCAGGTCACCGCACTGTCCGAAACGCTGGTGCGCTGGATGCCTCCGGGAATCGGACCGCCCTCCATCCTGAAGTACGATGCTTCCACCGTTCCGATCATTCAGCTGGGGCTCGGAGGCGACGCGCTCAGCGAAGCGCAGCTCTACGATCTGGGCAACAATTTCGTCCGCACGCAGCTATCGGTCGTGAAGGGTATTTCGGTTCTGAACCCGGTGGGCGGCAAGCAGCGCCAGGTCATGGTGGATCTGAACCCGCGCGAACTGATGGCGAAGCAGTTGAGCGCGCAGGACGTCTCGAATTCGCTCGGCCAGCAGAATTTGATCGTGCCGGCCGGCACCGCCAAGCTCGCCAACACCGAATATCAGATCCGTCTCAACAGCAGTCCCACCACCATTGAGGGTTTGAACAACCTGCCGATCAAGACCGTCAACGGCGCGACCGTGTATATGAAGGACGTCGCGCAGATTCGCGACGGCTACTCCGTGCAGTCCAACATCGTGCGCACCAACGGAACGCGCGGCGCGCTCATCACGGTCATGCGCAACGGGCAGCGTCCACGCTCGACGTGGTCGAAGGCGTGAAGACGGGAGCTTCCCAAGATCCTCGCCAATTTACCCAAGGAATTGAGGTCTCCGAGCTGTTCGATCAATCCGTTTTCGTCAGGGGCGCGGTCACGGGCGTGGTGCGCGAGGCGATCATCGCCGCCTGCCTGACCGGCATGATGATTCTGCTGTTTCTGGGAAGCTGGCGCAGCACGCTGATCGTGTGCTTTTCGATTCCCCTTTCGATTCTGGCCTCGCTCGCGATCATGGGCGCTCACCGGCGAGACCGTCAACGTCATGACGCTGGGAGGTTTGGCGCTCGCTGTCGGCATCCTGGTGGACGACGCGACCGTCGAAATTGAAAATATCCATCGCAATATGGGTATGGGTAAGGGGCTGGTGAACGCCATTCTGGACGGCGCCCAGCAGATCGCCGTCCCGGCCTTCGTCTCGACGCTCGCCATTTGTATTGTCTTCATTCCCGTACTGCTGCTACCGGAACCGCCAAGTTCCTCTTCACGCCGCTCGCTCTCGCGGTGGTTTTCGCGATGGGCGCATCGTATCTCTGTCGCGCACGCTCGTGCCGACCATGGTGCATTACCTCCTGCACGAAGGAATCCCTGATGTACCAGGGCGGCGATCACTCGACGGGGGCGAGGGTCCCATCTGGGCCGCGCACTACGCGTTCAATCGCTGGTTTGAGTCCATGCGGCGGGTCTATTCGGGATTCCTGCTTTTGGGCCCTGGACCATGGAGCGACGGTAATCGTTGTGTTTGCGGTGGGCGCTCTCGGGTCGCTCGCGCTCGCGCCGATGATCGGCAAGGATTTCTTTCCCAACCGTCGATGCCGGAATGCTGCGCCTGCACGCGCGCGCGCCGGTCGGCACACGCATTGAAGAGACCGAAGTCCGCTACCAGGCCCGTGGAGGACGAAATCCGGCGCGACATTCCCGCTCGTGAACTGGATTCGATTATCGACGACATCGGCCTACCCAACGGCGGCTGGAACCTCGCGCTGACCGACACTTGACCGTTAGATGCCAGCGACGGCGAGATCCTCATTTCCCTTGAAGAAGGAACATCAAATCCCACCGCACTTTACGAGCGCCGCCTGCGCAAGCGCCTCGCCCGAGATTTCCGGACATGTCGTTCTTCTTCCAGGCCGCCGACATCACCGGTCAGATCCTGAACTTCGGTTTGCCCGCGCCCCCTCGATTTGCAGGTGATTGGCCGCAAACCCCAAGAACTACGAGATCGCGCAGCAGTTGGGCCGAAAAAATCGCCCTGCATCCCGGGCGCGGCCGACGTGCACGTTCATCAGGTGATGGACTATCCGGTGATCCAGTTAGACGTGGATCGCTCCAAGGCCATGCAGATGGGTCTGAAGCAGAAGCGACGTCAGCACCAACATGCTGATCTCGCTGAGCGGCGAGCTCGCAAGATTTTCCTCAGTTACTGGGTGAACTGGGTCAACGGCGTGAACTATCAGGTCTCCGTGCAGACTCCGCAATATGCCATCAATTCGCTCGATGCTTTGCTGCGCCACGCCCGTCGGCGCGATGGGCGCGTCCATCAATTCCAATAATGCGATGGCCGGGACGGCCAATGAGATGAACTCGGTCGGCAACTCGCCGAGCGGCTCATCCGCCACTTACGGAAATCCAGGGTCGATCGCGACCAGCACGCAGATGCTCTCGAATTTGGTATCGGTTCATCGCGGCCTCGCTCCCGGCCTGGTGAGCCATTACAACACCACGCCCGTCTTCGACGTGTATGCCAACGTCGATCGCCGCGATCTGGGCGGCGTCGGCGCGGAGATCCAGAAGCTGATGGCCGAAACGAAGACGAAACTGCCGTCGAGCAGTCAGTTGACCCTGCGCGGGCAATTCGAAACCATGCAGACCTCCTTTTTCCGGCTGGGACTCGGCATGATCGCTAGCCGTCGTATTGGTTTACTTGTTGATGGTCGTCAATTTCCGATCCTGGCTCGACCCGTTCATCATCCTCACCGCCTTGCCGGGCGCCATGGCCGGCATCGTGTGGATGCTGTTCGTCACCCAGACCACCTTCAACGTTCCCCTCGCTGATGGGCGCGATCATGTGCGTCGGCGTCGCCACCGCCAATAGTATTTTGCTCGTCGTCTTCGCGAACGATTTGCGCAAGGAGGGCGCCGCGCGCCCGCGAAGCCGCTCTCGAAGCCGGCTTCACCCGTATGCGTCCCGTGTTGATGACGGCCGCGGCCATGATCCTCGGCATGCTGCCCATGGCGCTCGGCATGGGCGAAGGCGGCGAACAGAACGCGCCGCTCGGCCGCGCGGTCATCGGAGGACTCATCTTCGCCACCATGACGACGCTCGTGGTCGTTCCGGTGATCTACAGCCGCCTGCGCAAAGCGCCTCCCGTCGATCATGCCCGGCGCATCCGCCAGGAACAGGCAACCGGCCGGCCCGCGGCGTTCGATACGACTTCGTTCGATACCATTTCATAAATGCGATCCATGCTCATCACCGTAATAAATGCGTAATATTAGGCCTGATTCAACCGAAACCGAAGACGGGAGTAGTCAAGAACAACAACTGCGCCGCGAAGTCGAGGAGCTGCGCCAAAAACTCTACGAGCATCAGGTGCTGCTCGATGAACGCGCCGGCACGCACACCGCGTTGAAGCCCGGCCGTCCGTCGAGCGCCGCCATCTGGGCTCTAGGACTGCTCGTGCTCGTGATTGGCGCGATCGCGTTCTTCGCCGGCTATCTTCCCCGCCAAAAGCAGGAGGAAACCGTCGCCGCCGAGGTCAGCACCCAGGAACAGGCGCTGCCGCGCGTCATGGTCGCCACCGTCGCGGCCACCAAGGGCGGCAACCAACTGGTGCTGCCCGGCAACATCGAGCCCGTCACCGAAGCTCCGCTGCTCGCGCGCTCCACCGGCTATATCAAGAACCGCTTCGTGGATATCGGCGACCGCGTGAAGACCGGGCAACTGCTCGCCGAAATCGAAGCCCCCGAGCTCGATTCGCAGGTGGAGCAGGCGGAAGCCGCGCTCAAGCAGGCGCAGGCCGGCTACGATCAGACCACCGCCAACTACGACCAGGGCAAGGCGAATATGGAACTCGCCCGCATCACCGCGCAGCGCTATGGAAATCTCGCGTCGAAGGGCGTCGTGTCGCGGCAGGATAACGATCAGTATCAGGCAGCCTACCAATCGCAACAGGCCCAGTTGGCGGCTTTGGAAAAAGCCATCGCGGCGTCGAAAAGCGCCGTCGCGTCCTCGCAGGCGAATCTCGGACGTCTCCGGGAGATGCAAGCGTACAAGCAGGTCAGGGCGCCTTTCGACGGCGTCATCACCGTGCGTAATATCGACACGGGAGCGCTCATCAACGCCGGTGCCACGCTGCTCTACCGCATGGCGCAGATCAACATGCTCCGCACCTACGTGAACGTGCCGCAAGCCGACTCGGATTCGGTCAAGGTCGGACAGGCCGCGAAGCTGACGGTGGCCAATCTGCCAGGACGTGCGTTCCCCGGACGCGTCGCGCGCACGGCGAGTTCCCTCGATCCCGCCACACGGACATTGTTGACCGAAATTCAAGTTCCCAACACGGCCGGAGACCTGCTCCCCGGGATGTACGCGGATGTCGACCTCAACATTCCGGTGATCGACCCGCCCATGTCGATTCCCGCCGACGCTTTGGTCGTGCGCTCCGACGGAACGCAGGTCGCCATCGTTCGTCCCGATCAGACCGTACACTATCAGAAGATCGAGATTTCACGCGATTACGGCGATCACCTGGAGCTTGCCGGCGGATTGCGCGCAGGCGATCATGTGATACTACATCCCAATGATTCCATTCGCGAGGGCGTCAAGGTCCAGACGCTGCAAGCGCCCGCGGCCGTCAAGGATTAAGACCGCGGCCGTGAAGCAAGTAAGACCGCGGCCGTGAAGCATCAAGACATCTAGCTGTCCGGAGAATGTGAGCATGTTCCAGCGATTTCTGATCGTGTGCCAGTGTGTCGTGTGTCGGTGTATCCATCGAAATGTTTTTCGTCAGTCCGTCGCTTGGATGCTTTTGTTGACCATGCCTGTGTGGACCGTGGCCCAAACACCGCCGCCCAATGTGGCGCAAGCGCCGCCGGCCAATCCCGACAACCCCACGCCAGCGCCCGCCCATCCCGCGTCGCAATCGCCGGCCGCCACTAACCCTGCTCCTCCCGTTCCCGCGATTCCCCTCGCCGGTCCCGTTGCGTCCCATCCGCAGCCTATCGTGACGCAGCCCGTTCCTCCTGCGGGATGGCGCGGAGTCGAGACCTCGTTCCGCAATCGCTATGTGGAAAAGCATGTGGCCAACGTCGACTTCAACAACACGATGCGCGTGCGCGATCTGATCCGCGCCGGCAATCTGTATCTTTCGCTCGCGGACGCGCTCGCTCTGGCCGTCCAGAATAACCTGGATATTGAGCTCGAACGCTACGCGATTCCGATCGCCGAAACCGAAGTTCTCCGCGCGCAGGGCGGCGGACTTCTCCGCACCATTCTGTACACGCTCAACGAGGCGCCCACCGGTATCGGCGGGCCCAACAGCCCTTTGATTACGACCGCCGCGACGCAGGCCACGCCCGGAACCTCGGTGGCGACCAACGCCTCCGAGCTCGCGCTGCTCGGCGAGCCGCAGGTGAACTATCTTACGCAGGGCACGACCGCGCTTTCGAGCGGATCGCAAATTCCTTTGTACGATCCCACGCTGACAGCGCAATACAATTACCAGCATCTGAACACGCCCGAAACGAGCTCTAGCCTCGCACCGTTCGGCGATCTGGAGGGATCACTCCAAACCGCCAACGTCGGTTATAACCAGGGATTCAGCACCGGCGCCAACGTCAGCGCCAGCTTCGTGAACAGCCGCGAAGACGTCAACTCGTTCTCGAATTCGTTCAACCCGATCATCAACTCCGGCCTGGCATTGAACGTCACGCAGCCGCTGCTGCGCGGGTTCGGACGCGAGGTCAATCGCCGCTTCATTCGTATCGCGGCGAACGAAGAAAAAATCACGAGCCTCCTTTTCCGCCAGCAACTCATCATGACGGTCTATGGCGTGGTCCGCCTTTTATACCGACCTCGTTTCGCTCGCCGAAGACGTCAAAGTGAAACAGGATACCTACGAATTCGCGCAGACGCTCCTGCGGAATACGCAGGACGAAGTGAATCAGGGCACCCAGGCGCCCATCGAGCTGACGCGCGCCCGCGCCCAGGTCTCCGCCACGCAGCAGGATTTGATCAATTCGCAGGGGCTGCTCGACGAGCAGGCGGCGATTTTGAAAAACGTGATCTCCCGCCGCGGCAGCGAGGATCCCGACGTAAGAGATTCCCGGCTTATCCCCACCGATTCCCTGGAGATCCCCGCCGCCGAAGCCGACGAAATGCGTCCCGTCAAGGAACTGCTGGCGGAAGCGTATCGCCAGCGCCCCGATCTGGCGCAGGCCGGCCTGCAGACCGAAAACATCAAGATCGCGCTCGAAGGGAGCCGCAATGAATTGCGCCCGGAACTGGACCTGGTGGGCACCGCGCAGAGCAACGCGCTCGCGGGCGCGGCCAATGGAACGAGCCTGGGCGTTCCCGCCGGAGCCTACATCGGCGGCTACGGAACCGCTCTCGACCAGATCTTTACCGTCAAGAATCCGACCGTCGCCATCGGCTTGCAGCTCACGCTGCCGCTGCGTAATCGCATTGCGCAGGCCGACGCCACCCGCGACGAATTGCAGCTCCGCCAGACGCAGATTCGCGAGCGCCAGTTGCGCAATCAGGCACAGCTCGAAGTGGAAGACGCACTCATCGGCATGCGCCGCGCGCGCGCTTCCTATGAAGCCGCCGCGCAGACCCGCAAATTGCAGGAAGAATCGCTCGAAGCCGAGCAGATTAAATTCATGGAAGGCGCGTCGACCAGCTTTTTCGTGATCCAATATCAGAGTTACGTGGCGCAGGCGCGTTCCACGGAACTCGCCGCCAAAGGCGCGTACCTCAAGGCGCGGGCGGCGATGCAGCGCGCGTTAGGATCGATCTTGGATGACAACGGAATCAGTTTCGATGCGGCGATGCGGCCGAGCCGGTAACGAAAGCGGGACAAACGAACGAGGGACAAACGAAAGCGGGACGGGCTACGCTGTCCCCTTCGGTGTGTCGTTCCTTGCGCGATCCGGCGAAATCGTGAACAGAGCGACCTGTCCCCATTACCGCCGGTCACGTGGGGTCAGGCTTTTGAGTCGGAAACGGGGACGGACTATTCTGTCCCCTCCCGCGCCTTTTTCACTTCGCGGTACGGCAGAGCGGTCTGTCCCCATTTCCATCCGGTCGCGTGGGGTCAGGCTTTTGAGCCTGCGGCCGGGCTTTGCCCGGCCCGAATTGTGACCTTTGTGCGGCCGTGGCTTCCGGCGCTCGCCCTGCTTCCTGCCGCTTGGGTTCTCTTTAGCTGGCGCCGCACTCCGCGAAAGATTCCCCTGCTCCTCAAGGGCCTGACGCTCGTCGCGATTCTCGCCGCGCTCGCCCAGCCGCGCATCACATTACATCCGGAACGTGTAGCGGTCGCCGTGTTAGTCGATACCTCGGCCAGCGTTTCTTCCGCCGATCTTCAGCGGGCTTCCCAGCTTGCCGCGAGCATCGACGCGGCGCGCGGGAATCAGTGGATGCGCGTGATCCCCTTCGCGCGCGTATCGCGTTCGCTCACGAAGGCCGAGCGGAGAACGACGTTTTCGTTTCAGACGACGAGTGGAGAATCCGGGCGCGCCACCGATCTCGAAGCCGCCGTGCGCGACGCGATTGCCGCCCTGCCCGCGGGAAGAGTTCCGCGCATCGCGCTCATCACCGACGGTCACGAAACGCGCGGCAGCATCGCCCGGGCGGCGTGGCAGGCCCGCCAACTCGGCGTCCCGATCGATACTTTCGCGCTCGCGGGACGCACGCAGGGCGCGCTGCGGCTCGAATCCGTCCGTATGCCGGAAGCCGTTTTCGCGGGCGAACCTTTTTCCATCGATCTGACTGTCTTCGCGGCGTCCGCGGCTCCCGCCGTACTGGAGTTGCGAGCGGATGGAAATTCGTTGGGAACAACCCCGGCTGCGCTCGTGGCCGGCGAAAATGAACTGCATCTCCGCGCGAATTTGAATACGCCCGGAGCGCTGCCCGTCGCGATCACCCTGCGAACCCAAACTGCCGCGAAAGCCGAACAAGGAACTCCCGCGCAACTCGATTACCAGCAGCCTATCGCCGTTCGCCGGCCGCGAGTCCTGCATTTATCGAACGACGACGAAGCCGCCGACGCTCATCTCAATGCCGCTCTGACCGCCGCGCAATTCGATGTGGAACGAGCCGCTGCTTTCGGCGATGCCCGCGATCTTTCACGCTATCAATTGGTCGTTCTCAACAACTGGGAACTGGATAAAGTTCGCCCTGCGGACCAAGCCGCTCTCGAAGCCTACGTGCGTCGCGGAGGCGGGCTGCTCGTCATCGGCGGCGAACGCAATCTTCTCGCCGAGGCGATGAACGTCACCGATCCTCTGGATCGCACGCTGCCCGCTCGCCTGGTTCCGCGTTCGACGGATGGGCGCGCCGTCGTGCTCGTGCTCGACCGCAGCACTTCGATGTTGGGCAAGAAGATCGAGCTCACCCGCCAGGCCGCGGCCAACGTCGTTTCGACTTGCGTCCCACCGATCAAGTGGGTGTGCTCGCGTTCGACACGGTCTTTCACTGGCAGGTGCCTATGCGCTTCGCCGACGATCCCGACGCGATCAATAAAGAAATCTCGCGCATCAATCCGAACGGCGGCACGCGCATCGCGCAGGCGCTCGGCGAAGCATATCGCGTCATCGTCGAAACCAACGCGTTCTACAAACACATTCTGCTGCTGACCGACGGTCTTTCCGACGAAGGCAATTCCTTCGCGCTCGCGAAAGAAGCCCAGAACATGGCGGTCACGATCTCCACCGTCGGCCTCGGTTTGGACGTCAACCGGACGTATCTGACGCGCCTCGCGTCGCTCGCCGGTGGGAAAGCTTATTTTCTGAGCGAGCCTGCCGGTCTGGAGCAGATCGTTCTCAGCGACGTCAAAGAACACACCGGCATGACCGCCGTCGAGAAGCCGCTGGTGCCCGAAGTTCTGCAGCAGGCCGAAATTCTCGACAGCGTCGAGATCACCAAGGCTCCCGCTCTGAAAGGTTACGTGCGCTTCGAGGCCAAGCCCAACTCCGAAATCGTACTGCGCCTGGACGGACGCGATCCTCTCTATTCGCGCTGGCAATACGGCCTCGGCCGGTCGGCGATCTTCGCCTCCGATGCGAAAGCGCGCTGGGCCGCGGATTGGATTTCGTGGAAAAACTTCGATAAATTCTGGGTCAACATCTGTCGCGATCTTCTGCCCCATGCGAATGCGAGCGACGCTCGCCTCGAATACGATTCCGCCTCTGGCGATCTCGTCGCGCGCTATCGTCTCTCGGCGCATGGTGTCGAACCCGCCGCCATCCCCGAGCTTTATGTCATCGGTCCGGATCGCTTTCAACGCGCCATGCCGGTGCAAAAGATCGCGCTGGGCACCTATGGAGGTCGCACATCCATAGGCCCGCGCGAAGGGCTCTTCCGCGTGCGGCCCGTCGAGGATTCCGCGGCGTTCCCCGAAGCCGCCTTGTATCGGCCGGAGGCCGAGTTGAATGAGTATGGTTCGAACGAAGAGTTGTTGAAGCAAGTCGCCGAGTTCACCGGCGGCCGCTTCCAACCCGCTGCTGCCGACGTTTTCGATTCCGGCGGCCGAACCGTGCCCGTGACCGAGCAACTGTGGCCGTGGCTGCTCGCGTTGGCAATGCTTTTGAACATCGCGGAATTGATCACTCGCAAGAGAACCGCGAATGTCAATGAGCGGGCCGTAAAGCGCCGCTGGCGCAAGTGAACACGATGGCGTTGACGACGCGCAGTTTCCGTACAATTGTCGGCCCGCTCATTGACATTCGCGGTTCTCAACAAAGCGCTATCGATCCGTCTATCGAGGAATGCCTCTGCCGATGCTATCGATCAACGCAGCACGATCCGCCGGTGACATCCCGGCGTGCTTGCGGATATCCTCGCGCGACATCAACAGCCGCCGGTAGCGCCCGAAATATTCGTCGATATCGCCGCCGTATTGAAAGCTATACATGATATCGGCGAAGACGCGCGTGTGCCGCAGTCCCAGCGCGTGTCCCGACTCGTGCAAGCACGTAAGGTAGACGATCGCATCGCGCAGCAGGCGATCTCCCTGATTCGGCGGCTCGGCGAGCACATGGATCTCCGCGCCCGGTTTTCCGTTCACCTCAATAGGCTGCGTTTCCCCATACAATCCGCCGTCTTTCTGCGCCCACAGCAGCCGGAACTGCGATTTCTCGCGCTCCTTGCTTTCGACCAGATGCAGACGGCCTTCGGAGGCACTTTCCCAGGCCGCGAACGCCCACCGCGCGAGGTCCACATCCTGCGGCGCGCACGCGAGCGAAGCCATTACGGTGCAGGGTTGCACCCAGTAAGTGACGTCCGCGGCGGAAGCGGAACCGGCCAGCATTCCTACGAAAAACTGCAGCGAAACCCCATAAAAAATCGCTCGATGCCCAGGATTTTTCATCGTGTTAATTTGTCGTCATGCAACGCCCGGAGCGTCGCTTCGAGCTCCGCGACCCTGCGCGCCAGCTCGTCGATTCGCTCCCCTTCGGGATCGGGCAGATTGCCATGTTCCAGCGGTTCGAATTCCTGATCGTCGCCGACGATGTGGCCGGGCACGCCGACGACGGTGGAATGATCCGGCACAGGATGCACCACTACGCTGCCCGCGCCGATCTTGACGTGATCTCCAATGCGAATATTACCCAGGATCGCCGCGCCCGTGCCGATGACCACGCCGTTGCCGATGGTCGGGTGCCGTTTGCCCGTATCTTTGCCTGTGCCGCCGAGCGTCACGTTCTGGTAGATCAACACGTCGTCGCCGATCTCGCTGGTCTCGCCGATCACCACGCCCATGCCGTGATCGATAAAAAAACGCCGTCCGATGCGCGCGCCCGGATGGATTTCGATGCCCGTCATGGTGCGCGAAAACTGCGAAATGACGCGCGCCAGCGTGAACCAGCCGTCTTCATACAGGCGATGCGCCGCGCGATGCAGCAGCACCGCGTGGAAGCCCGGATAGCACAGGAAG
Source organism: Terriglobia bacterium (assembly GCA_963765085.1). Classification (GTDB taxonomy): domain Bacteria; phylum Acidobacteriota; class Terriglobia; order Bryobacterales; family Bryobacteraceae; genus Palsa-187. Next base: position 54,508 of record CAVXVL010000074.1, on the reverse strand, counting down.
ATTTCCACGACGCTGCGCGCCGCCGGGTCGCGCCGGAAAATGGTGTCGATCTGCTCGCGAACGTGGCCCACGATCGTATGGATGCGCAGGACGGGGCCAACGGCTCCATCCGCGATTTTCTTTTTTATTATCCCGGATTGGCCGCCATTATATTCGTGAGGATTGGCGCGGTTGTATTATGCTGGAAAACGTGCGTGCCACTGTTCTCCTTCCCGCGTCCGTTCTCGCCGCTGCTCTTCTGATAGGATGTTCGTCCGCTCCCGCGCCGGATACAAAAGCGGCCAAGCAGGCACCCTTGGCGGTGACCTCCGTCATCGCGGGCAATAACCCCCTCGCGAAGTATTTGGAAGTCGCCGGATTCCGCGTGACCGAAGGCGGCGCCGGTAAACTCTCCGTGAAGTTCGCGGTGATCAATCACTCCGACGCAGACATCGGCGATCTCACGATGAAAGTGAAGCTCACGACGACGGCCGCCAAGCCCGAAGATCCGCCCATCGCGGAATTCGAGGCGAAGGTTCCCGGGCTCGGTCCGCAGGAAGTGAAAGATGCCGTGGGCACCGCGACCACCAAGCTGCGCGTGTACGAACTCCCGGATTGGCAGTTCCTGAAGGCCGACGTTGAGATCACTTCGCCAGCCCCCGGCAATTAGATCCTAGGACCAGAACCACCGATGGAACCGATGTAACGGCGGTATTTCCCGGAATCCCAACTTCCGCTTCATCTCTCCAGCGGCGAGCCAGGCTATGCCCGATTTCGGCCTCGCCAAAACGTCCGCGGGGATTGCGTATGAATGTCGTGATTACGCGCGGATGTCGTGATTAAGTCCGGATGTTCTGATACGCTGTTAAAGATGGCCGAAAACATTCGACACTTTCAAGCCGGTCCTGACCCTTTCGGGCGTCTCTTCGATGTCGAGTTCCGGTGGCTGCAAAACGGAATCTCGATCCGCCATGCCGACACCATCGACCTGAAGTACGTGTTGCGCACCGAAGGCGAGGAACCGCAGGAAAAGGTGATCGCTCTGCCGCACGCCGATCTGCTCGCGCTGGCCGCGAAAAGCGGGCATCCTCTGACTGATCCGTGGTGCATGCTCCTCGCCACCCATCATGTGAAGCACATGGTGAAATCCGGCGAGGATCTGGAAAAAACGCTGATTACCCTGGCTCCTCCCGAGCTCGAACGCGCCGCCGGAATTCCCCAGCCGGTTTAACCCTCGCCGATCTGATCCTCAATTCAGGAGTGCGCGACGTCCTGGTGACCGACAATCGGTAGGCCTAATCCTACGCATACCCCAGGCGACACCGGGTTAAGTGCAATTTTCTCTTTGACTTATACATAGGGTATGGTACTATCATCCGAAATCGTCTAGTTGGAGGATGGTCGACGTTTAGCTCTCTCGTCGGCAGTTCCGAATTGGTTCGCCAACTTGGCTCCCGATTCTATTTGTTTTCTATCGAATGGAGGTTCGCAGATGACGAAACTACTGGGAATGGCTGTGGTGCTCGTGGGAATGGCGTCGGCGCTGATGGCTGGCAATGTGGCACCGGAAGTAGACGCGTCGACCGGCGCTGCCGCGCTCGCGCTGCTCGGCGGCGGAGTCTTGGTTCTTCGCGCACGCCGCAAGAAGTAGTCGTTGCGTCCCCGCCAGGGACACTCATCACCGCTTTCCGATCGCGATGATGGAACGCGGCTACAGTTCCTGCTTACGGACCATGCGTCTCGTTCAGGTAATGACACTCCTTGCCTGCCGCTGAACAACTGTCTTCGACCCTGACCTCGGATGCGGCCGCGTCCACGGCCCGCGTTCATCGGCGTGGGCTGATCGCCCGCATAATCCTCCTCAGCATTCTCTTCATCGCAGAGCTGCTCGTTCTGTCCATCGCGCTCGATAGCTCCTCGCTCGCCGGTTCTCACGGGCTCGCGGCCCTCATCGGCGGATGGGGTCCATGGATCGTGCGGGGCATCGTGGGCGTGTCGGCGCTCTACGCCACGTTTCTATGGCTCGCACACCGCGCCGAACTGATACAGATCTCCCGCCAATTGGAAGACGTCCCGCTCGGCTGGGGATGGTTCGTCTGCCACGTGGTCGCCATGGCCGCCTTCGTTGCGCTCTCCGCGAGGCTCTATGGCTCGCCTCTTCAGGCTCCCTCCGGCGCCTCCGCGTCGAACGGGCTTTCCGCCGTATGGTTCCTCACCGGTTCCGTGGCGATCGGCTTTGGCGCTTGCGCGATGGTGCCGTGGAAAGCTTGGCGCAAGCTGCTCGCGGCCGGCGGGTTGCTATGGATTTATGCGTTCGCTGCTATCGCACTGGCATGCCTCGCCGGAAACTTTACTCGAAAGTTGTGGCAGCCCGCGAGCGCTCTCACCTTCACGCTGGTCCGCTGGATACTGAAGCCGATCCTTCCGGGATTGTTCTCCAACGCGGACAGACTCCAGTTAGGGACGGCGCGATTTCACGTCATCATCGCGCCCGAATGCTCCGGCCTCGAAGGCGCGGGATTGATTCTCGCGTTCGGTCTGGTGTGGCTCCTGCTATTTCGCCGCGAGTGCCGCTTTCCTCAATCGCTCGCGCTGATACCCGCCGGCGTCGCCTTGTTGTTTTTTCTGAACGCCGTGCGCATCGCAGCCTTGATCTGGATCGGCGACGCGGGTGCCTGGCAGATCGCCCTCGGCGGATTTCATTCCCAGGCCGGTTGGATTCTCTTCAACGCCGTCGCGGTCGGCTTCTGCCTCACTATTCGAAAGGTCCCGTGGTTTACGACGTCCATCGCACGTGCCGGCTTGAGCGCTGACGGTTACGCCTCCGCGGGATTCCCCGTTTCCGCAACAGCCCACATTTATAACGACGCGAATCCTGCGGCGTCGCGCACAACAGACAATCCGACCGCTGCGTACCTTCTGCCTTTCCTCGCTATCCTCGCCGCAGGCATGGTGGCCACGGCGGCTTCCACGGGATTCGAATGGCTCTACACACTTCGCATCATCGCTGCCGCGGCGGCCTTATGGATCTTTCGCAAAACCTACCTGGGTCTCGAATGGCGCGTTTCCTGGGTAGGAATCGTCTCGGGCCTGGTCGTGTTTTTGGTTTGGATCGGCTGCGACCGGCTCTTCGGTAAATCGATGGTGGAGCAGGGAACACCCGCCGCACTGGCTGCCGCGTCGCCCCTTGTTCGCATGGCGTGGATCTCGCTGCGCGCCCTCGCCGCCATCGTGACGGTTCCTCTGGCCGAGGAACTCGCGTTTCGCGGATATCTATTGCGGCGATTCGTATCGGCTGATTTCGAGTCCGTCGACCCGCGAAGCGTGACGTGGCTTGCGGTGCTTGGCTCCTCCGTCGTGTTCGGATGCTTACACGGCGGTTTATGGATCGCAGGAATCATCGCGGGGCTGGTGTTTGCAATCGTATGGAAGTGGCGTGGCAGCATGGGCGATGCGGTGGTGGCGCATGCCTCGGCAAACGCTCTGCTCGCGGCATACGTGCTCGCGTACGGCCAGTGGCATTTGTGGTGACGACCCCATGCTCGCACTAACCTCACAACTCGAATTCTGGCAAAAGATCGAGGCACGCTCGTACTGGCTGCTCTTGGTGATCAGTTTCCTTGCGGTCGCGATGTGGGAATCGCGGTACGCGCGGTTTGCGCTCACCGTTTCCGCCGAACGCCGCTGGAGCCGTCACGGCATTCTGATGCTGCTCTACAGCGTGACGTGGATGGCGATCTATCGCGCCGGTCCCGTAGTGGTCGCGCTGCGCGTTGCAGACAGCCGCTTCGGGCTTCTGAATCGGCCCGCCGTGCCGTACGCCGTACGCTTCGTTCTCACGATTCTGGCGCTCGATTTTGTAAGGTACACCGCGCACTGGACCGAGCACCACATCCCTCTGCTGTGGCGCTTACATCAGGTGCATCATTCCGATCCTGATTTCGACGTATCTACGGGTTTTCGCAATCATCCTTTGGACGTCGTGTACACGCAGGGAACGGTTCTCGCGGCCGTGGCATTGCTCGCGCCGCCTGTTGCCGCCGTCCTGGTTTTCGAGTTACTCATCTGCGCGGAAAGCTTTTTCGGGCACGCCAACGCACGCCTGCCCGCTTGGATCGAGAAGCCTTTGCGCGCCGTGGTGGTCACACCGGACATGCATCGCATCCATCATTCGATGGACGCAAGGGAGCAGACCCGGAATCTGGGAGATCTCTTTCCCTGGTGGGATCGGCTGCTGGGAACTTACCTGGCGCATCCCGCCGCGGGCGAGGACCGCATCGAAGTGGGGCTCGCGGGAGTGGACCGAGCGCGTAGCGTAGACATTTCGTACATGCTGGCGGAACCGTTCCTCGCGCAGCCAGCGTCTCCGGAGCCGTCCGCGACAGCCCCGTAAGCTCTACGTGCCCTTGAGCACTTCCGCGATTTCCTTCTCCGGAATCGCCCCCTCACGGATGATTTTCCAGTACGGTTCCGTCACGTCGATGGTGGTCGCGCCCGCGCCCGAGATATGTCCGGCGTCGAGCACCAGATCGACACGCCCGTCCATCGTGCCGAACACTTCGATGCCGCTCGTGCACGTCGGCTGGCCGGAGATGTTCGCGCTGGTCGCGATCAACGGCTGCGATAATCGCTCGATCAACGCCATCGCCACTTTCGAACGCGATTGCCTCATCGCGAGACGCCCGGTGTTCCCGGTCACCTTGAGCGGGACGCGCGACGAGGCCGGCGCGATGATGGTGAGCGGCCCGGGCCAGAATTTCCGCGCCAAACGATAAAATCGCGCGGGTCAAGTCTTTGCCGAGTTCTTCGGCCATCACGATATCGCCGACCAGCAGCGGCAGCGAGCGTTGCGCTTCGCGGCCCTTGGCGGCGAACACACGTCCGGCCGCGTGCAGATTCAGCGGGTCCGCCACCAGGATGTAGAGAGCGTCGCTGGGGATGGCGACCACCTCGCCACGGCGAATCGCCGCGGCGGCGCGCTCGATGGCGAGCGATCCAGGTTTTTCGGGATCAATTTCGATAAGATCGGTTGCCACTCTTGTGCGGGAAATCGGGACCGGACATTTTCTGCCGTCCGGTGATTAGAAATGCTTGCGCCGTTTTCCCACAGCCTCCTTTGATCGATATGTGAGGTCGATTGTATGTGACCAGTTTATGCGACTGGTGTACGCGAGTGCCTTGTCAATTCGCGACCGTCAATCCCGTGATCCGATCGCGGCCGCGACCTGCACGGCCATTTCGTAGCGCCCAAACGGTGCGCTCAGCTGTACGCCCGCCGTCATCGGACGCACCGCCTGCACCATTTCCCTTGCAATGGCCACGCCCTCGGCTCGCGCCGCCTCCGCATTTTCGGCGGCTCGCATGCGTTCCATGTAATCTTCGGGCACCGCGACGCGCAGCTCATGCACCATGAATTCCGCGTTGCGAAAACTGGTTAGCGGCCAGATTCCGGCAATCACCGGAATTTTATATTGTTCGGTGCGTTTCAAGAACCCTTCCAGCGACTTGAGATCGAAGACCGGTTGCGTCACGATGTAGTCCGCGCCCGCGTCTACCTTCTTTTCGACGCGCCGCAGCTCGTCGTCCAAATTCAGCGACCCGGGATTCGCGCCCATGCCGATCAGCAGTGCGGTTTGCGAACCCATCGAATTCCCGCCGAGATCCAGCCCTTGATTCAAATGATGGGCGATGGTAATCAGGCCGATGGAATCGACGTCGAACACGGCCGTCGCGTCTGGATAAGTTCCCATGCGCGGCGGATCGCCGGTGATGCAAATCAGATTGCGGATTCCCGCGGCATGCGCGCCGAGCAACTCGCTTTGAATGCCCAGAATATTACGATCACGACAACAGAAATGCAGTACCGCTTCGATTTCCGCATGCCGCTGGATCAACTGGCAGGTGACCTGCGCGCTCATACGGGCACTGGCCCGAGGTCCGTCCGGCACGTTGATCACGTCGATGCCGGCCTCTTTGCACAGCTTCGCTCCCGCGATCTCCTTCGTGGCATCGACGCCGCGCGGCGGCAGGATTTCGACAAACGCCACGAAGCGTCCGGCGGCCAGCTTCGCCCCGAGCGTGCTCCGTTCCGGGACCGGCACTTCGGCAAGCGCTTTGGTTTGCTCGCCCGGCACTTCGGAAATGACAGCCGACGCGCGATGATGCGGCTGCATGCTGCGCACCTCGCTGCGGATTTCCTTGATATGATCCGGCGTGGTCCCGCAGCAACCGCCCACGATCTTCACGCCCTCTTGCAGGAAACGGCGCGCATATTGCGCCATGTATTCGGAGGAACACAAATACAGGTTGCGACCTTCCACGGTCACCGGCAGGCCCGCGTTGGGCATGGCGCTCAGCGGCTTATTGGTGAACGCCTGCATGTTCTCGATGGTCTCGAGCGTCACACGCGGACCCGAGGAGCAGTTCAGCCCGATCACGTCCACCGGCCATTGATCCAGAGCGCGCGTGAACGTTTCCGTGGAGCTCCCATCCTGCAGGCTGCCGTCGTCTTCAATCGAAACCTGCGCGATCAGCGTGATGTCGTTGCCGGCCGCCTCGCGCGCCGCCAGGATCGCCTCGCGCAGTTCGTCGAGATCGCGAAAGGTTTCGAGGATCAGCAGGTCGACCCCCGCTTCCATCAGGGTCGCGAATTGCTCGCGAAACAGCCCTCGCGCCTCGGCAAACGTTGTCGAGCCGATCGGCTCCAGCCTGACGCCCAGCGGTCCGACGGCTCCGGCGACGAAAGCTAAATCGCGAGCCGCTTCGCGCGCGATGCGCACGCCGGCTTGATTGATCTGCCGCATCTTTTCGGCAAATCCAAAGGCGGCCAGACGCTTTCGATTCGCGCCAAAGGTATTGGTTTCAATGATCTCCGCGCCCGCGCGGACATAATCCTGATGCACATCGCGGATCAGCGCCGGCAGCGAAAGATTGAGTTCGTCGTAGCAGCGGTTGAGGAAAATGCCCCGCGAGTACAGCGCCGTTCCCATCGCCCCGTCGGCCACGAGAACGCGGCTGTGAAGCGATTCCTTAAATTCTGCGGCGCGCGATTGTGGTGCGGTAACGGGCATGTCTTGTTTTCGGAAGTCCTTTTTCTACAATAGCGCGTGCGGCGGCCGGTGAGTCATCGTGCAGCGCTGGGAGTAACAGGCTCACCCGTATAGGCGACGGTAACCGGGCGAAGACAGAGATCCCCGGGCGCGCACTGATAAACCTGATGGGCGGGCAATAACTTCCGCGGGAGGTCTCCTTTCTCGTCGTCGGCGGGGATGTGGACGCACGCAGGCGTCATCGCGTAGGGATTCCCAGGCAATGCCCGAACGCGGAATTGTCCCGAACCGGGCTCGTAATTTCCGAAGCTGAAGCAGTGGCCGATACAGGCGCGATCCACCATGTGTTCGATAATGATGCGCGAGGCGGGCGGCCGGTCGATCCACGCCATCAAAACCCGCTCGCCCGGCGGCAAGCTTGCGACGAGCTGCTCGACGCGGCTTTCCATCCGATTCAATGCGCCGGTGCTGTCCCACAGCAGCGCGAAAAATACAATCGCGATTCCGCTGGAGCCGTACAAATGCCACTTGCGTGGACGCATTGCACCCAGAAGACAGCACAGCAGGACCGCCGAAAGCGCGGTGGCGCGTTGCGTCAGGAGCGACACTTCGGCGCAGTATTGCGGAAGACGAATCAAATCGGGGAACAGAAGCACCGCGAGACTGACGAGCGCGTAGAGCTGCAGCGGCAGACGGTAATGCTTCCACAGATCGGATTCGCGCCGCCGGTCGATCACATCGATCGCGAGAGCCGCCACGATGAATACCACGAATAAAGCCGCTGGAATCTCGTATTGCCATCCGAACAAGACGAGCTGGTCGGCTCCGTTGTAAAGAAAAAACGGATGCTTCCGCGCTTCTACCGCATAATGCCGCCATAGATACAGGCGTGTGCCGACCAGCACCGTGGCTGCGGCAAGCGGCACGAAGAAACGAACGCGGCGGGAAGCCGTCTGGGTCGCGGCGATGAAGGCGGCGGCTCCGGCGAACCATACCAAACCCAGCGGATGAGCCAGCCCGATCAACGGCGCGAAAGCCATGGCCGCGCACCGTTCCCAAACAGAGCCTTTCCAGAAGATCGCCAGACCAAAAAATGAAAATCCGAGAGCTAGATAGTAGTTGAAGAATCCCATATGGAACACGAGTCCATAGGTGAAAAGGGCCACGCAAGGAAGCAGGAAGGACGGGAAGCGCTCGGTGGCGGCCGCGATCAGGCTGACCAGTCCCCAAAAGAAAATGAGCACCGAGAAGGAAACCGCGATCTTCTCGGCCACGTGTAAATCGAAGACTCCTCCGAGGCCGCCGAGCAAGAAATCGAACAGGACGTTATCCCATTGCGGAGCGATCCAAAGGCCGGGGACCTGTCCACGCTCGATGAGTTGCGCGAGCCAGGCATTGTATACGTGGCTCGCCAGATCGCCGGCAACGATCCGGCTGTGCCAGAAACAGGGCACAACCACGAGCGCCGATATGCCGAGAAATCCAAAGAAGTGCCCGCGCAGGAATCGCGCCGCTGACATCAAGGCCGACGCACGAGCATCCTCGGTACGAGCGGCAATGGGAACCACCGACAGAGCTCGATTCTCCGGTTCCGCGAGCGTGAAAGGCAGACGGAGGACAACCGCTGTCCTAGAGGAATGCAGTCGAGTCCTCGCGGCGGCCCCACACCGGCGTTCAATGGGATTCTAATTCGTCACTCAGTATATCAACGCGTCAACCGAGTAAAGCCCCTGATTGTTCTATGCCCTAAGATAAAGAAATCTTGTCGCGTCCCCGAAATTCAACCGCCTTGCAGTTCGCTCTGGTGTTGGCGGCATCCTTCGCGGCTGCGTGGGCCATGTGGACGAAACTCTTTTCGCTCACGTACTTGGATCCCCCCTTGTGGTTGCAGAACGCCTTCCGATTCGCCGACGGACAGATGCCTTACCGCGATTATTCGTATCCGTATCCGGCTCTCGGGATTGCGTTCATCGGATGGGCGTTCCGCTTGTTTGGAGTCAAATTCACGGTCGCGCAAATGGTTATGGACGTAATCTCGCTGGGCATCGTCATCGCGGTTTTCGTCCTGGTTCGGCAGTTGATGCCGCGAGCATTGCAAGCGCTCACCTGCATCCTGATGATCGCCGTATGCGTCACCGCGCAAAGCTATTTCAGTCTGTTTTCCTTGCTCGGTTACACGCCGTCATTGCAGGTCGCGGCTCTCGGACTTCTGCTGCTGATGCTCGGAGGATTTCGCTATCTCGAACGCGGCCGGTTTGAGGCGGGAAGCGTCGCTCTCATGACGGCCGGGTCGGCCGTCGCGCTGCTCAGCAAGCAGGAGCCGATGCTCGTGGTTCCCGGATTCCTGGCGATCCTCGCGGTCTGCGACCGGAAGATCTGGTTTCGAGATCGCTCGTTTCGCGATTGGGCGCGCACTTACTTGTGGTTGGGATGCGCGTGCATCGTCCCCGCTATCCTCATCATGATTCCCGTAGTCGCCCGAGCTGGATTCCACAATTTCGCCGCCGCCATCCGCGGCTATGGACTCGCGACCATCCCCTGTCCCTGGTGGCCTACCGGACGGGGAGTTTTTGCAGCCTGCGCCGCCGTCGGCAGCGCCATCGCATTCGCCGGAGCGGCTTCTCTGTTCGAATGGCGCTTGTGGCGCGACAAAGGGGGATCTCGCTATTCGATGTGTCTCCTCCTGTCGCTCGTGGGCCTCTGCGTCTACGCGATCTTCGAATGGTCTGCCGAGGCGGGCGGTGCTCTGCGCAGTGGCGGAGCCGCGATGATGAAGATCCAGCAGCTCGCGGGCGCGCTTCTCTCCACCAGTTCCGTGCTGCGTCCGGTACTGTGGATCGCGCTGCCGTATTGGCTTGCTCTGCTCGTGTCGAGGTTTCGTGACGGCCGTCTCAGCGTGGAGCGGACCAAATGCGTGCTGCTGCTAACAGTTCCCGTGTTGATCGGAATCCGGAGCATGTTCGGGAACACGTTGACGGTTGCCGCGGAAGTTCCGGCCTTATCGATCCCGTTCCTGCTCATCGCGGGACCGTACCTTTTGTTGCTTTTTCTCAAACTACCGCATGGGAATCCGGAAATCGAACGCGGGCAGGGAAACCGCATTCCCGTTACGGTCGCGGGCGTGGCGGCGGCTTTTTACATTCTGGTCCGCGTCGTGGGAGCGTATCCGATCATGCTCTCCGATCGTCAATATACGCGTCTCGACACGGGAGCGGGAAGCGTTCTCGTTCGCGATGGTGCGGTCGAAGCGGTCCTCTACGATTACGTCCTCGCGCACACAAGTAAAGACGACACCATCTTGGAGCTACCTTATGGCGGAGGCATCAGCGTGGCGACAGGCCGCCGCATGCCCACGTTCACCACCGTTTTCGCGGGTGGATTTACGCTGGAGGCCCGCTATCAGGAGATGGATCTCGAACGCCTGAAGGCCTCTCCTCCGCGTGTCGTCATCGCGCGGGACGAGCCTCATTACGGCGCCTATAACGGAATCAAGGGCCATATGGCGTGCGCCTTTCCCCGCCTGGTGTGGGAACCGGACGGACTTTCATGGGACCCGTTAGCAGTTCTGCCGCTGGTCGACTATATCGAGCGGAATTACAAAGTCGATCGGACGGTGGGACAATGGCTCCTCCTGCTTCCGAAAAATCCCTCAGCGCCCTCCAGCTAGCGTTTCATCGTGGATAAGCCGTGGCTCGCGCAGTTGTGGCGCACGCTCACAGCGTGCCGCGTCGCCACTCTTGGCGACGCCCGCCGAAAGTCGGTTTATTGGGACCTGCCGAGGTGTCGAGAGGAGGCTCGACACGGCACACATGAGTGTGTGCGCCACATCACTCCTGTCGACGCCTGTTCTTGCGTCAGCGCCAATCCGCGAATACGCTTGACCGTCCCGCCCGGCAGGCTTCGATGAGATCGGGGACGCGCTTGCGCCGATGCACCAACTGACTCAGTAGCTTTTCGAGCGCCTCTTCATCGCCATCGAGCCACGCCGGCGGAATCTGCTTGACGGTCTTGTCGATCTGCGCTTCCGGAAAGTGAACGATGCGTTCGAGCCACGGCTCGAAATCGGGAAGACCCGTCACGCCTTCGTACACATGGGGCCGGTGATACACGCCGCGCAACGGCGAATCGGCGAAACGCCAGTGCGGCCCTTCGAAGAGAAATCCGTGATCGATCATCTGAGCGACGAAGCCTTGTTTCTCCTGGTCGCGCTCTTTCGCGATCGGGCGGGGAAGGGGAGCGCTGCGCTCATGAGCAGGCGTGCCGTCCGTAGGCGGAGCCCATTCATGCAAGTGGGCGCGAAAAAAGATGGCTTGCCGGGAATCCGCGTTACCCGTCCATTGATCGAACGCGAGCATGCCTGCGAATTCGCGGCGATTCACAACCTTCGCGAGCAAAACGTCGGGCAGGTAATCGTACACGACGGTGCGCAGCGGATCGCCCGGATAACGGGAGCCGAAATGCCAACCGGGCTCCGGCGGATAGTGTCTTGCCCCGAGCTGAATGCGAAGATCCGGATGCGCGGCAATGAACTCCGGAGAAAATCTCACGATGGCCGGCGGGGGCGTCGAGATTCCCAGGTAATGGAGGAAGGACGCTCCGATCCAATCGTTCACCAGCACGCGCCGGTGCTGCGGATTGTTTACGAATTTGACGACGTAGAAGTAGCCGTCTGCTGCCTCGATCAGGTGAGCCTGCGCTCCTCCGCGCATCTTGCGGATCAGCCGGCGCGCGTCAACGGGCATGAAATGGTCTCAGCGGCGAGAGCCCCTTGGAAATGCAGTACCCTTAGAGATTATATGACCGACGATAACATCACGACGCCGCCGAGCGCGCCTCCCGCCGCCGGCCACGGGGGAACGAGCAAAGAAGAGGTCGCCCTGGAACTGATGCGTTTCATCGCGATGACCACGGGATTTGGAAAAACTTCCACGGGCGCCGGATTCGCTGGAAAACCCCCCAAGACCGCGGATGAGCAGGTGGACGCTCTGCTGCAGTTGTACGAACGCTGCCGCGGCGTGGTGTCGAAACCAGCGGGCGAGAAGTAGCAAATCCGGCCCTCGCAAGAAATAAATCATTCAGCCACCTGCGTCAGCTTGGGGCTGAACCAATGCTACTCAACCAGGGATGCAGCCCCATGCGTGTCAGCTTGGGGTTCTTCGATCGCTAACCAGTTTCGCTGACAACCACACACCTGGTCATCCCGAGCGAAGTCGAGGGAGCTGCTGTTGGTTCAAAGACGGGGATAAATCCCTTGCCGTAGACTTTTGTGGAGGATTTTGGACGGAAGACAGCTACCCTTCCAGTCTGACAGCAGGTCCCTCGACTTCGCTCGGGATGACCAGGTGGGGGTGAGTGAACGGGCGGCTTAATCCGCTCGTTCGCCGCTATTTCGCGATCAGTCTGGATAGCCGTCCCAGCGTGCTGAGTTCGGGCGGCGGCGCGCCACACAGGGTTTGCGCCAGCGCGCGGCAGTCTTTGCCGAAAGCGCTGTCCGTCGACACCAGACGGCTTTCCAGGATCGAACTGCGAATCGAGCGGTAATCGTTGGCGAGCGTCGCGTACACCGGCCAGCCGAGATTTTTCTCGATGTCGCGGATCGATAGTTCGTCGCGCTTGAAGCGCGTCACCAGCAGCCGGATGCGATCTCGCGGCACTCCCCGCTGAATCAGGTCCTGGCAGCGGATGTTCGACATTTTCAGCGACGGAATCTCCGGTGTGCACACCACGAAAACGTTCTCCGCGCGGCGAGCCACCTCGGCTGTGGCATCGTTCACCACTTCCGGCAAATCCACCAGAATGTGGCTGTAGCGATTTTCGAGGAAGTGCAGCAAGTGATGATAGTCGGCCCACGAGGGCAGGCGGCCCGGCTTCGCGGGATCGGCCGGAAGAATGTGGACGCCGCCCACCGCGACGTGGAATTTGTGCCACTCCACAGACGTCATTTCCGCGGCAAACTCCAGGGCCTCGTGGATAGGCCGCGGGGCGCCGAGGTTCATCCACATGGAAAACGATCCCGAGCGCGCGTCGGCTTCGATCACGAGAATGTCGCGGTTCAACTCCCGCCGCAAAGCTCCTGCTGTGTTGAGGACCAGCGTGGAACAGCCGCCTCCGGCTTTGGCCGGCAGAAAGGCCCATAGACCGGGCCGCACTGCGTGGTCCTCTTCGTGAAAGGCCGCGTAAGCCGCCTTTTCCAGATCCGCGGGACCGAACGGTTCACGCACCAGGGGAGCGATCCCAGCCTCGTTCCACTCCAATTGCTGTCCCCGGGTCCACTGCGGAGCGAAACCGAGCCAGCGGGCGCGCAATCCTTTTTCGACGGCGGCCTGGCGCAGCCGCGCGAGCAGCGGCCAATCCGCCAGATCGGCGAGAATCAGCTCGGGATTGCGGAGGGCAAGCGTTCGGAGCACCTCCTGCGCGGGCCTCTCGGGATCCAGAATCGCGGCCAGGCGGAAAAGGTCCGTCTCCTGCACGATCTGTTCAATCGCTTGGGCGGCCAAAGCGTTCCGGGTAAAAAGCACGAGGCTGAGCATAAGACACCTGAATCGGCTGATCCCCCAAAAGAGGAATCGTCGCCGTCCAAGAGGTCCATCGGCAGACTGGGGAATTTCTTGACGGGAAGGAGTTTACGAGAAGGCCTGACGAACCGGCGGGGAGGGACGCGCACGGTTACTGAATCGTTCACCAATCCCCTAAAGGATTGACTTCGTAAACCGTGCGCTTGAGGAGATCGAAAGAGACCCGAATCGGGCGTTTACTTCTTCTTGCCGCCCTTCTTCTTCGCGGCTTTTTTGGCCGGCGCTTTCTTCACGGCTTTCTTGGCGGGAGGCGCCTTCTTGGCCACTTTCTTCACGGCCTTCTTTGCGGGCGCTTTCTTAGCCGGCGCTTTCTTCGCGGGAGCTTTTTTTGCGGGAGCCTTTTTGGCCGCCGCTTTTTTGGGAGCGGCTTTCTTCGCGACCGTCTTTTTCACGGGGGCCTTTTTCGCGGGAGCCTTTTTCGCCGGAGCCTTCTTCGCGGCCGGTTTGGGAGCGGCCTTCTTTGCCGGAGCTGTTGGCGCGGGAGCTTTCTTGGCAGCGGCCTTCGGCGCGGCAGCCTTCATCGCGGGCTTGCGGGCGGCGGGGGGGTCCTTGGCCGGTTCGGAAACTTCCACGACCTCGGCCACGATCACGCCGACGGGAGTGATGACCTCGATGATCTCGTCATCGTCGTCGTCGAGCCCGTACTCGCCCATCTCATCGTCCAAGCGGACCTCAGCGCTATCTTCGAAATCGTCGAGCTCGTCGTCGGCCGAGAATCGATACTCAATCATTCCGTCTGCCTCCTTGCAGGCTTTAAGCAATCATGTTGTGGCTTAACAAAATTTAGAATATCTCTTTTTATCGCGAAGGCAAGTGAAAAGTGCCGTTTCATCGCGTGTTGCAGCGCGCTTCACGCAGCTTCCCCACACGGTCGCATGCTTCCGATCGAGTGATTCACGGCCGCGCGCGATGAATCGCACAGCCGAACTTGCTCCATTCGCGGCTGCGCGTGCGAGGAGAATCACGACGGCTCTATCGCGGCCGGTCCTGTTAACATCGAAAGGTACATGGGTCCCCAAAAAACACCGCCGCAGGGTCAGGCCAAGCAGCCGATTCCGGGAGTTCAGCACTTGATTGCCGTGGGTTCGGGCAAAGGCGGCGTCGGCAAAACGACCGTGGCCGTGAATCTCGCGCTTTCGCTGAAGGCTATGGGCCGCCGCGTCGGGCTGCTCGATGCCGACGTCTACGGACCGAACGTTCCTCTGATGATGGGCACGCAGGAGACGCCCGCGGTGTCGCCGAACGCATCCGGCCGGTGGAGAGCCACGGCGTGAAGCTGATGTCCATGGGCTTCCTCAATCCGGGAGACAAGCCGCTGGTGTGGCGCGGCCCCATGCTGCACAGCGTGATCCAGCAGTTCCTGCGCAACGTGGAATGGGGCGAACTGGATTACCTGGTGATCGATCTGCCTCCCGGCACCGGCGACGTCCGCTTATCGTTGATCCAGACCGCTCCGCTATCGGGGGCCGTCGTCGTGACCACGCCGTCCGATGTGTCGCTCGAAGACGCCCGCAAGGCGGTCAACATGTTTCAACAGGTGCGCGTCCCCATCCTCGGGATGGTGGAGAACATGAGCTACCTGATCGCTCCTGGCTCGGGCGAGCGCATCGACGTTTTCGGGCATGGCGGCGGCAAACGAACGGCCGAGGCCATGAATATCGCGTTCCTGGGAGAGCTGGCGCTCGATCCGGAAGTCCGCATCGGAGGCGATACCGGCAAGCCCGTTTCCATCCGCGATGCGAAAGATCCGCACGCGGCGCCGTTCCGCGCGCTCGCCGAACGCATCGAGCAACGCTGCGCCGAAGAAGCCAAGGCCGGTCCCGAGATCACGATCGAGGATTGAGCCGGTTAGTCGAATATTGGACCGCTCCCTTATGGTCGCGGCTCTGGTGGGATGAGTCGTGCACCCGGGCCTTCTTCGGTGGGTGTCTGTTTTCGCTGCCGAGGAGCCGATTTCTACCGGCCTCTCAAGGCGATAGTGCACTCTCAAACCGGTCCGAGCCGTGACGATAGGGAGCGGTCTAAATCTTCTAGTGCGATTCCTGCTGATGCTGCTGCACGAACGCCAGAATATCGAAACGTTTAATTTCGCGATCCGGGAAATAGCTGTTGACGGCGTCCTGTTCTTCGGCGAAAACTTCGAACACCGTGTGCAGACGCGTCAGCGCGAGCAGCTCCACGTTGCGCCGGTTTAGCTGCATCAGTTTCAGCGCGCCGCCGGCTTTTTTGAGCTGGGTGTAGCAAATCACCATGCCGCCTAAGCCCGTCGAATCGATGTATTCGACGTGAGCCAAATCTAAGATAACATTGATCTTGCCGGCCGCGATCAATTGCGCGATTTTTTCCCGGAGAGGATTCGATTCGCCCGCGGTGAGGCGACCTTTGAGTCCGAGGATAGTGATTCCCTCGCGTTCCCGCTCGGTAATCTCGAAAGCCATACCCTAGTGTAAACGACACCTGCGCGAAGCGAGAGGCAAAAAAACCCTACTTTTCGAATTTGCTGAAATCCAAATAATCTCCCGAGCAGGAGATTTCACCCATCTCCCATTTGGGACGCAGTTCGTAGTAGAACGTCGAGGTCCACGGCTTGGCCAGCGCCTTGGGATCTTCCATTTTGAAGTCGATCTGCAAGTGATCCATGTCCACGCGGCGGAAACGCTCGGTCACTTTCAGGTCGGTGGTGTGTTGATGGCCCAAACGGTCCAGCCAGGTCCTGTGGTTCAGGCCGACGGTCTCAACTGTGAAGGTCGTGTCGTTGTCCCACCGTCCGACGGATGTGCCCATCCACGTGAGATCGGGATCGCTCGGAAGCGGGCGGCCATCCGTGTAAATGCGGCGGATGGTGTGGTCGTATTCGAAAATCTGCAGCGTGACTTTTCCCGCGTGGACGAACTCAAACGGGTAGGGGTGAAAATAAACGCGCGGCGTTCCGGGAGGCGCGCAATGCGTCAGCACCGGATCGTTGGTGGTGGCGAGCGTGTATTTTCCGCCATTGGAGTTCTTCGCTTCGGCGTATTTCTGCTTGCCCCAATCGGTCAGTTCCGGCTCTTCCTTGGTGAAAGTGGCGCCGGTGAAGCCGCGCATCGTCGCCGGGCTGCGCAGCATCCACACGCCGCTCATATCGCGCACCGGCGCGGGAGCGCTCGGAGTCTTGGGTACATCTTCTTTCTTCGCCATATTCGGCGCGTTCTGGGCGCTAAGGACGCCGGCGAAAAGAAGCGCCGCGCCCATTGCGACTCCGCGTGATAAGCCGCGCCCGGCGATGTGAGGATTTCCGTTGCTCATAGAATGGCCTTTCCGAAAACAATTCTCCAAGATGCGTCTTACATTCTTCCACACTTTTCGGGTCCACGTCCGGCCGCAAGCCATTGGAAACTCTCACATTATCGGCGCTGCGTGTCAACCCGGGCGGTGCGCTCGCTCACTGCCGCCTGAGCATATAAATATAATTGTTCAGACCGAACTCGGCCGTGTTTTCGTCGAGGAAGTGATAATCCACTTCGATCGCGCACCCGGTTTCGAGAGTCTTCCAACTCGATCCGCGAAAGCCCACGGATGCGGCCACCTTTCGCGCGTCCACGGATTTGTCGTGCTGGTGCATCTCGTCGAACATGCCCTGGAAGAGACCTTCCGCGGGTTGAACCTTCACTTGATAGTGCGGACCCGAACACGCGAGCTGGCGTGGTCCCGCGATGCTCTTCGCCGAGATCATCACGATTTTTCCGACCAGCAACTTCATTTCAGCATCATCGGGCTTCACCGTTCGCGCGTCCGGTTCGACCATCCGCCACCACGGTGCAACTGTCGCGGAAGTGATCTTCCACGATCCGAAATACGCGTTGCCAGCCTGCGCTGCCGTGGCCGGTTGCGGCGGCAATACCGCCCCTGCAAAGAACGCGAATGCAAAAAATGCCGGGATTTGCGCGGCGCCGAACGATTCGCGAGACAGCCTGCGAACCCCGCGGCTATACAGTCTAGCCAGTAGGCAGGATTCTCCCGCCGCGGATTCTATCGAGCGCAACGGTGTTGTTCTTGCAAGCGGGCGTGTCTGCATCGGCGCTACATTATCATGATCATGCGTTCGCGACCACGCTTTCGAGCCTGATCCGCGCGAGTAGTTCGCGCAGGAAGGTGCAATTCCTGCTCGTGTATTCAACGGGTAATTCCTTTTGACACAATTTTCGATTAATGGCATACTACCGCTGTACTTGGAGAGCCAAGGTTGAGTTGTTGTCCGCCCGCCTGTAACCTCGCGCAGTCCCGCAGAGTGATCCATCGAGTCTTGTCTCCCAATACAGTTAGGAGCATGGAGTGAAGAAGCTTTTCGTAGGCAACTTGCCGTACTCGGCCAATGAGACGGACGTGCAGAACTTCTTTTCGAGCCAGGGAGTGGCAGTAGATTCCGTAACGGTAATGCGTGATCGCTTCACAGGGCAAGCGCGCGGCTTCGCCTTTGTCGAACTCAATGACGACACTGCGGCCATGAGAGCCGTCGAAACTTGTCATGGCCAGGAAATGATGGGGCGTGCGGTGGTCGTGAATGAAGCTCGTCCCATGACGCGGGAAGCAGGTGGCGGCGGGGTTTCTCGCGGCGCCCGGCGCGACCGGTAGTCACTTTTTTCATTTTTTCTCCGCCAGCGTTCTCCCCGGATGCACGCTCAAACCGGGAACGATCGTTCGCGTGTCTTCATTCTTCTTTCTCCGTTGACGGTCTTTCCCCGCTTATCATTAAACTTGAAACTAAACTTGAAACTTAAACTTGAAACTTAAACGTGAGCTTCAAACGATGAGCGACAAAACCACATGGCTCGGCACCGCCCGGCGCGTGATGCAGTGCGAAGCAGCCGCCGTGCTTGCCGCCTCCGAACGCCTTTCCGGAAATCTGGCCGGCGCGGTCGAGCTGATTCTCGGGGATCGGAGCACAATCGGCGCGCATAAAGTGATCGTCACCGGCATGGGCAAATCCGGTCACATCGGGCGCAAGATCGCGGCGACACTTCAGAGCACGGGAACGCCGGCCGTGTTTCTTCACCCCGTCGAAGCGGGACACGGCGACCTGGGCCTGTGCCAGCAGGGCGATCCCGTGCTGATGATCTCCAAGAGCGGATCGACCGCCGAGTTGCTGGGCCTCATTCCGCCTCTGCGCGGATTCGAATCGCACATGGTCGGCATTCTGGGGAATATCAACTCGCCGCTTGCGAGCGAAATGGACGTCGTGCTCGATGGCACCGTGCAGCGCGAAGCCGATCCCGCAGGCTTCACGCCCACCAGCAGCACGGTGGTCGCGCTCTCGCTCGGCCACGCTCTGGCAGTTGCGCTGATGGAGGCGCGCGGGTTCACGGCGGAGCATTTCCAGCGCTATCATCCGGCGGGACAGCTCGGCTTGAATCTGCGACTGAAAGTGCGCGAGGTCATGCATTCGCCCACCGAGGTCGCGTGGGTCCGCTCGGACGATACGCTGAAGCACGTCGTGATTGAGATGTCGGCGCGGCCGCTGGGCGCGGCTTGCGTGGTCTCGGACGATCACCATTTGCTGGGCCTCGTGACCGACGGCGACGTGCGCCGGTCTCTGCGGAATCACGATGACATCCGCACGTTGCGCGCCGCCGACGTGATGACGCTCCATCCCGCGACGGTCGGCCCCGACGCGCTGGTGCACGATGCACTGTCGTTGATGGAAGATCGTCCTTCGCAGATTTCCGTGCTGCCCGTGGTCGATCCGGGCACGAATGTCTGCCTGGGCTTGATTCGTGTGCACGACATCTATCACGGCAAACTCGCGGACTAATTTCGCCAACACAACGGCGTCATCCTCAGAGCAGTCGAAGGATCTGCCTTCCGTATTCAGGCCCTCTAGCCCATGGCTAAGGTACCTTGCCGACTCATGCGAATCCGACGCATCGTCGATGGAGTCAGTGGAGGATTTCCCGATGCGAATTGCTTTTCTGGCGGCGGTGATGTTGGCTGCGTGCTCCCCGTGCCTGCACGCGGCGGCGAATCGAGAGGCTACCTACGTGGTCGGAAACCTGGATGGCCTGGAACCCGGCGCCGCGGGGATCGTGCTGGTGGATAGCGACGGGCTGAAGTTCCGCAGCGGGAAAATTACGATCGATGCGCCCTTCACGAAAATCGCGAGCACGGAGCTCGGCGCGAAATTGACGCACTCCGAGGACGTTCCTCTGTATAAAATTTGGGAACTGCACAAGCGTTTCGCTGAGAAGACGGCCTATCAGAATTTCATCGTGAATTTCAAAGATGCTCACGGCATGGAGCAGACGATGACGCTCGAAATGACGGCCTCGGCCGCGGCGGATGTTCGTGAGATGCTGGAACGCCGGACCGGCGAGAAGGCCAAGCGTCAGCAAGAAGATTGGTGGGGCGACGACATCTGGCGCACGAATCGGAATCATCAGACGTGGGACCAGACGGCCGTGCTGGGAAGCCGATAAGCTCACGGCCTCGGCATGTAGTGGGTCGGACTGCGAGACGTTGATCGCGCCCGCTATCCTGCGCCAAAGCTTTCAACAGGAGCATTCATCAACGAAACAAAGTCAGCAGTACTCTTGTTTGCGTCTCGGGGAGAGAACCGCAGCCAAACCAGCCCGCCCTGGGCATCGAACGCCAACTCGGCATTCGGCGTAATGGAACGTGGGTACTTCAAAGCAGTCTCCGGCACGTCCGTAAGCGGCGATTTCATTGAGAAGTAAATGAAGGCTGCGTTCGCTTCTTCGTCGTAGGTCACACCACCTGATTCGCCTGACAGCGGTTTTTTGGGATTGAACGGTTTGACCGCCGTTTCGAGATTGAAATTGACACTGCCGAGCAACTCGATTCCTCGAATCCACCGTCCGGCGTGATTAACATCCAGAATGGCTTCGCTGCGGACCGTATGGACTGGCTGAACATCGCGCAGGTGCACCTCCACCAGGTCGTCGGAGTCGAGGACGATTCGCCTCGGAAGCATGCGAATATCCTACGACTTTCAGAGGCGGCCGGCCAACTGTCCGATAGCCACAATCGGGTTTTTCAAAACACGACCAGGTTTCGAGATTGCAATCGGCGCATGTTATTCTGAAACCGACCTCGCTCATGCGGAAAAGGACCATTCTCGCGATTGGCCTGCTGAGCCTGTCGGCTTGGGGCATTCTTCGAGCCCAAAAACCATTCCAGGAATACCCGGCCATCGAGTACGAGGATTTTCCGAAGCCTCCCGACTGGAATAAGCCTGCCGAGTGGACCCGCGCCCGCCTGCGTTATCCCGACATCACCGGGTATCCGAACCATAGTTTTTATCGAAATTTCGCGGGTTATTGGACCATGGATTATCCGCGCTCGGACCGGCATCTGCTCGCGGGGGTTCGCCGTCTGACGCGCATCGATGCGCGTTCGGTTGAGCAAGTGGTGAGCCTCGACGGCACCAACGAAATCTATAACTGGCCGATGCTCTATGGCGTCGAAGTCGGGCACTGGCTGCTTCCGGACGATCAGGCTGAACAGCTTCGGCAGTTTCTAAACCGCGGGGGCTTTCTGATGGTCGACGACTTCCACGGCACGGAGCCCTACCGCGGTGTGCGCGAATGGGACACGTTTGTCGATAGCATGAAACGGGTTTTCCCGAATCGCCCGATCGAGGACTTGCCCAACGACGATCCGATTTTCCATACGATCTACGATCTGGACGATCGTTTCCAGGTTCCCGGCGCGCAGTTTTTCGAGACGAAGTTAACCTACGAGGCGGGAGAGAGCGGCAAAGAGCCGCACTGGCGCTGCATCCGCGACGACAAAGGCCGCGTGGTGGTCGCCATCTGCCACAACATGGATCTAGGCGACGCGTGGGAGTGGTCGGACGATCCGAAGTACAACGAAAAATGGGCCGGCCTCGCGTATCGCGTCGCGATGAATTATTTCACTTACGATCTGACGCACTGAGACCACGCTCGGCCGCCGCCGCCACACTTGAGGGAGGCACTCTCATGAGCGATCGAGAGACCATCCACAAGATTATCGATACGTTGCCGGAGGAGCGCTTATCCTCGGCGCTCGATTATCTGACGGAACTGGGCGACGACGGGGAACTCAGCACAGAAACGAAAGCGGCCATTCAAGAAGGGCTGGACGACCTTCGCGGCGGACGAACGATCACCATTGAGGAGCTACGACGTAACTACGATCTGTGACCCATACAGTCGCGTTTTCCCCAGCGCGCCGTTCGCGAGTTTGACCGGCTCGGGCGCGATGTCCAGAAGCGGATTTTGAATCGCCTGGAGCAACTTTCAAAAACACCCCACGATCCACGGCTCTCCCTGATACTCACCGGATACGATTCCTTGAGGAGAACGCGGGTCGGAGGCTAGCGTATTCTTTTCGCGATCGACGACCCGGCGGGCTCCATCAGCGTGGTTACCATCGAGCGTCGCGGACAAGTTTACAAACGTATTTGAAATGGAAACGTCTTTGAGACGCTGTGCTATCCTGAAGCCGACTTGAGAGCGTAGCCGGGCCGGGCCGTTCCCCGTGGCTGAAAGGCCTCGACGTTCGTTGGACAACGGGATGCGCATTCGTTCTGTTTTACTCCTATTTTTCCTGGTTTTGACGGGCTGGGGCGTACTGCGCGCGCAGCGTCCATTCAAAGCATACGCAGGCCAGGAATACGAGAATTTTCCGCTCCCTCCGGACTGGCAGAAGACCGCCGAGTGGACCCGCGCGCGGCTGCATTATCCCTCCTTCCTGGCGGTCCATTCCGGAAACCCCGACGGCTACAATCGCTGGACCATCGATTATCCGCGTTCCGATCGGCACCTGCTGCAAGGCATTCGCCGGCTCACGCGCATCGATACGCGCTCGGTGGAACAGGTCGTCGATCTCGATTATCAAGAGGACCCAACCGACGTTTATAACTGGCCCTTCATGTATGCGGTGGAGGTGGGCTACTGGAATCTGACGGACGCGCAGGCGGCGCAACTACGGGACTTCCTGCTGCGCGGCGGCTTTTTCATGTGCGACGATTTTCACGGTTCCGTGGAGTGGGCGAACTTTACGGCCAGCATGAAACGCGTCTTTCCCGACCGACCCATCGTAGATCTTGATAACAAAGATCCGATTTTCCACGTCATATATGATTTGGATGACAGATATCAGGTTCCGGGGCTGCAATACGTTTATACGCACTCGCGTTTCGAATACGATGGTTTCCAGGCGAAGTGGCGCGGCATCTACGACGACAAAGGCAGATTGATGGTCGTGATTTGTCATAATATGGATCTCGGCGACGCCTGGGAGCATTCAGATAACCCCGTTTATCCGGAACCGTTTGCGGCGTTGGCGTACAGGATTGCGGTGAATTATACGGTGTATGATTTAACACACTGACGTGGCGGGCGGCGTACGAGCGGTAGCCGGAAGGTTGTGAAAGACTTTCATGTTCGAGTTTTTATTCAAGTATCCCGCAGCGGTGTTCTCACGAGGCACACTCGTGCTGCTCGGATCGTGGCCGGTATGGTCGCTTGGTGCGGCCATCGTCGTTGCGGCCATCGGCCTGTGGTACTGGATCCATCGCAACGCGTCGGGATCCGCTCGCATTAGCTCCGCGCGTTCCATCGCCGTGTGGCTCCTGCAAACTCTGCTCGCTTCGCTCCTCCTGTTAATGCTGTGGCATCCCGCTTTGAGCGTGGCGACGCTGCGTCCGCAACAGAACATCGTGGCCGTCGTGGTCGACGATTCGGCCAGCATGGGGCAAGCCGATGCGGCCGGAGGCGCGACGCGTAGAGCCGCCGCCGTCCAAACTCTGAACTCGGGACTGCTCACTTCCTTACGCGATAAATTTCAAGTTCGGCTTTATCGGATGACCGATCATCTGGAGCGCTTCGATAAACTCGAACAATTAAATTCGACCGCGCCGGCGACGCATATCGGCGAAGGTTTAAAACAAGTCGTCGAAGACGCGCAAAGCCTGCCCATCGGTGCGGTGATTTTGGCGAGTGACGGTGCCGACAACTCCGGCGGTGTGGATCTCGAAACCATGTCCGAGTTCCGCCGCCAGCGCATTCCGATTCACACCATCGGTTTCGGCCGTGAGAAATCCGCGCACGATGTCGAGATCAGCGACGTCCAGGTTCCCGCGCGCGCGCTGCCGGATTCGCGACTCGCCGCCGAAGTCAGCTTTCATCAACACGGTTACAAGGGACAGAAGGCGAAGCTCACGCTGCGCGACGGCAAGAAAGTTCTGGCGCAGAAAGAAGTCACGCTCAAAGACGATGGCGTCGAGCAGACCGAGCCGGTGTTATTCAATCCGGGCGCGGCCGCGGTGCACGTCGTTGAAGTCGCGATCGATCCTCTGCCGGGTGAAGACAACGTCAAGAACAATGTCCTGACGCGCATCGTGAACGTCGATAGCCGCAAGCCGCGCATCCTTTACTTGGAAGGCGAGCCGCGTTGGGAGTTCAAGTTCCTGCGCCGCGCCGTGGAAGACGACACGACCATCGATCTGGTCACGATGCTGCGCACCACGCAGAACAAGATTTATCGCCAGGGCATCGCGAATCCGGATGAACTGAAGGATGGATTTCCCACCAAAGTCGAAGAACTTTTTGGCTTCGATGGACTGATCATAGGGAGCGTGGACGCACCCTATCTAACCCCCGGCCAGCAGGTGTTGATCAAGGATTTCGTCGATCGGCGCGGCGGTGGGTTGTTGTTCCTCGGCGGCAAAGACGCGCTTGCCGACGGAGGCTGGAAGCAATCGGCTGACGTCGATTTGATCCCGACGATTCTCCCGGATCGCAAAGATACATTTCAGCGCATCGGCGCAAAGGTCGAGCTTTCGGCCGCGGGACGTGACAATCTGATTACACGGCTGGAGGAAGATCCCACGAAAAACGTCGAGCGCTGGAAGAATCTTCCTTACGTGATGAACTTCCAGGACGCCGGACAGCCCAAGCCCGGCGCGACGGTGCTGGTCGACGGGCTTCCCATGACAGGTGGCCGCATTCCTTTGCTGGTCACGCAGAATTACGGACGCGGACGGACGGCGTTATTCGCCACCGGTGGTAGCTGGCGCTGGCAGATGCTGCAGCCCGTCGCCGACAAGAGCCACGAGATGTTCTATCAACAGTTGCTGCGCTGGCTGGTGGCCGACACTCCGCGGCGCGTGATTACGTCGACGCCGAAGCAATCGATTTCCGATGAAGCGCATGTGCCGATCCGCGCGGAAATTCGGGATCGCACGTATCTTCCGGCTTCCGATGCAACGGCGGAAGCGCACGTTCTGGGACCCGACGGCATCGCCGAGACGGTGCAGATGCGTCCTGATCCAATCGAGCAGGGCGTGTTCACCGCGGATTACACGACGCCCAAGCCGGGGGCTTATTTAGTCGAAGTCGTCGCCACGCGCGGTACGGAAGAACTCGGGCGCGATACGATTACCTTCCGCCGGGAAGACGGCGTCGCCGAAAACTTCCACACGGAGCAAAATCGGGACTTATTGCAAAAGCTCGCGTCTGAGACCGGAGGGCGTTACTATACTCCGGAAGATGCCCAGAAGCTCGGAAAAGATATCAGCTATTCGGATGCGGGCATCACCGTTCGCGAGACGCGCGATCTGTGGGATATGCCGATCGTGTTTCTGATTTTGCTCATGCTACGGTCGGGGGAATGGCTGCTGCGCAGGAAATGGGGTGTGATTTGAGACCTCGTATCACAAGGTTGGCGAACACCGCTCTGCTGTTGAGCATGGCCGCGGCGCTGGCGGGATCGCTGCACGCCGAATCGTTCTATCTCACCGTGGCGGGGCTCGGCGGCGAGCAGGAGTACGAGCAGCGTTTCACCGGCTGGGCCAAAGAAATCGAAATGATTTTGAAGGGCGAGCCCAACGCCAAACTCACGACGCTGATGGGCCCGCAGGCGACGCGTGCGAATATCCAGGCGAAGCTGGCTGAGTTCGCCAAGGACGCGAAGCCCGACGACAACGTCATCCTGTTTCTGATCGGCCACGGCGGCTACGATGAAACCGATTACAAGTTCAATGTGCCGGGTCCCGACGTTTCGGCGACCGATCTGGCGACGTGGCTGGATAAAATTCCCGCGCATCAGTTGATCGTCAATATGACGAGTTGTAGCGGCGGCGCGCTCGCCACGCTGGAGAAATCGAAACGCGTGGTCATCACTGCGACGAAATCCGGCACCGAACGCAACGCACCCGTGTTCGCGCGCTTCTGGATAGAAGCGTTGCGCGATCCGGCGGCCGACGCGGATAAAAACGAAATCATCACGGCGCTCGAAGCGTTTCGTTACGCAGAGGCAAAAACGGTGAAATACTACGAGGAATCGAAGCGCCTGGCCACCGAGCATCCGTTGCTCGAAGACGCGGGCAAGGGCGACGGCGTGCGCACGCCTTCGATCGAAAACGGAGAAGGGCAGACCGCCGGACGCTTCGCCGTGCTGCATACCGGCTCGGCCGCGGCGCTCGCGAACGATCCCGAAAAACAGAAGCTGCTCAAGGCGAAAGAAGATATCGAGCAGAAGATCGACGATCTGAAATATCGCAAGGCGTCCCTGTCGGTGGAGGATTATCGCGGTCAATTAACGCAACTCCTGCTTGAGCTGGCGAAGACGCAGGAGGCGCTCGACAAGTGAAGTTGCTGTCGGCCCGTTTTGTTTTTGCGGTTTCGGTGCTTGCGGTCGGCATCGTCGCGGTGCCCGCGTATGGCCAGCAAGCCGCCGAAGTTCAGGCTTGCGCGGGGCTCAAGCATCGCGGCGATCCGAATGCGCGGGCGTGCTACCAGCGCCTGACGCGCTCCGCCGATCCGCTTCTGCAAGGCGAAGGATACTGGGCGCTCGGCGATTTCAAGGCGGGCAATGACGCGTTTCGCGCGGCCGTGAAAGCGAAGCCGAAAGATCCTGGTCCGCGCGTGCGCTGGGGGCGGCTATTTTTGGATCACTACCAGGCCTCCGACGCCCAAGATCTCTTTAAAGAGGCGCTCGAAATCAATAAGGATTACGCGCCCGCCCTGCTCGGCATGGCTCTCGTCGCCGGCGAAAATTACGAAGCGCAGGCCATCAAGTTCGCCGAAGACGCGTTGAAGGCCGATCCGAAATTGGTAGAAGCGCAGGAAGTGATTTCGCGCGTCCAGCTCGAAGACAACGAGCCGGAGAAGGCCGAGGAATCGGCGAAGAAGGCGCTGGCGCTCGATAAGGAATCGCTCGACGCGATGTCTCTCCTCGGGACCATCGACATGCTGGCCGACAAAAAGGAAACGCCGTGGATGATGCGCGTGTTCGCCATCAACCCGAAATACGGCAACGCCTACGCCATCGCGGCACACTTCTTCATCATCAATCGACGTTATGAAGAAGGCATCGAGCTGTATCGCAAATCGCTCGATCTCGATCCGACCTTGCAAAGCGCGCGCAGCGATATGGGCGTGAATCTGATGCGCCTCGGTTTGGAGGAGGAAGCTCGCAAGCAGCTGGAGCAGTGCTACAACGAGGGTTATCAAAGTCCCGAGACGGTGAACTCGCTTCGTCTGCTGGACACTTATAAGGACTACGTAACCTTCAAAACGCCGACGACGATCTTGCGCCTGAACAAGAAGGAAGCGAGCCTGCTGCGTCCGTATTTTCAGGAGCAGTTCGATCGCGCCCTCGCGACCTACGAAAAGAAATATAAATTCAAACTTGCGAGGCCGGTGCAGTTGGAGGTTTTTCCGAACCACGACGATTTCGCCGTGCGCACCGTCAGCATGCCGGGATTGGGCGCGCTCGGCGTGACGTTCGGCTACGACGTCGCGATGGATTCGCCCAGCGGTCGCAAGCCCGGTCAATGGCATTGGGCCGCGACGATGTGGCACGAACTGAGCCACGTGTACGTGCTCGAAATGACGAATCATCGCGTGCCGCGGTGGTTCACGGAAGGTCTCGCGGTGTACGAGGAATCGGCGCTGAACCCCGATTGGGCCGACATGCTGGATCACGATTCGATCCTGGCGATCAAGGAAAAGAAGCTTCTTCCGGTCGCGGAAATCGATCGCGGTTTCGTGCACCCCACGTATCCTTCGCAGGTTTTAGTCTCGTATTATCAGGGCGGGAAGATCTGTACGTTCATCGTGCAGAAGTGGGGCTGGGATAAGATCCTTGCGATGATTCACGATTTCGGCGAGAATCGTCCGACGCCCGAAGTGATCGAAAAAGAGCTCGGCCTGAAACCCGAGGAATTCGACAAACAGTTCATGGCGTGGCTCGATCCGCAGGTTCGCACGACCGTCGATCACATCGAGGAATGGACTAAATCGATGCGCGCCGTGAACGAAGACGTCAAGGCGAAAAAGTGGGATGACTTGATCCCGAAGGCCGAGCAGGCGAAGGCCTGGTATCCCGATTATCGCGAAGTTGGCAGCACCTACGAAGCTCTCGCCGATGCATGGCAAGCCAAAGGCGACAAGGCCAAGGAGACCGCGGAGCTCGAACAGTATTCGAAAGTCGGCGGCCGTGAGCCGGAGACATTGAAGCGGCTCTCGCTCCTCCAGGATCAGGGCGGGCACAAGAAGGAAGCCGCCGCTACGCTGGAACGTTTGAATCTGATTTATCTGGAGGACGAAGTGGTGCACCAGCGGCTCGGCGATCTGGATATGGACATCGCCAACACGAATGGCGCGGTGCGAGAGTACAACGCAGTGCTGGCGGAAAAACCTGTGGATCCGGCGGGCGCGCATTACGGGCTGGCGCGGGCGTACATGGCTGAGCATAAAGTAAAGGATGCGCGCGAGGAAGTGATTTCCGCGCTGGAAGTGGCGCCGGACTTCAAGCCGGCCTTAAAATTGTTGCTCGAATTGAACGGGAAAGAATAAAAAAAGCGAATGAACCTCACAGAAACAGCTAGCAGCGACTTCGCGTTGCAGGAGCGGATCGCGCGGTTCCATACGGCCAAAGAAGCCATCATCGGGCAGATCCGCCGGGTGATCGTCGGCCAGGATGAAGTGATCGATCAAGTATTGGTCGCGCTCTTCGTCGGCGGCCACTGCCTGATCACCGGCTTGCCCGGCACCGCCAAGACGCTGCTGGTGCGCACGCTTTCGCAGGCGCTCGGATTGGAGTTCCGCCGCATCCAGTTCACGCCGGATCTGATGCCCTCCGATATCACGGGCACCGACATCATCGAAGAAGATCCCGGAACCGGACGCCGCACGTGGACCTTCGTGCCGGGTCCCATTTTCGCGAACGTTCTGCTGGCCGACGAAATTAACCGTACGCCTCCGAAGACGCAATCGGCGCTGCTCGAAGCGATGCAGGAGCGCTCCTGCACGGTGCGCGGCAACATGTATACCATCAAGGCGCCGTTCTTCGTGCTGGCCACGCAGAATCCCATCGAGCTCGAAGGCACGTATCCCTTGCCCGAAGCGCAGCTCGATCGTTTCATCTTCAACGTCCTGCTTGATTACCTGTCGGCCGATCAGGAATTGAAAGTTCTCGACCTGACCACCACCACGCACGTCGCGCAGGTGGATGCGGTGACCACGGCGGAAGACATTCTCGATTTCCAGCAAGTGGTCCGCATGATTCCGATTTCCGATTCAGTCGGACGCTATGCCGTGAATCTGGTGCGCGCCACGCGGCCCTCGGATCCCTCGGCTCCCGATTTTATTAAGAAGTACGTCAATTTCGGCGCGAGCGTCCGCGCGGCGCAATTCCTGGTGCTGGCGTCCAAGGCTCGCGCACTGATGCAACGCCGCTTCCACGTCTCGTATGAAGATGTGACCACGCTGATGCGGCCCATTCTGCGGCACCGCGTGCTGCTCAACTTCCAGGCCGAATCGGACCGCTTGACCACCGACGATCTTCTGAAGAAACTGATCGAGGCCATGCCGCCGCCAAAAGAGTAGGTCGCCCATCGGGACGATGCGGTTATCGAGTCGCGCGCAGGCGGTTTAAACAATGCAACGTTTCTTAGATCCGGCGGTGCTGGCTGGGATTTCCGGCTTGGACCTGGTAGCGCAGACGGTGGTGGACGGCTTTATCTCCGGTCTGCACCGTTCGCCCGATTTCGGCTTCAGCCAGGAATTCGCGGAGTATCGCTCCTATAATCCCGGCGACGATCTGCGCCACGTCGATTGGAACGTTTTCGCGCGCACCGAGCGCATGTACCTCAAGCGCTATCGCGGCGAAACGAACTGCCAGCTGACGATTCTTCTGGATGCCAGCCGGTCGATGCGCTTCACGTCGCATAAGATCGACAAGCTGGAATACTCGCGATTTCTGACGGCATCGCTGTGCTACATGGCGAGGCTGCAGAGAGATGCCGCCGGGCTCGTCGTGTTCGACGACGATGTCACGCAGTTCGTTCCGCCCTCGACGCGTCAGGGGCAGCTCGCGCGCCTGCTCCACGCCGTCGAAAAGGCCGAGGTCGGCGCACGCACGGATTATTCCAAGCCTTTCGGGCACGTTCGTGAGTTCCTGCACCGGCGCGGCCTCATCGTGTGCATTTCGGATTTCTGGCAGAATCCCGAAGAAGTCGTGAACACCATCGCCCCGCTGCGATTTCACGGGAATGAAGTCGTCCTGTTTCATGTGCTCGATCCCGAAGAGATTCGTCCCAAGGTTCGCCAGCCCGTGTTGATGGAAGATCTGGAAACCGGCGACACGATCGAGGTCTCGCCGGATTACGTGAATCGTGAATATCCGGCCAAGGTCGACGCGCATCTGGCGGAGTTGAAATCGAAGGCGCAGGGTGCGGGGCTGGATTATTTTATGATCGACACGAGCCGACCTTTGGATGCGGCTCTGCGCGAATATCTCGCGATCCGGGGCGGGAGGTTTTAATGGGTTTTTTCGCGCCCTGGTTCCTCGCCGGACTCGCCGCCGTCGGCATCCCCGTGTGGATGCACCTGCTGAAGCGCCACAAAACCGATCCGAAGCTTTTCCCGACTCTCATGTTTTTCGAGCAGCGCGAGCAGAGCTCGGTGAAGCATCGCAAGCTCGATTATTTATTGCTGTTCGCATTGCGCACCGCGATGATCATTCTCCTCGCGCTGTTGTTCGCGAGTCCCTTCATCCGGCGCGCCAACGGGGCGGCCGATGGCAAGAAGATTACCGTCATCGCGGTCGATCGATCGTTCAGCATGCGGGCCGGAAATCGTCTGGCGCAGGCCAAAGACGAAGCGATGAAGGTGGTGAACAATCTGAAGCCCGGCGATCAAGCGCAAGTCATCGCGCTCGCCGGAAGTGTGCAGGCGCTCACGCAAGTGGTCAACGATCCCGCGCAACTGCGCGCCGCCGTCGCTTCTATCCAGCCGAGCGATAGCCGGGCGTCTTTTGGTGAACTCGCGCGCTATCTGCGCACGCTGGCCGACGCGCAGAAGCTGCCGCTCGACGTGCACCTGGCGAGCGATCTACAAAAAACCGCGATGCCTCCGGCTTCGCCGATCTGCGCGTGAATCCGGGCACCACGCTGTTTTTTCATCCGGTGGGAGATCCCGCGCCGAACTGGGCGGTGGAGAACGTAGTTGCGCCGCGGCGCGTGTACGATCCCAAACGCGTGCGCGTGCAGGCGACCGTCGCGGGCTACGGGACCACGGCCACGAAACGCAACGTCACTCTGATGTTGAACGGGCGCGAGCTGCAATCGAAGATGGTCGACGTCCCCGCGAACGGTCGAGGCCAGGTGGAATTTCTCGGGCTCGACGCGCCGTACGGATTCAGTAAGGGCGAAGTACACATCGATGGCGGCGACGCGCTCCCAGGCGACGATCATTATTACTTTTCGGTGGAACGCGCCGATCCGCGCAAGGTTCTGTTCGTCGACGATGGACGGCATCCGCGCGCCGAATTGTATTTCAAGGACGCGCTCGATTCCTCCGGCGATGGCGCGTTCATGTTGGAGACGCAAGTTCCCGATGCAGCCGCCGCGGCGCCGCTTTCGAATTATGCTTTCGTCGTTCTCTCGGATTTAGGCAATGTCCCGCCGTCGCTCGAAAGCGGCTTGCAGAATTATGTCCGCAACGGCGGTTCGGTGCTGATCGCGCTCGGTCCGGCAGCGGCCGTGCTCCCGCGCGTGCCGGTCCTGGATGAGGCGATTCAATCCTCCGATTACGCGGGCCGCGAAGGCGATCGTTTTCTCACCGTCACCGACGTTGATGCCGGTCATCCCGCGCTGCGCGCCGTCGATCGTTTCAACGGTGTGAAGTTCTATCAGGCGATTCACGTGAATCCCACGAAGTCGCGCGTGCTCGCCAAGATGAACGACGGGGCTCCGTTATTGATGGAGCAAAACATCGGCGAAGGTAAAGTGCTCGCGTTCGCGTCCACATTCGATAACGTCTCGAACGATCTTCCGATCCACGCCTCGTGGGTCCCGTTCGTTTCGCAGGTGGCTTTGTATTTGGGCGGCGGCGGAGCCGAACAGCCGGTGAATCTCCCGGTCGATTCGTACGTGGAATTACGCGCGGCGGACAACACGAACAAGGGTTCGAACGCAGCCGCCGCTGAAGTTCTCGATCCCGACGGCAAGCGCGTGTTCTCGCTGGAAGAAGCCGTGAAGGCGACGAATTTCATGCTGGACCGTGAAGGATTCTTCGAGATCAAGACAGCCGGTGGACGGCGAAGCCTGGTGGCCGCGCATGCGGACCGGCGTGAATCCGACCTGGCCCAGATTCCGAAAGAGACGCTCGATTTGTGGAAGGGCACCGGCTCCGTTGGTAACCAAGGTGACACGCAGAACGGTTCCGGAACGGAGTCGGCGAATGAAAAACCGTGGCCTCTGTGGCCGTATTTATTGTTGCTATTGTTAGGAGTAGCAGTGGCGGAATCGGTGGTGGCAGACCGGTATCTGCGGCCCCCCGTCGAGCAGCGAGAAACCGTGAAGAGGGAGGCGGCATGAACACGCGCGACCAACTGAATCAGTACCTACGGGATCTCGAAAAGCGCCTGCGCTGGCTGACGATATCGAAAGGTGTCGCCATCGCGTTCGGTGTCGCGCTCGGAGCCACGGTGGTGCTGGTGCTGCTCGCCAACGCGTTCTCGTTCTCGCCGTTCAGCGTGACGTTCGCGCGCGCCGCGTTGTTTCTGTGCCTGGCCGCTGCGATTGGTTTCGCCCTGGTGATCCCGCTGCTCGCGCTGAATCGCCGCAGGACCGCGGGTCGCGCGGAAACTTCTTTCCCCGATTTCAAAGAGCGCCTCGTCACTTACGTGGAGCGCAGCGATCGCAAAGATCCGATGCTCGATCTGCTCGCCATGGATACGATGCAGGTCGCGAAACGCACGCAGCCTGCGCGGATCGCTCCTCCGAAATCGATTTGGGCGCTGGCCACGGGAGCGGGAGCCGCCGGTGCGATTCTCATCTGGCTGATCGCCGCGGGCCCCGGATTCCTCGGCTACGGTGCATCGTTGCTGTGGGCGGGCACGCCGAAATCCGGGGTGAATTTCTACGACATTCTGGTGCAGCCCGGCAATAAACTGATTCGGCGCAAAGCCGATCAGCAGGTCACCGCGCAGCTCGCTGGATTCGTCTCCGAACAAGTGCGCCTGATGGCGAAGTATCAAAGCGCCGCGAAGTGGGAAGAAGCCCGCATGGTGCCGCGCGCCGGTGAATCGCAATATGAATTTCTGTTCGCGGGCGTGCCGGAACCGGTCGAGTATTACGTGGAAGCCAACGGTGTGCGCTCGAAGACCTACAAGCTTGACGTCGTCGATCTCCCCGGTATCAAGCACGTGAAGGTGACGTATCATTTCCCGACGTGGCTTGGGATGAAAGATGGCGTCGAAGATCCGGGCGGCGATCTGCGCGCGGTGCAGGGAACCACGGCCGAGCTGACCGTCGAAACGGATCGTCCGCTGAAAAACGGCGAGCTGGAACTCGATGACGGTACGAGCATCAAGCTGGACACCGGAAGCGACGGCAAGCTGACTGCTCGCGTGCCGATTCAAAAAGACGGCCTGTATCACTTTGCAGCGAAGGAACAAGGCGAAAGCGTGCGGCTGAGCGAAGATTATTTCATCGAAGCGCGTCAGGACGATGCACCTACGGTGAAGATCACGCATCCGGGTTCGGACGCGAAGGTGAGCCCGATTGAAGAGGTCACGGTCGCGGTGAGCGCGGCGGACGATTTCGCGCTACAAGGAGCCGAGCTGCATTATTCGGTCAACGGCGGCGACGAGAAAGTCGTCCCGATTCCGAATTCGACGAACGTGAAAGAGGCCAGCGGCAAGACGGTCATCGCACTGGAAGATTACAAGCTGCAGGCCGGCGACGTGGTCGCGATGTATGCGACGGCCAGGGACGCGCGCACCACTTCGCGCACCGACATGATGTTCATTGAAACGCAGCCGTTCGAGCGGAATTACACGCAGACGCAGCAGATGGGCGGCGGCGGTGGCGGCGGCGGCCAGCAGGGCGATCAGAACGAGATCTCGCAACGCCAGAAGGAAATCATCGCGGCGACGTGGAACGAACTGCGCGGCAACGCGAAGGATAAAGCGGCGGAGAATGCTCGCTTCCTCGCCGAGACGCAAACGAAATTGAAGGAGCAGGCGCAGTCGCTCGCGGCGCGTTCGCGCAGCAGACAACTCGCCGGTGCGAATCAGGAGTTCCAGGCGTTCGTGAAGGATCTGGAAGCGGCGGCGGATGAGATGGGTCCGGCGGCGGACAAGCTCAAGGGTCAGGGTTGGAAAGATGCACTTGGTCCGGAGCAGCGCGCGTTGCAGCATCTGTTGCGCGCCGAAGCCACGTTCCGCGATATTCAAGTCGCGTTCGGAGCGGGCGGCGGTGGTGGAGGCGGGGGTGGCGCGGGCCGCGATCTCGCGAGCATGTTCGACCTCGAACTCGACACCGAGAAGAATCAGTACGAGACCGGGCAGCGCTCCGGTGCGGCGCCCTCGCAGGAACAGCGGCAGAAGGAAGTGGACGAGGCGCTGCAGAAGCTTTCGCAGCTCGCGCGCCGCCAGCAGGAGCTCGCGCAGCAGCAGAATCAGAGCAAGCAGCAGAGCTTCGAGCAGCGCTGGCAGCAGGAGATGTTGCGGCGCGAAGCCGAAGAGCTCCGCAAGCAGATGGAGCAGTTGAAGCAGCAGCAAGCGCAACAGGGGCAACAAGGCCAGCAGGGGCAACAAGGCCAACAGGGCCAGCAAGGTCAGCAGGGTCAGAGCGGGCAATCCGGTCAGTCGGGCCAATCCGGCCAGAGCGGTCGCGCGGGACAATCGGGCGGTCAGCGTGGCAATCAAGCAGCAGATGCAGCAGGCCATCGATCGTCTGAAGCAGGCGCTCGACGATATGCGCGCGGCTCAGCAACAAGGCGCCCAGCAGAATGGAAAGGACGGACAGCAAGGCGAGCCGCAGACGGCCGCTCAACAAGCCGACGCACGCCGCGCCGCCGAACGCTTAGCCGAAGCCGAGCGCATGATGAACGGGATGCGCCAGCAGCAGGCCGGCTCGCAGCTCGACGATCTTTCGGAGCGCGCCGATAAGCTCGCGACGCAGCAGCACGATTTCGCGAATCGCCTGCAGCAGGCCACCGGCGGCAGCGACGATCCGCGCGCCAATCCACGGAACTTCGGGCGTCAATCGCCGACGGGTGCGAATGCGCAGCAGACCAAGCAGCTCGCCGATGAAAAGGACAAGATGGCGGGCGAACTCGACAAGCTCCAGAAAGACATGCAGCAGGCGGCCCGCGATCTCGCCGGAACGCAGCCGGCCGCGGCGGGGCGCGTTCGCGATGGACTCAGCAGCATGCAACAGACCGAGGTCACCAATCGCGCCAAGGCTTCCGCGAACAACATTCGTCAGGGCATGGGCGCTTATATGGTGCCGACCGAAAAGGGCGTGGCGCAGGCGCTCGATCAGGTCAGCAAAGATCTGAAAGCCGCCCAAGGCGCGTTGAGCGCGAGTGCGGCGCAGGGCGGCAAGAAGGGCGAGATGGAACAGGAGCTCGCGCGCCTGGAAAATCTTCGCGGCCAGTTGCAGCAGATGGCCGGCCAAGGTCAAAAGGGCGGCAATCAGCAAGGCGGGTCACAAGGAAACCAGCAGGGAAATCAGCAAGGCCAGCAGGGCGGCGGCCAACAGGGTGGGCAGCAACAGGGGCAGGGCAATCAGGGTGGAGGCTCTCCCGGCGCGCCCGCGCGTGGACGCAACGGCGGCTTCGGCGCCTTCGGACGCTTCCAGCCGGAAGGCTTATACGACGAGCCCTATCCTCAGGGCGGCGATCCTGGAGCGGTCGCGCGCGACGCGCAGTTGCAGTTGAACGATCTGAAGGATCAGTTCAAAGATAACCCCGACGCGCTGCGCGAGTTGAACGATCTGAACCACGACATCCAGAAAATGCAGATGGGCGCAACGGCGTCACCCGAGCTCGACCAGCGCATCAGCCGCGAGATTCTTCCGAAGCTCGAAGCGCTGGAAGTGCGTCTGCGCCGGCAGATCGACGAAGAGGAAACCGGGCAGGTTCGTAGTGGCGGGAGCGATCATGTGGCTCCGGGATACACGGACGCGGTGGCGGAGTATTTCCGGAAGCTCAGCAAGGGGCGGTAGGGGCGTCGTGACATGTAGTGTCCGACTTGGCGCGGACCGCCAGACCTGACGAGGCGAGCGTCATCTCGACTCTTGTGTAATACGGACAGAGCGGCAAAGGCCGGGTTGCGGCCGTGCTTAAACCTACACCTCGGGAAACGAATTGAGTCTGGCCGGTTTCGGGGGACGTGGGGGGGACGTGGGGACAGTCCGCGTGTTTCCTCAATTCGATTTGGTCGAGCTTCACCCTGAAACGCCAGTTTGAGGCGGCGACTAAAGTCGCCGGCAAGCTAAAGCGTGCCCCACATTCGCCGGCGCGCTCCACAATCCTTCCGAAACTAAACGTTGCCAAAAGAATCAAGTAGAGAGAGGGCCGCTCCCGAAATGCCGGCCTCGGGAGGCGGCTTTGCCAGGAACTCTGCCCGCAGATTCTCCGCGCGTGTTATCGTCGGCGGCGGCTTCGGCGGCCTTTACGCCGCGCGCGCCTTGGTCGGCGCTCCCGTGAGGATCACACTCGTCGACCGGCGCAACTACCATCTGTTTCGCCCGATGTTGTACCAGGTGGCGACGGGCCTGCTTTCCGCCGACGAGATCGCCGGGCCTTTGCGCTCCATCCTGCCGCAACGCAATATCGAGGTGCTGCTCGACGAAGTCGCCGGCGTCGATCCCCAGGCGCGGCAGGTCCACCTGCGCGATTACGATCTGCCGTACGATTTTTTGATTCTGGCCACCGGCATTCAATACAACTATTTCGGACACGATGACTGGCAGCAGGTCGCGCCCGGATTGACGTCGCTCGAAGATGCCGATCAGATCCGCGGCAAGGTGCTGCTGGCTTTTGAGCGCGCGGAGAGACTCGCGGCGCTCGGCCATCCCGCGCCGGGAGCCGTCGAGCAACTGCTCACGTTTGTGCTGGTCGGCGCAGGGACCGTGGGCGTTGAGATGGCGAGCACGCTTGCGGAGATGTCGCGCGTCGCACTGGCGCGCGATTTTCGCCACATCGATCCGCGCTCGGCGCAGATCCTGCTGTATGAGGCGGGGCCGCGCGTGCTTCCCACGTATCCCGAGGCGCTTTCGGCGAAGGCTCTCCGTCACCTCGAAGGGCTCGGCGTCAAGGTCCACACCAACACTCGCGTCACGATGATCGATGCCGAGGGCGTCATCGTGGAGACCGATAGCAGCGGGGGCGGAGGCCACCGGGTCTTCGCCAGTACCGTGTTGTGGAGCGCCGGCGTGCTCGCTTCGCCCGCGGGACGCTGGCTGGGCGCGGCCATGGACAAATCCGGAAGAGTTATCGTCACTTCGGATTTGTCGGTTCCCGGTCATCCGGAAATTTTTGTGATCGGCGATACAGCACACGTCGTCGCGCCCTCGCGGAATCTGCTGGGCATCAAGTCGAAAGAGCCGATGGTGATGCCCGGTGTCGCGCAGCCTGCCCTTCAGGAAGGCCAGTATGTCGCGCGGCTCATTCGCGGGCGTGTGCTGGAGCGGAAGCCGCCGCCTCCCTTCTGGTATTGGGACAAGGGCGATCTTGCGATTGTGGGCCGTACTTATGCGGTCGCCGACTTGCGATTTGTGCGTTTCGCAGGCTTTCCCGCGTGGTTTGTGTGGGCGATGGTCCACGTCTATTTTCTGATCGGCTTCGCCAACCGTTTTTTCGTACTGGTGCAGTGGGGCTTCGCGTTCATTACGAAGCGTCGTCAGGTGCGCATTTTCCCAAGTCCAGAGGGGCGTGAAAATCCGGGAACGAAAACTTGAAACAAATTTCGTTGGTGGGGGTCTGGAACCTGTGGGGTAGTAAAATCATGGTGCGTGAAACGATCGACGGTACGCTTCGCCAGACGAATCTGACGAACGAGCCCGACACTTACCTGGCCAAACGAGAAGAGCTCCGGTTAGCGGAGATC
Source organism: Terriglobia bacterium (assembly GCA_963765085.1). Lineage (GTDB taxonomy): Bacteria > Acidobacteriota > Terriglobia > Bryobacterales > Bryobacteraceae > Palsa-187. The sequence continues at coordinate 16,515 of CAVXVL010000074.1, read as the reverse complement.
GATTTGATGCGTCAACGGGAACGGGTCGCGGAGCTGCGCCGTGGGCTTCCCAAGGGAGCAACCGTTCAAGACTATGAATTCGAGGAAGGTCCGGAGAATCTGGAAGCCGGCGACACGCCGACAAGGAAGACCCGCTTGAGCGAGCTGTTTACTTTGCCCGATCGGGCGCTCGTCATTTATCACTTGATGTATGGAAAGAGCCAGACCAAGCCCTGCCCGATGTGCACGGCGTGGATCGACGGTTTCAACGGCGTTGCCGAGCATCTTGGGCAAAACATGAACCTGGCGATCGTGGCCGCCGCCGATGTGCCCGCTCTGCGTGCGCACGGCCGGGCGCGCGGGTGGGGAAAGCTCCGCCTTCTGAGTGCTGGATCGAGCACCTTCAAGTACGACTTTGGCAGCGAAGATCGCGCGGGTAAACAAGACTCGACCATATCGGTGTTCACGCGATCCGCTGACGGCACAATGCGGCACTTCTATACCGCGCATCCGTGGATGTCGAGCGATGCCAAAGAGCGCGGCATCGATCTGTTGAGCCCGATCTGGCATATGCTCGATATCACGCCGCAGGGACGGGGCGAGTGGTATACGAAGCTCGAGTATCCGAAGCGAAGCTTGCAAGAAGCCTGATCGCGTTGGCCGGCGGGTTTACAATCCGCCGCGGCTTACCCTCCTTACCCGGCCGCGTTCCGGCCCGCTCATTCACATTCGCGGTTCTCTAGTGGGGCCCCGGCTGCCGTATCGGAGACAGCTCCGGCATGTTTCGCCATGCATGCGACTCGTCGTGCAAGTCCTCTGCCGATGGACTGGGCGTAGCGCTCGTTGCCTAGGTCGATGCGCGTTAGCGGGCCGGTACTCCAGACGAAGTGAACACCCGGCCACTTATGCTTGCAGCGTAGCCGATGAGGCGATGAGGAGGCGTCGAGTGAAAGTCGGAAGTCGCGGAGGGTTTGGGGATAAGAGGCGAGGTTTATGGGTAACAGACACGTGGCCCGTTCGGGTAGCGAAGCTTTTGACCCACGGCAGGTTGGACCGCTCCCTACTGGTCGCGGCTCGGGTCGGGGTTGAGTGCACTGCGCAATGGAGTGGTGGCACGAAGAAGACCTCTATACGTAGCGCCTGCCGCATTGCGGAAATACTTAGGCTTTCCCCCCACGCGATTCGATTCGACGCGCGATCCAGATCCGACCCGAGCCGCGACCAGAGGAAGCGGTTCAACCATCGGGCACGCAAGTCGCAACGCGGCAGTATCGTTGGTTACCGGGGCGGTGCCTAACCGCTCCTTTTAGTCGCGGCTCAGGTGGGTACTTTCCATGACGAGCGATGAATGCGAAATCACCAGGTCGCGCAAATTCCCACACGAACCGTTCGAGCCCCATCAACGAGCGCTATTTCGCTTCGGCGGGAAAGTTTCTGATCGCGGAATGGCCCCAAGCTGTTACGCATGGGGCGGGCTCTCTACCAAAACGAAATACCAATTGAGGAGGGGCTCCCGAAGGAGCCCCTCTTTGCCCCGAAGGGCGCATCGAACGAACGTGCGAACTACTGCACGACTCCCTACTGAACGACTCCCTACTGAACGACTCCTACTGCACGACTCCTACTGCACGACTCCTACTGCACGACTCCTACTGCACGACTCCTACTGCACGACTCCTACTGCACGACTCCTACTGCACGACTCCTACTGCACGACTCCTACTGCACGACTCCTACTGCACGACTCCTACTGCACGACCAGCGACTGGGACACCTGCGTCCCGTCGGCGCCAGTGGCCACGCAGGTATACGTGGTCGGTACCGATGGATCCACTTCGAGCACCGCTTCGACGGTGAACGGGAACGTCTTACCCGCCAACATAATCGAAGCCGCGTTCTTGGTGAGGCACGACAACTGCGTCATGCCGTCGGAGAGCAACTGTTGTCCGAACACCGTAATCGCCACCGCGTTCGACGGATTCGTGGGTGGCGGGGTGGTTGGCGTGACTGTGATCGTGACGCTTTGCGAGGCGGTCAGCGTTCCCTTGGTGGCCGTCAGGACATACGTTGTGGTGGCCTGAGGCGTTACGGGCGCGCTGCCGGCGGCAATGACATTGCCGAGCGCGGTGATGGTGATCGTATCCGCGCCCGTCACCGCCCAGGAGAGAGTGGAACTGGCCCCCTGCTGGATGGTGAGCGGCGAACCCACGAAGCTCGTGATTATGGGCGGCGTCGGCGGCGTGACGACCGTCGTCGGCGTTGTCATGGTGATGGTCACGTGCGCCGAATTCGACAATCCATAAGGATCTTTGACGGTCAGCGTGAAGTAGTACGTCTCCCCGGTAGCGGCCGAGAAGGTGGTAATTGCGCTGGTTGGATTCGAGAGCACCACGGCGGTCCCGGGCGCATTCGTCAGGACTTGCGTCCATTGGTAGGTCAGCTTGTAGCCGTTCGGATCGGACGAATTTGAGCCGTCCAGTGTGACCGTGGCCGGGCCGACCAGCGTCTGGTTCGGACCCGCGTCGGCGACCGGCGGAGCATCGCCGCCGATGCGCACCGTGCGCGAGAGCACTTCATAGCGAACACGCGGAACCTGCACGGGCGTTGCATGATCGGCGATCAGCAGTTCTTTCGGACGCATGAAGTTGCCGAACTGCACGCCGGCGAGCACGCGTCCCAGATTGGCGCGGCCGAGCAACGTCTCGTTCACGCCGCCTTCGAGGGTGAACGCGATGTTCTTGCGCACCGGGAAAATGAAGCGCAGCGTCCCGCCCATGCGGTCCGCCACCGTGGTGCTACGAAGCCGACCAGGCGGAGCGTCCAGGTGTCGCCGTCGATGTCGGTCCCGGAGACCAGGCCGGAGAGCAACTGGCGGTCTTCCAGGGGGTCCGCCTCGGGCCGAACGCCCGGGCCCTGGCCAGTGCTTGCGCGTCGACATAGACCACACATCCCTATGGGCGAGGAGGCAGACACCGGACCGGCCCTCGGGCCCCGCGTCTCGGCCGGCAATCACCTGAGCCGTCGTTGTTGTGTTCCACGTTACTGTCCGAGGCCGCCGTGGCTCCGCGGGGCCCGCAACCGGGTTCTCGACCGCGCGTCGCGAGACCGCTCGCGTTGGGAAATCCGAGGGCCTTGATTCATCATCGGCGGCCGTCCCTCCTTTTGAGAAAATCGTCAGGACCACGCCAAGCCCTACGACCGGAGGACCGTTCCCCCCGACCGCACCGTCTCGCCCTCGCGTCACGGATGGTTCCTGAAGCCGAAAGACCCACTCCCATGAAACGTGCCTCCACCACGCGTCGACGCCCCCTCGGTCCACATCACACTCGGGCGCCGCGAGACTCCATCGCCTGGTCATGCTCCTGGCCGAACGACCCACCGGCCGCGACGCCGTCCTCAACGCCCTGGGCATCGGCCTCCGGACCTTCTATCGCGAACTTGAACTTCCTCAAACGCTGCGGCGTCAAGGTCCAGCACAGGAACAAGGCCTACAACCTGGCCGCCACGGCCGAACAGGCCGAGGGCCGACTCCCGTTTCCCGACCCCTCAGCTCAGCTTCGCCGAGATGGCCGAACTCTCCCCGGCATCCGGGCGAGGCCGCGAAACGGCTCGCCCTGTTGCTCGAAAGCGTCCTGAACGTCCCCGCGCCTCGCGAGGCGGACGCTCCCGGAAACCGTCGCGGGCCCAGGGCGCCCCGAAACGTTGACCGTCAAGGCCCCGGCCCACGCTCGGCTCGGTCGTCCCGGTCGCTCGAACGGCCCGATCGGGCCCAAAGACTTGGTGCGTCGCGGACCCTACCGAAAAGACCCAGGTCTTGCAATCCGAGCCCGACCCGGTTTTTTCTGGCCACAAAACCGGACGGGCCGCCGAGCGTCCCCAGCCCCGTCGACACGCCCCCAGTGCGCGCACCGCGACCGCCGCTGATTGTGAAATCAGCGCCGGCTTATGAATTTCGGGGCGTTTTCCGGCCCGAATACGGGCCTCAGACGCCTGTCAAGGGAGGGCCGTTCCCCGTGGATGGAGCCTTGGGTTCACATTCCTCGATCCCAAACATGGCCTCGGCGTTTTCCTCGGGCCTGAGGTCGGCCACAAACACCGTGGGGACAGCCACTTGCGGAATGGGTTCGTTTTGCCGAGGGGGAGTCTTCAGGGCGCTGGACCGGCGCCTCTTCGGACGCCTTCTTGAGGTCCTTGATGTACTTCGTCAGGTCGAAAATGGCCTTGTGGAACTCCTTCTCAAGCGAGACCTCGTATCGATGGAACCTTGCCCCCTCGACCGAGGTGTCGACCATCGCCCGATACGGGGCCTCCCGCATGTCGAGCTCGTCGATCGGGCGGAGATGGGTGTCGATCAGCGCCTTGAGGCGTGACTTTTCGCGGTGGATCAATTCCTTGATCTCCGCGACGGCCGCCGCTTTTTGTTCGGGAATGTACTGCGCGTGCAGCTCGACTTGCTTCATGTAAAACGGCTTGCCGTCGCACCCCATCGCCGCCTGATAGTATTCGTTCCAGAGCCTCCAGGGTTCGGGATGAGCGCCGGAGACGCAGAGAAAAATCCGCGAGACGTCGGGGTCTTGCAACACGTCCTCGGGACGCTTCCCAAGCAGTCGAACCGCCTGGTATTTCTCCGGGATAATGCCAGTAGCCATGAAGCCGGAGCATCTCCTCAAGCTGGCACCAGCGCTCGAACAGCCACTCGGCCCCTTGAAGAAACGTGAGCATCTGCGGCTGGATGACGGCGGGATCGTCCTCGTTCCGCTTCTCGATTTTCGCGGCGGTGATCGGGTCGCGAACCTGCGCCTGGACGCATCGATTCAGCGGCTCGTACAGCAGGCGCTTGCCGAGTTCCTCGGCGCGGGTGATGTTCGAGACCAGAAATTCATCGGTCGCGTGGCGGACCTTGTTGGCGAGGGTGGACTTTTCGTAACGCTCGCAACGGTCGAGTTTCCATGATGCGTTCACGGCGCGGACGATCAGCTAACGCCCGATCGGGGTGCAGGTGTCGTAGGCGTCCATCCATTCGTCCATCCGGGCGTCGTAGGCTTCGGGATTTTCGCCGGGAGGATGAGTTCCTCGGAGGTCAGCCCGTGTTTGAGGGCGTTTTTTGACGAGCCGCCTTGCCCTCGGGGGTCTTGGGGCCGGTGGAGCGTTCCGGGCCTTTTTCGGTTGGCTTCGGTTCGAGCGTCGGAGGCCATGGTCCGCGAAACCTCAACAGTGAGTGAAGAAGTCTCCTCCCTCGGGCGACAACGCCGCCGCGCACGAGGAAGCACCATCCTCACCATCGAGAAATCCGCGACGATCGTTCTGACAATCGAGATGCGCCGGGGCCGGGCCGAACCTTTTTCGCCGGCCCTCGCGGCGGGCTTCGCCACCGCATTGCTCGCCCTTACAAGAGGAGCGCGCCCCTGGGCCTTCACGTGGGTGGTCAGAACATCAGGCCCTTCAAGATGCGTACGACCGCCTACGGGTCGGGTATGCCGAGATGAGACAGTATCGCGGGCCGTCGGATTTGGGATTTCGCGGTGACGTGGGACCGCCGTCCGACGGCCGTTCCCGGGTTCTCCCAGATGGAGTGGTCAGACCCTTCCCGAGCCAGAGCGCATCCGTTGCGGACCAGGTGCCGAATCAACTCCTGTCGCTTCACGGGACGATCACGCCCGTCGGGACGAGTTCGACGGCGGTGCTTGCCTTGAGATGAAGGTGAAGCGGTTCCTCGATATCGGCGTCGGGGTCGGAGACGCTCGGGTCGGGGATGGGCAAGGGCTCGCCGCGTTCGAGGCAGAGTTCGGCGAGGTCGAGAAGGGCGGAGGCGAGCACGGCTCGCCTCGACAAGGTCGGCCCCGCAGGTGATTGCCCCGGGGAAATCCACGACATGCGATGGACGCCGCCGTCGACGAATTGGTAGGCCGCCTTGTAAGTCTTAGGGTGGGGAGCGGCAGCGAAACCCACCGCGAGGGCCGGGACGGTGGCTTCGCTGCCGCTCACCCACCCTACGGGACTCCCGCATAGGAGTTCTGTAGGGCAGGCTTCAGCCTGCCGATCCCTGGAGCGTCGCTACAAGAGCGGAGTCTTGTAGGGTGGGTGAGCGGCAGCGAAACCCACCGCGAGGGCCGGGGACGGTGGGTTTCGCTGCCGCTCACCCACCCTACGGGACTCCCGCATAGGAGTTCTGTAGGGCAGGCTTCAGCCTGCCGATCCCTGGAGCGTCGCTACAGAGAGCGGCAGGCTGAAGCCTGCCCGACGAACTTGGGCTTGTGATTCACCAGCGTCATGTTGGCGGCTGTTTTAGCAAGTCTTGTAGGGTGGGTGAGCGGCAGCGAAACCCACCGCGAGGGCCGGGGACGGTGGGTTTCGCTCCCGCTCACCCACCCTACGGGACTCCCGCATAGGAGTTCTGTAGGGCAGGCTTCAGCCTGCCGATCCCTGGAGCGTCGCTACAAAGAGCGGCAGGCTGAAGCCTGCCCGACGAACTTGGGCTTGTGATTCACCAGCGTCATGTTGGCGGCTGTTTTAGCAAGTCTTGTAGGGTGGGTGAGCGGCAGCGAAACCCACCGCGAGGGCCGGGGACGTGGGTTTCGCTGCCGCTCACCCACCCTACGGGACTCCCGCATAGGAGTTCTGTAGGGCAGGCTTCAGCCTGCCGATCCCTGGAGCGTCGCTACAAAAGAGCGGCAGCTTCTCCGTAGGGTGGGTGAGCGGCAGCGAAACCCACCGCGAGGGCCGGGACGGTGGGTTTCGCTCCCGCTCTACGCCCACCCTAACGGGACTCCCGCATAGGAGTTCTGTAGGGCAGGCTTCAGCCTGCGATCCCTGGAGCGTCGCTACAAAGAGCGGCAGGCTGAAGCCTGCCCGACGAACTTGGGCTTGTGATTCACCAGTGTCATGTTGGCGGCTGTTTTCGCAAATGACCGGGGTGGGGCTCGAACCCACGACCAACGGATTAACGTACCTCATCGGCTTTCACCGACCTCCCGGGGCCCCTGGAAGGCAGACCCGGGTGTTGAAGGTCTGGACTATCCCATCGCCGTCGCAGGCGTGCCGCGTCTAGTCTCTGAGGCCGGGACCGGCGATCCGCCGCCCCCTTGCCTGCTGATTACCCAATCCCCCGCCTTTTCAAACCGTCACGCTTGCCGTTGCCGGCGACGTTGTGGTGCGGGGGCTCTCAGGGCGTCCCAGCATACTGCGGCATTCACTCTCGCGGTTCGGATTCTTCCCGCGGGAGGCTCCTATTCGATTCCTCGATCGAAGTCCGTTGCTCTACCGACTGAGCTACCCGGTCAGGGTCTTAAAGGGCTCATCTCCTGCAGGGCAGGCTTCCGCCTGCCGTGCGGTGAAAAGGAGACGCCGCTCAAGGGCCTGAAGATCGGCCTGCTGAACGAGTTCTTCGACGGGCTCGAGGCGCGTGCCGCCGCCCTGATCGAGGAGGCACTGAAGATCTACCGGCGCCTGGGCGCCGAAACGGTCGGCGTCAGCCTGCCGAGCCTGCCGCTGTCGGTCCCCACGTACTACGTGGTAGCTCCCGCCGAGTGCTCATCGAACCTGTCGCGCTTCGACGGCGTCCGCTTCGGCTACCGCTGCGAAGAACCCAGGGACCTGCTCGACCTGTACAAGCGTTCGCGCGGCGAAGGGTTCGGCGCCGAGGTCAAGCGGCGCATCATGACCGGAACCTACGTGCTGTCGGCCGGCTATTACGATGCGTATTACCTGAAGGCACAGAAGGCGCGCCAGCGGATCGCCGATGATTTCCGCGCCGCGTTCGACCAGGTGGACCTGTCATCGGGCCGACGACGCCGACCCCGGCGTTCGCCATCGGCGCCAAGATCGACGACCCGGTGACGATGTACCTGAACGACATCTACACGATCGGCGCAAACCTCGCCGGACTGCCGGGCCTGTCGATCCCCTGCGGCTACGTCGACTCGTTGCCGATGGGCCTGCAGCTGATCGGGCCCCATTTCTCCGAGGACCGCCTGCTGAACGCGGCGCACCGCTACCAGCTGGAGACCGACTGGCATCGTCACATTCCGCGTGGTTACGAGTCATGACGCACTGGGAAACCGTCATCGGCCTCGAGATTCATGCCCAGCTCGCGACCCGCTCGAAGATATTCTCCGGGGCCGCGACCGCGTACGGCGCGCCGCCGAATACGCAGGCCAGTCTCGTCGACCTGGCCTACCCGGCGTGCTGCCGGTGCTGAACGCCGAGGCCGTGCGCATGGCGGTCAAGTTCGGCCTCAGCATCGGCGCCGTGATCGCGCCGCGATCGATCTTCGCGCGCAAGAATTATTTCTATCCGGATCTGCCCAAGGGCTATCAGATCAGCCAGTACGAGGAGCCCATAGTGCAGCCGCGGCTCGATCTCGATCCTGCTCGAGGACGGCACCGCGAAGACGGTCGGCATCACGCGCGCGCACCTGGAGGAGGACGCGGGCAAGTCGCTGCACGAGGGACTGGCGAACGCCAGCGGCATCGATCTCAACCGCGCCGGTACGCCGCTGCTGGAGATCGTCTCCGAACCGGACATGCGCTCCGCGAAGGAAGCGGTCGCATACATGAAGAAGATCCATACGCTGGTGCGCTACCTGGAGATCTGCGACGGCAACATGCAGGAAGGTTCGTTCCGTTGCGACGCCAACGTCTCGGTGCGGCGCGCGGCGCGGAGAAATTGGGCACGCGGGCCGAGATCAAGAATCTCAATTCGTTCCGGTTCGTCGAGAAGGCGATCCAATACGAGGTCGGCGCGCCAGATCGAGCTCATCGAGGGCGGCGGCAAGGTCGTGCAGGAGACGCGCCTGTACGATTCGGACCAGGACGAGACCCGCTCGATGCGCTCCAAGGAAGAAGCCAACGACTACCGCTATTTCCCGGATCCGGACCTGCTGCCGCTGGAGGTCGGCGACGGCGTTCATCGCCGAAGTCGCAGCGCGACGCTGCCGGAGCTGCCCGACGACAAGGCGGCGCGCTTCGCGCGCGAATTCGGCCTGTCGGCCTATGACGCCGGCGTGCTCTGCGCGAGCCGCGAGCTCGGCGCACTACTTCGAGGCCCTCGTTGCGCGCACCGGCGCCGGCCCATGCCAAGCTCGCCGCGAACTGGGTCATGGGCGAGCTGCCCGCCGCGCTGAACCGGGACGCGCTCGACATCGCCGCCTCCCGGTCTCCGCCCGGCGCCTCGCCGGGCTGCTGCGCGCATCGTCGACGGCACGATCTCGGGCAAGATCGCCAAGGATGTGTTCGAGGCGATGTGGTCCGAGGGCGGCGAGGCGGATGCGATCATCGAGGCCAGGGGCCTGACGCAGATCACCGACGCAGGTGCGATCGAGCGCGCGATCGACGCCGTCATGGCCGCGAACCCGAAACAGCTGGCCGACTATCGCAGCGGCAAGGACAAGCTGTTCGGGTTTTTCGTCGGCCAGGTCATGAAGGCGACGCAGGGCAAGGCGAACCCGGCGCAGCTCAATGACCTGCTGAAGGCCCGGCTCGGCGGCAGCGGGTCCTAGGGCACAGGGGCATGCACGATCGGGACTGCCTGCACCGGTTCGTCTTCGAGGGCCTGCCGATCCGCGGCCACCTGGTGCACCTGGATGCCGCCTGGGGCGCGCTGATCGAACATCGCCAGTATCCGCCGACGATACGCGACACGCTCGGCGAGGCGGTCGCCGCCGCGCTGCTGCTCGCCGCCACGATCAAGTTCGACGGGGTCCTGTCGCTGCAGCTGCAGGGCGACGGGCCGGTGCCGCTGATGCTGGCGCAGTGCACGGCCGGACTCGGCGTGCGCGGCCTCGCGCGTTACCGTGACCAGGACCCGTCCGGCGAGCGTGCGCAGCCGGGCGGCATGGCGGCCCTTTTCGGCACCGGCAACCTGACCGTGACGCTGGAAAACGAGGACCGGACGCAGCGCTACCAGGGCATCGTGCCGATCGGCACCGGGCGCCTCGCCGAATCACTGCAGGACTACTTCGAGAACTCCGAGCAGTTGCCCACGCGCCTGTGGCTGCACGCGGATGCGCGCGGCGCCTCCGGGATGCTGCTGCAGCGATTGCCCGAAACCGGCGCCGCGCTCTCCGAGGCCGCGAGCCCGGGCGAGGCGCGCATCGAGGATGCGTGGCGGCGGGTGCAGCTGCTCGGCGACACGCTGACGCCGGCAGAACTGCGCACGCTCGCGGACACCGAGATCCTGCACCGGTTGTTCAACGAAGACGACCTGCGCCTCTTTGACCCGGCGCCGGTTTATTTCCGCTGCCGGTGCTCGCGCGATCGCGTCGGCGGCATGCTGCAGTCGCTCGGCGAAGCCGAGACGCGTTCGGTGCTGGCCGAGCGCGGCGATGTCCAGGTCAGCTGCGATTTCTGCAACCGGGCCTATGTGTTCGATGCGGTGGACGTCGAACAGCTGTTCGCCCCGACCGGCAGCGCCGCGTCGGGCGCGGGCTCCGTGCACTGACGCATGCACTGACGCCGGTCTAGAGCGCGGTGACGCCGGCGAGCGTGGTCAGGCTCATCGAGCGCGTCAGCGCGATGAATTCCTGGATATAGGCCGTCTGGGTCCCCGTCGTGCTGGTCGCGGCATACAGCTCGCAATGCAGTCCGCCGCGGCCGATGGGGCGCGACACGACGTAGCCGCGTTCGATGTAATTGCCGACCGCCCAGGAGGGCAGGGCGGCAATGCCGCGGCCGCTGGCCACGAGCTGCAGGATCGCGACGGTCAGCTCCGCGGTGCGCCGCTTCGGATTGACCCCGGCTGGCGTCAGGCAGTGCTTCATCACGTCCAGCATCTCGTCCGGCACCGGATACGTGATCAGCGTCTCGGCGGCGAAGTCCGCGGCTTCCAACCAGGATTTCGCGGCGAGGCGGTGGCGCGGACTCATCAGCGACACGCTCTCGTAGCGGAACAGCGGGCTGAACACCACGTTGGCGCGCGGCCCGTGCTCGTCATGGATGACGGCCATTTCCGCCTCGCCGCGGTCGATCAGCGGCAGCGGGTCGACGACGAATCCGGAGATGATGTCCAGCTCCACTTCCGGCCACAGCGAACGATACGCGTCCATCGCGGGCATCAGCCAGTCGAAGCAGTTGTGGCATTGCACGGCAATGCGCAGCGGGCCGCCATGCCCCTGCGCGAGGCGCGCGACGTCGCGGCCGGCTTCGGCGACCTGCGGCAGCACCAGTTCGCGCGAGCGCCAGCAGGCGTTGCCCGATCGCCGTAAAGCGCAGCGGACGAACGTTCTTTTCGACCAGCGCCGCGCCGTAGTGGCTCTCCAGCGCACGCAGCTGGTGCGACAGCGCCGATTGCGTCAGGTACAGCCGCTCGGCTGCCTTGGACAGGCTGCCGCACTCGGCCAGCGCCAGCAAGGTCTCCAGATGCCGCAATTCCAGCGCCGTTGACGTCATGAGCCAGATTCATGCTGCCGATGAAGATTATAGATTTTGAAGCAAACCGACCGTTAATGCATGCTCAATCGCATGTACCCGTCAAAACGCATCGCGGTCTCGTTCGAGTTCTTCCCGCCGGCCGACGATGCGCGGCGCGGCCCAGCTGTGGGAATCGGTACGCGCGGCTGGCGCCGCTGCGCCCGCGCTTCGTCTCGGTCACCGTACGGCGCGGACGGATCGACCGCGCTCGCGAACCCACAGCTGCGTGCGGCGCATCGCGACATGAGACCGATTTGATGTGTCGCGCCGCACCTGACCTGCATCGGGGCCGATCGCAGCGAAGTGCTCGAACTCGCCTCGGCGTACTGGCGCGAAGGCAGGCGTCACATCGTCGCACTGCGCGGCGATGCGCCGGCGACGGCACCGGCCGGCGCGGGCGGCGGCCGGAGCAACGGGTTTGCCTACGCCGCGGACCTGGTGCGGGCGCTGCGCGGCATCGGGGACTTCGATATTGCGGTGGCCGCCTACCCGGAGGGCCACCCGGAGAGCGGATCCGTGGCGGCGGACATCGAGAACCTGCAGCGCAAGATCGCGGCCGGGGCAAATCGCGCGATCACGCAGTTCTTCTTCGATACCGACCTGTTCCTGCGCTACCGGGATCGCTGCGCGGCTGAACAAATCGACGTGCCGATCGTGCCGGGCATCCTGCCGATCGTGCAGTTCGCGCAGATGCGCCGGTTCGCCTCACGCTGCGGCACGAGCGTGCCGGACTGGCTGAGGCGCCGTTTCGAGGGACTGGAAAACGATGCGGCGGGCCGCCGCCAGGTTGCTGCCGATGTGGCGACGGAGCAGATCCGCCAGCTGCAGCGCCACGGCGTCGGGGAATTCCATTTCTATACGCTGAACCGCCCCGAGCTCACCTACGAGGTCTGTCGCAGGATCGGCATCCAGCCGGCGCCGGAGGTGCAGCCCTCACCGGGAGACTTCGACAGGGTCGCCCTGGCCACGGCCTGAGGATCCCGGTGAAGCGCTGCGCCAGCCGTCAGTGCCGGTCCGGATACGCGTCGATCTCATCGAGCATCTCGGGGCCGCCGAGCGCCTGCATCTGGCCTTCGATCCAGGCGCGGCGCTGCTCGACGTAGCGCGACGGCGCGCGCTCACCAGCAAGCGCTGCGGGTTCGGCAGCACCGCTGCGAGCAGGGCCGCGTCGCCGCGCGTCGAGCCGCGCCGCGGATTTGTGGAAGAAGCGCTGCGCCGCGGCCTCGGCGCCGTAGGTGCCGTAGCCGAACTCAGCGACGTTCAGGTAGACCTCGAGGATGCGCCGCTTGGGCCAGCAGGCCTCGATCAGCACGGTGAAGTACGCCTCCAGCCCCTTGCGGAAATAGCTGCGGCCCGGACCACAGGAACAGGTTCTTGGCGACCTGCTGGCTGATCGTGCTCGCGCCGCGCACGCGATGGCTGTGCTGATTCATCGCATAGGCTTTTTCGATCGCCTCGACGTCGAAGCCCCAGTGCTCCGGGAAACTTCTGGTCCTCCGACGCGACCACGGCGAGCGGCAGGTTGGGCGAGATATCGCACGCAGATCCACCCAGTGGTGCCGGAACGTAGCCGCGGTCGCGGGCCGATCCACGCGGCCGAGCGTGGTCTCGGCCATGAACGCGCTGAGCGGCGGGTTCAGCCAGCGCAGCAGCAGCACCGCGCCGACCGACGACGAGCGACCGCATGCCGCCGAGGACCAGCACGAGCCAGCGGCAGCAGCCGCGCCGAGCCAGGATCGTCTTCGCCACCTGGGCGGTCGTTATTCGTCGACGCGGCGCACGCTGGTCATCACGACCGCTTCGACCGGCACGTCGTCGAAACCGCGCGCGCCGCCCGGTCTTCACCGCGGCGATCTTGTCGACGACGTCGCATGCCCTCGGTGACGCGCGCAAACACCGCGTAGCCGAAATTGCCGCGCTGGTGATCGAGGAAGTCGTTGTCCTTGAGGTTCACGAAGAACTGCGACGTGGCGCTGTTGATGTCGTTGGTGCGCGCCATCGACAGGCTGCCGCGCTCGTTCTTCAGGCCGTTGTCGGCCTCGTTCTTGATCGGCGGCGGGTCCTCTTCTGTGCCATGTCTTCGGTGAATCCGCCGCCCTGGATCACGAAGCCCGGAACGATGCGGTGGAAGATGGTGCCGTCGAAGAAGCCGTCATCGATGTACTTGAGGAAATTGGCGACCGTCATCGGCGCCTCTTTCTCGAAGAACTCGATCGTGAAATTGCCCAGGGTGGTTTCGAATCGGATCATGATGTTTCCTGTGTGATGGGTGAACGGTGCCAAGCATGACGCGCGGCAGTCCCGCGCGATCAGCGTGCGAGCAGATGCCCGTCGAAGCCGTGCGCCGCAAGCAGCGCGGCGACGTTCGGCGCCTGGGCGCTGCCGTGCTCGAGCAGCGAGCAGGCCCCGGCGGCGTCAGGTGCGCCGCGGCGCCGGCGGCGATGGCGGCAAAGGCCTCGAAGCCGCTCGGGTCCGGGCGTCAGCGCGAGCGCGGGTTCGCTGCGCAGCGCTGCGAGCGCCGGGTCGCCCGCGGCGACGTAGGGCGGATTCGCGGCGATCACGTCGAAGCGCTGCGCCGGCGACCGCCTCGAACCAGGAACCCCAGCGCCAGTCGACGTTGCTGCAGCCCCAGGGCGCGGGCATTGCCGGCGGCGACCGCGAGCGCGGCGGCCGACACGTCGGTGCCGGTGACCCGCGCGCGCGGGCCGTTCGCGGGCGATCGCGAGCGCGATCGCGCCGCTGCCGGTGCCGAGATCGAGCACGCGACGCATCGCGCTCCCGCGGCAGGCGCTGCAGGACCAGCTCGACCAGAGTCTCGGTCTCGGGACGCGGCACCAGCACCGCCGGCGTGACGCTGAGCGGCAGCGACCAGAATTCGCGCGTCCCGGTCAGGTAGGCAACCGGTGCGCCGCGCTGGCGCCGCGCGACCAGGCGCGTCGTATTCGCGCCGCACTGCGTCGGCGAGCGGTCGCATCGCCGTGCACGATCAGCGCGGTACGCGGGCCGCGCCGAGCACCTTGCACAGCAGCAGCTCGGCGTCGAGCCGCGGCGAGTCGCTGTGGCCGCGCAGCAGGCCGGCGGCCATGCCGCAGATGCTCGCTGATGCTGGTCCGGGCTCATCATTCGACCTGCTGCGCGAGCTCTTCGGCCTGGTGTTCCTGGTTGAGCGCGCCGATCAGCTCGTCGAGGTCGCCGTTCATGACGTCGTCGAGCTTGTACAGCGTCAGATTGATGCGATGGTCGGTCACGCGCCCCTGCGGAAAGTTGTAGGTGCGGATGCGCTCGGAGCGGTCGCCGGAGCCGACCTGGAGCTTGCGCGACTGCGCCTGCTGGCTCTGCTGCTTCTCGCGCTCGGTCGCGAGCAGCCGCGCCTTCAGCAGCGACATCGCGCGCGAGCGGTTCTTGTGCTGCGAGCGCTCGTCCTGGCACTCGACCACGATGCCGCTGGGCAGATGCGTGATGCGGATGGCCGAGTCGGTCTTGTTGACGTGCTGGCCGCCGGCGCCGGAGGAGCGGTAGGTGTCGATGCGCAGATCCGCCGGATTCAGGTCGACCGCCTCGACCTCCTCGAGCTCGGGCAGGATCGCGACGGTGCAGGCCGAGGTGTGAATGCGTCCCTGCGCCTCGGTCGCCGGCACGCGCTGCACGCGGTGCGTGCCGGACTCGAACTTCAGCACGCGAGAACGCGCCGCGGCCGATGATGCGGCTGATGATTTCCTTGTAGCCGCCGTGCTCGCCGGGGCTCTCGCTCAGGACCTCGACCTCCCAGCGCCGCGCTCTCCGCGTAGCGGGCGTACATGCGAAACAGGTCGCCGGCGAAAATCGCCGCCTCGTCGCCGCCGGTGCCGGCGCGCACTTCGAGGAAGATGTTGCTGTCGTCGTGCGGATCCTTCGGCACCAGCAGGCGCTGCAGCTCGAGCTCCTCGGCGGCGACGCGCGCCGCCGAGTTCGCCGCAGTTCCTCGTCCATGCTCGAGCTCGGCGGCGGTGGCGACATCGCCTTCCAGCGCGACGAAACGCCGGTAGCGGCTCGACCAGCGGCCCCAGTTTCGCGTATTCCATCGACAGTTCGCGGAACTGGTTCTGGCGGCGAAATCACGCCCGGATCGGCCAGCAGGCGGCTGATCTCCTCGAATCGCTCGTCGAGCTTCTCGAGCTTGCGCCTGATGGAGTCTTTCATGGCCGCGGATTATAGCGGCGTATCGCCTGCCGGTCGCGATCGTCGAGCAGCAGCCGGGTGATGCCTCGGCGAGCACCGTATCCGCCGATTCGGACGCCTGGCGCAGCGCCTGGGTCGGGCGCGTGCAGCAGCCGGTTGGTCAGCGTATTCGCCAGGTATTCGATGACTTCGTCGCGCGGATCGGCCGGCGGCGAGCATGCGCCGCGCCTGCTCGACGGTTGCGCGCGGATCTCCTCCGCCTGGGGGCGCAGGGCGCGGATTGCGGGTCCCGCTTCATGGGCGCGGATTCGGCCAGAAAACGCGCCACCTCCTCGTCGATCAGCAGCTTGCGCGCCGCCGGCGGCCACTTCGCGCTGCTGCCGGTTTTCGTCGACGAGCTTCTGCAGATCATCGATCGAGAACAGGTAGACGTCCTCCAGATCGGCGACCTCCGGCTCGATGTCGCGCGGCACGGCCAGATCGACCATGAAGATCGGCCGGCGGCGGCGGCGCGCGTGCAGCGCCGCCGCCGCCAGGGCTCTTGGTGATCAGCGGCATGGGGCTGGCCGTGCAGCTCGACCACGATGTCCGCCTGCGCCAGTTCCTTGTCCGAGCTCATGCGAGCTCGACCGCGTAGGCCTTGAACTCGGCCGCCAGCGTCTGGGCGCGCGGCAGGCTGCGGTTGGCGATGACCATGCGCTTGACGCCCTGGCTGGCGAAATGGCGGGCGGTGAGCGCAATCATTTCGCCGGCGCCGACCAGCAGCGCGCTGTGCCGCCAGGTCGGCGAACAGCCCGGCGCGCGAGACTCACCGTGCGCAGAGGCCAGCGAAACGGCATTGGCGCCGATCTGTGTCTCGGTACGCACCCGCTTGGCGGCCGAAAAGGCGGCCTGGAACAGCCGG
This sequence comes from Terriglobia bacterium, assembly GCA_963765085.1. Lineage (GTDB taxonomy): Bacteria > Acidobacteriota > Terriglobia > Bryobacterales > Bryobacteraceae > Palsa-187. The sequence goes on along the minus strand of CAVXVL010000074.1, from coordinate 69 downwards.
TTGAGTGCCGGTCCCGTGCTGCCGGCCTCCTGGGCGACGCGGTAGGCGTCCTTCAGCTGACCGAGGATC
>CAVXVL010000073.1:0-56181 GCA_963765085.1 Terriglobia bacterium | reverse complement strand
GGCTGTTGAAGAATCAACCAACGACGGCATGGCCGGCGACCGATTGGGATTATGGAGAGCTTTGAAGCACTGAGAAGCGGGGCCGCGAGTAATGAGTGGACGGGCGAAAGGCCGTCCGTGGCCCCTTAGATCGCGGCTTCCATGATGTTTCGTACCCGGATCAGGTTGTAAGCGGCGGCGGCGAACGTAAACATCCAGCTCACACGTTCCCGGCCGCGGTACTTGGTTTGGCGCAGACCGGCAGTGGTCTTGATCCAGCCGAAGACCTGTTCGACGAGCTTGCGTTTCTTTTGGCTCTGGCAATAACCATCGTGGCGTGTGGTGCGTTCATCAATGCGGCTCGAACGTCCGGAAATATTCTGCGCCACATGCGGCGTGACCGCGTATTGCCGCAAGCCCTTCACGAAATCGAGAGTGTCGTAACCTTTATCCGCGCCCAGCGTGACGCGTTTGTTGCGCCCCGGCAGATGGGCCGCCATGGCCAGCGCCGCGTCGCGTTGGCGCGTCCGTTGGCTTCCGTCAGCAGCGTGTCGATCGCAAGCCCGTGCCGGTTGTCCATCATCACATGGCCCAAGTACGCCAAGCGCGACTCCTGCCCATGGCCCTTGCGGTAGAGTTTGGCCTCGGGATCGGTCGTCGATTGATGCGTGTCGTTGCACCTTGTTTGGCCGCGAAAGTTGTCGTTGTCATCGCCGCCATCTTTGGGTTTGAAACTTTTGTGCGAAGCCCAGGCTTCAATCAGCGTGCCATCCACCGTGAAGTGTTCATCCGATAGCAGCTTCAATGCCCGCGCCTGTTCCACCACGCAGGCAAACAACTCGTGCGCCACGTCGCCGGCCAACAAGCACTCGCAATTCTTGAAAAACACCGCGTGATTCCACGCCGGTTCGCTCATATTCAATCCCACGAACCAACGGAACAACAAGTTGTACTCCAACTGCTCCACCAACATCCGCTCGCTGCGGATCGAATACAGCGCCTGCAACAGCAGCGCTCGCAGGAGCCGCTCCGGTGCGATCAACGGCCTGCCGCCTTCACGTACATCTCGTCGAATCGTTCGCTCATCGACTCCAGCGCCGCGTCCACCATCACCCTGACCGGGCGCAGCGGATGCTTCTCCGGCACCCGCTCTTCCAGCGATCCATACAGAAACATCTCCGACTCTTGACGATCATCTCCGCGCATATCTTCAAGGCGAAGCTCGACTTCAAAAGGTCACGCGGCGAAAGGGTTTTTCAACAGCCTGCTAACGCGACCGTTACGGCGACCAATGCCGCCACGGGCATCCTGGTACAACCACAACCGGTCAGCGACGGCCTGTTTAACATTACCGGATTGCTGCCAGGCATCTACAACGTACAGGCGGCGGCCAACGGTCTGGAGAAGGTTACGAAACAAGGCGAAACGCTGATCACTGCCACGACCTTGACCGTCAACTTCGAATGGGCGTGGCCACGACGACGCAAAGGGCCGAGGTGACGGTCGAAGCTCCGCTCGTCGACACGACACAGTCCTTCGACTCTCAAACGCTTCAGACCACCGAAGTACAAAGCCTTCCCATCCTCAACCGAAACTTTTCCGGGCTAGTAACCCTCGTGCCCAGCGCGCGCCCCACCGCGACGCCCGCCAACAACAAGATCGCGCTCGGCGGCGGCCTCGGGTTTAGTGGAGGCGCGGGCCGGAACAGGAGGCGTCGAGATGGACGGGGTCGGGCTTGGGGACGACGTGAACGGCGGACCTTTGTTTAACGTCACGCTGGAAGGCGTGCAAGAGTTCAACGTGCTGGCGCATGATTACCCGGCCAATTACGGGCTGACTTCCGGCGGCGTCGTTACTGATCACCACGAAATCGGGCGGCAACCAATTCCACGGCTCCGCCTTCGGTTTCGGCCGCAATCAGGACATGACCGCCATTGACTACTTCTCCAAACCCTCCAACGGAGGACTCGGTAAGCCGCCCTATGACCGCGAGGAATTCGGCGGTTCGGTGGGCGGGCCGATCAAGAAAGACAAGCTGTTCTTCTTTGCCGCCGGCGAGGACCTCCGGCTCAACCAGGCGCTTGTCATTCCCAACTTGGCTTACAGCCAGGCGGTGGCTCTCAAGACTAATCTTTCGTCTCTCACCAGTTGCCCGATCTGCGTAACGGTGGGCGATGCCATGGTGCCGTCGTCAAACCTCCCCGAGACGATTCGAGATTTTCAGTCCAACGTGAGAATGGATTACCAAATCAACGACAAGAATTCCTTCTTCGCACGCTACGTACGCGAGCACCTCGACGCCTTTGACGATATTCTTCAGACCCTTGGCTGGGTTCCCCATCCGGACATCAACCCCCACCGGCTCCAATGTCTACGACCCGGTCCACGGCGACAACGCGGTCATCTCATGGACCTCGATTATCGGCACCAAATCCGTGAATACTCTCGCCTTCGCCGGGACCAACTTCTACGAATTTCAATACTGCAAATGCTCCTTAACCGGCGCCGCGCAAACGTATGCCGACATGATTTTCCCGGATCTCCAGGTCGGCGCGCCGGTACCCGCAGCCGGTAGTAAGGATGCCCAGACCGACATTCAGATCAAAGAAATGTTTTCGCATCAGTTGGGAAACCACGCGCTGAAGTTCGGCGGCGATTACATCGACTACATGAATCTCGGTTATCTGCGCAACATCAGCGGAGACGTGGCTTTCTTTGACGATCCGACCACGATTATCAACAATACCAATGGCAAATATCCGGAAGGATTCCTCACGCCTGGCGCAATGAAAACGGTGCTTCTCATGTCGAAAGACTTTGGCGGCGCTCCCGCACCGAGCGCTGTGGAGAACGGCAAGGAATTCAGTCTGTTCGCCCAGGACGATTGGAAGATCAAGCCCCGTTTGACCTTGAATCTTGGCGTGCATTACGACCGGTATAGCAACTTCTACGACCAGTCAGGCGACGTGAACAATCGGGCGTACCTGCTGCTCCATGCCATCGGCAGTCCTTGGGGTAGCAATATACCCAAGACTTTCAACTTGGCCTTCTCTCCGCGCGTCGGCTTGGCGTGGGACATAACCGGCAACGGCAAGAACGTGTTTCGGGCAAGCTTCGGCATTTTCTATGATGAATCGCTTTCGTCCAATATGACCGCGATCGATCCAGAGAACCAACCGCTGCTCGAAAACGTTGGTTCCACTTACACGAACACCGCCGTTGGCGCTGGAGCGGCTCCGACTACTGTCTACGGCGGGGCTTTGCCGTTGAATCTTCAGCCCGGTCTCCCGAATTTTCTGCCGGGCGGCAATACGACAATCACTTGGCTGGAACCGGGAACGGTCGATCCATCCAGCGAGCAAACTCACGCCGGCTACACGCGCCAAATCACTGCTACGACCGTGTTCTCGCTCGATTACACCCACATGCTGGGGCTGCACGAATGGCACGCCGAGCTCATCAATCCCCTAGAAAGTTCAGCCTGGGATCCGAATGCGGCTTCGTACAACACTTGCGGAATCACCGGTTCCTACCGCCGCCTTGAATGCGCTTTCCGCGCGGCCGGACTCGCGCCGAATACAATCGGCGTGGTGCAAATCAACAGCGCGACCAACAGGTCGCAGTACAACGAGGCGGTTTTCCACTTCGCCAAGCGCAGCAAGTACATGGACTTTCAGGCCAACTACATCCTGTCGGCCGCGTACGCTTTTGGCGGCGCGATCGGTTCGACGGCCACCGGTGGTGGCCCGGTCGCCGCGGAGATCCCGCTGCAGATATTCTCGAAAAGCGAATGGGGGCCAAGCTTGACGGATGAACGCAACCGTGTCGTCGTTTCCGGCGTGTTCAGACTGAAGTGGGGCATCGAAGCCGCGCCCATCTTCCAGTGGGGCTCGGCCCGCCCCTATAATTGCCTTTCGTCCACGGATTATACCGGCTCCGGTAACGGAGATTCGCGCTGCGTCGTGAGTTCGGCTACTGGAGCCATTACGGCGGCCCCTGCGATTCCGGCAGGGACCACCGTCTCAACCACCGGGTTCACGGTGAATGGCGTGACATACACGCCGCTGGGCGTGAACGCCCTCCGCGGTACCGACACCTATGATCTGGATGCGCGCTTCTCGAAGATCTTCACGATCAGGGAGAGATATAAATTCGGAAACCCAATGCGGAGAGAAGCAGGAAACCGGGACTTAGCGTGGTTTTCCTGTTTTTCTCCGCAGTTTTCATATACTCGCCTTAGCACCGCGCCGTGCGCAAAGATGTCCGTGTCCGCTCAACTCAGGAGGTCACAATGAACAAATTTGGTTTTGCCGCCGCTGCGGCGATTTTGGCTTTGAGTTCCGTCCCGCTCGCATTCGCCGCCGAAAGCGAATCGATGGATGCCGATTCCATGGAAGCGGTGAAAGTCGCGAACGCTTACATCGACGCGTTCAATAGTCACGATGCCCATGCTCTCTCCATGGCCTTCACCGACAACGGCGACTTCGTCACCGGACGCGGCGTCATCTCCCATGGCCGGGAAGCAATCGAGAAGTACATGTCAAAAGGTCTGGGCAGCAACTTAAGTACAGCCCACCGGACGCTGACCGTGAAGTCCGCGCAGACAGTAAGCCCGGGCGTAGTTTCTGTGTACGCCATGTCAGAGCAGAGCGGATCAAAGGCGGCCGATGGTTCGGTGAATCCTCCCAGTTCGACCTTCTTCGTCTTTGTAGTCGCAAAACAGGGCGGCCGCTGGGGAATCGCCGTTTTCCACGAATCGAATTTACCGAAATCAAATTGAGTATAAAAACCATGCGAATACTTCTATCTTTGACATTTCTTCTTGCCACGGCTTCATTCGTTTCCGCGCAAGCGCCTGCGAAAAAGGCCCCCGCCGCGCCCGCCATGCGGATGACAGTGGAAGGATTCCCCGACGGCGGTGTGATTCCCATCAAGTACACGGCCTTCGCGCCCAACCATGCGCCGGATGAGGCGCTGTCGCCCACCATCACCTGGACGAACGTCCCGGCCGGAACGCAAACCTTCTTCCTTCACATGCACGACATGGAGAACCCGCGAAACAAGACAACGGAAGATCAGCCGCACTGGGTCTTTTGGAACATTCCCGGCACTTCGACGGGCTTGCCCGAAGGTGTCCCCAAGGGATCGCCGCGACCCGACGGAAGCTATCAGATCAGCGCCTCGGGCCCCATGTACCGCGGTCCCGGAGCCCGCTTCACGGGTCCGTTTCATCACTATATGTTTGAGCTCTACGCGTTGGATACAAAACTCGATGTGACCCCCACGGACACTCCTTACGAGACTCGCGCCAACGTGATAAAAGCCATTCAGGGCCATATCCTTGGGAAAGCCGTTTACGTCGGTTTGTTTAAAGGTCCGGCGGAATAAACTCGGCGACTGCTCAGAAAATTCTCGAAGTCGACCCGTTGTTCCGGACGCCGGTCAATAGTCTTCGAATGTACTCCGCGATAGCAACACCGGCGGTGCGACGTCTCACGTTTATGGGGAGGCAAGTCCGACCTGAACATCGAGCGATGGTCTCGGCCTGATTACGTAAGCCCCGTTTGGTCGACTCGTCGAACGGTTGTGGGTGCCGCCCTCGACTGAACGACCGCTTCAGGATGCAAGAATGCGACATTCAACTCGATTTTTGGCGCCGGACTCTTTCATCGCGTTATTCCTGCTTCTGACCGTCCTGCTGATCTTCCCTACGAGGCCCGTGACCGCGGCGAGCCCGGCGAGCGACCACGTTGTTCTCATCTTGGGAGGCGACGTCGAATGGTCGTTGAATTCCGGCCCTCCGACCGTTCGCTACGTTATCCCCGACCCGAGGTCCTATGGTTTGCTCGTCTTCGCGAATAAACGGGATGTACGCGATCAGATTGTCAGTGACTGGCCTCCAGTTCCCTACGTGAACGAAGGGGAGAGCGCGGCCTACCTGAAGGGGCTCGGTCTGAAAGGGGGCAGCAATGACTCCTTCGAAGAAAGCTTAAGTTACCCACTCGAGGGCGGTCCCGAATATACGCAAGATTATTCGCTCAACGAAGAGTTGTTGAATTACCCGTTGCGACGTCTGGCTCCTACTTTTCACGCGGCGGATCTTGTCATCGCCAACTGCGAGGGCGCGCTGTCCGATCACGGCCGTCAGGTGGGCCTGAACAGGACGCCGGAAAAGTTCGCGAAGAGTATGCGATCGGCGGGGATCACGCTGGTGAATCTCGCCAACAACCACACTTTTGATGCGGAAGAACGGGGATTTCTCGATACGATCCACGCTCTCTCGTCGGCCGGCATCGCCCACGTAGGCGGCGGACGCGATCTCAACGAGGCGCGCAGGCCGGTCATCCTGACGCGCAATGGGATCAAGTTCGGTGTTCTGGGTTATACCCAGTTCAACAATATGGGCGAGTCTACCTACGCGGCTGCAGGACGCCCGGGAATCGCTCCGATGGATCCCTTCTTAATGAAAGAGGATATTCGCCGGCTGCGTCCTCAGGTAGATTATGTCGTTGTCGCGGTGCATTGGTCCGCGAATCGGAAATACGATATCAGTCCGGAGAACCGTAAATTTGCGCACGACCTGATCGACGCCGGCGCCGATATCATCTTGGGGCATCATCCGCCTCATCCCAAAGGGCTTGAAATATATCACGGCAAGGTAATCCTCTACGCGCCGAGCAACATCTTGAGAGGGCATACGAACCCGAAATCGGACGACGGCTACTTAACGCGTCTCACGCTGAGCAAAAAGTCGGTCGAGAAAGTTGAGATCGTTCCGATCGCAGGCAAAGGACAGCCGGACGGACACGCCGGCCAGCCGTACGATGCGAAACTCTTTCAGCCGTTTCTCATGGAGGGTTCCAGTGCGCAGCAACTTCTGGAGGCGATTCGCGGCCGCTCGGCGCAGTTGGACACGAAGATGGAGATTGATGGCAATAAAGGTGTCATCACGATTCCACCGGGAAGCAAGTAAATGCGCGGCGTTCGATCCTCCATAACCGGCGCGGGAGAATCCTTTTGCAAGGCCGGTGACCAACATGGTTCGGACAAGTTCGCGTCGAGAAGTAGTGACGGCGCTTGGATTATCTGTTGTCGCCTGTCCTCCGCTAAAATTCGATCAAGGTGCTAGAAGCGCGGACAAGTTCCTGTAGAATACGGGGTTGCTGATATTCCTCCGGTTATTCTTTTGCGCTCGCGTCGCGCTGGTCGCCGAGAATCTTTTCCTCCGGAAACAGCTCGCCTTGTTCCGGGAACGCAAGATAAAGCCGCGCCGCACAACGGCATCGTTCCGGGTGACGATGGTCGCGCTCGGAAAGTTCTTCGACTGGCGCAACGCGCTGGTGATCGTGAAGCCGGCCACCTTCATCGGATGGCATCGGACTGCGTTCAAGATCTTCTGGCGGTGGAAATCGCGCCGACGCGGTCGTCCGCCGCTACCGAAAGACCTCCGAGAATTGGTATTCCGGATGGCCCGTGAAAATCCAACGTGGGGTGAGGAACGGATCGCCAACGAGCTGTCGCTGAAGTTGGGCGTCCGAGTTTCACCGCGAACCGTCGGCAAGTATCTGAAGCGCGGCAATCCACGCGGAAGCTCCGGCCAACGTTGGACCACTTTCGTCCGCAACCACGCGCAGGTGATCGTCGCCTGCGATTTTTTCGTGTCCGTAACCGCATCGTTCCCCGTCCTGTATGTCTTCGTCGCCATGGAAGTCGGTTCACGCCGCATTCTCCATATGAACGTGACCAGCCATCCCACTGCGAATGGACGATTCAGCAGTTCCGCGAGTTTTTGGCGTTCGATCATCCGTACCGATTCGTCATCCACGACCGCGATTCGATTTTCTCCGCCTGTGATTCCGAGTTGAAGGGTTTCGACGTCCGGGTATTAAAAACGCCGGTCCGCGCACCCAAAGCGAACGCGTATTGCGAAAGGCTGGTCGGAACCATCCGGCGCGAGTGTCTCGACTTTCTCATCCCGATCAACGAAGGCCATCTTCAGCGAATCCTTCGCGAGCACGTTCGCCATTACAATCGCGGACGCCCTCACTCATCTTTGGGCCTGGACTCCCGGAGCCGCCCCAATCCAAGCTTCCGGCAGGCCCACACGGACACAAGCTGCCCAACGGTTATCGCGTTACATCGACGCCCGTTCTTGGCGGCCTACACCACGAATATTGGCTGGAGGAGAAGGCCGCATGACGGCAGACCCAATTATTGCGGACGACAGCCAGTCGAAAAACTTTCCGAGCGCGACCATCGTCACCCGGAACGATGCCGTTGTGCGGCGCGGCTTTATCTTGCGTTCCCGGAACAAGGCGAGCTGTTTCCGGAGGAAAAGATTCTCGGCGACCAGCGCGACGCGAGCGCAAAAGAACAACCGGATGAATATTAGCAAATCCGTATTCTACAGGAACTTGTCCGCGCTTTTAGCACGCCGATCGAATATTTGCGGAGGACAGCCGCATGAATATTTTTACCGAACGCGGATTGAGTTGTTTCGAATCATCCCTGCCGTGATCGCGGGTTGGCAGATGAGTTTTGAACATTACGCGAATGTGTAACGCTCTACCAGCAATTCGACGCATTGAAAGTTTTTGCGCAACAATTAGCGCGACTGCCAGTGTCTTGGATTGCGCCGCCCGTGGAAACAGGCGATCACCACAATCCGCGTCTCTGTCACGAGGAAGAATATCCCATAAGGGAATCGGCGCACTCCGGCCCGCCGCCGTCCCTTTTCCACTACCGCATAGTGCAAAGGAGTCGCAGCAATCTTCTCGATTGTATCCGCCACCGCCTGCGCGAAACGCTGCGCAAGTCCCAGACGGACACTTTCGTACCGCGCCAGGGCTTCTTTCAATTCTGCGTCCGCCTCAGGCAGCCATACAACCGGAAGCGTCACTGTTTCTTAAACAGGCCGGCCCTGACTTGCTCCCACGGAATGACATCCGAAGGATTCTCCTCATATTTGGCAACGCGATAGTCGAGCTCAGATCGCTGTTCCTCCGTCAGCGCGAGTGCGTCCGATTCAAGGCTCTCCCACAGCACGTCAAGCAACTCGAATTTCTCTGCCGCGGAGAGGCTGCCGATTTCATTCTGTAAATTGCTCATCGAATCACCTGCACCTACCGTACGAAACTAATAGACCGCAGCACACCTTCGTTGACGGACGTCAATCTGGGGCGGCATGCCACCATTGTACAGCCGAAGCTCAAGCGCCGGAATTCGAGTTGTAGGGTGTTGCCTGTTGAGGAAATCGACAGCTATGATTTCGACTACAGGGCCCTCATTTCTCTGTAGACGATTGCTCACAACGCTTTTAGAATGTGCATTTTGTTCGCGGGAAATTAGGCGCGTTTCGATGTCTTGGGCGCAGGGGAGCGGGCGTTCAAATCGCCCCGCCCCGACCAAATGTCCTTTGTTTTCAGCTGCTATTCCGCGCAACCGCGCACCTGTCTAAAGTGCAGGGGGTTGGGAGTCTCTGCATTGAAAACGTTGGAGTTATTGAACCATCAAGCAGGCTAAGGTGGTAAGTAGTACCTACAATTTTGACTACAGTTTTCACCGGTGGGAGCGATCTCCTTCAAATATCGATGGCGCCGAGGACTTGACCACTGCATGTTGATACAATTTCTCTCATGCGAAAGGAAGATCTGGACCGCCGTAGTGATGAATTGAAAGCCCGGATGCTCGCAGCGCGGAAGCAGGCCCCGCAAAAGAAACCCAGCAGCGTAGGCACGAGGGAGTCAGCCTCACGGGCGAAGCCGTTCGACAGAGTCGCAAAAGTTCTAGGCGAGATCAGCTCCACTGAACGGGCAGAAGTGGACGCTCTGAAGAAGCGGATCGCACAACTTGTGGCAGAGAACGAGAGTTTGCATCGGCAACTTGCGTCAATCGAATATCAGGCACCATCGCCATCCCGATCTAATTCTAATAACGATACCGTTCGCGAGCAGCGGCACAACTTTTTCAAATACAGCAATCTCAGGCGATATTAGGGGAGTTTCGGACGCGTCCTGTGATGTGATCTTTCCTATTTGCGTTCTTGTTGTTTTGCAAATTGGGCTCAATCGTCTGCGTCAATATCGGCTTCGACCATGCAGGGCGGGAATGACTCGGCGCAGTGCGCCATCCCTCATCGAGCAGTTTGACATTACTAGTAAGATGTCCCGGCGATTTTGTTAGGGACGATTCTACGGCTGGGGTCGGTGTAAGTCCAGCGGAAGGGCTTGGCGGATTTGGAATAGGCGCGAATGTACTTGCGAAGTTTATTGCCCAGGTCGGCGACCGAGGTGAACACGCCGCGAGCGATGACGTCGCGTTGGATTTTGGCGAACCACAGTTCCACCTGGTTCAGCCAGGACGAATAGGTTGGCGTGAAGTGAAAGCGCACCTTCGGATGCTCGGCGAGGAACTGCTCGACGTCCTTGGTCTTATGCGCGGAAAGATTGTCCAGCACCACGTGGATCTCACGAGCATGTTCGGGACGATCAACAAGCCCTGTTAAAAACGTGATGAACTCGCGGCTGGTGTGGCGGGCGGCGGTCATGCCGTGCACCGCGCCGGTCTTCACGTCCAAAGCGGCGTACAGCGACAGTGTGCCGTGACGATAGTATTCAAAGCCATGGCGCTCGGCGCGGCCCGGCGACAAAGGCAGCACCGGATCGAGCCGGTCCAAGGCTTGAATCGCCGTCTTTTCATCCACGCAGAATACAGCGGCATGCTGCGGCGGATTGATGTACAGACCGATGATGTCTGCGGCCTTCTCTTCAAAGCGCGGATCGTCGGATGCCATGTAGCGATCCAACCGGTGCGGCTTCAAGCGCGCTTGCGCCCACACCCGCTGCACCGTCGATTTGCTCAGCCCCAGCGCCTCCGCCATCTTTCGGTACGACCAATGCGTGGACCCATCGGAAGGCTTCTGTTGCGTCTTACGGGCGATGCGAGCCTGCACGGCCGCCGTAGCCACGCGCGGCTGGCTGCCTTTGTGACGAGCGTCCAGACCCGCCATTCCTTGTTCCTCGAAGCGCTGTTTCCAGCGCGAAATGGTGGGCGCCGTCGTCTGCAGCGTCTGCATGATGCGGCTGTAGCTGGCACCGTCGGCCAAGGCGAGAATTAGACGCGCCCGGAAAACGTCACCGGCCGACAGCGTCCGCGACGCCGCCCACTTCCTCAACTCGCTCCGCTGTTCATCCGTGATCGCCAGCACCGTCTGATTCCGTCTCATAATTATCAGACGGATCAGAAGCCGTAACGTTATGACCGGGACATCTTACTAGTTTCTCGACGTACCAAGCAGCGCCAGTTCGCTGGCGAGCCGGAGACCTGGAGTCCGCTTTGGCGTCCACCGCCGTATTGATAGCAGAGCACCCTTATCTGCCCTTCTCTATTGCGAACCAATCGGTGCGGACACAATAATCGTCGGCGTCCATCATGGTTGGACCCGATTGGTTTCTTCTTCGAAACAGCCGTCCGCCGAGGGCCGATAGATGTCATCCACTGTTTGGATCTTAGCGACGACAACGCTCATGTTCTTTACGCTAAAACATGCCTGAAGCACCACGCTCTGGTCAGGCGGACGCAAAAATAGGCTCGTGCGAATTGATCGAGGATTAATTCTTTTGGTTGCCGGCTATTACATCTTCAGTTTAGAATCGGCTCTATTTCATATCCTATGGCACGGTATCCTTTCAACCGCTTCTCATACATCCGCGCAAGCATCGGAACCTGTGCATCGACGTAATCGAACACTCGGACAAAGTTCTTTCCGTGATAAATCCGGTGCAACCGTCCGACGTATTGCTGCAATGTGCCGCGCCACGAGATAGGCATGGTTAAGAACAAAGTGTCCAGTCTTGAGTCGTCGAAACCCTCGCCAATATAGCTTCCGGTTGCGAGCAGGACCCGCGGTTCTCCGTCGGGAATCAGGGCCAGTTTCTCCATCGCGGCTTGCCGGTCCTTCTTGCGCATGCCGCCCTTCAAGATGAAAATGTGCTGAATCTCAGAAAGGCCACTGGCCAACCTGTCAAGGTGGTCTGTGCGATTGGTGAGCACGAGCGGAGTGCGGCCCTCGCGAACGGCTTGGATGATATCCGCGACGATATGCCGGTTTCGCTCTTCGTTCGTCACTAATGCGGCATAGGCGTCTTGAATTGTGCGATCCGCGCCCTCGGGCTGCATTCGGAAACCAGTCGGTCGCGGCAAGACCAAGTGGCGAAACGGAGAGCGTTCGGCGGCCTCGCGGGCGCTCAAGTTGAAACGGATCGGTCCGCACTGCATGAAGATAATCCGGTGATGTCCGTCCTTGCGGGTCGGTGTTGCGGTCAGGCCGACGATGAACTTTGCCTTGACCTGCCTCATGACCTGTTCGAAACTGAAGGCGGTCAAGTGATGACACTCGTCGGCAATCACCTGCCCGTACTCGGCAACGCAGTCCTTCACTTCGCCTTTACGTTGCAGGCTTTGAAGTAAAGCTACGTCGATTAATCCAGTCCGCTTGTCCTTGCCGCCAACAACCTGACCGATGGCTTTCGGCGGAAGATCCAGAAACGCCGCAAGGCGAGCGCGCCATTGTTCCAGTAACTGCTCGCGATGGACCAGGATCAGCGTGTTGACTGCCCGATCGGCTATCAACTTGGCAGCCACCACAGTTTTGCCGAATGCGGTCGGTGCGCACAGGACGCCTTCATCATGCCGTAGCGTCTGGCGTACGGCCTCGGCTTGATCATCACGGAGATTTCCCTGAAAGGTCATCTCAATGGCCTTACCGGCGTATCGTTCGTCACGAATGTGAACGCGAATGCCATGCTCCTCCAGCAGTTCGCTCACCTCCTGCAAGCAGCCTCTTGGCAAAGCGAGATGTTGAGCAAACTCTTCACTGCAGGAGATGATCCTCGGTTTATCCCAAGTCGGAAGGCGCATCGCTTGGGCTTTGTAGAACTCCGGATTCTGAAACGCCGCGACCCGGATCATCCGGTTGAGCATTGGCTCGGGGAGATCTGTCTTTGGAACGAATATCAGATTGCTTCTTACAATCTCGACGGACTCTGGGAACGGCCCCGGGATGGGTTTCTCACTCTTCCTTCTTGAAGGCAGCAGAGTCCAGGGCGCACCGTCCGTGTCGTCATCGGTGATTGAGAGCTTGACGCCCATGACCTGACCCCGGCGTGTAGCGTCATTGACGAGCCATTCTACTTGATCGGCCCCGGCTCGCCGGATTGAAAGCAACAACTGCCATTGGTCCGGGTACGGACGAAGGTCGTCGTCGACAAACAAGCAATTGCCGTTTTGCCTGGGCATCCACTGAAGCGGAAGCGCGATCAGGTTTCCGAAGCCCCCCTTTGGCAAAGTGTCCTGGTTGGGAAAGAAGCGGTCATAGGAGTCGAGACCCAGGTGGTGGCGACTCTCCATGGTTTGTGTGAGTAGAGCACAACCCATTTTGCGGGCGAGGACGGCGGAAATCGGCACTTCGAAGAAGATCCAGACATGACCGCCATTTCCAGATCGTGACCGTTCCAGATAAGCCGGAAGTCCCGCACGTTTGCATGTCGCGAGGAACGCCAGCGAATCTTCCAGCCAGATTGCCTTGTCGAAGTCAGCCGCGAGGAGCCAACAGGTTTCATCGACGAGCAGAGGATAGATCCCGATCGTCTTCTTGCCCGTCAAATGTTGCCGAATGACTTCGTTGGTTACAGCGTAGAGCGTGCGGGTTTCCCTATCAACTTTTTTGTGATCCTCCGGGCGACTGGCAAGTACCGCCTGCCAGTCCTTCTTGCCTGCGGGGCGGTAGGCCCACGTTCCGTCCTTCATGCGCCATCGCTCTGCGTAGACGTCCTCCCGCCCGCGGAACAACGACCGGAACAGCGCAACCTTTGCCGGGTTGTCCGACAGCGTTGCAATTTGAGAGATATCCGAGGGCTCCGGTAGGCACCGTTCGGTTGGAGATTGCAGCGCCCTTACTTCAGGTAGCGGGATGGAATGCTGTGTGAGGAGCGCTTTCAGTTGGCGGGTTTCTTCCCGGAGGCGCCGGCCCTCTGCAAGGGCGCTTTCTAGTCGGGCTCGAAGATCGCGCTGATCTTGCATGAAAGTGCGCTCTGCAACAACGGCAAGGGCTCAGGAATGTTCTGGATTGATTACCGCGAACCCCTCCAGCCGGGCAACTTCACAAAGTATCGCATCAGCGGCAACAAAATGATCCACCAACTCCTGGTGCCGCAATTCCAACGCGATGGCCAGTTGGAGAGCATCAAGCGCACGAAGACGTGAGGTGAAAGCGTAACGCTCAACAAGCAATTCGGTCGCAGTGAACGCCGATTCTCCGATAGAGAAAACTTCCAGCTTGCCATTCGCGATGTCTCTTCGAAATTGACGCAAGAAAAATTCTGCGTCCTCCCGGCTGATGGACTGCGTTCTCACTTTGATCGCAAACGCAGATGTTAGCTCGGCTACGGTCAGCCGGGAAACCCGGACCAAATTGCCGACAGCGTTCACGATCTGATCGACGGCTGATGTTCCAGCCTCAGGGTGGTAAAGCTTGACGAGCGCGCTCGAATCGAAGAAATAGCCAGCCAAGGATCAACGGTCCCCGCGCTCGGCGACAATCTCAGCCGCCATCGATCCGGGAATCTTCGCCAACCGTCTCCGAACTTCATCGAGACCGGGGGCCGGTTGGGCGTCCTGTAATTCCCTTTTTATCTTTTCGATATACTCGACAGCAAGGCCGGATTGGTCGCGAGCCGCGTCTTGGACGACACTCACAAGTACGTGCTCATGCTCCTTCAAGTCCAACGGCTGCAGCGGCCGCAGCACACCATTCTCGTACACAGCGTCAACTTGAATGGGCATGCGACCATTGTACAGCCGAAGCTCAAGCGCCGGAATTCGAGTTGTAAGGCGTTGCCTGTTGAGGAAATCGACAGCTACGATTTTGACTACAACGCCCCACTTTCTCTGTAGACGATTGCTCGCAACTCTTGTCAGAATGTTTGCTTTACCTGCATGAAATTGGGCACGTTTCGATGCCTTGGGCGCAGGGGGTCGGGCGTTCAAATCGCCCCGCCCCGACCAATTGAGCGAAAGGACAGACGGTGTCGACTTGTCAAATTTAGACGGCGTCACTTCCGGCTGTCCCGTTTGGCCGCAGGCTATCGGTCTGGCCACCGTTTGGCCCCAAGGGCGACGCCGCATTCGATTCACTAGCGCCTATCCTTGCCTTTTCTGAATTGCTCAGAAGTTGACGCCGCTTGGTGAAACTGTCACTCGCCTTTAAGCCTCCAAAATCCGTTTCATGAATTCCATGTTCTTTTGCGTTTCCTCGACCGGCGTGCCGATTCCCGGTCCTCGGAATTCACGCTCCTGGATGCAGTAGATCGGATACTTGTTATCGCGAATCAGCGTGAGACATTCTTTGATCGGCGTATCACCCGTGCCCCACGCCACGTTCGGACCCTGATTGCGTTTGCGGTCTTTCACGTGAATATGCGTGATCTGGGCGTGATGCTTCTTGATGAACGCCACCGCGTCCTGATTCCCGGCCGTGAAGTGGCCGATATCCAGGTTGACGGCAAAATACTTCGACATGGCGAGCAGCTTTTCGACACTCTCCGGCGTAGCCACCTCGTTCGGATCGTCGATCATCGCGTGCGTGTGCCACGCCGGCTTGATCCTGTACTTCTCGGCGAACGGCACCAGGCGCGGTCCGATGTCCACGCGGCTTTGATTGGTGCAGAAGCAAACGACCTTCAGCGCCTGCATTTGCTTGAACACCGCGTCGATCTCCTCGTCGGTAAAGTCCAGATCGAAGGTCATCACATAGGAAAACAGATTCAGCCCGGCGGCATCGAATTTCTTGCGGATGTTTACGAATGTTTCGCGCGGCGTCTTGAGCCGCCATTCGCGCACGATGGCCCGCGATTTCTCATATTCCGGAGTCATCGGCGACGGAGGATGGCCGAAGCCGACTGCGCCCAGGAGTCGAGGTTCCAGCAGATTTACGAGTTCGATATTCGCCGCGCCTACCTGGAGACATTCCTCGATGATCGTATCGATGGGATCTCTTCCTTCCGGCAGCGGATTCAACGACCCGGTAATGAGTCCCAATTTGACCCCCTTCACGGTAGAGTCGAGTTTGGCCGCGTGCAGGCTCGTCGCGGGAAGCGCGGAAAGCGCCGCGGCGGAAAGCGCGAACTTGCCGAATTCACGTCTGGAATGCATCATTGTTCTCCTTGAATTCCTCTTGTGCAACCCTTCTACTGGTAAAAATTCCGCGCCCAACGATGGCGCTCTAAAATCGCAAGGACATCCGGCGGGAGGGAGCCGTGCTCCGCCGCCCGGATGTTGCTTTCGGCGTGCCGGACTCTGTGCATCCCGGGGATGACGCAAGTAACAGCGGGACGCGAAAGACAGAAGCGAAGCGCGATCGCGGGCAACTCCTCATTCCGAATTTTCAAATCGTCGACAAGATTTACAACGCGCCGCCATTCTTCCTGCTGCGTCCACTTCGCGTTCCATACATGCAATTGCTGGAGATCAATCCTCTCGAGGCCGAGGTTGCGCAGGCTCTCTTCCGTAGACCGGATCATGTATTCGGCCGGGAAAACCTCATCGAGCGTTGAATCCGCTCGCGCAGGCCACACTCGATTGCGTGGCGGCACTTTCGTGGCGACGGCGATCCCGCCTCCGAATTCCCGTATGGCGCGGCCGGTCAACTCTTCGCTGTGCCCGTCCGCGTAGGCAAGCGCCGTATCGACGAAATTGACGCCGAGATCGAATGCTCGACGAAGCGTCCGCAAGGATTCCTCGTCGGAGCCGCCCTTCCATTGCGTCCCGCCGATGCCCCACGCACCGTAGCCGATTTCGCTGACCGAGAGCGAAGTGCGGCCCAGCCTGCGGCATTTCATGGAGGAGACGGAGTTCACTAGGCCAACGCTCGTTTTGCGAAAGTGAAGCATTTCTGCACTTCTTCCACGCATCCCCGCCGACCGGGATATTCGTATTCGATATAAGCGGGGATCGGGAATTTGCTGCTCTTCAGCAGTTGAAGAACCGGCTTGATCGGCGTATCTCCGCGGCCCCATTCCACATTCGGTCCGCCGTTCCTGGTGCGGTCCTTTAAATGCAAATGTGTGATATCGGCGTGGCGTTCTTTGATAAACGCAACCGCGTCGAAGTTGGCGGCGGTGAAGTGGCCGATGTCCAGATTGATTTTGAAATATTTGGACAGCGCCATGGCCTGTTCGAAACTGGCCGGCGTGGCGAATTCGTCGGCGTCCTTCAGGTTCGCGTGATTGTGCAGCGCCACATACATCCTATGCTTATCCGCGAACGGCGCGATGCGCTTGGCTGCCGATTGCTGCGTGGAGGCACTAATGACGTTGACCCCCAGCGCCTTGGCGTGCTCGAACACTCGATCGATTTCCGGATCCGTGAAGCTGTTGTTGAAGCTCAGGTTGTAAACGTGAACGTTGATGCCGGCGGCATCGAATTTCTTGCGCGCCTCGCGGAAATGATCGAGCGGTACTTCGAGGCGCCACTTGCGCAAATCATTTCGTGCCTGAATCACCGCGTCCTGCTTGGCTTTCGCGCGGAGCTGTTCGCTTAAAGCACCGCCGTCGGCGCCCGCGCCGAGGACATTCGGGTCCACGCCCGACCAGAAGTTCGTCGAGATATTCGGCGGTTCCACTTGTTGCGCGAATAATTCACATTCGAAGAGGCCGTTCTGGGTCATCGCATGGACGATCGCATCGACATCCAGCGGAAGTTCGCGATAACTATACGTCTGCACGCCTAAATGCACGCCGTCGACGATGGAGTTCAGCCTCGCGGCCCTCGAAAGCGGCGCGGCCACCACCGCCATTGTCAGCTTGTGAAAAGTCCTCCTGGTGAACATCCATGCTCCTTTACGTGCGTAGCTATTGCAGATAGAACGCGTATAACGTGTCGCCCGCGCCGACCACCACATACTGCTTTCCGTCGAGCATGTAGCTGATCGGTGCGTTGGTCGTTGTGCCGATCCCCGCGTGCCACAGCGGCCTGCCATCCTGCGCGTCGAAGGCGATGAAATTCCCGGCGCCGTCGGTTCCGAAGACCAGGCCGCCCGCCGTGCTCAGCAATCCCTGCGGGCCGCCGGTGGTCGGGACCTTCCATTTCAGTTCGCCGGTCTTGTAATCGAGCGCGCGAAGATAATTGCCCGCCGTCGCAAGTCTGCGCTCGATCGCGCCGTAACCTTGCGGACGCGCCGTCGTGTCCGCCAAATAGTAAATGCTGTACGTTTGCTCCGTGCCGACGTACAGCAGGCCGGTCTGTGGATCGAATGCGGGAGCCGGCCAATTCGTAATTCCCGTCGACGTCGGAGAAACGATCGTGCCATCGAGCTGCGGATTCTTGTCCGGATTTGGAATGGGAGATCCCTTCGCGTCGACGCCGTTAAACCAGTTCAGCGTTTCCGCGAACGGTTTGGAGATCAGATTTTTTCCATTCGTACGATCCAGCAGGAAGTAGAATCCGTTGCGCGCCGCTTGCGCGACCAGTTTGCGCGGCTGTCCGTTAATCGTTCCATCGATCAGCACGGGGACCTGCGCGGCATCCCAATCGTGGGTGTCATGCGGGGATGTTTGAAACGCCCAAGCCATCTTCCCGGTGTCCGGATTCAGTGCGACAATCGACGCCGTCCACAAATTGTCGCCTTTGCGGCTTTGGCCTGCCATGACGGGATTCGGGTTGCCCGTCGGCACATACAATAGGTTGAGCTCCGGATCGTAGGTCGGCGGTTGCCACGGCATCCCTCCGCCGTGCTCCATCGAATATGCATCGGGCCAAGTTTCGGAACCCGGCTGTCCCGGGCGCGGGGTCGTGTACCACTTCCATTGAACTTCGCCCGATTCCGGATCGCGCGATTCCAGCCAACCAGGGACATCCAGCGAATCGCCGCCCATGCCCACGATCACGTGTTCGCGTACGATCACCGGCGCGGGCGTGCAAAAATATTCCTGCTTCACATCGGCAATGAGTTTATGCCAGCGCTCTTTGCCCGTAGCCGCGTCGAGTGAGACGAGATAACAATCCGGCGTTTCCATGAACAGCCAGTTGTTGTACATGCCCAAGCCGCGATTGCCGATGTGAATTCCGCCGCGCGTCTTCCAGAAGTAATGCCAAATTTCCTGGCCCGTGCGGGCGTCCACGGCCCACGCGTGATCGGGCAGGGAATAGTACAGGACGCCGTTGACCATCAGCGGAATCGACTTGATCGTTTGCGGGCCAAGATAAGAAAGCCAGATGGGCGTGTCGCCCGCCTTCACTTCGCCACCCGTCATGGCGCCGGTTTCGCTCAGATTCGAACGCGAAACCCACGCGAGGCTGAGTGTCTTCACATTCGACCGATTGATTTGTTCGAGCGTGCTGTGATGCTGGCCCGAGTAATCGCCGTGATAGGTGGGCCACGCATTCACCGGGGCTTTTTTCAAGAGAGCCGGATCGAGCGGACCCTGCGCGAACAGCCATCCGCCGGCCAGTGCGAGGATCGCACCGCCCCATTTCGACAGCCGCGACGAATTCATCACGCTCCTCCTCGCCGCAGATTGCGGTACAGTTCCAAGTCTTTTCTCACGGCTTCGATGGGAGGCCCATCACTTTTCTCCTGCTCGATGACCAGGAACTCAGCACCGCCTTTTCCTTCGGCCGCGGCCAGGATCCGAGGCCACGGCGCAGTACCTTCGCTGAATAGCACGGCATATTCTTTTTCCGGCGACCAATCTTTTAAATGAAGCGAACGAATCCTTCCGGGATTCTGATTGATCCAGGCGACGGCATCCACGCCGGCCGCGAGACACGTCCCGACGTCAAGCTGGTGCGCGAAACTTTTGTCGGTGTTCTGGAAGAGGATGTCCATGGGCCGCTGGCCGTCCACGGATTTCCATTCGACGATCATGTTGTGAAACGCCGCGTTCAGTCCGGCGGCCCGCAGCTTTTCGTTCCCTTTATTCAGCGTTTCCGCGATGGCCTTCCATCCATCGACCGTCGTCGCCGGTGGCCTTCGCGCCGAAATCACGCACTTTGCGCCGATGATTTGATTCAGCTCGATGGCCTTGCCGATTCCCTCGGGTTGAAACGCGTCCATCGTGTTGTGCGTCGAGGTGCATTTCAATCCCAGGTCGTCGAGATTCTTGCGCACTTCGCGCGCGAACGCCGGCGTCCAGGTGAAGTAGAAGGGGACGTAAAACTCGACGTATTTATATCCGATGGCCGCGACCTGCCGCAGAGTTCCCGGAACATCTTTCTCAAGCTCGTTGCGCAGCGTGAATAGCTGGAGTCCGATGGGTAGATTCTTTCCCTGGGCGAGCGCCACAGGGGCCGCAAGCAGCCCGGCCACAGCTTCGCGTCTGGAAATCGTGATGCGATTCATTGGAGGGTCACCAGGTAGGCCGTGATGTCGTGCATCTGTTTATCCGTAATCTTGAGCAAATTGTCGAAGTGCCCTTGCAGAGGATCTTTCACTTCCACTTTCGGGAGGTCGCCGTTCCGCGCGAATGTTCGCCGCGTTCCCGCCGCATCGTGCAGAGTGACGTCGAAAAGCGTGATGCGGTCGAGCGTCCCGCTGAATGATTCGCCCGAGGGAAGAGTCACCGTGACCGTTCGCTTTGGGCCCGGCGGCGGTCCGCCAAAACCCGTGCCACCTCGCGGCATCATGGCTTTGTCCTGCAGCGTGATCGCGTCGTACTTAGCACCGATGCCCTTCAGATCGTTTGTCACCGAATGGCACGCGCTGCATTCCCCCTCGCCGTTGAAGAACGCCTCGCCCGCTTTCGCATCGCCCGTCACGATATCGATCTGGACACTTCTTTGTGTCATGGCGGCGAGCACTTCCGCATGCAGGAACGTGGCAATATCCGTTGAAGACGCCGCCGGCATCCCCACGAAGGCCGGCATGCCTTTGTCCGGCCGTCCTGTCTGCAGGAATTTACCCAAATCCTGGCCGCCTTCGTCCTGCAGAACAATCACCGAGTGGAGAAGATCGGGGCCGCCTTCGCCGCCGCGCGCATTTTGTCCGTGACAGAAGCCGCACGTCGCGCCGAATGCAGTCTTACCGCGCTCGCGGGAGGCCGGATCGTACGTCGGAAGAACGCGTTGCATCTGAGCCCAAATCGGAAAAGATAGCGCTAACCAGCAGCCGGCGACCATGCCTCTTTTCACAAACGATTTCATTCCGAACCTCGCGCTCTTTTATGCATGGTTCACCAAGCCCCCTAGCTCTTCCCCACATACGATTTCGAAATCATCGGCGGACTTCGCGGTTGTGTAAGCGAGTTGTGTCCACGAATACGCGCGTTCGGCGTCTGCAGCGGCCAACGGTTTGTTTAAGTGATCCGTCGGATCGACGATCGTCAACTTTCGCGGAGCGATCGCGCCCGCAACCTGCGGCAGATCAAACTGCCTGAGAACTCCAGGCACGAACTGGCTGACGGCTTGGCTATAGCGGCCGTGATCGAGAAGCATGCGGTAGCTCGCCAAGCCTCGCTGAATCGAGATGCGAGAGACCTTTCGATGAGCGCTCCCGCGAACAGCGCCCATATCGCGCCCATATCCACTCCCACCACGCGAACTTTGCCGAATGGAGCGGCGTACTCGATGGATCGCAGCACATCGCGCACGCGCATCGCGAGCAGGCAATCGCCCAGCGGCCCACGCCATGTTCGCCAACGCGACGTCCGATCCGTGGAGATGCTCCCACGGCCCGCGGAGATCGCGGCGGCTTCGCGATGGGTCGAGTCGCGCCCATTCCGCGGACGTCCGTCCACACGACATGGAAACCCTTGCGCGCGAGCTTTTGTGCGAAGTCTCCCCGGATTCGCGCTCATCATGATTCGGCTTCGCCGGCGCATCATCGTCGGCATCGGGCGCGAGCGTGGTTACCTCGCCTTCCACATAAACAATGCACTCGCCATTCGGACGCGCGGGCCGGTAGAGCATCGCCGAAACGTAGATGCCCGGTTCGGCGAGGAACTCGACCTGTGAAAGCCAGTAACCTTCGAGTCGATCCGAGGAGATTTCCCGCGGATTCAGCGGAACTGGCTTCTCCGGCGACGCGATCAGTTTCCGAATATCGCTTCTGACCTGCGCCATGTCCGCGCCCGAAGGTGTTCGTAAAGGAGGAAGATCACGCGCATGCCCGGCGATGATCGAGTAAATCGATTTGCCCAGCTTGGCATCTCTGAGTGAACCGTTCGGCGTTGCGTTCAAGGATGCATACTTCTCCGCGACAACTTCGGACTCGGCGAGCGTGCCTTCTTTGCCCGACAGCCAGCGGCGAAACCAGTTCACGGTCGCCAGGCGATGCGCTTTCGGCCAATCCTGGCCCGTGCGCGCAGTCTCCATGGAAAGCCTTTCCGGGACACCGAGCGTACGATAGCGTGCGCGCAGATCCGTAGCGGCTGGCTCGAAATCAGTTCCTTGATCTTCCAGGAGCATCTGCAGAGGCCGTGGCGCGAGCGACGCCATCACGTCGGGCAGATCGATTCCGAAGTTCGCCGCTGGAAACAGCCACTGTTCGGCGTCGTCGGTTGTGTTCCAGGTGCCGAGGTCGACCGGCCAGCGGCGCCCCGTGCCGCGAGCGTGAATGGACGCGCACTGAATGCGTTCGTCCAGCGCGCAATGGTAAAGCGTGCTCCATCCCGTGTCCGTGTGATCCGCGCAAGCGATGCGCCTGGCGTCGATCTCCTTGCGCGCAGTCGAAGTAGTCGACCGCCCGCATCCCATCGGCGACGAACCATCCAGCCGTGCTCTCGCCGATGAGCGACAGCAATCCGCCGATGGCGCAGTGTTCGAGCGTGGGCGAAAGGAGTTCCTCGAAGGCCTCGTCTCCGGCGTAATACTGACGCCGCTCTCCCTGCCCAATGGAATCGTAGCTGAGCACGGCGAATCCATTCTGAACCAGGTCGAAGTACAACTGCTGGTAGTCGGGCGACATCCGTTCGGCGTTGAAATGCCCGCGCTGGATCACGATCGCCGGGAACGGGCCTGATCGAGTTGTGGGGAGGTACAGATTTGCGGGAATCCAGTAATCCGTCTGGCTTTGAAAGAGGATGTTCTCGATGCGATAGCCGGCGCGTTCGATGACGCGTGTGGTGCGGGCGGCGAGCCGCGCAGGTCCGGGCAGCGATCCCGCCATTTCGCGGAGTTGGTTCGCACGAACCGGTTGCGGGCTCCCGCATCGGCTGCCGTGCGGACCTTCGCGCGCTCGGCGCTCCCGCGGGTTCTCGTCCTCCAGTCTCCGCCGCAAGTACGCGAGGAGCATGTTCGGCATCTCCGCCGAATAAGAACGTTGAGTCGCCCCCCGCGCGGCGCTCATGGCCGCCGCCCCCAGTACGAATTGTCGGCGGTTTATGCTCACCTGTATTGCGCGGAAACGTGGCGCGGCCAAGCGCCTCCGGATCTGTTCACATCCCGAAGGCTATCGTGATAGGACTAGCACCCCTGGCCGGGCTTTTCAAGAATCCTTACGGTAGTGGGTCTGAGCCCAAGCCAACATCTTTAAAATGAGAAGCGTGTGAGGACGTATCGAGCCGTACTGGGCGGTCTCGCTACGTTTTCTTTCCGCAATCTCGATCACTGTTGATTCTTTGCGTTTCGGCTTCCTGATACTGTACGACTCTTGCCACGCCGGCACGTCCAGGAGCTACACTAGTTGGGATTTAAGATGAGCACGAGACGATGAATGCAAACACGATGAATGCAAACACGATGAATACAACACGATGAATGCAACACGATGAATGCAACTACGGCCGCCCAAGGCGTCGACCGCCACCCCACCTATCGTAAGGGGCGTCTATTCGCGGCCGGCAGTCTGGCGCTGGCGATGTCCGGCATCGCCGCTTCTCTACGAGCCAATACCGCGACGGATCTGCAGCGAATTTTTCTCGATCCTATAGATAAGGTCCGCTCGGCCGAGATGATCGGCAGCATCTTGGGTTTACCGTTCCTCGGTTATGCCGTCACCATCGCGATCGGAAGCCCGCTGCTGGATTACATCGGGATGGGGCTGTTGTTGCCTCTCTCGGGAATCTTGTTTTCGATAGGCGCCCTGATCATGATCTTCGCGGGAAGTCTCGCGACGGGCGCGGGAGTTTATAACGTTCTGTGGATCGGAGCGCTGGTGACCGGTGTCGGTTGGGGACTGGTGGAAACGGTCACGAATCCCATGATTGCCTCGCTGTATCCGGACGACAAAACCAGCAAATTAAATGCGGTGCACGCATGGTGGCCGGGCGGTCTGGTCATCGGTGGACTCCTGGGCGTGGGGATGTCGAATCTGAGCATTGGATGGCAGTGGAAGCTGGGCATCGTCATTCTTCCGGCTATCATGCTGGTGTTCTTGTGCGCGGGGCTGCAGTTCCCGCCGACCGAGCGCGTCGCCGCCGGAGTATCCGCGAAGGACATGTTTAAAGAGCTGCTCAATCCGCTCTTTTTCGTGCTCTTTGCCGCGATGTTTCTGACGGCGGCCTCGGAACTTGCTCCCGGCCAGTGGGTCGATTTCGCGCTCAGCCGGACGGTCCACATGCCCGGCATCTTGCTGCTGGTGTATGTGAGCGCGCTCATGTTCACGATGCGCCACTTCGCGGGACCGCTGGTACATAAGCTTTCGCCGGTCGGTGTTCTGTGGTTTTCGTGCCTCGGAGCGGGAATCGGATTGTATGCGCTCAGCGTGGCGAATTCTCCGGTCACGGCGCTTATCGCCGCGACTATCTGGGGCACGGGATGTTGTTATATGTGGCCGACCATGCTGGCGGCTGCCTCCGAGCGATTTCCGCGCGGCGGCGCATTACTCATGGGTCTGATGGGAACGGCCGGAACTCTGTCGATTCAATTCGTGCTCCCCATCATGGGCAACATTTACGACTCGACCAAGATCTCGGCGGCCGGCGGCGATGCGGCGTTTCGCGCGCTACCACCGGGTCCCGAACTCGATCGCGTCCTCAGCATTGCGGCGCAAACTTCGTTCCGCGACGTCGTCATTCTGCCCGCTATTCTTTTAATCGTCTTCGCGGCGATCTGGTTTCACGATCGTTCCAAGGGCGGATATAAAGCCACTAAGATCTCGTAATGCATCCGTTGCATCGATCCGTCATCGACGCTCGATCCTCGATCTCAGCGGTGATATGATTGTCCGGGGTACGATGACGCAGTCGGGGCCATCGGTTGAAAAGAACGGGACGTCGGGAGCTTGGCTGCCTGAAACGGAGGCGGAGAGGCACGCCATCCGCGAGCAGCTCGACCGCATTCTGACCAGCCCCCTTTTCAAGAACAGCAAGCGTTATCCCAATCTGCTGCGCTTTGTCGTCGCTCGCTCGCTCGAAGGGCACACCGATCCGCTCAAGGAGCGTACTCTCGGCATCGAAGTCTTCGGCCGCGAGCCGGATTACGATACCAATCTCGACCCCGTCGTCCGCACGACCGCGGTCGAAATCCGCAAACGCATCGCGCAGTATTATCACGAGTCCGGGCACGAGATGGAGATCCGCATCGATTTTCCGCCCGGCACTTATGTGCCCGAGTTCCGCATGCCGCCGAAGCCCGCGGTTTCGGCGCCCGCAGCCGAGTCGCCGGTCGAAAAACCTCCACGCAAAGCCCGTTATATCGGGATCGGGATCGCTGCGATCGTTCTGATTGCAGCCATCATCGCCGCCCGATCCTGGGATCGGCCGACCCCATTGGATTTGTTCTGGGAGCCCGTCCTCAAGACAGTCGGTCCCGTAACGATGTACATGGGCCGCGACGTAGCGCAGGGTCCGGCGCCGGTTGTCAGCTTGAAAGATCTTCGCGAGTCCGAAATGGTCGCCTTCGCGGATTCCACGGCGATGGCCCGCGTGACCGCTCTGTTGGTCGCGCGGCATGAGAACTATCGTTTTCGGTTGCAGCCCTCGGCCAAGATGGAAGATATGCGGGACGGCCCCAGCATTCTCATCGGAGGCTTCAATAATAGCTGGGCGCTCAAACTGACCGGAGAATCGCGTTTCAGTTTTGCGCGCGATCCGCAAGCTCATAGCATCTGGATTGTGGATCACCAACGTCCGGACTTCCGGAAGTGGTCCCACGACCTCACGGCACCCTACACCGATCTGACGGAGGATTACGCGATCGTTTCACGCGTGCTCGATCCCACGACCGGCAAACTGGTGGTCATCGCATCGGGACTTTTCAAGTTCGGGACCGAAGCGGCCGGTGAATTTCTGACTTGCGACACCTGCATGAAAGAACTGGCTGCCGCCGGTCCTTCCGACTGGAGTCAGAAGAACATGCAGGTGGTGATTGGCGCCAGTGTCGTCGGGCGCACCGCCGGACCTCCCCGGATTCTAGCCACGTATTTCTGGTAGTGGGGCCGTTGCGCCCGCTCTCAGACTCACGCGAAACGTATTGTTACGCCCCGATACGTTCTGTTGACAGATCGTAACTGTTTGATTAAAAAGCTTTGGCTGAATGTGTGCGTATTACAACTGTTCCAATCTTGTAAACGCGATTTCTGGGTATATGTTGGTGAGGTTTGAATACGGGGCAGGGTCACGCGAGCACCTTCGGGCTCTCGTTTCAGGTCGGTCTCAGTGAGCGCGTCAGTCCAAAACACTTTTTAGGGGGTTCCATGTCGAATAGCCGGTTTCAAGAACCGCAGCGGGGTCAGGGGTTGTTTTCCGTTCCAAGACCGGCAGCCATTCTGTGCTGCCTCTTCTTCCTATGTGCCGCCCTCATGGCGCAAGGAACGGCCGATATCATCGGTACTGTCAAAGACAATAGCGGCTCCGTGGTGCCCAACGCGAAGGTGACGGTCAAGAATACCGGCACAAACCTGACGCGAGTCCAGCAGACGACAGGGGCGGGCGAATACTCATTCACTCTGCTGCCGGTGGGCGATTACACGATCACGGTCGAGGTCAAAGGATTCAAGACCACCGAGGAGCGTCAGAGCATCGCGACCGGCGATCGGGCGCGTGTGGATTTGGCACTGCAGGTGGGAGAAGTCACCCAGACAGTCGAGGTCGCCGAGCAGGCGGTGGCCTTGCAGACCGATAGCTCGACGGTGGGCGGGTTGGTGACGAACCGCGCGGTCCAGGATCTTCCGGTCAACGGCCGCAACTTCATCCGTCTGGTGCAACTGGCTCCGGGTGCGACCGAATCGGTTCAGAGCTCGCTCGGCGCGGGCAACCGTCCGGACGATCGCCGTCAGACCTCCTCGGTATCCGCCAACGGCCAGAACGATTCGGCCAACAATTTCCTGCTCGACGGCA
This sequence comes from Terriglobia bacterium, assembly GCA_963765085.1. Taxonomy (GTDB): domain Bacteria; phylum Acidobacteriota; class Terriglobia; order Bryobacterales; family Bryobacteraceae; genus Palsa-187. The sequence continues at coordinate 28,933 of CAVXVL010000073.1, read as the reverse complement.
TGGATAACAATGAACGCGCGATTGCGACGATCATCGTGAAGCCCTCGATCGACGCCGAACAGGAAGTGCGCGTCGATACCAATCTTTATCCTGCCGAAACCGGACGCGCCGGCGGCGCGGTGATCAACATCATCACCAAGTCCGGCTCCAATAATTTCCACGGCTCGCTGTTCGAGTTCCTGCGCAACGATCTGTTCGACGCCAAGAACTTTTTCAACACCGCCGCGAAACCCGAGTACCGCCAAAACCAGTTCGGCGGCTCGGTCGGCGGCCCGATCATAAAGGATAAGACCTTCTTCTTCGCTGACTACGAGGGCTTCCGCAAGATCCAGGGACAGACCTTTAATTCAACGATTCCTTCGGCGTGCGAACTGGGCCGCGTCGCCTGCGGCGGCGTTCAGCAGATCGGCAATTTCTCAGACAATCCGGCCATCATTTCGGATCCTCACACGCATGTCGCCTACCCCGGCAACATCATCCCGATAGGTTCGATCAATGCTGCGGGAGCCGATTACGCCGCGCTGTTCCCGACGATGCTGGGCTGCGCGCCGACTTGCCAATACATTTCCAATCCGCTGCAGACGCAGTACGCCCACACCGGCGACGTGCGCATCGATCAGCGGTTTAGCGACAATGATAATCTCTTTGCACGGTACTCCATCAACAACACGGACACGCTTTCTCCCGGCGCGTTTCCGGCGGCCACGGTGGCCGGCGTCACGGTTCCGTCGCCAGGCGCCTTCAACATGTCGACCTTCCCGGGCGCGGCCTATCAGCGCCAGCAATCCATCGCGTTCAGCGAGACGCACATCTTCTCGCCCACCCTGCTGCTGCAGTTGAACGCGCAGTTAGCCCGCTATGTGACTGCATCCACCAGCGCCAATGCGGGTGTCAACGCGGCCGCGGCATTTGGAATGACGAATATCAATGTGCCGACCGTGCCCAATACCGGAGGCTTGCCGCTCCTGCAATTCCAGAACGGCGGTTACGCTGCCCTGGGAACCGGTTTCGCGCTGCCCACCGAGTATTGGGACACCAACTACCAATACACGGCCGCGATGACCTGGACGAAGGGCTCCCACACCATCAAGTTCGGCGCGAATCTGCTGCGCCGCGATTGGAGCACGTTCCAGCATCTGTTTCTGGCCAACTATAATTTCAACGCGACCCAAACGGCGAACGCGGGCGTGGGCGGAAATGCGGTCGCTTCCCTTTTGACGGGCTCTTACAATTCCACAAACCGGACTCTGTCGTTGATTGCTCCCCAATACCGCGACTGGGAAATCGGCGAATACATCCAAGACAACTGGCATGTGTCCAGCAAACTGACGCTGAACTTGGGTCTGCGCTATGACATCTACACGCCCTTTACGGAAAAGCACAACGATATCGCGAACTTCGATCCCACCAATCCGGCGATCCTCGCGAGCGGCATGATCCAGGTCGCGGGCGCGAGCGGCGTCAGCAATAGCGTGAATATCGGCACGCAATGGGCAGATTTGCAGCCGCGCATCGGCTTCGCTTGGACGCTCGGTCACGGCACCGTTCTACGCGGCGGTTTCGGGACCAGCTATTGGCCCAACAACGTCGCCTCCCCGGCCAGCCTGAAGAACGCTCCGTTCGTCAGCACGTACACGATCAACCAGCCGGCGCTCAGCGCCACCCAGGCTGGAGGGACGTTGCTGACCCCTGCTCCGCTCGCCGTGGCGAATTCGGTTTGCCTGGCCGCCGCTTGCGGCGCCAACACCAGCTCTCCGGGTTACACGCCCAGCGGTTTCGCCGTCAGCGCCGGAACCCAGATTCCGTATCACAATACGACCATCTTCATGACCAATCTGACGCTCGAAAAAGAGTTCGCCGGCAACGTGCTGAGCGTCGGCTTTGTCGCCGAACCGGTCACTCATTTGGGACGCGTGATTCCGAATATTGCCACCAATCTTCCGGTAAATGGGCCGGGCGGTTGCAACGTCACCATGGGACTTGGCCTTACTTCCGCGCCAGGCCTCGGCAGCCCCTGCCTGCCCTACGCAAGCACGCTGCCTCTGGTCGGCACGATTCAGCTGCTCGAAACCAACGGCGTCGCGAATTACACCGCGCTTCAGATTCAGTTCCAACGCCGCTTGTCCAGAGGCTTGACCTTCGCTTCCAATTACACGCACGCACAGGACCTCTCCGACGTGGGCGGGACGGGCGGGGCTTGCACCGGCTGCGGACAAGTCTTGAACAACCTTTCCCGCGACTACGGTCCCAGCGACTATATGGTGAAAGATCGCTTCACCTTCACCGGCAACTACGAGCTCCCCTTCGGCAAGGGTTTGAAGGGTCTCGCGGGCGGGGTGGCCAAAGGATGGCAATTCAACGGCGTCTATTCGTTCGCTACGGGCCAAACGTTTACAGTACTGAGCGGCGCGAATACACAGGGCTCCTTCGGCGTCACGTCGGACCGTCCGAGCATCCAGGCTGGCTCCGGCTTTACCCAGAGCATCAACGAGTGGATCGATGTAACGCAGTTCGTCAAACAGCCCTTCGGGACCGTTGGCAACGAGGGTCACAACGATTTCACCATGCCCCACAATATGCGCGTGGATCTCTCGGTGTTCAAGGATTTCCGCATCAAAGAAGGCATGACGCTGCAGTTCCGTGCCGAAGGCTTCAACGTCGGCAATACGCCTTCGTTCGGAATGCCCAATACGACCGCGACTTTCAATAGCAGCGGCGTCGGCACGCAGACGGGGAGCACTTTCGGCAAAATCACGAGCATGAACGCGTTCTACACACCGCGCGACATTCAATTCGCGCTGAAGCTTCTCTTTTAGCCTCGGCCCCTTCGCCAGAGGATGAAAGAGTGCGGCGCGAGGGATCCTTCTTCACGGAAGGGTAAACCTCGCGCCGCATGAGAGTTTGAAGGGAGAAGCATCCGTACCGTTGCGCGAAAGAGAACAGGAGATACGAAGGCCATGAAAGACTTCTCAAAAAACGCAAAAATGTGGCGGAAGGTCGCGATCTCGATCGGGTGTATGGTGTTCGCCTGCGCCGTCGCGGGCTCTGCTCAGGACGGGGAAGGTCCGGCGCCGAATGAGGGTAAAGCCAAATCCCGGCATCAGATCGACATGGAAGAAGGGTTCCGGCTGAACCCCACGTTGAAGACGGGCGCGCAAGCTCCGGACTTCCATCTCATGGGCATCGACGGCAAAAAGCACACGCTCGCGGATTGGAAATCGAGTCCGGTGCTGGCGGTGATGTTTATCTGCAACCACTGCCCGGCTTCGCAGCTTTACGAAGACCGCATCCTGAAAATGGTCAGCGACTATAGAGGCAGCGGCGTGCAGTTTATCGCCATTCAGCCGAATTCGGTCGCGGCGCTCGCTCCGCATGAGCTGAATTTCGCCGACGTGGACGATTCGCTCGCCAGCATGAAAGTTCATGCCACGTTCAAGAAATTCAATTTCCCATATCTGTATGACGGCGACACACAGGAAATCGCTCACCTGTATGGCCCCAAGAATACGCCGCACATTTTCGTCTTCGATAAAGATCGCAAGCTGCGCTACCAGGGCCGTATCGACGACTCGATGCGCGAGGATCACGTGCGGATCAGCGACGCGCGAGTCGCCATCGATTCCCTGGTCGCCGGCAAAGCCATCGAATTTCCAGAACGTCCCGTCTTCGGCTGTAGCATCAAATGGAAATATCAGACGGAACGCAAGGAAGACGAGTTGAAGGAATGGAAAGCACGGCCGGTGAAGCTTGAATCGGTGGACGCGGCCGGATTGAAAACGTTGCGGACGAATCCGGACGGCAAGTATCTGATGATCAACTTCTGGGCCACGTGGTGCGGTCCGTGCGTCGAAGAATTTGACGACATTCTGCAGACGTACCTGTGGTATCGCAGCCGCGATTTTGAAGTCGTGTCCGTTTCCACGGATCCACCCGAAGCAAAAGCGGCCGTGCTGAAGTTTCTGAATCAGCACCATTCGGCGATTCGCAATCTGCAGTTTGCCTCCGATGACGTCTATGCCCTGCAAGCCGCATTCGATACGAAGTGGGATTCGGGCGTCCCGTTTACGATGGTATTGGCGCCGGACGGCAAGGTGATTTACCAGGAAACGGGCGAAATTAGCATGTTGAGATTACGCCGGAACATCCTTGCGCACCTGCCGGATCTGGGCTATATCGGAAACGCAAACTACTGGGCGAAAAGCATCGGGTTGCCGGTTGCAAAGTAGTGAATGGAGTCGAGCATGATGAAAGCAATCTTTCCGGATAAATTTCGCATGAATGTGGCGCGCTGCGCGGTGTTCGCGGCGATCTGGATGGTCCCCGGCACTTCGTTGCTTTATGCGCAGAACGCGCCGGCAAAGGTCCCCGATCTTTCGGGATTCTGGGAACGCAAGGACGAAGTCGGCGGTGGAAATTTCGGGGGAACTTTTTCGAACATTCCCAAAGCCGAAATCAAGCCCGAATTCTTGGAGGCAGCCAAGCGCGCGGCGGCGGCGCAGGCACGCGGCGAAGTGGTCTCGTTCGGCTCCAAGTGGTGTCTCACGAATTCCTATCCCTTCTTCATGCAGCATTCGGCGGCGTGGGACATCGCGCAATCGCAGGATGAAATCGTGCAAGCTCCCGAGGTCCACACATTCGCGCGGCATATTTATCTGGACGGCAGAAAGCATCCCGATCCCGAACATCTGCAGCGTTCCGTGAACGGCCATGCCATCGGCCATTGGGAGGGCGACACGCTGGTCGTCGATACAATCGGTTTTTCGAATCAAGGCGGGACGCCGGGCGGCGGCAGAGTCGGGCCGGGGACGCATCTGATCGAGCGATTTAAGCTGGTCGACGGCGGGAAAGTTCTCTCCGTCACCTCAACCTGGGAAGATCCTGCGATCTACCTGAAGCCGCACACCTACGAGATGACTTATCACAGGTCGGAGCCGGGCACCTACGCGTTTGAAGAATACTGCCATGCGGACGACGAAGCGCAGGGAGCTTCGGTCGTGGCTCCGCCGCAAAAGTGAACGGAAGACACATGCGATCGACGATCAATATTTCCGGCATGAGCATGCGCCTCGCGGGACTCTGCGCAGCGGTGCTGTGTCCTTTGATAGTTCAGAACGCAATGGCCCAAAGTGCCACGCACGCACCGAGCCTTTCTGGATTCTGGGAAATCCGTTTCGATAGCGCCAACGTGCCGCCGGCATCGCTGACTGCGGCGATCGCGTCCGAAGATCCCAGAATCCAGTTCAAGCACGATCAGGAAGCGGTTCGCTGGTGCCACTTTTTCGGCGTCCCCTTTGTGATGAACGTCTCGCCGATCGATATCATCCAGGACACCAGCGGCAAAGAAGTCCTCATCACGAGTTCGGTGCGTAACCCGTCACGGCACATCTATACCGATGGCCGTACGCATGTGAGTGCGGAGACTTTCGATCCCGTGTCGGGGGGCAATTCCATCGGGCATTGGGAAGGCGACGCGTTGATCGTCGACACCGTCGGTTTCTCCAATGAAGGAATCACGCGGATTCCCGGCGGCGGACGCCGTACTCCGGATTCGCATCTGGTGGAACGCTTCCGGCTTCTGGACGGCGGCGCGCGGCTCTCGGTCGTCTCCACGTGGGATGATCCCAAGGTGTTCCAGAAGCCGCACACTTACGAAATGCGTTACTATCGCGCTCCCAAAGGCACGGAGCCGCGCGAATTCGATTGCAATGCGTCGGATGAGGCGCGCGCGAAGTATTTACTCGGAGCGCCCGGAGGCGCGTCTCAATGATCGGCATTCATTTCTGCACTGATCGTAAAGGAGTTCATAAAATGAAAGCAAAATGGATTGTGGCGGCCGGTTTTCTGCTGGGAGTCATGCCCGTCCTCGCGCACCACTCGTTCGCGATGTTCGAACTGACCAAGGACGTCACCTACGAAGGAACCGTTGTCGAATATCGCTGGGAAAATCCACACACGCACATCATTGTGAAAGTTGATCCCGGCGCCGCGGACCCGTCGACGGTCGGCACGTGGGACATCGAAGGCGGCGCGACCAACATCATGGGCCGTCAGGGCTGGACGCGGGCTACTTTCAAAGCCGGCGATCACGTCAAATTAGTCGCACATCCCATGAAGGACGGCGTCACGAAGGGCGCATCGTTGTTTTACGCGGTTTTGCCCGACGGCAAGCGCTTGTTCCACGACATCGCGCGCCCCAAGGGCGAAGGCGGGCAGTAGCCGCGGAATCGCGATGTGCCTCGCCTGGCACGGCCCTTCCCGGCCCGTTGGAACATCTGGTGATGAGGAAACAGGATACCGTGGATGTCGATCGTCGAAATCTGCCATTTCATTCAAAATACGTCTCTCGCGGTCAGCTTTAAACAAGCGGATTTCATCTTTCCGGCGGTCGAAGGGACGCATATACTTGCGCTTTCCTTATCGGTGGGACTCATTCTGATGCTCGACCTGCGTCTGCTCGGCGTGGCGTTCCAGACGGAGCCGGTTTCGCGCGTGATGCACCAGGTGATGCCGTGGGCGCTTCCCGGCTTCGGCATCATGTTTGTCACGGGGATCATTCTGTTTCTGGCGCAGGCTGAATCGGCGTACACGAACAATTACTTTCGCGTCAAAATGCTGCTGCTTCTGCTGCTCGGGCTGAATGCGGTGCTTTTTCAATTCAAGTACTATCCGCACATGGCGGAGTGGGACAAACCGGAGAGCGTCCCGGCGAACGTGAAGGTCATCGCGATGGTTTCGCTCCTCTTCTGGATGGGCGTCATCGCGTGCGGGCGCCTGATGGCGTACGAGCTATAGATCATGAACCTGCAACGTCTGTGGCAAATGTCGTATGACTCGAAGCTCCTCGACGTCATCCGTAATTCCCACTCCGCGATCCCGGTGATCCAGGCCTTTCATCTGTTTGGGATCACTCTGCTGCTCGGATCCATGGTGATTTTGAATTTTCGGATGCTGGGCATCGGTTTGGGAAAAATTCGGCTCGCGGTGGTCGCCAAGCAGGTATGGAGTTGGGGCACGGCGGGGCTGCTCCTCGCGATTGCCTCCGGATTTCTTGTGTTCGTTGTCGATCCAGCGCGCTACGCCGCGAATTATTCTTTCGTGACGAAAATGTCTCTGCTGCTGGTCGCCATACTTTTCCAATACACGTTTTATCGCAAAGTGGTTCGCGCGGAATCCGCAGCAGCGGCGCCGCGCCGTCTTGTCGTCGTGCCGATATTGTCTCTGCTGCTGTGGTTCGGCGTCGGTTGGGCGGGCCGTGCGATCGCGTTTCTGGGCTGAGAAAGAAATGGAAGGGGAAGGGCCGATGAAGCCGCCGGCGAATTCCTAAAGGAAACATCATGCAAATGGTTGCCGGAGTTGATCTCGGGGGGACTGCGATCAACTACACGCTTGTCAGCACGCAGGAGGAATTCGCGATCGATGGCCTGTGTGAGCATCCGTCTCGTTCCACCGAAGGTCCGGATGTGTGTCTTCGCCAAATCGAGGAAGGCCTCCGGATGGCGGCCGAGCGGGCGGGCGTTCCCCTGACGGAGATTGCGGCGGTGGGCCTGGACACTCCTGGTCCGGCGAGCGCCGAAGGAGTGCTCAGCGCGCGCGGTTCGACGAACTTCTCTGACCCGCGCTGGGTGGGCTTCGATATTCGCGGCGGGCTGGCCAAGCGCCTCGGGATCCCGGTGACTTACTTGAATGACGGAAACGCAGCGGCCCTATGGGGACACTTTTCCATTTTCGGCGCCAAGCGGGTCGCCACGTCCATCTCGACCGTGATCGGCACGGGACTAGGCGGCGGTGTCATTGTCGGTGGAGACGTTCTGAAGGGGCGGCGCGGTTTCGGTGGTGAACTCGGACATGTGCTGATTCCATGGCAGGGCATCCGCGGCATTGAAGGATTGAATCCACAATGCAATTGCTGGCGCACCGGAGACTTGGAATCGCTGTGTTCGCTGACGGCGATCCAGAAGTCTTTGCTCCCCTACTTCCTTCGCCGGAATCCGAACCACGATCTGGCAAAACTCGATGATGCGCGCTACGCGGCGACTTTGGTCCGGGGTTTGGCGGAGAGCGGCGATGCCATGTGTCGCGAGATTTTCCGCGTGCAGGCCCACGCGCTGGGGCTGTTTTTTGATGAAATGATCAATACGTTCGATCCCGACGCGCTGATCGTGGGCGGCGGCGCGCTGGAGACGACGGCGGAATTTCAGAGATGGTTCGTGGACGAGGTGCGTGCGGGCATGCCGATTCAACGTGAAGAGCAAGCCGACATCCCGATTCACGTGATGCCCAACGGGGATACGGCGGGTGCACGCGGGGCGGCGATTGAAGCGCTGAACTTCGCCGAAAGGAATGGACTCGCGCTACGCTGCGCTTGAGGCCGAGTACGCGAGCCGGAACACGATTTCTATGTTTTCGCGACGGGAATTTGGAAAGCTCGTACTGACCGGAATCGGGGCCGCGCAGGTGCGCGCGCAGTCCTCGCCGCCGCTGACTCTGATCCGCGGTATCCCGTTCGGCGTCGAGACATTCAGCTTCCACGATTTACCTCCAGCGGGCGATCCCCGCCTGATTCCCACTCTGATCGAAGACATGAAATTCGCGGGCTTGACGGAGTGCGAAATCATGTCGGGCCACGTCGAGCCGATGGGCAGCTACGCGACCGGTTGGTGGGTCGCCACGCGAAAGGCTCCGGGGTACACCGACATGCGCGACCGCGCCCGCCGCTGGCGGATGGCCGTTCCGCTCGATTACTACAGCGACATCCGGCGGCAGTTCGAAAAGGCCGGCATGCGGATGTACTATTACAACGTCAATTTCAATGAGACGTTCTCCGACGACGAGCGCGACAAGACTTTCGAGGCCGCTCGCGCGTTGGGCGTGGATGGGTTCAGTTCCTCTACTGTATTGAGTGAAGCAAAACGGTTGGTTCCTTTCGTGGAACGCCATAAAATGTACGTCGCGATGCACAATCACAACAACCTGGTCGATCCCGATCAATTCGCGACGGCGGAGAGCTTTGAGAAAGCCCTGGCGATGTCCGAGTATTTCAAAGTCACGCTCGATACCGGGCATTTTGTGGCGGGAAACAATGATCCGCTCGCGTTTATCGAGAACCATCACGACAGAATCACGAATATTCACATTCGCGATCGCAAGCGGAATAACGGCCGAAATATGCCGTTCGGGCAGGGCGACACGCCGATCAAGGAAATTCTGCGATTGATCCAGTCAAATCGCTATCCGATCCGCTGTTATATCGAATACGAGTACGGATCGTTTCAATCTTCCCGGGAAGAAGTGAAGCGCTGCGTGGACTACTGCACGGAAGCGCTGGCGTAAGATGCGAGCCTCCCGGCAAAAAAGTTTCGGGGCTTACGCGGCGTTCGCGCTCGCTGTCTGCCTGCACGCGCAAACTTCCGTGGGGAAGGCCGATGCCGGAGGTTTTCCCGCGCCCACCGCGAAGCTAGAACGCGGAAGAACGGTTTACGTCATCAGCAGTTGCCACTTCTGTCATGGAATCGATCTCACCGGCGCGGCGATGGGCGCGGCCGATCTCATGCATCTCCCGCTCGTCGGACGCGACGAAGACGGCAACCTGATCGGTCCCATCGTGCACATGGGCCTTCCGAATCTGCAGACGGCCATGCCGCAATACCCTGACTACACGACGGAGCAGATTTCGGATCTCGCCGCTTATATCCACTATCTTCGGCAGCAGGGCCGGTATCGGGAATTGACCGCCGCGAATACGGCGAAAATGCCGGGCGATGCGAAAGCCGGCGCGAGCTACTTCACGGGAGCGGGGAAGTGCGAAACGTGCCATTCCGTTTCCGGTGATTTGGCTGGGATCGGGAGTAAATACGATTCCGCAGCCCTCCGAAGCCGCGTGCTGCGGCCTGGGCCGGATCCAGTCGTGAGCGAGGGCGCTTCGCCGGATCTCGCGGCTCACCTGAAACTACTGGAGCGATACAGCGATGCGGACGTTCGGAATCTAGTGGCATATTTGCAGACGGCGAAATGACGGTGAATTGCCGTCGAAATGGGAGAAATAGACGATGACCAGACGTGATTTTGCAAAAGGCGCGCTGGCAGCGATCCCACTGGCTCCGTTGGCGCTCGCGGATACTGCGCTGCAGAATAAGGTGTCCAAGAACGCCTCGCGTTTAGGCGGCGTTCAGATCGCAGTGCAGACGTATAGCTACCGCACGTTGCGTGACTTCTCGAAGCCGCTCGATTTGGCCGGACAGAAGCGATTGGTAGACCAGATCACGGAGTCGATCGTCAAAACCGGCATCAACGCGTGCGAGTTTTGGATCGCCTTCGTAGAACCCGTCGGAGGAACATACTCGCGCACCGGCACGACGCCCGCGATGATGAAGGCTCGCGAGGATTTGAAAAAGTGGCGGATGACGCATCCCGTGGAGATCTTCGAATACGCGCGCAAGACCCTGAACAGCGCGGGCGTGGAGATTTACTCGGCGATGTTCAATTTGACCGATTACATCACGGACGCCGAAATCGATTCGGGATTCGAAGCGGCTAAGGCGCTCGGGACCAATATCCTTTCGGCGAACTGCACGGTGAAATCCATCAAGCGGGCTGCGCCGTTCGCGGATAAACACAAGGTCTATCTCGCGGCGCACAGCGAAGATGCAGCTTTCGACGACAACATCGACGGCATGGTGTTTGCTAATAATCTACTGGATGCACTCCACTATTCGCCGTATATGAGAATCACGCTCGACACCGGCCATTTCACTGCGTACGGCGGGGATGCCTTGAAGTTTGTGCGCGAGCATCACGATAAAATTGTCAATCTGCATCTGAAAGACCGTCTGAAAAACCATCCTGAACCTCACACCGACCAGAACACGACGGAATTTGGCAAGGGAGACGCGCCGATCAAAGAGATTTTGCAGTTGATGAAGCGCGAAAAGTATCCGTTCGCGGCGACCATCGAGTACGAATATAAGAGCGATCGTCCGGCGATTGACGAAGTAAAACGGTGCCTGGACTACGCTCGAGGCGCGCTTGCGTAGATCCGGGTACACGATGGCACACGAAAAAGCAGCGAACATCAAACGACGCGCGATGGTTTGGGCTGTGATTGTCGGCGTCGGAACCGCGATGGGAACTCTCGCGGCGCAGGATTCAGCTCCCTCTGTGGAGAAGGCTCTCGCGGCGCCCACGTTCGTAGGCGCAGCGGCGTTTCCGAGCCGTCCGAAAAGCGAGCCCGCGGTTCTAGCGCGAGGCAAGGAACTCTACCAAACGAATTGCGCTTACTGTCATGGCGACGATGCGCGCGGTGGAGATAAAGTCCCCGGGCCCAATTTGCTTCGTTCCGAGTATCTGATGAAGGACAAAAATGGGGAAGTTTTAAACGGCTTTCTTCAGATTGAGAATTCAGCCGAGCACACGTTCCACTTCACCCAGGAACAGATCTCCGATATATCGGCTTTTGTCCATGATTTTCGCGTCTCCAGCCGCGACCCGGGACGCAGGCGGCCTCCCACCGTACTGGTCGGTGATACAAAGGCCGGCCAGGCGTACTTTCAAGCGAAATGCGCTTCCTGTCATTCGTCGGAAGGCGATCTCAAGGGCGTCGCCACCAAGTTCCCCGATCCGCAAACGCTGCAACAGAACTGGCTGATGCCGATCGTATACGGCTTCCGAGGGCCGAACGCGGCGGCCGCTCCGGACAACCCGAAAATTCCTCCTGTCACTGTGAGCGTGACTCTCGCCGGCGGGCAGAAGTGGGAGGGTCGTTTAGGACGGATCGACGATTTTATCGTCACCTTGACCGAGAACGATGGAACTCCTCGAACCATTCGGCGCGAGGGCGATGTGCCAAAGGTCGAGGTGCACGATCCGATGAAGCCGCATAAGGATTTGCTGCCGATCTATACGGACACCGACATCCACAACGTGACGGCTTACCTGGTGACGCTGAAATGAAGAACGCTCGCACGGTGGTTTCGTTGTTTTGCTCGGTCGCGCTGGCCGTGCTTGCTCCTTCGCCGTCCGACGGTCAGGGGCTCGATCCGACGGAAATCGTAAAGCCGCTGGGTACGGCCGATGACTGGCCGACTTACTCGGGCGATTACTCGGGCAAGCGCTTCAGCGCGTTGATGCAATTGAATCAGTCAACCGTGAAGAATCTGACGCTCGCGTGGAGCACGCGGGTCACGGCGGGTTCACAGACGAAGCGTCCAGGATCTGTGCTGGTCACCGGAGGCATCGGGAATATCGAAGCGAACGCGGCCGCCAATATCAAGGGCTCGATTCTTGAGGTGAACGGCGTGCTGTATGTTTCGACGCCGGACAACGCGTGGGCGATCGACGCTCGCGATGGCCATGAGATGTGGCACTACCTATGGAAAACGCGTGGCGGAACGCATATCGGCAATCGCGGTCTCGGATTGTGGCACAGCCAGTTGTACATGGAAACGCCCGACGATATTCTGATTTGTCTCGACGCTCGCACGGGCAAGGAGCTGTGGCACAAGGAGCTGGCGGATTTCGATCTGCAATATTTCTCCACCACCGCACCCATCGTAATCGGCAATCACATCGTGGTGGGCACCGGGAACGATTTGGATGAACCCGGTTTCCTGCAAGCTTTCGATCCGGAAACAGGCGCGCTGCAATGGAAGTTCTACGTGGTTCCGACGAAGAAAGGCGATCCAGGCCTGGAAACCTGGGCGAATCTGGATGCGGCGAGACACGGCGGCGGCAATCCGTGGGTTCCGGGCTCTTACGATCCGGAAACACATTTGTACATTTTCGGCACCGGAAATCCGTCGCCGGCATACACAAGCGCCGCGCGCGGCGAGGGCGACAATCTCTACACATGCTCGGTGGTCGCGGTGAATATTGAAACGGGCAAGATGGTTTGGTACTACCAAACGTCGCCGCACGATACGCACGATTGGGATTCCGCGGAGACGCCGATTCTCATCGACGCGGAATTCAACGGTAAAATGCGCAAGCTGGTGCTGCAGGCCAGCCGTAACGGCTACTATTTCACGCTGGATCGTTTGACGGGCGAGCATCTGGTCACCGGCAAGTTCGGAGACGCCGTGAATTGGGCGAAAGGCGTCAATGCGAAAGGTCAGCCGGTTCGCGATCCCTCCAAGGATTTTCATATCGCAGGAGCGCTGGTATCCTCCGCGAACCAGGGAGCGACGAACTGGCCGCCGCCCGCGTTCAATCCGAACACCGGCCTGATGTACGTTCCCACGCAGGATAGCTACGCGATGTACTACTTGACGGAAACCGATCCGCGCGGCGCCATGGGACTGGGCGGCAAAGAAGAAATCAGCCTGGGGTCCATTCGAAGCTATATTTCGGCGATCGACTACAAGACCGGCAAAACGGTCTGGCAGCACGTCTATCCGAGCTTAGGCGGGCCGCTGGGGTCGGGCATGCTGACCACGGCCGGAGGGCTCCTGTTTGCGGGCGACGTTTCAGGCAATATCATCGGCTATGACGCGCGCAACGGCAATCCGCTGTGGCATTCCTATTTGGGTGCGACGGTAACGAACGCGCCGCAGACTTACTCGCTCGATGGACATCAGTATTTGCTGACGGCGGCCGGCGACACGCTGTATTCGTTTACTCTCTATTAGGATCCAGGAGAAATCGGAATGACGATCAAGCACGTCGCGGCTAGCTTACTCCTTTCCAGTGCGTTCGCTCTCGCGCAAAACAGTTCTGCGCCTCCCGAAAAATTCTCCGGCATGTGGCTGGTACAAGATCCGGGATCTAAAGAAGAGAGGTTTTTCTAACGTGAAGATCGGTGTATTTACGCCGCTTTTGTCCAGCCTTCCGCTGGAGAAGGTCTTCGAGAAGCTTGCCAAGCTGGACATTCAGACGGTTGAGCTCGGCACGGGAAATTATCCAGGCGATCCACATTGCAAGCTGTCAATGCTGGACAACAAGATGGAACTCGCCGACTTCAAAAATAAGTTGAGCGATCGAGGATTCGGCATCAGCGCGTTAAGCTCTCACGGAAATCCTTTGCATCCCGATGGGGCACGCGCGCGGCACGATCGCGAAATCAGTCGAAAAACGATTCTTCTCGCGGAGAAACTGGGGGTTCCCGTTGTTGTCGATTTCAGCGGATGTCCGGGCGATTCCCCAGGCGCGAAATATCCGAACTGGGTGACGTGTCCTTGGCCTCCGGAATATTTGGATGTTCTGCGTTGGCAATGGGAAGAGGTCGCGGCCCCGTACTGGATCGAACACGCGAAATTCGCAGCCGATCATGGCGTGAAAGTCGCGATCGAAATGCATCCTGGTTTTCTGGTTTACAGTCCCGAGACGATGCTCAAGCTGCGGGATATCGCGGGTCCATCGATCGGTTGCAATTACGATCCCAGTCACATGTTCTGGCAGGGGATCGATCCCATCGCGGCGATTCGGGTTCTGGGTGATTCCATTTTCCACGTGCACGCGAAGGACACGGAAATGTATCCGGTCAACCTGCCGCGTACGGGTGTGTTGGACACCAAGAACTACACCGACGAACGCAATCGCGGATGGATTTTCCGCACGTGCGGCTACGGGCATGACGCGCGGTGGTGGAAAGAGTTCGTTTCCACGCTGCGGATGTTCGGTTACGACTACGTACTCTCGATCGAACACGAGGATAGTTTGATGTCCGCCGATGAGGGGCTCTCCAAAGCGGCTTCGTTCTTGAACGGCGTGGTGATCAAGGAGCAGGCAGGCGCGGCTTGGTGGGCATGAAGAAACTGCAAACAGTGGTTTTCGGCACGGGATTCGTCGGGCGGATCCACATCGAGGGCATTCGCCGCTTAGGAAATGTCGAAGTGTATGCGATCGGTGTGGGGCCCGACGATGACGGGAAGAAGCTCGCCTCCGAACTCCATGTCGATCGAGTCAGTGCGGACTACACCGAGTTGCTGAGCGATCCGGCGGTGGACGCCGTACATATTTGCACGCCGAATGCGCTGCATTTTCCGATCGCGAAAGCGGCTCTCGCAGCGGGCAAACACGTGTTGTGCGAGAAGCCTCTTGCGACGTCGGTTGCGCAAGCGCGGGAATTGGTCGAGCTCGCAAGCAAGACCGGCTTGCGTAACTGTACGTTTCACAATTTACGTTTCTATCCCATGATCCAGCAAGCGCGTAGTATTTGCGAGTCGGGCGAATTGGGAGAAATTCTGATCGTACAAGGGACCTATTCGCAGGATTGGCTGCTCTACCAAACGGACTGGAACTGGCGATTAATTTCCGCCGAGGGCGGGCGTTCCCGCTGCCTCGCCGATATCGGTTCCCACTGGTGCGATGGCGTGGAGCACGTCACGGGCAAGCGAATTACATCTGTCTGTGCGGATATTCAAACGTTTTACAAGACGCGTAAAAAGGCGACGCGCGCCGTCGATACTTTTTCCGGGAAGACGCTGCTTCCGGAAGATTATGAGGATGTCGCGATCGATACGGAAGATTACGCGTCGGTGATGTTTCACATGGGCGATCGAACGCGCGGAAGTTTTACGGTGAGCCAGGTGAGCGCGGGACGCAAGAACAGTTTCCGCTTTGAGATTTTCGGTACGAAGGCGGGGATCGCCTGGGATGGAGAGAGCCAAGACGAGTTGTGGATCGGACATCGCGGCGCCGCGAATCAGGTGCTGTTGAAGGACCCATCTCTGCTCATGCCGGAAGCGCGCGCTTACGCGGATCTTCCCGGTGGTCACAGCGAAGGTTACGACGATACTTTCAAGCAAGTGTTCCGGCGGTTTTATGCCAGCATCGAGAATCCGGATGCAAAGCCGGAATATCCGCAGTTCGGGGATGGATTGCGTCAGCTGACCATTCTCGACGCTGAGTTCGCCAGTCACGAAAAGCGAGGCTGGGTGGACGTCGGATAAACCATGAAGATCACACCGGCAAGGATGGGGGCCATAGCGGCGGGCGCGGGAGTTGCGGCGGCCGGGCTGTGGGTGTGCCACGACTACCGGAAGTGGCTCGCTCTTGGTCCTGGCGGATTGCCGTATAACTTTCGCGGCTGGATGACCACGACGTGGATGCGCCTGCGGAAATGCGATCCGCTCGACGCGTCGTGTTTCGTCGCGTCGCCGGGCGAGGTTGCGTGTCTTTCACAACTGCCGCTACGCGTCGGCACTCGTCCTTTGGTTGGCGTGCATCCCGTGCCGCACCGCCAGTTGAATCAACTGCCGGATGAGGCGATGAAGCGAGACATCGAAACGCTTTTCGACGCCTGCGTGGAGCGCCATTCGAGCGTGGTGAAGTACCAACTCAGCCATTTCGAAAAGCGGCATCCGGCTGTGACGCTCCGCGAGACCAACCACGGGTCCGTGGATGCGCGCGCGAGCCGCGGAGAGATCGCACACACGCACCCCTCCGATGGCTCGATGCACATGATCTTCAGCCGGGGCGACGCGCGCGCGGTGATCGAGAACGGCTGGGGCGAGCGCCATCCTCTGGCGGGCGTGATGCTCGACCTTCCCGAAACCTATTTGTTGATCTATCCTCCGCGCGAGGAAACGGAGCTCAAGGTGACGGCTCAGCTTTTGGAAGCGGCCGTGGTGCACATGACGTCGAGTGGCCTTGAAGTGGGGAAGGGAAGAGAATGATTTCGATGAATCCTACCAGACGAGACTTTCACAAAATCGCGATTGTTGCTGTGCCAGCATCGGTTATTATGCTGCCCCGACGCCTGCTCGCGGCTCCGAAGTCCAAATTCAACGGTGTGCAGATCGGTACGATCACCTACAGCTTTAAGACCGATGTTAAGAAACCCGACGATATCATCCCTGACATGGTGAAGGTCGGTTTAAGTTCCGTCGAGCTCATGTCCGACGACTGCGAACGGATGGCGGGCGCTCAGCCGATTCCGAACTTCGGCTTCGGCGTGAAGCTGACTCCCGAGCAACAGACGCAGGTTGACGAGGGACGCCGTGCGCGCCAGGCGTGGCGCAAAACAACCACGCCGGCGACTTGGGAAAAGGTCCGCAAGACGTTTGACGACGCGGGAATCCACCTGGATCTCCTGTGCTACAACATGGGTCCTCATATCGAGGATGACGAGATTGACCATGCGTTTCGAATGGCGCGCGCGTTGAAGGTGCATGCGATCTCCTCCACCAGCACGGTGGCCGTGGCGCGCCGCGTGGCTCCCGTTGCGGATAAATACGAGATCGTGTGGGGCGGTCACAATCACGCGGAAGTCAATGATCCGAACGAATTCGCTTCTCTCGAATCCTTCGAAACAATTCTGTCGCTCGGTAAGTACATCGGTGCGAATCTGGATATCGGGCACATGACGGCCGCGAATCTCGACGCGGTTGGGTTCATTCAGAAGAATCACGCGCGCATTACGAATCTTCACTTGAAGGATCGCAAGAAGAATAACGGTCCGAACATGCCATGGGGTCAAGGCGAAACGCCCATCCGGGAAGTCCTGCAGTTGCTGCGTGCGGAAAAGTATTCGTTCCCAGCGAATATTGAGTTTGAATATCCAATTCCGGCAGGTTCAAGTTCTCCCGCGGAGATCGCGAAATGCCTCGCGTACGCGAAGCTGTGTCTCGAATCCTGAGCCGCACCGTCAAATGTGAGTCGGACGAGTCGCCTCGGCACGAATTCTGCTTGCCTTAGCCAGCGCACTCGTTGCCCCTCACGCGTCGTCACTGTGCCATGTAGGTTCCGGTGAGTGGGTCGGAGATGCTCGCCAGTCCGCTGACCAGGTTCACCGATCCGGTCACGTTCCCCGCGGAAGGCGGCCCTGGGGCGAGAAGATAATTGTCATGGAGCCCGATGTAATCGGGCTGTTGGAGGAACCGCTGCTCATGTAGCAGGTGTTTCCTATTTGCGGGACGGTGGCGGTGAACGTGTATCCGCTGATCGCGACGATCGAGAATGTGCAACCGGCAGTAAAGGGTCCGCCGACGAGTTCCGAAAAGGAAAACGTCACGCTGGCGTAACCTCCCGCGGCCTGTGAAACGATCAGCATCGAACCGGTGACCGGCCGTCGCGGGAAATTGCGTCGCGATCGAGAACGCAGTTTGCCCGGCGGGGGGAAGGCTCGGCAGCGAGGATTGCGACGTCGCGCCGGAATCGAGCTCGATATTCACCGAAATATTTTCGGCCGATCCCGTCGGATTGACGACGGCGATTCCAGTGGAGTAACCGGGCGTCACGTCAAACGGCACCAGGATGCGCGTGGCTCCCACGGCCGCCTGCGAGGTGCCGTCCTGATTCGGCCTTCCCGCGAAGCTTTCATAGGTGTAGATTGCCGTGGCAGTCACTCCGGGAGAGCCGTTGACATCAGCCCAGCCCTGCGTGAGCGCTGGAAAGCGCGATGGCGTCTACCACAAGGTCCGGCTCGCTGCGCGTGAAAAAGATAACGGGAAATTATTCGTGCGTACCAGAGCCGACTACAGCGGCGGAAAAGTGTTACAGCCCAGCGAGGCTGTTCGATGAGAGTGGTTGTGTCTAAGGAATCGATGAGGGGCATTTTGCGTTGCTGACAGTTTGGACTCTTGGCCGGCGCCGCGGCGCCAGAGTGGTTAGATTTGTCATCGTGGCGGGAGCGCTTCACGCGGGAGCAGTGGGCGGATGTGGTGTGCTCCAGCACCTTGAGCGAGGAGGAATCGCGACTTCGTGCGAGCACGTATACCGGCCGCCCCGCCGGATCTTCTGATTTCGTCGATTATATGGAATCCGCTCTGGAACGAAAGCTTCAGCCGAGCAAAGGTGGTCGTCCGAAGAGGCAATCCGCCGACGAACAGGGTAGTCTATTTGCAGGGAGGGGATGACGAATAAGGAGGAAACACGCGGACTATCCCCAGTTTTCCCGCGGACTGTCCCCAGTTTTCCGTTCCCAGTTTTCCTTCACGAGTTTTCTACGGCGTCAAGTATATCTTGCACTGCTCGGAACCATGTTGGACTGCGGACCAGTAATAAGTGTGGGACGTAGCGGCGACCTCATCGAGCAACGCCGAAAACGAGACGCTCCTCGCATGCACCGAGAACTTTCCCCAGCTTGGAAACGGAGCCGTATAGGCCGGCTCAACCACATCGCACCCGTGGCCCCGCACCCATTCAGCAACTTCGGGGATCGTGTCTAGGGTCTGCGCGGCCGTTGCCCGCGAGGGGTTTTTAACGTCGAATGAGCGCACCGTGACGGCGAGCAGGGAGGGTGGGGGAAGGCCGCGATAAACGAAATGAATCGCTCCATTGCTGGCAGCGCTCCACTCAAGCCGAGGGTCCGCTTTGACAATCGCATCGAAGGCATCTCTAAGCGTTCCTCTCCTAATCGAGATATTCACGGCGTGATAGGTCTCGGAGTCGGGGAGAACACCGTATCGGCCTATCACGACACGGTAATTCCTGGCGAGAGTGTTCAGGGCGTCTAACGTAAACGAGTTTATCGTCAGGTCATGCACCCGAATCGATGCGGGCGACGCGTGTCGCCCCTGCGCGTACGCACATACCGCCAACACGAATGCGACGGCCAAGTTAACGGTAAGTCTTTTCACAATTCACTCCTCGCCAAATGGGCGCGGGCCTATTGCCTGATGCACACCGTGTTGGGTGCACTGGTGATATCCGTAACTTTGGTGCCGGCCGCCTCGTAGTCGAGGCAGTTGACGCGCACTACGATTCCAGTCGAGCAGACCGTTATCGTTTGCTTTTTGAGTATGTACTGGCTCGAAAGAGGGAGTCCAGGGATCTCGGGGACGGTCCGCGTGTTTCCTCATTTCTTTTGCGAGGAACGTCCCTCGATCCGCCTATATCGGAGGAATATCGTCCCCTTTTCCTAACATAGTGCTCACGGAAGCCGCGGGGCTGCCTGTGCGAATCATGGTACGAGTGGCGTTGAGCCAGACAGATCGCCCGGCGGCAGCGACGAGAACACCGGGAACGCCTCGGCATTTAACGAAAGGCTGAGGATGGGGATCGTCGAAGTGATCTTAATGCCACCGGTGAAGTTGGGGAATCCAAGGTTGCCCGACCCAGATCCGACGTTGGCGGCGCCGTGTTGCAGCGGCCCGAGCGTGATGACCTGGCTGCCCACTTTTGTTCCCGCTGCGTTGTACGCCGTGATCGTCATCGTGGCCGATTGCGTGGTCGAAGGATTCGCGTAAGCGATGCCCGTCGAGCTAGCCGCACTTGCCTGGGCGAACGTCGCGAACTCGGTGGTAGGCGCCGTTTCGCCGCCGATGCTGGCCTCGCCGGTCGCTACGCCGGCCTGGTAGAAGCGATACAGCACGTTGGCCTGCACCGGCCCGCTGCATCCACCCTGCGCCCATCCCTGCGATACACCGGCACTGAGATTCGCCACGCTCTGATCGTGGATGGACCCTCCCGGCGCGAGCACGTCGGTGCGGGTGGAAATGGTTCCCTGGGTGAAAGGAATCGCCAGTGGTGCGCCTTGGTCCGAATAGAAGTTGGTTACACAGGTGACCGTCTGCGGGGAGTAATTGAAATAAGTGAGCGTCGTCTGATAACCGGCGCCGACCGCGAGTTGGGAGAAGTAATAGGTGTTCGACGAACTCAGCGGCGCGAGACCGATGATGGAGCCCGGTCCTCCGGAAACCGAGGAGTGAGGACTGATCTGGCCGGTGGCAATGTTGATCGTGCCAAATATGGAACCAGCGCCAACGTATTCAGTGCCGTTCTCGAAGAGCAGCACGGAGGTAAGATAGCCGTTACTGTCCGTCGTTCCGACCTGCGTTGCCGCGCCCGTCGCGGTGTTGATCGTATAGAGATTGCTTTGGAATTCCATGTACAGCGTGCCGGAGCCGACCGAAAGCGCGGAGTAGGTTCCTAGGCCGTTGCCAATAATGCTGGAACCGATGGGCCCAATCGCCGTTTGGGCGCCCGTCTGCGGATTGATCGAGAATAGCGTGGCCGCGTTTTGACCGGTACCAGAGTCGCGCAAGCCATACAGCCCGGAGGTGGTTGAGCCGAACGTGGCCAGATTGTTGCCGGTGATGCCTCCAATCTGCGTGGCAACTCCGGTGCTCGTATTGACGGAAAAAAGAATGCCGTTTTGCTCGGCGTAGACCACGCCGTTCGCAACCGCCAGACCTGAATACCCACCGTTTCCCATATTGCCGATCAAAGTAAACGCGCCAGAGTTCAGGTCCACGGTCCCGAAGGGGTTCTGCATGCCTCCATACTGTGATCCCAGCATGTACGCGTAATCGTCAGCTTTCAGATTGCTGGCGAATGAAGCCATCATTCCGACAGATAAAAGACTTATAGCTGTGGGTTTGTGAAGATTCAAGATGATCCTCCGCTGTGGTGCCACAACCAGTCTAGCAAGGCGCTGAAAATTACAGCATGCAAAATGGCCGGACCTTACACAATGCCTTCCGGAAAACTGCCTCCCAAGCGGAGGACGCCTTTCACTGCTTTATGGGCACGGAGATCGAGGCTCTGGCGATCAACAACTGTTTCCTCCGCAAGGAAGATCATGACCCAGTTCTGAAACGAAACTACGAGACCGCGTTCGAACTCGATTGAGCGCCGATCACGGCAGATCAAATAGGTAAACTTATCTCCTAAAGACGCGACCTAAACCATCGCACCACCAAGTACTGGAACCGTCAGTACAACGGTCTAGTTTTGTGGCGCAGACCCAGAATCCATTCTGGGGTCATGAACTTACCAGGATGCTCCGCAAAAGTACTTGGCCTGATTTTGATCGGGCTCCCGCTCATGGCGCAACAAGCGTTTGTCGCCACTCCGATGACCCAGCCGGCGGCCGTTTTTCCACCGGCAACAACTAATACCTGGGATTCGCCCCGCGAGCAGGTACCTGCGATAAGGCTGTACCGCTGGTCGGTGGTGTCCATGCTCGCCGCGAACGCCGCCGATGCGGCGACAAGCTGGACGAATCGCGAAGCCAATCCGTTCGTGGCCGGAACAACGACGCACTTTGGAGTCACCTCCTTCGCGATTAAGTCTGGATTCGTGGGCGCGAGTCTTCTCCTGCAGCATCTCGCTTTACGACACAATCCACAAGCCGCGAAACGGTTGGCTTGGATGAATTTTGTCAGCGCGGGAGTATTGGGGGGCGTGGCGGCCCATAACGCGAGTCTCCGTTAGTACTGAGGAGAATTGCTAAGTTTTTGCAGGGCATTTACCTATTTGATTGCGGCTTAGCGAACAATAGCATTGGGCGAGGGTATAAATAGATGTCTAATGCGCAAAAATTCCTGTTGATAAATGTTGTGGCCGCGGCTGCCTGCTGGGGCCAGACTCAAGTGGCGACGGCGAGCGCGCCGTCCTCGTTCACGCTGCGCGGAACGACGGTTACGCCGGAACAGGGAGTCCCTAGCTGGCCGGTTCTAGCCGGGGACACGATTGCGTCGGGAACCTCACCCGTGACGTCGACCTTCTCGGATGGTTCGACGATTTCGCTGAGTCCGAAAGGCCAGGCCACCCTGGGTTTCTCCGGAACCACTCCCACATTCCGGTTGGTCAAAGGGACGATGCAATATTCCCTCAAGAGTCTCACCAGCGTTCATGTCTTTTCCGGCAATCAAGCAGTGGCCCTTGCAAGCGTGACCGGCACGCTAGGGAAGGCTGCGACGGTAGCTTCGGTGGCCACGGCGGCGGGAACAGTAGCCGCTGCGCACAGCACAGCCGTCATATTGGCCTCCACCGCGGCTGCTGGACTCGGCGTAGGTGTTTCGGCGGCGACCAGCGGCGGAAAGTCCGTGAGCCCGAGTCACTGATTCACTTCTTTTTGCCGCGGGAATCGGAGGACAGCGCGGCGCGTCGTATCTTCTCAACAGGCTCCTGAAATGCCCGGTGCAGGCCGGTAGATGGTCGGATGATTCGCGGCTTCTCATACGCACTGATGGCGTGTTCGCTCGGGGCCGCGGTCCTGCTCAGCGGAGGCGCCCAGCCACAACAATGGCAATGGAGTGCGGTCGGCATATCGATAGGCTCCCTCCTCGCCTTATTCAGTTGCCAAGATCCGGAAGATCGATCGCCACGCCGAGAATGGGGATTACTGTTTCTCGGGCTTCTGGTTGCGTGGATGACCATCCAGTGGATCCCGATTCCCCTGTGGGCGCTGCAGCAGATCGCGCCGGAACGGTGGGCCGCTCTGAACGCCGTTCATGCGGCGATCGGATCGAGTGCCGACAGGTGGGCAAGCTTGAGCACGGCTCCGGCGGCGACCCTGGACCGCCTGATGAACGTGCTTCCCGCCGCTGCCGCTTTCCTCGGGACGCGGCAAATGGCGTGTTGGTGGCGGGATCGAATCTGGATCGTCCTTGCGCCCGTCGTGGCGATCGCCTTCCCCGAAGGCATCTTAGGCATGCTGCAGTTCTACGGGACGCGAATGTCCGGCGCGGCTGAGCCTGCGACCGGCACGTACATCTACCACAATCACTTTGCAGGCTTGATGGAAATGGCGTTCCCCCTGACCGTCCTTTGGGCCGTGTGGATTTGGAGGCAAAACGCGGTACGGCATCGTCCGGAGGGCCTGCGCCCGGCCTTGAAAACCGCGGCGTTATTCGCCATTGCCGCTTGTATTCTAGGGGGTCTGGTCGCATCCCTGTCGCGCATGGGATTTATTTCGATGGCTGCCGCGAGCGCCGTCGGGTGCGCCGTCGTTCTGATCGGCTCGCGACGCCGCTCCCACGGGCTCCGCTGGCTGTGGGCCATTCCCGCCGTCCTGCCCGCTCTCGTCCTGCTCTTGCTGCTTCCGCCCACGGAGCTGATCGCCCGCTTCGGCCAAATCACCACCGAAACGGATATGACGATAGACGCCCGGACCGACATATGGCGGGACACACTCGGTGAAGTGGCCGCGTCGCCCTGGACCGGTGTCGGACTCGGTGCTTACGAACACGGCCTCTACCGATTCAAAACAACTGCGCCGATCAACACCGTCGACTTCGCGCACAACGACTACTTGCAGATTCTCGCCGAAGTCGGCATTCCGGGGGCGACCTTAGCGGTGGCCTTAGGGATATGGATACTGATGCGCTGCGGCTCCGTTGCCACATCCGTCGGTAGACGATTGAACGGGGAGTTCGCGGCTGGATTATTGGTTGCCCTGGTCGCGCTGGGCTTGCACAGCACGGCGGATTTTAATCTTTATTCGCCCGCCAACGCTCTCGTTTTGGCATGGCTGGCCGGTGTAGCGGTGAGCCCGGGCCTAAGGGAAAGTTCGTGAAAATGCGCATATTTCTGTCTGCGTTTTCACTGTTCGTCACGATGGCGTCCGTTGCGGTCGGCTGGTGGGGCTCCGGCAAGCTGTGCCGCTTGGGATTGTGCCGCTCCGATCAACTCTTCGCCGCGATTGACGCGCAGGGAATCACACCCGCCAGTTTGAGCACGCTTCTCGAACAGGACGCTTCCAATCCGATGGCGTGGAGCGCCTACGCCGAAGCGCTCGATCGACAGGGGCGTACTGCCGCGGCGGCCCAGGCGTTCGAGCACGCCGTATCTCTCGGCCCGCGCATGCCTCCCGTTTTGATGCGAGCCGCCAATTTCGACTTTATTCACGGAAACCGGCGCGAATTCTGGAATCTCTCGCGCCAAATCCTCAAGCAGACGGACGCTTTCGATGGCATTCTATTCTCGTATTTGGCCGGCGCGGACCGCTATACTCCCGGAGTGCTGGGAGACGCGATTCCTGCGGCGCCCCGGGCCGCTCAGGCGTTCGTGAGATGGCTCCGATCCAATGGCTCGACCGACGCTGTGATCCAGAGTTGGTCGTGGATGTTGCGGAATGGTTTGTGCGATCGTCCGTCCGCCGTGGAAGTGGCTTGGGCTTTGTGGGAGCGGCAGTCTTTCCAAGCGGCCCAGCAAGCGTGGGTGGATTGGATGGGGCCCCGGTCTGGCGCCTATCTGCGTCCCCAGCGGGTTGCGAATCGGCGATTTGAGAACGAACCCCAGGGGGGACCTTTCGACTGGAGTTTCGAGACTCCGCCCTCCGTTGCGCTCGCGCGCAACCACGGTCTGGAGGTGAGCTTTCTCGGCACGGAGAACGTGGCGTTCCATCATCTCCGCCAGACCGCCGTGGTAAAGCCGGGCCGCTATCGGTTTGCCGCGGAGATTCAAGGAGACCGGCTTACGACGGATCAAGGTCCGCGATTCCATATTTTCGATGCAATTCATCCGGAGAGATTTCACGCCGAGACCACGCCCGTGATGGGCAACGTGGCGCGTTCGTGGACGACCGTCGATTTCGTGGTTCCCGAGTCGACGCGGGCGGTAATCGTGCAGTTGGAGCGCCACGCCTCGGACCGTCTCGATCGCAAGATCAGCGGGACCTTGCATATCTACCAAATTTCACTTTTGCCGGCCGGGTCCGGCAAAGCGTCTGATTTCGCCGACGCGGAAACGGAGACAAATGTCCACTGAATCGTCCGCACAGATCGACGCGTTGAAGAGCGTTACAGTCCATACGAAAGTCAAAAGCGTTCTGCGCGTGCTGCAGGGCGAGAACGTCGAGACGGTCGCGGATGATCTGGGAGTTTCCACGGAGCGGTTGCTGCGTTGGAAAGAGCGCTTTGTGGAAGGGGGCCGCGCGAATCTGCTGCGGCGCAGGACGGATGAATTAGCGCGCTCGCAGCGGCACAGGCAAAAGCTCATGCAGTGGACGGTGCTGGTTGCCGGGCTCATGCTGGTGATTTGGGTGCTCACCAAGGTGCTCGCCGCGATGGCCCAGCGCGGTTAGGGAATAGCAGCAAATAGTGGGGACGAGAGGATAAATTTAGCGGCGCTCGGGATGTGACACAAGGCAGGGACCGGGAGGTCCGATCGGTTCGATCCGGCCTATCCCGGCGCCCGCCCTCGCAAAACGTTACGCGGCGGATGCAGTCAGAACGCCGTTCCGCTCCACTTGCGTCGCAATCCAACCGTAGGTTTTCTCCAGCCCCTCGCGCAGCGAACGGGTGGGCTTCCAGTCCAGTTTCTCTTGAATCAAGCGATTGTCGGAGTTCCGTCCGCGCACACCTAAGGGTCCCTTGATGTGGCGGATCTTCAGGCGCTTTCCGGCGATGTCCATGATCAGGTCGGCCAATAGATTGATGGTGACCATTTCTTCAGAGCCGATGTTCACCGGCCCCGTGAAATTGGATTCCATCAGACGCCGCACGCCTTCCAAGCATTCGTCAATATAGAGAAAAGAGCGCGTCTGCATGCCGTCGCCCCAAATCTCGATTTCGCCGCCCTCACGCGCCTCCGCGATTTTACGGCACAAGGCCGCCGGGGCTTTCTCTTTGCCGCCGTTCCAGGTGCCTTCCGGTCCGAAGATGTTGTGAAAGCGGGCGACGCGCACCTCCACTCCATAGTTGCGCATGTACGCCAAATAGAGACGCTCGCTGAAGAGCTTCTCCCAGCCGTATTCGCTATCCGGCGCCGCCGGGTAAGCGGAAGCTTCCGAACATTCGGGATTATCGGGATCGAGCTGATTATGTTCGGGGTAAATGCACGCCGACGACGAATAGAAGAATTTCTTTACACCGGCACGGACGCCGAATTCTAAAGTATTCAAGTTAATGGTCGCGGAATTATGCATGACCGCCGCGTCGTGCTCCCCGGTGAAAATATAACCGGCGCCGCCCATATCCGCGGCGAGTTGATAAACCTCGTCGATGTCCTCGACCACCCATTTTGCAAACCCCTGATCGCGCAGATCGCCGACAATGAATTCGTCGGCGGGAGGCGTGGCGTATTCATGCTTCTTGAGATCGACCGCCCGAACCCAATGACCCTCGCTCGTCAGCCTTTTCACAAGGTGCCCTCCGATAAAACCGCCGGCACCGTTTACCAGAATCCTCTTCATCTCCTTGTTCCTCTCCTGTAGTTTGTGTTTACCGCTTGCTGTTTCCGTAGCCTTTAATACGCGCCACTTCCACGAAATACAACGCTGAAGGTGCGCGCCAACAAATAAATATCCAGCCACACCGACCAATGCCGTACATATCGGACGTCGAGGGCGACACGTTCAACGTAGGACGTATCGCTGCGTCCCGATACCTGCCACAGCCCCGTGATACCGGGCCGCACGGCCCGGTAAAAATCGAAAGATTCACCGTATTTTTCGACTTCGGCGCGGACCACCGGGCGCGGGCCCACCAGGCTCATTTCACCGCGGAGCACGTTCCAAATCTGAGGCAGTTCGTCCAGGCTGGTGCGACGCAAGAAGCGCCCGATTCCCGTTACCCGAGGATCATTCTTCAACTTGTGGGTCGTCTCCCATTCCTCGCGCAGTTGTGGGTTTTTTGCGAGATATTCTTCGAGCATCCGATCCGCGTTCTCGACCATGGTTCGGAATTTCCAGGCTCGGAACGTTTTGAATCCGCGTCCGATGCGTTGTTGTGAGTAGAACGCGGGACCGTTCGACGTGAGCCTGACGGCGGCAGCGATGATGGCGATCAGCGGGAGGATGAGGAGACCGCCAAAGACCGTCAGGCCAATGTCCAACGTACGTTTCGCGAATTGCGAACTCCGGCGCAGCAACTCGCGCCGCATCTCGAAGCCGAGCATTCCGCGGCACTCCCGAACCGTCATCCAGGAGGAGAGCAGGTCGTTCGGCGATGGAATCACGAGGAATCTTTGATAGCCCCAGACCGCGCGTTCGGCCTTCGTCAGCCAGTGCAAATCCGCTTCGCGCGGGACGACCAGAATCGCGTAGGAGGCCTTGCGGCGGGCCGGCCGGGCCGTGGGGTCGAGCAGGTTCCAGGGCATGTCCAGGTACTGCACGTCCGCGACGCGAATTCCCACGGACGGCTCCGCCTGGACTTTTTGAACGAATCTTTCGACGTCGTCATACGCTCCCACAATCGTGGTCGGGATTCCCCACCAGGACTTGCGGCCGCAGATCGCGCGCATCGCGGTTCGCGTTCCCACCACGGCGGCAATGCATGTAGGCCAGGCAATCAGGAGGATGGCGCGAGAGTATGTGTTGGCTTCCTTCGCGAGGAAGGTCGCCACCACCAGCAGCAGCATCCCGAAGGTGATGGCGGTTGTGGCGCGCCGCAACTCCTCCACCGGATTCTGCAGCACTCCGGGATAAAGGTTCATGAGCGCGAACAGGATTGGGAAAAGGGCTACCAGCGGGAACAGCCGCATGTGTCCTTCCCACAGGTTCGTTCCGCCCATCACTTGCCGCGCGAGCACGGTAACGGTGAACGCGGCGAGCAAGGCAAGGATGTCCGCCAACAGAATCGCGCAGCGGGTCGCAGGGGCGGATGCCTGAGAGACAAGCGTGTCACGTACTTCTTCCGTTCGAACTGCTGTCATCGTGCTCATAAGAGTTTTTAGATGGGGCGATCGAGGCCGGGCGCACAACCGTGTTTCGACGCGGCGCTCGGTCAGTCCAAGAAAGTGTTTTGGGAGAAATGCGAAGGCGTTACTGATCGCTCTTGATCAATTTCCAACTGCGCACCCAGTCGACGTACATCACATTTCTGCGTTTATCGTTCAGGGATTGAACGCTGGGAATGCCGGCTTCGCGGAAAACTTCTGTATCGAAAAACAAGTACATGGGTTCCAGGAATTCACCCGCCGGCTTTACGCGGGTAACTTCCTTTCCGTCCAGGAAGAAAATAACGGAATCTTTGTCCTGCCACCAAACTCCGTAGACATGGTATTGCTCCGCGGCGGGCGACGACATCCTGGACTTCGCCGGTGCGTGGAGATCGGGCTTGGGATTGCCGGCGGAGTAGTGCGTGTCCATCAACATGTATTGGCTCCTCCACCGCCTGTTTGCCGGCTCGCCGAACTGCTCGGCGACGTCGATCTCGCTGTACTTGCCTTGGAACCAGAAGGAGGAGCTCATGGACAACTTCGAATCTTCATCCGCGTTTCGTAATAACCGTACGAAGCGAGGGGAGCTTTCGATGCGACGCAGGCGGATTGCACCCAAATATCCTGTTCCGGGTTCTTAATTCCCGATAAATCTTTTACGCCGGTGGTCGAA
>CAVXVL010000072.1:0-112703 GCA_963765085.1 Terriglobia bacterium | reverse complement strand
GTATTCTTCAAGCGACTGGCCATCGAGCGGAAAGAAGGCAAAGCGTGGCGCCCGAGGCATTCCGTAGTAGTCGCGGCGCAAGGGATAGACGCTGGACGAATAGGCGTATCCCTCGGCCGCAAGGATCTCGAAGGCCCAAGGTTGCGTTCGCCGATGGAGAAGGTCGGTGCGCGGTAGCCGCGCACGGCCACACCGGCGATACTCTCCAGCGTCCCTTTGGACCGACGGATATCCTCCCGGAAGGCCTCCCCATCCTGCTCGTCGGCGCGACGATGTTCGCTGCCGTGGCTGCCCAGTTCGTGTCCTTCGGCGACGATCCGCCGGACCAGGGACGGGTGCCGTTCGGCGATCCAACCCAAGGTAAAGAAGGTTGCCTTGACCTCCGTGACGGGCGAACAGCTCGAGAATACGGATCGTGTTGGCTTCGATGCGCCGCGGCACCTTGTCCCAGTCGTCGCGGCTTATGGCGCCGGCCAGGGCCTGAACCTGAAAGTAATCCTCGACGTCGACCGACATGGCGTTGACCAGCCGGCCATCCCGGCGAAGCGGCGCCTCGGTCTTGATGCGAAAGGTCCCGTCGTTGCCGTCCATCGGACCTCCTCAGGCGGGATCGCTGTCGCTGTGGGGGTCTTCCAACAGCTTCTTTTCGATGACCGACGAAAAGAACCTCAGGGCACGGCCATGGCGGAGGACCGCTTTTTCCATTTTTTCAAGCCGGGGAGCAATTGCGAAGGGTCCGTGGCGGCTCCTCCGGGCTCCTGCGGCGACAGCATGACCCCACCCGCCCGGCCATCGGAAGAGGTCGAGAATTTGGTTGCTTTCAAAGGAAAGGTCCTCGGCGACGCTGGTGACGACGTCCCGGTCGACCGTGTGCAGCGCGTCGAGAAAGCAGAACAGCATGATCCGCGTGCAGAAGGTGTTGATCCTGCGGGGCACCCCCGCGGTATGCAGAAAGATGTCGGCAAGCGCCTCGTCGGTGAAGTGCGGATCATCATGCCATCCGACCACGGCAAGTCGGTGGCGAACATATTCGGAGGTCTCGTCGGCACTCATCGGGCCCAGATGATAGGAGGCAATGATGCGCTGGCGGAACTGTTCGAGATCCTGGTTGGCCAAGGTGCGCCGAAACTGCGGCTGGGCCAGCAGGAAGCTTTGCAGGGGCACTTTTGCGCCGACCTGGAAATTCGACAGCATGCGCAATTCCTCGAGGGCCTGTGCCGGCACGTTCTGCGCCTCGTCGATCAGCAGCAGCGTGCGCTTTCCCTGCCGATGGTTCTCGCACAAGAAAGTCTTCGATCCGGCACAGCAGGGACGCTTTGTCGAGGTTGGCGAACTGGAGATCGAAGGCGGCCGCCACGGCGCGCAGCATGTCGTCGCCGGCCAGATGCGAACTGACGATCTTGGCCGTCACAAAGGCCCGGGAATCCAGGCTCGCCAGCATATGGCCGAGAATGGTCGTCTTGCCGGCTCCGACATCGCCGGTCACGACGATGAACCCTTCGCTTTGCGCCAATCCGAACATCAGATGCGCCATCGCCTTGCGGTGCACCGAACTTTCGAAAAAAACGAGGATCCGGCGTCATGGAACGGGAGATCAGATAATCCGTAATATTTTGTATACATGAAACAATCTTAAAATGTCTTCCGAGACCAACCGCGATCAAATTCTCGCGAATATTTCCAACGGACTTTTCCGACAAAGTGGCCGCCATGCTGTAACCGAACGTTCCGATCAAGGACGCATTTATTTTGTAGTTCATCGACAGCCCTACCCCTCAGCTGCTTTGATCTTCCGAGCGTGCTGTTGTCTGACCATCGTCCGAATCGCGACAGGACGACCTGGCCGAAGGCGAGCGGCGTGAATTGAGTGCGTCCAGGCCAGATCCCCCTCCAGCACCGTGGCTGCGGTGCCATTTGTCGCACTGGCCGGGCCGCCGTGTCGACACCGTTGGGTACGCCCAGCAACCGCTGTTCGACGATGCTCGCGGTCAGCGAGAACTGTCGCGGAGATCGTGGCGAAGAATCACGCTGCTGTTGCGCTGCCAATAGATCGCATTGGACCGGGCCAAGGCGAGGCCGACGGATCGGCCGCCAATCCCGAGAAAGGATTTACGAAGCTGCCCGTATCGTCGCGCTGGACCGCGTTCAGCGCGCCTCGAAGGACAGGGCGTCGGTCGTCAAGCCGGACGTTCTCGGACAGCCGAATAACCGTCCGGGCCCAGCCAGTGGAACCCCGATACGATCCAGTCGGCCCTGCCATAGCGGCGCCCGGCCCCGATCCGCAGATCGGTGTGCGGGCGACGGCGTCCAGTGAAAGCCGACGTCGTAGTAGGCCCCGCCATATTTGCTCAGGTCGATCAAATTGCTGTGCAAATAATCGTCGCCAATGGCCGTCAGAAGCCCGAAATCGCTGTCTCACCGATATTCCGTACCCGACCGTTTGAGAGACCTGGTCGAATGTCCTGCCCGTGGAGGAATTGCGATCGATGTCGCCGGTATAGTCCCAAAGCAGCCTGGTGAAGGCTTCGCCGCTGCGCACTTCGAACCGGCCGCCATCGGACCGGCTGTCGTTGAGATCGGCCGCCGTTCAAGGTCGAGGACGCCACGCGGGGTAATCTGGGAGGCGTTCTCGTTACGGGTCTCGTCGTGATGGACGGACAATTGGCCAAGGCCATATCGTCGAACCTCTGCTGCAGCCTCGGTGCGATGCTGGCGGTATAGACGCGGACAAGATTGCTCGCCGCCGTTCGGCTGCCGGCGGTGATCGGGCCGAACGGGCTGACGCTTTCCTCGCTGACGCTGGCCCGTCCGTCGAGGAAAAGCCTGTTGTTCGATCAACTCGGCATCGAATATTCCGATGCCGTTTTGGCGAAAGCCGTCCAGCTGGGGATTGGCGGCATATTTGTCATACCCGAGATCAAAATTGAGGCCGCCGGTCATCAGCCGTCGATCCACATTGACGCTCGACCAAGGGATCCACCGAGGTGATCACATCGGACTTTTTGGCTGAGGAGGTCGAATACGACATTGTCGGACCATTGCTCGTCACGAACTCCAGCTTCACGCCAAGCGGACGCGGCGCCTCGATCGCCGGAACAATCCCGGAACCCGCTGGGAAAGCGGCAACAGGCCTGCTCTCCTTGGGAAAAGGCGAAAACATCTGTGCCGCACCGTAGCCGCCGCCTCCGCCGTTGAGCATCGATGGGCGATCGCATCGCCAACGCCGGCGGTTGCGGCTGGCGGTTTGCGCAGCGGAATCTGCAACGATCCCCAGGAACCGGAGACCCGACCAGCAGGATCGCCCCCGCACATCAAGATGCTAGGCTCTTGCCCGTCTTGCTGCATCGACGTCCATCTTCGCTCCTAATATCCGTAATCGGCGAAGCGTTTCTTCCGGCGGCACGAGGTTCAGCACGCAACCGATGTTCCGCGCCGCCTTCGAGCATTTCCAGCGTCCGCTCGAGTTGCCGTTTGGACGTCCGGTCCTTTTCAACGATCACCACCGTCTGGCCGACATGGCCCGACAGTTCCACCGCTTCCGTACTCGCCAGGACCGGCGGCGTATCGATGATGATCATCCGATCGGGATAGCGTGCCGCGATATCTTGCATAAGCAGGCCAAATTGTTTGCTGGCCAGCAATTCCGCCCCATGCGGGTGCGGGCGTCCGCCGGACAGAAACGAAAGATTGGGGATATTGGTCCGCTGGATCAGGTCGCTCACCTGCAGCGTGCTGGTCCATCAAAATGTCGACAAGCCCGACATCCTCCTTTGCCCCGAGGAGACCGCCCAAGGATCGGCGATGGCCGTCTCCATCGATGAGAAGGACATAAAGGTCGCGCTCGGCGCAGAAGCTCATGGCCAGATTGAGCGAGACGAAGGTCTTGCCCTCTCCCGGCATGGAACTGGTTACCATGATGACATTGTCGTAGCCGCCGCTCCCCGCATCGCGCTCTTGGGGAAAGGCGACCTTCAGCAACTGGCGTTTGATCACGCGAATGGCCTCGGTGCTGCTGGTCCGCGGCGACATCGGCGTGATGAAACCTGCGCCTGCAATTTGGTGAAATTGATCTGCAAGAGCGCCCCCGCCTTATCGGGATTTGCCTCCGGGGTGACCGCCGTCCCCTGGAAGGGATCCATCGTCGGAGAGACCGGCGGGGTCGGGACCGAATTGGCGGTGCGAAGGCCTCGGCGAGGACCGCAGCCGAACTCGCTGCCGCTGACTCGGCGTCCGGCGTTCAACCGAACGGCCACCCGTTCGGCGAGAGAGGTCGCAGACGGTGGGCGCTCTCGGTCAGCCGACATGATCGAGGATCCTTTGGAAAATGCTGGGGGTGTCCAGACGAAGAATTGCCGGATAGGACTGCTGCAGGAAGGCGATGGCTCAAGACGAGCAGATAGCCCCCAAGCAGACCACCCGCACCGATCGTGAAATAGCGTAGATCGACGCGCCGACGTCTTGTTCCGTCGATGCTTTCGACCCGGGGGACGGTTCCGTAGACCCGCACGTTGAATTCCTCGGTGAGGGTCGCGACCGATCCCACGGTATCGTCGATCCGGTCGAGCAGGAACACCAGGGCCAGGCCGATCGCCAATGACAGGACCACGACCGCGGACACCAACAACGGCCGATTGGGAAATGACGGCTGGGTTGGAACCTGCGGAGCCTCGATGATGCGGAACTGGATCTTGTCGCCCTTGGTTTCCGCCGCCTCGCTGAGACGCGCCGATTCTGCGCCGTCCCAG
Organism: Terriglobia bacterium; assembly: GCA_963765085.1. Taxonomy (GTDB): domain Bacteria; phylum Acidobacteriota; class Terriglobia; order Bryobacterales; family Bryobacteraceae; genus Palsa-187. The sequence goes on along the minus strand of CAVXVL010000072.1, from coordinate 107,958 downwards.
CAACTCTTCATATTTACCCTTGATGACACTATATTCACGGTTGAGATCGGCCAATTCCGCTTCAACCTTTGGCGCCATTTCGGCAAGTCCCTGAAGGCGCTGGACGTCGTCACCGGCAATCCTGGCACGGCTTTGCGCCTGCGCCACATCGGCCTCGGCCTGAATGAGTCGCCATTTGACCTGTTCGAAGACCGGATTGGAGACCCGACCGCGCCCCCCTCCCGAGGACAGGCCGGGTTGCTTGGCTTCCAAGTCCGCCGACTGGCGAGCACTTTCGAGGCCCCGCTTGGCCGCCAAAACGTCGGGATGCTGGTCCGTATCTTGCGCCTGCAATTGGGCGAGTTCGGCCTCCAACTGTTGAACGCGGGCGCGCCCCGAGGACGCCACTTGAGTTCCGCCGGAAATGATCACCTGGCCTGGCGCATCGGCGTCAAGAAATTGGGGGACGCTGGCCAGATTGGCCGCCAATTGTATCCGAAACGCCGCCAGATCCTGGACCTTCGACTTGGCGGCGATGAACTCCTGGCGCGCTGAATTCGAGACGGGTCGAAAAGCTGATGGTCCCTTCGCCTGCCAAAACGTCGACATGATGCGATTTGTAATCGGCCAGGCGTTCGTCGGCCTGCTTCAGCTTGCGTTCGTAATTGGCTATTTCGGATTCGATGAAATTTCTTGCGCTTTCCATATTGGACCGGTTTTGACCAAGATTTGTCTCGACGAAGATGGTGAGCAATGACTTCGACAACCTTCTTTGCCATCTGCGGATTGGAATTCGCATAGGTCACCGAGAAAAGATTGTTCCCTCTCGGCTTTGACCGATATCTGTTTGGCAAGGCGGGTGTAGAGGTTCTCCTTGTCCTGATCGGTTCGCAGATCGAGATCGAGATCGGTGGAATGGGCGACCGAAGCCATGTTCTTGCGATTCAGCAAAGTGCGCTGCAACACGTCGATCTGCTTCGTCACGTCGGCCTGAACGGTGATGTTGCGAAGCAACGGCGTCAACAGATTGTCGGTTTCGACATAGATGCGGGTCATCGCATCGTAACGGTCGGGAATCATCATGATGACCAGCCAGCCGACGACCGACAACCCCCAGCCGACGACCAGGACGATCCTCCGTCGCCGCCAGTAGGTCCGGAATTCGGCCCGAACATTAAGCGGAATATGAGAAACCAAAGGCACGCGTCTTCTTCCTCCTGGCAATCAGCCGGCGCGAACGGAGCGACCGCGCCTGTTTAGAAATAGCTCTGAGGAATGATCAGGATATCGCCCGGGGCCATTGGAATATTGGCGGAGAGATCGCCGTCCTTGAGCAGGTCGTCCAACCTGACGCGGTAGGTCACGGCCGGCCATCGACATTGCGGATGATCGAAGCCCTGTTCCCTGCCGCATATTGCGTCAGACCACCGGACTGGATGATGACATCCAGCAGGCTCATGCCGTTCCGGTAGAAAACCGACTGCGGCTTGGAGGCCTCGCCGATCACCCGCACCTGCCGGTCGAGCGGCCCGACGAAATCGACCATGATCACCGTCACGACGGCGTCCTTGACGAAACTGGAGAGCTTCTTCTCGATTTCGCGTCCCACGGCCGAGGGTGTCTTGCCGCTAACCTCGAGGTCCTCGATCAGGGGCACGGAAATGCGGCCGTCCGGACGCACCCGCACCGTCGCCGAAAGTTCCGGGCTGCGCCAAACGAACACTTGCAATTGGTCTCCGGGACCAATGACATAATCATTCGTGACGATCGTCCCGGCGGCGATCTTGGTCGGCGCATCGCCCGTCGTTGTCGAGCAGGCGGGCAACAGACCGACCACGGTCATCAACGCCAGAGCCCGAATTATTGTCCGCGCACTCATCTGAACCTGCCTCCCTTCGAACACTCAAGCGCAGACGTCGTATCAGGCCGAACTCTTCGAACACGGTTGGGCTGACCTGAACCGTTGTCTGCCATCAGTCCAGCCGTCGGCCTGCTCAACGATACGCCGGCTCGTTCCAACCATAGCTGACGGGGGAACAGTGAACCAGATTCGGAAACTACTCAGAGATTTTGCGTCGGGGCCCACTGCTTTCGACGTCATTTCGACCGCGAGAGACGGGTGACTTCGCCGCCATCGATCGAAGGTAATGTAAAGCTTTCAATACATGCAGACTTCGTCATGCACCCTCGTTTGCCCTGAATCACCAGGATGAACCCCGGATCGCGATGGTTGGCACGGCGCGTGCTTTCCTGATTGGAGATTGGATAGTACGGAACTTCTCTTGGGGCCCGATATGTGGAATAGTTCGTCGTGTGTTGAAGTGGATCAGCCAGACATCACCGCAGTGACCAATGATCTCCTGTGGTCTTGGCTACCATCTTTTATCAAATTAGACTGGAAGGAGCGCCTGGCACTTCTTCAACAAATCGACACCCAGCTGGCCGAGGATTCGGTCCACGAGACTGCATACCGGCAAACATCACATTTGTTTACCTCGAAAATCCTGCAGAAGATTCTGCAAGGTCCGCTCGATTGCTCCGAACAGGCCAGTCTCTTTTTGTATTCCGGCGACGATCGGCACCGCCAAGCGGCGCGCGCCTGGTTCACCTTGAATTGGGTCAGGAGCACCATCCTCGACGACCACCCGGAGGACGGGCTTCGCGCCGACCGCCGCTCGGCAACGCGCCAAAGCGTCCGCCTGCCCATCTTCATCACCACCAACAACGCCTTTTTCCTGGGCCGCCTCGTCGATATATCGACCCTTGGCGCCAAACTGGAAATCGATACCCCGCCGCCCGCCGGCACATCCGTGATGCTGGAAATTCCGTTGTTGGGTCGAGCGGCGGCCTTGGTGGCGTGGGTGGCGGCGGCGGTCGTCGGCCTTTCTTTCGTCAATGATCAGTTGGTCATGGCGATCAGCTAGGCAGGGATTTGTTGATCGTGACACAAATGCCATCATTGCGAGGAGCGACGCGACGACGCAATCCAGCAGCCGGCCGGTGGCGAACTAGGAAGAAAACGCCGTCATCGCGAGGAGCGAAGCGACGCGGCGATCCAGGACACCCTGGACTGCTTCGCTGCGCTCGCAGTGACGGTGAAGTTTTCATCCAGGATGGGTCGGCGCGCCGTCGGTATGGAACTCGCAATGACGGTCTTTCGTGGGCCATTCGAACGAATTCCTGCTTCAGTGTCCCGATTCGAAGACGATTTTTTTCTGCCAATTCATTAAATATTTTTTCTGTAAATTTAATGTTTTCTTCTTTCTGACAAATACCTCTATGATAAGGTGAAAAGTTATGCTGAAAAGAGAAAACTAATGTCCCAGTATTTAGTGACTGGCGGCTGCGGCTTCATCGGAAGCCATCTTTCAGCACGCTTGATCGCCGGCGGACACGACGTCCTGGTTTTGGATGATTTGTCCACCGGGAAGATCGAAAATCTGCCTGCCGGGACAGCCCTCATGGTCGGCGATGTCGCCGATCCGAAGACCGTGCTGGCGGCCATGGCTAAGGCCTCGGGCTGCTTCCATCTAGCGGCCATCGCCTCGGTCCAGCGGGGAAACGAGGATTGGCTGGGCACCCACCGAACCAACCTGGGCGGGACCATCGCCGTTCTCGATGCGGCCCGCCATTACGGGAGGCTTCCCGTCGTCTATGCGTCGTCGGCCGCAGTGTATGGCGACAACACCGACCTGCCGCTCCGCGAATTGGCGAACACTTGGCCACTAAGCGCCTATGGCGCCGACAAATTGGGTTGCGAGTTGCACGCCAGGGTGGGCACCCTAGTGCATGGTGTTCCGACCACCGGCTTTCGCTTCTTCAACGTCTTCGGACCACGGCAGGATCCGCTTTCTCCCTATTCCGGAGTGATTTCGATTTTCATCAATCGGCTGTTGAGCGCCCGGCCGGTTACCGTTTTCGGCGACGGATTGCAGAGCCGCGACTTCATCTATGTGGGCGATGTGGTCGACCATTTGATGGCCGCCATGCAGTTCCCGGCTGATACGGCCAGGGTATTCAATGCCTGCTGCGGGCGGTCGACAACCCTTCTCCGCCTTATCGAGGTTCTCGCCGAATTGATCGACGTCATACCGCAGGTCAGCTTCGACGACGCGCGCCCTGGCGACATCCGCTATTCTCTTGGCTCGCCCGATTATTGCGTGCAGGAACTTGGCGTCGGCGCAAAGACCAGCCTGTCGCAAGGACTTGCAACGACTTTGACGTCATTGAAAAGGCCGGCATACTCTCGCCGGCAGGAAGAAGTCCGGCTCGCAATCTAGTCCGCAATTGCGGCTCGCCCACATGGTGCCGAGCCAAATCACTTTCGATCGCGGCGAAACCGTCGCAATATGGAACTCGATCATTTTCGTTCGGGGGCAGAGATATGCCGGGGCACACCACGCCGTCCTCCCAAGGTTTCGCCATCATGATCCTGTTGGCGGCGCAAGCGGCGGTATGGTTCGCCATAGGCCTGGCAACCGGCTATTCGTTATGGCATTAGCAAAAGCCTCGGCCCAAATCATCGCGGGCGGCCGCGGTGACACACGCAACTAATCAGCCAACCATCCCCCTCACCTTCACCAAACGCTGTCCAACAAAGTTGTATGGAACGCGCGGAGTTGCCGCGCCTCTGCCACGCAATTGGAACATAACGGGCTGGCCAAGTGAAATCGAACGAGCCGGTTCTGCTCCGGACCTGCCGCCCCGATAGGGTGGCAATAGTCGTATCCGTTTTCTGCTGAAGCTCGGAACGATCAAAGCAGACCCTGTTCACATCATCACTGAGAGTGGGAGCCACGCCGTCCGCAGCTTTCACCTGCTCTTGTCAAACTTCATCATTTTTTGGTTTCTTTTAGTCAGCATTGAATACTGACTGTCACTGAGCAATATTAAATTGTGAATTAATAAAGCTGTAACAAATAGTATTGCCAAATATGCTTGGGTGCTTTGTTGGCTTTTTATGTATGTTTATTGTAAATTAATTATTCCTAGATATGTTGACTTCCTCGCTGATACCCCTAGTGTGGCCACTAGGATTTGGGGGGGGAAGATCTGATGGCACAGGTGGTCTTTCAAAGCGGCATCGACATCATGTCGATTGCAGCCGGTACGACGAAGGTGACCGGTAACGGAGACATCGACACCGTCGATTTCAGCACCACCTATGGCTATTCCTGGAACTACACGATTGTCGCCAATGCGGACGGGACCTTTTCGGTCAGCGACGTCCACGGCGGATCCATCGTCAACGCCCTGATGGTCGGCATTGCCGACCTGAAGTTCGCCGATAAGACGGTGCAATTGGTCCCGGCCAATCATACGGTCACCTTTGCCGCGGGGGTCGACACCATGGCCATTCCCGCCGGCACCCTGGAGGTGATCGGCAATGGCGCGGTGGACACCGTCGATTTCAGCTCCACCTACGGCTATGCCGCGAATTACAAGATCGTTGCCAATTCCGGCGGCACATTTTCGGTCACCGACGTCCACGGCGGATCCATCGTCAATGCGCTGATGGTCGGCATTGCCAACCTGAAGTTCGCTGACGGGACCTTGAACCTCGCTTCTGGATCATTGTCTTCGAACCAGACGTCGGCGAGCCCCGCCTTCGACGCCGCCACCTCCGGTCGCCAGCAGTGGTCACTCCATCAGTTTCGCCACGGGCGTCGATACTTTGTCGGTGCCCAGCGGCGCCGGCTCGGTGACCGGCAACGGCGACGCCAATGATGTCGCCACCTTGCCAATGAACACGACTGGTACAACATCGCCGCGAATGCCAATGGCGGCGTCACGATCACCGACGTTCACACGGGCTCGATCGTTAATACCCAGATCACCGGTGTCGCCGATCTCAAATTTTCCGATGGCTGGACCTATGCCGTCGGCAGCGGCCAGTATACGGTGATCACCGCCACCGCCGCCCAACCGAACACCACACTTCACGCCCCTGCCCTGGCTGCGCTTTCACCGGCGATCACCGGCGTTTTGCTGGAGAATACGACGGCGCAGGCCATCGGTGCGCGCACCGTCACCTTCGGCCAGGTCTTCGTCGACGGAGATCTTCCGTCGGCAAGCCAACTGGTGGCGACGATCAACGGCCAGACGGTCGCCGTGCAGCTGGATGCCAAGACTTTCTATGCCGATGGATCCGTCGACACGGCCGAGGTGACGGTGGCGGCACCGGCGATCGCCGCCAAAGCATCGACCCAGGTGACCTTGAGCAAGGCGGCTTCACCGCTTCCGGCCGCGGCTCCGATCGATCCTCACACGTTCGTTGCCAAAGGCTATGATACCGACATCTCGCTGACGTTGCACAACGCCAACGGAACAACATCGGTAACGACGATCAATGCCGCCCAGGCCCTGACCAGCGCGCTTGCCGCCGGGACGGCAACGACCTGGCTGTCCGGCCCTCTCGCCTCCGAAGTCCAGGTCAATGTCGCCGTCAACAATTCCCTGCACGTCCTACTGAACATCCGCGGCAACGCCGACGGTACCTTCACCACCGATGTGCAGGCGTCGAACGACGGCATCTTTTCGTCCGCCGCCCAGACCTACAATTACGATGTGACGATAACCAGCCACGGCCAGACGCAGTTCAGCCAAACGGGCGTCAGCCAAGCGGCGATGCAGGAATGGAGTCAGGTCCTCACCAGCAACGCCCAAGGCGTTGCCGCCGCACCGACCGATTTCGTCGCCTACAATGTAGCCTATCTGGAAAAGAGCGGAGCGATCGCCGGCTACGACACCTCGACCGGTGTCGCCGCGAATTCGGTTCTGTCGCAATATATCGCTCTCGGCAGCGTCAATACCGGGTTGCTGGGCGCCAGTCAGGTCACGCAATATGAGCCGTCAACCGGCGGCCGGCCCGATATCGGCCCAACGTCCGCATGGGCCGCCAACTGGCTTGTTTCGCAAAGCCCCGGTGCGGATCTGCTCCTGCTGGCGAGCGCCAACGCGGCGGGCTCGGAACCGTTTCACGCGGTCAACGCCGACGGCAGCATGGTCACTGCGGCCAACGACCCGAACCTGTGGCTTGATGGGCGGGCGACTGCCGCTCAGTCCGGGGTCAACAATTTCGCCACCATCGAGGGCAACACGGGATGGGCGCTCGACCCGGCGCATATTCCCGACCTGTCCTACGTCCTGGCCCTGACTTCAGGCAGCGAATACTACATCGCACAGGTTCAGGCCCAGGCCAATTACGACATTCTGTCCGTCAACCCCGCCTATCGGGGCGGCAGCAACGGCATCGTGATCGATGCGGATCAGGTCCGCGCCACCGCCTGGACGATCCGGGATCTGACGGATGCTGCTTATGTGAACTCCGGCCGGAGACCCCCTGAAGGCCTATTTCACCGGCATCCTGGAGAACAACATCAACGCCATTCTCACCGAATATGTCCACGGCGCCGCCGGCGCGCAGGAAGGGCAATTCTACGGATATGTGCTCGGAGCGGGCAGCGGCGGCAGCATACCTCAGGTCGCTCCGTGGCAGGAAGCGTATCTGGCCATCGAGATGGCGAACGCCGCCAAGCTCGGTTTCGCCGGAGCGGCGCAAGTCTGTTGCTGGGAGAACAATTTCGTCACCGGTCTGTTCCTCAACAGCGCCAATGGCTACAACCCGCTGGAGGGAACCGCCTACTGGTTGACCGTCGGTACGGCCAACCCGACAGCCCTCAACGGATATTCACCCTTTACCACCTGGCAGCAACTCTACCAGGCCAATTATGGCTCTTCCGTTCCCACCCTTTTGGACGGCTATCCGAACGATCCGAGCGGCGGCTATGCGGCGATCATGAAGGCGGCGCTGGCATCGCTGTGGGATGTCACGCAGTCACCGGACGATCTCGCGGCCTACGCCTATCTCACCCAAATGACGCCCTTATTGATTACCTCGGCCAGCGGCTACGCGAGCGCCCAGACATGGGACATCACCCCCACTTTGGCGGACGGGCATCATCTGCAAAACAGCGAAGTCTTTTACGGCAGCGGCGGGACGACGACGGCGACGACGGCCAATGCGCTGCTCGCCGCCGTATCGGGAAACAACGTGCTCAATGCCGGCGCCGGCGACAGCATTCTGATCGGCGGTTCCGGGCACGATGCGTTGAACAGTGGCGCCGGAAACGACTTCCTGTTTGCCGGCAGTGGCACGCAAATCCTTTACGGCGGATCGGGCTCCAACTATCTGCGCGCCGGAACAGGCGCCGATACCTTCCTTTTCCACGCCACGAACGCGGCGCACGATACGGTGGTCGGGTTCAAACCGGGTGTGGATCAGCTTGACGTCGTTACCGGCGGTACCCCTTTGACGGCCGCTTCCCTCCTCAGTACGGAAACGACGGATTCCAGTGGCAATGTTGTCCTCCACTTGGCAGCAAACCACGACGTTACCCTGGTCGGCGTCCATGCCGCTCAACTCGCCGCCGCCTGGTTCGTACTGACCTAAGCATTGGCGCGATTCGACCGTCATTGCGAGCGGAGCGAAGCAATCCAGCTCCACACGGCGACGGCTGGATTGCTTCGCCTACGGCTCGTAATGACAATCATAAGAAGTGCGCCTGCCGTCACATCATCGATGCCACGGCATTCCTGTCTTCCTGTTGGAGGAACGCCTCAAAGGCGGCCAGCGGCATCGGCCGGGCACATAGATAGCCCTGATAGGTGGCGCAACCGAAGGCGCGGAGACTTTCCAACTGCGCCTCGGTTTCCACGCCCTCGGCGATGACATCGAGGCCCAAGGTCTTCCCCATGGTAATGATGGTTCGCACGATGGCCGCATCGTTAGGATCGCCGGCCAGGTCTCGAACGAAGGCGCGGTCGATCTTCAACTGGTCCAGCGGCAAGCGTTTGAGATAGGACAGCGAGGAAAAACCGGTACCGAAGTCGTCCATGGAAAAGCCGACGCCCAGGGCCTTGAGGGCTTGCATGCGGACAATGGTGTCATCCGACATTGTCGATCACCAGGCTTTCGGTCATCTCGATCTTGAGGCGGGTCGGGTCGGCGCCGCTCTCGGCCAGCACCCGTTCGACCTGGGCGACGAACTCCGCCTGGCGGAACTGGCGCCCGCTGACATTGACGGCAAGCCGCAGCTCGCGGGTCGCCGGGTCTGCCGACCACGCCTTTATCTGGGCGCAGGCGGATTCCAGGACCCATTGCCCGATACGCAGGATCAGACCGGTTTCCTCGGCCAGCGGAATGAAGTCGGCCGGCGACACCATGCCGCGCTCGGGATGCGCCCAGCGCAGCAGTGCCTCGGCGCCGACGACACGACCGAGATCGTCGATCTGCGCCTGGTAATAAAGATGCAGCTGCCCACGCTCCAAGGCCAAGCGCAGGTCGGCCTCCATACCGCTGCGTTCGTCCAAAGCGGTCTGCATGGCCGGGTCGAAAAAGCGCAGGGTATCGCGTCCGCCGCTCTTGGCCTTGTACATGGCAAGATCGGCGCGCTTGAGCAGCGTCTCGACCGAGTCAGCGTTGCCGCAAAACAGGACGACGCCAAGGCTGGCGGTACAATGAAAGAGCTGTCCGCCGAGGTCGCAGGGCGGGGCGAGGGCCGCACGGATCTTCTCGCCCAACAGGCCGATTTGGACAACGGCTTCCGGTGCATCGGCGCTCAGGTTTTCGACTATCAACACGAACTCGTCCCCGCCCAGCCGCGCCACGGTATCCCCGGCGCGCATGTTGGCCTGAATGCGCCGCGCCGTTTCGACCAGCAATTGGTCGCCGACATCGTGACCACGGGTGTCGTTGAGGGTCTTGAAGTTGTCCAGGTCCAGGAACAGCAGGGCACCGAAGTGGCGACTGCGGCTGCTGCCGACCAAGGCCTGCTTCATCCGGTCGTGCAGGAGGCGACGATTGGGCAGATGGGTGAGCGGGTCGTAATAGGCCAGTTGATGGATCTTGGCCTCCGATTCCTTCTTCTCGGTAATCTCGGAAAAGGTGCCGACGTAATGGGTGGTTGTCCCGTCCGGCGACACGACGGCCGAGATGGTCAGCCAGGCTGCGAAGACCCTGTCGTCCTGGCGCCGGGTCCATATCTCGCCCTGCCAATGCCCCCTGTCCATCACCGTTTGCCACAGCTGCCGATAGAACGTTTGATCGTGACGCCCGGACTTGAGCCTGGCCGGAGTTTGCCCCACTGCCTCCCCCGCACTGAAGCCGCTGAGTTGGGTAAAGGCCCGGTTAACCCGCAGGATGACGCCTTTCGGGTCGGTGACGACCATGGCTTCCTGCGACTCGAAGGCAATGGCGGCAATGCGCAGCTCCTGCTCCGCCCGCTTGCGCGCGGTGATGTCGGTCATGGTGAGTTGCAGCGCCGATGCCCCGTCGCCGCCCGTGGTGAGCAGGCACTCCAGGCAGGCGTCGAAGACCGAGCCATCGCGACGCCGGAGGCTCAGTTCGCAGGTCTGCGTCCCGCCATGCCGTAACACATGGAAAAACAGTCTCTGCCACCGATCCTGGTCGCAGGTTTGGACAAACTGGGCGAAACGACGATCGAGCAGTTTCCGGCGGTCTTCGGCCAACAGCGTAGCGCCAGTGAGATTGATTCCGGCAATCAGGCCATGATTGCAAAGGGTAAAATAGCCGACCGGCGCGAATTCGTAGAGATCCACATAACGGTCGCGGGACTCCTCCAGCGCCATCTGGGCTTGGCGCAACGCGTCGTTCTGCATTTCCAGTTCGATATGGTGAACCTGGAGATCAGCCAGCAGTTCCGCCGCGGACCGTGGCGGAACCTCGGCAACCCGGGCGGCGGCTAACATCGATTGCGCAGCGGCCCCTACGTGCGGCACGGCGAAGAAGGGATGCGACAAATTTAGCGTCATCGGGAAAGCCCTTAATCCGAAGAGGCGGTCGAATTGGATTCCCCTCTCCTAACCGGCGACATGATTGCTGGAGTCCACGGTTAAGGGCCAATGCCGCTCGAATTAAGTGTCAGGCAGACTTAAGGCATAAAGGAACACGGAGTCATGAAGCCATCTCTACCAAGCAAATACTGTTCCAATAACATAAACTATTGAAAACACTGATACTCATTCGGCGCTTGGCCGATCAGTGTAAAAATTTACGACATAGCGGGGGATGTACCGACCTCCTCCATCGCCAACAGGATCAACGGCGCCTCCCCAGGGTCCACGACGCGGCGGGCATTCAGCAGCATCCGGCAACGGCCGACCGCGAAGACTTCGATCTCGACCGCGAAATCCTCGAACGTCTGGTCGCGCGGCAGGACGGTTTCGAGCAGTTCGCGCAGGGCGGGAATGTCCCATTGATGATTTCCCAGATCGTAGAGTGAGCGGCCGACGGTATCTGCCGGCACGGCCTGGAAGCGCCGGTAGAACGAGCGGCTGGCGGAAACCACGTTCATCGCCGCGTCCAGCACCACCAAGGGCTCGCGCACCGTATCGACGATGCTTTCGGCCAGTTTCCGAGCTTTGCGTTGCGCCGCCTCGGCCTCGATGCGCTGGCTGATGTCGGCGAAGGTCAGGACCACCCCGCCGATGATGTTATCCAAGGTACGGTACGGTTGGATGCGCGCCAGATAGCAGCCTCCGCCGGCGCTGCGGACCTCGCGCTCCCAGGGAACCAGGGAGTCGAGGACCGTCTTGGCGGCGCCGGTCAGGTCGTCATCTTCCAGGTTGGACTTGATGTCGGCCAAGGGCCGGCCGAGATCGGTGGCGATCAGGCGATAGGCCTTCGTCGCCTCGCGCGTGAACCGCCGAATGACCAGATTCTGGTCGAGGAAGACGGTCCCGACATTGATATTGTCGAGCAGATTCTTCATGTCGTTCTGCATGCCGCCCAGTTGTTCGATCTTGGCTTGCAGCTCGGCATTGACGGTAATCAGTTCCTCGTTGACCGATTGCAGTTCTTCCTTGGACGTCTCCAGTTCCTCGTTGGTCGATTGCAGCTCTTCATTGGTCGATTGCAGTTCCTCGTTGGCCGATTTGAGCTCCTCGTTGGAAGCCTGCTGCTCCTCGATGGTGGCCTGCAGACTTTCCCGGGTAAAGGCCAGATCGCGCTGGAGTTCCGCGATGTGGCCGGCATCGGCGCTCCCGGCAGCGCCCACCCGGCGGTGCCCCGGTTTGGCCGCCACGGGGCGGTCTTGGAAGCTCACCAGCAGCAGACCCTGGCCACCATCGCGATCGGGCAGCGGACGCACACTGAGGCCGACCGGGCGGCAAACGCCGTCGATCGTGACCGACGCTTCCCGCCCCAGGGTGGCCTTGCCCTGGCCGGCAGCATGCAGGGCGGTGCGCAGTTCCAGCTGCAGGCCCTCCCGCGCCATGTCGACCACGTTGAATGTCGCCTGCCCGGGCGCCGGGCGCAGATATTGACCGGTCTCGCCATGCACGAAAAGAATGTTGCCGTCCCTGTCCGCAACGATCGAAGCGGGCGCGTAGGATTGAAGCAGGGCGCGCCGGGTGAGTTCGGCGAAATTCGTCTCCTTGGCCATTTTCATCGTCTCCTGCGGTCCCTTGCCGCCGCTTTCCGCCACCCAGGAGAGGCCGCTGGCCATCAGGGCGCGGGCGGAGGCGGAAGAGGACTTGGTCCGGTAGAACTTCCATTTGCGGCTCACCGGCGCAAACAGGTCGGGATGGCTGCCGATGCTCTCCGAGGGCGACAAGAACAGCACCCCACCGGGCTTCAGGGCGTAGTGGAAGGCGGGAAATCAGCCGGCCTTGCAGTTCCGCTTCCAAATAGATCATCAGATTGCGGCAGCTGATCAGGTCGAGCCGGGTGAAGGGCGGATCCTTGATCACGTTCTGGACGGCAAAAACGACCATCTCGCGGATTTCCTTCTTGACCCGGAAGCCGGCGTCATCCTTGACGAAGAATTGGCGTAGCCGGTCCGGTCCGACGTCGGCGGCGATGTTGGGCGGATAACAGCCGGCGCGGGCGATGGCGATGGCACTTTCGTCCAGGTCAGTACTATAGAGCTGGACCCTGAAGTCCTGATGGGTCTCCTGCGCGACCTCGCGCAGCAGAATGGCGATGGAGTAAGCCTCCTCGCCGGTGGCGCAGCCGGCCACCCAGACGCGCAAAGGGTAGCCCTCAGGTTTGCCGGCCAACAGGTGCGGAAGGACGTCGCGCTTTAGGAAGGCGAAGGCCTCGGGATCGCGAAAGAAGCTCGTGACGTTGATCAGCAGATCCTTGAACAACGCCTGCGCCTCGGCCGGATGCTCCTTGAGATAGCGGGTGTAGACATTGATATCGGCAATGTCGTGCTGGGCCATGCGCCGTTCGATGCGCCGGCCGATGGTGCTCTTCTTGTAGAGGGAAAAATCGTGGCCGGTGACCGACCTCAAATGCATCAACAGACGGTTCATGTCACCTGCCGGCATCGGTGCAGAGGTCACCGGCGGCCGACGCATTCCGTTCAGACTGCCCGTCGCCGCCGCCAGCGCCTCCGGCATCTCCTCCACCGGCAGGACATGGGTGGCAAAATATCCGCCAGGCTAAAAACCCTCTGAAAACCCAATAGGGCAAAGTTTGTTAGAAAGCCGGCATTTTATATAAATCTGCCTCAATTATCAAGTGTAAGTCCCTCACCCGCCTCGATTTCCCCACGAAGTGGGAAGGGTGAGTATTAATAGAACTGATAACTTGGTAAAGTAATCGCCTTATTGGAAAATCGGATAAATGAAGGCGATCTAGGAGCGTAGACCATGTCCATGGGCGTAAAACTGGTTAAAGGTATGAAAGATGTTTTGCCAACGAGATGATCTATTGGCATACCCTCGAATCGCATCTGCGCGCATTAGCCCGGGCTTATGGATACGAAGAGATCCGAATGCCTATTTTGGAGCAAACGCAGCTCTTTTGCCGTGCCATCGGCGAAGTCACCGATATCGTCGAAAAAGAAATGTATACCTTTAAAGACAAAGGCGAAGATCAACTCACCATGCGCCCTGAAGCCACAGCAGGATGCGTTCGGGCTGTGATGGAGAATGGCTTACTGCGATCGCAATCACAACGGCTCTGGTATCTCGGCCCCATGTTTCGACGAGAAAGCCCCAAAAAGGCCGTTATCGGCAGTTTACCCAATTTGGGTTGGAGGCCTTTGGACTTGACAGGCCCCGATATCGATGCCGAGCTGATTGGTTTTTGTGCCCGTTTATGGCGATTGACTCGGGATCGAAGACAAAGTCGTACTACAACTCAATTCCTTGGGGACCCCTGAAGAGCGCCTCGGGTATCGCGAAGCTTTGTTGACTATTTACGACAATGTACGTTAGATGAAGACAGCCAACGACGTCTGCACCTCAAACCCGTTGCGTATTCTTGATAGCAAAAATCCCGATATGCAGGATGTCATTCAAAAGGCACCCGTGCTGTTAGATCATTTGGGTCAGAGACTCATCTGGCGCATTTTGAAGGTCTACAGCAATGCCTCACCGCAGTCGGGATCCCCTTTGAAGTCAATCCAAGATTAGTTCGTGGGCTAGATTATTACACCCATACGGTGTTTGAATGGGTGACCACCGCATTGGGATCACAGGGTGCTGTTTGTGCGGGAGGGCGGTATAATGCGCTGGTGCAGCAACTGGGCGGGCCGAAACCCCTGCGGTCGGTTTTTCGATGGGATTGGAGCGTGTCGATTTTGCTGATGCAAACCGACCAAGAACTCACCCACAATCAGGCGGATGTGTATTTTATTACGCAAGCTCCTGCGGGCAGACACGCTGGCGATTGCGGAAAAAATACGTGACGCTGTACCAGGGCTTAAATTGATGATCACATTGTGGGGGTGGGAGTTTTAAATCCCAATTTAAACAAGCGGACAAATCAGGCGCGCATTTTGCACTTATTTTAGGGGAAGATGAAATCGCGAATAACACGATCAGCATTAAAGATCTGCGGGGAAAGAGCCACAACAAACATTGCCTTTGACCGAAATCATTCCTGATGCTACAAACATTTTTGGATCAATATATGAAAGGAGCAAAGTATTCTCATGGAACATTATGTGACTGAGGAACAACAATGGGAAGCGATATAAACGTGGTTTAAACGTCATGGTAATCAATTATCCTGGGCAGTGATCGTGGTGGCCGCTATCATCTCCGGCGGAAATTATTGGCGTCATCATCAAGAAGTGGTGCGACGAAAGGGCAGCCGATCACTATTTAGCTTTTTTAATGACCCTGGCGGAAACAGAAAACAAAGCCAGCAAAGAAAATGCCGCAACTCAAACATCATCCGGAGAGACCGGTAAGAGGCACAAGTACAGGCGTCACCGGCTGTGCTCAAAGGAGAACAACTGATTCATGATTTTCCGAAATCGCCTTATGCGGCTTTAGTGGCGTTTCAGTTAGCGAAAGATGAAATATCCTCGAACCAGTTCGATAAAGCCGATCAACACTTGCGATGGATCATGAATCAGGGAGAATCGAAGGCTATTTAAGGGCTTGGCACGGGTACGTTTGATGCGATTATTGATGGCTCAAAATGCGTTGGATGCCGCATTGAAGCTTATACGATGAAAACAAAGCAGAAGGTTTCTTATCGGAAATGGCTGAAATCAAAGGCGATATCTTGTTAAAGCAAAATGATTTAGCGGGTGCCACTACGGCCTATAAAAAAGCCTATTTGGCTGCACCTGAACGGATGATAGGGCCTTTGCTGAAAATGAAAATGGAAAATATTGGTATTGATATCGATGCATTGCGTCGCGAATCTGGCAGCATGGATAAAAAAAGAGGATTAGCATGAATAATAATTCCTGGCAGAAAAAGATACTACTCACAACACTGGCGGGTGTACTATTGAGTACCGTTTCGTGTAGTAAATTACCGATCAGAAGTCCCTTTCAAGGGCCACGCGAACCCGAATTAGGGGATTTGCCGGCGTTATCGGATGCTGCATACGGATGAAACCTTGAAACAGGTATGGTCAGCGCATCCGTTAAGCAAGCAAGAACGTTTTGCCAAACTGTTGCCTTATGTGACAGGCGAAACGATTTATACCGCCGATCATGCTGGACATGTGGTGGCGATGTCGCGTGATAATGGCAAAAAATTGTGGAAAGTGAAGGTGAAGCAGCCGTTAGCGGCGGGTCCGACTTTGGTGGACAATGCGTTATGGGCTCGACGCAAGCGGCAACGATTGTGGCACTGAGATGCGCACAATGGTAAACAGCTGTGGGAAACCAAAGTAGCGAGTGAAGTGTTAGCGCCCCCGTCGGGTCAGCAAGGGATCGTGATCGTGCATGCCATTGATGGATCCTTAACAGCATTGGATTTAAAGCAAGGGAATATTTTATGGTCCGTTGAGCAATCAGTGCCCTCGTTAACCTTGCATTATTTAAGTGCGCCGGTCGTGGTGGGTGATTTAGTCTTAGCGGGTTTTTCGAGTGGCAAACTGATGGCGTTTAATATTCACAGTGGGCTAGTCGAATGGGAACGCGACGATTACCTTGCCACGGGGTCGTTCAGAGTTGCAGCGTATGGTAGATATTACGGCAGATCCGTTAGTCTCCGGAGATACCGTTTTTGTGGTCACTTATCAGGGTAAACTGGCTGCAGTGGATATATCCCACCGGTGCTTTAAATTGGGAGCGGGAGATCTCTGCGTATCAAAATATGGCATTGGACAGTGAGCATTTATATCTGACCGATAATAACTATGATTTATGGGCCATTGATCTTACACCGGCGCAACGCATTGGAAACAAAATGCGTTAGAAACGCGTTATATTACAGGGCCCTGTGTGGTTAACGACCGCGTTGTGGTGGCTGATAGAGGCGGGTATTTGCATGTACTATCGCCCGACAATGGACATTTATTGCAAAGTGTTGCCTATAAAGGCAAATTTTTCCAAAATCCGGTCACGTTGGGAGATCAGCTGTTAGTCTCGAATCATCGTGGCAGAATGGCGGTATTTCATTTAGATCATTCGTATAAAGCAGGTTAAAAAAATATTCCTATGGAAGTAGTCATTGCCATTGTAGGTCGTCCTAATGTTGGAAAATCTACCTTATTTAATCGATTGACGAATCAGCGACAAGCGCTCGTGGCGGATATGCCAGGGGTGACCCGTGATCGTCAGTTTGGTGAAGGAGAGATCAAAGGGAAAACTTTTTTGGTGATTGATACACCGGGACTGTTAGAGAAACCTGATAATCCGATAGAGCTGGGGATTATGAAACAAACCCAGCAAGCGGTGTTAGAAGCGGATATCATTTTCTTGTGTTGGATGCTCGGGCAGGCTTAATGCATGCGGATCTACCGTTTGCACAATGGTTACGCAAGGTCAAAAAGCCCATTTTTGTGGTCGCCAATAAAACCGAGGGTTAGATCCTGAACATTGCGTTGGCTAGAATTTTATTCCTTAGGCTTTGAGCATTACTATGGGATTCCGCTCGCACAATGAAGGGATATCACTCACTTGGTATTAGCGGCTTTGAAGTTGTGGTCGCATTGCCGGTGCGTGAAACGCCTGTGATTTCGATTGATTTGAAGGGTCCTAAAATTGCGATCATTGGGAAGCCCAATGCCGGAAATCGACCTTGTTGAATCGTATGGTGGGGAAGAGCGCACGATTGTGTGTGATGTCCCTGGGTACCACGCGAGATAGTATTTACGTGCCGATTGAGCGCATGGGCAACCCTTATGTCTTGATCGATACAGCCGGGATTCGCGTAAAAAGAATGTCTTTGAAGCCATTGAAAAATTCTCCGTCATTAAAACATTGCAAGCGGTCAAAGATGCGCAAATCGTCATTTTGGTGTTTGATGCGCGAGAAGGATTGACGGATCAGATTTGAGTTTAATAGATTTTGCGATTAGAAGCGGGTCGTGGGCTCCTGATTTGTGCGAACAAATGGGATGGGATGTCGGCTGAAGCGCGTGATGAAGTCAAAAAGCAATTAGAGTATCGATTACGGTTTGCGCATTTGCGTCGGTGCATATGATTTCAGCCTTGCATGGGACGGGCGTTGGGGATTTATTTGACCCGGATAGATAAATCTATAAGAGTTTGGATCAAGAATTATCCACGAACGCGGTTAACCGGAATTGTTGAAACAAGCCACCACGGCGCATTTGCCGCCGTTGGTGAAAGGGCGTCGCAGTAAATTGCGTTATGCGCATCGGGCGGTCGTTTCCCGACGACGATCGTTATCCATGGTAATCAAACCGAGAATATTCCGCGCAGCTATACGCGATATATTTCGAAGTTTTATATGAATGCGTTGCGGATTGAAGGCGCGATGGTTCGGATTGTGTATAAATCTGGCGATAATCCTTACAAAGACAAAGTGAATGCCTTCTCCGAGCGTCAGATCAAACGACGTCAACGGCTAATGAAGCATGTCAAAAAGAACAAAAAGCGGGGAGCCTGATAAACAGGCTGCCCTCCTTCCTTTTCCCCTCAACAGCAACAACAGCAGCCACCACCTGCACCACCACAACAACCAAAAAGTCTGCAGCAACCTTCTCCTACGCCTGAAGTGCCTAAACCACCAGCACCTTCATTAGCGGGAGCCTATCCGGCTAGGTTAAGTAACATTGCGACTGGACTTGAGGACCCGCCTGACTCTCCTGACCCTGTTGCTACATCCAACATTTAGTTGATCCGCCCATCAAAATGCAGAAGGTTGCTCTTCCAATTTCCCCTTGGCCAACGAAAGTTTGCGTGGTTTTAAAGTCAAAGGGGATTTTTCCGCCGGGTTCACGCGCTATGCGCGGCCCATTGAGTGAGCCATTTTCATTGAAGAAGACACGGGCAGTTTGTCGATCACCGAGGTCAAGATTAGAAAAGCCTGCCACGAGTGAAAGGTCAGCGCCTTTTTCTTGCCCATCATCATTGTCGTTATCGGCCATAATGTTTGCCTTATCACGATTTCATGGATATACACATCGCAGTTCAAGAATTAGCGAAGCGGTGCCCCACGAGATACAGGAACCACACTTTGCGACTTGAGCCCGGCCGGAAGCTGTTGGTGACGTCGAAAGCCTCGCCGCGAACTTCCAGGCGCGAGCCTTCGGTAATCCGGAACTGACGGGAGACCGCCAGATCCCACTGCCAGAACGCGGGGCCGAAGATATCCGTGACGCCCATGTTCCCGAAGGTCCCGATCGTCGGCGCAGCGAAGGCCGCGGGATTCAGCCAGTTTTCGCAGTACGAGGCCGACGCGCAAGGTGCGCCCTGATTGGTCGCGTAGACGTTGGAGAGGACCTGATTGGCGCGCTGGGTGCCCGGAGCGTTGCCGCCGAAGCCGGTGGCAGGATCGGGATTGGTGCCGGTGACGACCGTCAGCGGCTGGCCGGAACGCGCCTGAATCGCCGACGCGAACGTCCAGCCGGAAGCGAACATCCGCGTCATTTTGTTCGAATACTTCGGAGTCTGATACACCAGCGTGATGTTCGCCACCTGGCGGCGATCGGTGACGCAGTCGCCAACATCCGCGTTGCGGTTGTTGGAGCCGGGAAGGTTCGCGCCGAACCCGGAGTGAATGTAATTCGCGCCTGGATTGAGCACCGTGAGGTTCGACATGATGCCGATGCAATGCGACCAGGTGTAGTTGGCGTTCACGTTGAGGCCGTCGCGCAACCGGTACGTGGCGTTGAGCAGCAGGCCATTGTAGCCCTGCGTCCCGCCGTCGTCGTACTGAGTGATGTCTCCGAGCGGCAGTGCCGTCGGATTCGCCAGGTTCAAAATGCGGCGCTGGTTGACGTTCGCCGCCTGCGTGCACGCCGGGTTCTTGGCGACTGCCGCGGCCGTCAATCCATACTGACCAGCCGAGCAATTACCGGGGACGTAGATTGCAGGATTGAGTTCCACGGCGTTCACCACGTGCGTGATATGCGTGCCCACGTAGGTGGCCGATGCGAACAGGCTCTGCGAGATCTGCCGCTGGATCGCCAGGTTCCAGGAATATTGTTCGGTCTCATGCAGGTTCGGAGGAATGGGCAGGAAACTCGGGGGGCAGGTGCTCTGCAGGCACGGCGCTACCGAAGTCCCCGGCCACACCGGATTCTTGGGATTGAAACTATACGGGAACGGATCGCCCTGCGGATACGGGTTATCCAGGTTCACGCCGCTATTGATGACCGTGAGACGGAACGGAAGCGAAGACGACGTATTCAGGTTCTGATCCTGCTCGACGAAATCGTGCGCGATGCCCGCGCCCAAGCGGATCGCCGTTTTTCCGCTGCCAGTCGGATCCCACGCAAAGCCGACGCGCGGATCGAAGTGCAGCCACTGCGAGTTGATGCCGGACTTGCCCGGAAATCCCGGATCGCCGGGGAACGTAAATCCAGGGACGGCGGAGGGGATCACGGTGCTATGGACGCCGGCCGAATAGTTGGCCAGGCTAAAGTCATAGAGATCGCCCTGCTGGAACTTTTGGCCGGCGTAAGGGGCATAGCTGACGCCGTAATTCGCGGTGAGCCTCGGAGTGATCTTCCAGGTGTCCTGCGCATACAGACCGAAGAAATTCTGGCTCAGATTGAGCGGA
The DNA here is from genome assembly GCA_963765085.1 of Terriglobia bacterium. Classification (GTDB taxonomy): domain Bacteria; phylum Acidobacteriota; class Terriglobia; order Bryobacterales; family Bryobacteraceae; genus Palsa-187. The sequence continues at coordinate 87,508 of CAVXVL010000072.1, read as the reverse complement.
TTGGGATTGGCTTGCCGCAACTGGGCGACGTCGCCCATGAGAAAGTCGGCCAAGCCCAGCCCCGTGGTCGCTCCCGAGATGGAATACGATCCGCCGGACCACGCTTGCGCGACCGACCACTCGATCGAGCGCGTAATGAAGCCTCCAAAGCCGAACTGGTGCGTTCCGTGGACGATGTTGAAATCGTCGTTGATTCCGAACGCGGTCGTGTAGGCGAAGGAGTTCTCACTGAAGTTGCCGCTGCCGAGCGAGAATCCGCCGGTAACGGGTATGGTCAGATAATTCGGCTGGTAGGTGTATGCGTTGATGCCGACGTCCTGAGGCCCGAACATGCTGGCGCCCGGAATGATCGCCGAGATGCGATTGAGATACGCGCGGAACGCGTTCACTTTGTTGCCGCTCAGCAAGTACGTGTCGCCGATGTTAAACGCCTGAAATTGGTCGTTAGCGCCGATGCCGCCCGCCGTGAGCACATTCTGCGGAGCGAGCGTATAAGGCACCGCCACGATCTGCTTCACCAGCATGTAGTGCACGAACAGGCTCTGCTTTTCGCTCAACTGATAATCCACGCGGGTGCTGACTTCATGATCGTTTTCGCTCAGCGGGTTGCCCGTCAGAAACTGGCCGCACTGGTTGGTTGCCGCGGGGAGCAGGGCAGAGATCTTTTTGGCCGCGGGGCTCAACAACGCCGGGTTGATCATATTGGTCGCATATCCGCCGGTCCCGAAGGGCGCGGCCAACGTGACCTGATGGCCCTGGCACGTCGGCGACGTGATCTGACTAAAATCGCCCTGGAGCATGGCCGCCGTCGGAACGAACGTCGCGCTCGCGATGGGCGTCTGGCGCACGATGGTGCCTTGATAGCCCATGAAGAAAAACAGCTTGTCTTTCTTGATCGGCCCGCCGAGCACGCCGCCGAACTGATTGCGCTTCAAGCCATCCGGGCCCTTGGCGAAAAAGTCGCGGCCGTTGAGGTCGCTATTGCGGAGGAACTCGAATACATCGCCGTGAAAACCGTTGGTCCCCGATTTCATGACCGCGTTGACCGCCGCGCCGGAGTGTCCGCCGCTCGAGGCTTCCTGCGTGCTGGTCGCGATCTTGAATTCCTGGAGCGCATCGGGGAACGGCAAGGGCATGCTCGTGCCGTCGAAGAAGTTGATGTGCGGAGCGCCGTCGAGGTTGTACTCGATGCCGTTCTGCAGTCCGCCGGCCACCGAGATCTTGATGCCGGTGCGCATGCCATAGCTCGGGGAAGCGCCGCTGACGACGGCCGCGCCGCCTAATGCGATCAGGTCGGTGGGCTGGCGTCCATTTAAAGGAAGTTCCAGCACGCGCTGATTTTCAATCACAGAGCCTACGCCTACGCTGCTGGTTTCCACCTGTGAGGCGTTGGCTTCCACGCTCACGCGCTCGCTCACCGCGCCGACTTTCAAAGCGAACGGAACTGCCGGGTCGCTGCCGACCTGCAGGGTAATGCCCATCTGCACGGTGGTCGCGAAACCTTCCTTGTTCACCTCGATCGAATACGGACCCAGCGGAAGGTTGGAAATCACGTACTCGCCGTTCCCCTCGCTGCTTACCGTGCGGGAGATGCCTGTCTCGGTCTGTGTCGCCTTGACTGTCGCGCCTGGTATCGCCGCTCCGCTCATGTCTTGCACCACACCGTGAATCTGTGCGGTGGCTTGTGCCCACACGGCCGCGGCCGCGAGCACGGATAGGATCGCAATTTTTAAAAATCTCACCCTTCAGCCTCCCGTGCGCTCCGCCTTAGCGTGGATTTGCCCCAAAACCCAGCTACGGAATCCTGTGAAAGCGCACCGTGGGAGTCTTTCATAAATTTCACCCGGTGTCAAAGGGGGGAGTTGAGAGAGATGCCAACGGACGCGCGTTACATACCGTCGAGAGGGGAGGAGTGCCCACCGATTGCGCGAGCAAAGATCACCGGAACGTTTGCTGCAAACAAAAAAATCCGGATGACGCGAGACCGAAGTCTCAGGCCATCCGGATTTGTGAACGACTACTGAATTACCGAATCAGTTAAAACGTCAGCTTCAGCGCGAACTGAATCTGGCGCGGATTGCCGACGTCGTAGAGGATCTTGCCGGCGTTGGGGTTGGCGACCGGATTTCCGCCCACAAAAGCGGTGTACAGATTCGCCGTGCCATTGCCCATGATCGGCACACCGTAGTTGGTGTGATTGAACAGGTTGAAGAATTCAGCACGGAACTGAAGGTTCATGTTCTCGCGGATCTTGGTGTCTTTGATGACCGCGATATCCGTGTTGTTGAAGCCGGGGCCGCGCAGGCTCAGGCGTCCGGAGTTGCCGAACGTGCCGAGCGGAGCGAGGGCGAAGTCGGACGGATTGAAATAAATCCCGCCGGTGTTCCCGGTGACCGCGTTGCCGCCGATGTAATTCGGACGGGGGTTATCGACGCTCGTACCGAAGCCGAGCGTATCGATTCCTTGAAATACCGTGAACGGAAGACCCGTGGTGGAAGAGACGATGCCGCTCAACTGCCAGCCGGAAACCGCGCGGTTCTTGTAGAACGGCAGATTCCACAGTCCGTTGACGCGTAGCGACTGCGTGATGTCATAGTTGCAGACGGCATTGTCATAGGACTGGTTGTAAGGATTGCCCCACGCGGCGTTCGCGTTGCTGTTGAAGCTTCCCACGAAGGAGCCGTCGTCGGTGCACTTGCCCCACGTGTAGGAAACCTGCGCCTGCACGTTGTGCGAAAGGCGGCGATTGACGGCCACCTGTAGCGACTCGTAGCGCGAGTTCGTCGTCGGAATGAAATCCGGGAACGAACCGAGGTTGGTGTTCACGCGGCCATACGTCACCACCGAAGTTCCGGCGGCGTTGAAGCCGTTGTTCCCGTTCAAGGTGTTGACGGTCGTTCCCGACGCGCCGATCACCAGCGGGTTCTGCTCCACTTGCGTGAGCAGGTGCAGTCCGCGGGAACCGACAAAGGCGACCGACAGCAAGGTGCCCTGCGTCAGTTCACGCTGCACGCTGAGGTTGTACTGGATCACGTACGGCGTGACGTTGTTGTTCCAATCGAAGCCGGGGCTCGACGTGACGGCCGGCTTGCCAGACGTCGGAATGGTGGGGAACAAAGCGGGCGTGGTTCCGGGAACCGACTGACCCACCTGGAAGGTGGTCCATGGCGGTTGATCCCAGTAAGCCAGGATGTAGTTCGAAGGCAGAATCAGATCGTGATAGATGCCGATGCCGCCGCGAATCGAGGTCTTATGATCGTTGAACGGATCGAAGGCGAAACCGATGCGCGGATCGAAGTTCTTATACGTGAGATTGCTCTTGAACGTGTTCGGAACGTTGGTGAAGTTCGTGGACGTCGCCAGGTTCGTGATCGCGAACAGATCGTTGTGCGTGTCGACGGGATTCGTGATGAACTCCCAACGCACGCCGAAGTTCACGGTCAGCTTGGAGGAGACTTTCCAATCGTCCTGGAAATAAGGAGTCAGCTCGATATCGCGCAAATCGCGATTCGCATACGCCGCGCCCGCGCCCGGAAGACCCGCCGGAATCGTCAGAGGCGTCCACGAGAGCGTCGTGGGCGAACCGCTGAGGAAACCGCTCAGGCCCGCAAAGGCCCACGTGGAACCCTGGCGGAAAGGCATATACGTGTTGGTCTGCAGACGCGAAATGGAAGCGCCCATGCGGATGGTCTGCGCGCCCTTGGTCCACGTCACATCGTCGCCTTCGGTGAAGCGATTCTGCACTTCGTTGAAGGGGAGCTGCGTCGCGCCGCCGAGGCCGGCGAGCGAACCGCCGAAGGTTACCTGACCGTCCTGGCGTCCCGCACCCGGGAAAAATACTTGCAGGGCGGGCGTCGAGTTGGTGGTGGAGCCGATGGTGGCCGTACGCGTGTAGTGCGCGCGCACCACGTTGACCATCGTGGGGCTGATGATGCGGCGCCATTCGACGGTGGTGAACTGATACAACGACGTGTCGCCTTCGGGCCACAGCGGAACACCGCCGCCGCCGCCGCCGAAACCGCCGCCGCCGAAGGGATCCGTGTAAGTCACGGCATCGGTCGCCGAGCGGAAGAAGAAGGAGTCTTTGTCCGACATGTTGTAATCGATGCGGCCCAGCCCGTAGCTTTCGCTCGCGACCTGGTTGGCAATCTGCGTGGAGATGCCGCCGACGCCGTTATCCGGCCTCGGGAACAACTTCAGCACGTTGATGATGTCCGCGGCCGCCACCGGATCGGTGGTGGTCGGGGTGCAAGCGCCGCCCGTGAAAGCGTTCGCCGCGGTGCAATTCGGCACCGGAACCGACTTCACGACGCCCTGGGCCTTTTGCACGCCCTCAAAATTACCGAAGAAAAACAACTTGTCCTTCTTGATCGGTCCGCCCAGGCTGCCGCCGTACTGATTCTGGCGCAGAACCGGCTTGATCGGATTGACGGTATGCTTGGCGAAAGTGTCGTAGGCGTCGAAAACATCGTTGCGGAAGAATTCGTAAACCGAACCGTGATAGCTGTTCGTGCCCGACTTGCTGACCGAGTTGATCACGCTTCCGTTGCCGCCGTACTGCGCGCCGGGAAGGTTGGTGAGCGTCTGGAACTCGCCGATGGCTTCGACGCCCAGCGAGGTGCCCGTCACCGAACCCATGCCCTTGTTCCAGAAGTTCTGCAGGCTTTCGTCGTCGAGCAACAAGGCCTGACCGGCCGGACGGGAACCCGCCACCGAATACTCATTGGCGCGGCCCTGGAATCCGGAACCCGTGAACGTCGTGACCGAGTTGACGCCGGGCGCCAGCAGAATCAGTTGTTCGAAGTTGCGGCCGTTGAGCGGCAGATCCTTCATCTGGTGCTGATCGGTCAAGGTGGACACCGCCGCCGAGGTGGTTTCCACCTGGGTGACTTGTCCCTCGACCGTAACGGTCTGGGTCTGCTGTCCGACCGGCATGGACAAATCGACGTTCACTTCCGCGCCGACGTTGAGCGTGATGCCGTTGTGCGCAACCGTCGAGAACCCGGCCTTGCTTGCCGTCACGTCATAGCTGCCGACCTGTAGATCGGATACGCGATAACGCCCTGCTTCGTCGCTATTGACGGTGCGGCTCGCGCCCGTGCCCGTGTTCTTCAACACGACGCTGGCCGCCGGTACCGCCGCGCCCGACATGTCTGTTACGGTTCCCTGAACGGTGGCTGTTGCCGCCTGTCCATATAAGTGATTCACGCCCGCGCCGGCGAATATCAGCAGCGCGGCAAACGTCCAGGCACACGCCTGGCGTAATGAAATAAGACTACTTTTCAACCTAACCTCCTCGTGGTCAATCGCCTGACAACAGTTTGGGCCGCTGTCAGCACAACTCTGCTTGGAATTTGAAGAACCTCTGCCCCTTACGCGTTCGCTGCCCGATGCCCCTAAGCTCGGAAACGAGGCGTATGCAACAAAGTTTCACACAATAGGAAGGCGAGTGTCAACGAAGTTTCCCGCCATGCGGGAAAGGATCGAAGCGAATTCGGCGCGCCACAGGGAGCCACGGAACGCTCCCTGCCCAATGGTCTAGGGCATCTGGAGCAGATAGTTGCAGATGGCGTCCATTTGTTCGGGATCGAACTTATAGGCGGGCATCTTGCTGCCTTTGGACAAGCTCTTGGGATCTTTGAAGTGCGCCTCGAGCCATGCGCGATCGTGGCGGTCGCCGACGCCATCGAGCGCCGGGCCCACCTTCATGCCGTTGCCGCGCATTTGATGGCACGCATTGCAGTGGCTGTCCTGATACAGCGTCGCGCCTTTGACCACTTCGGCGGGAGCGGAGAGAATCTCCGTATAGTTCTCCGGCGTGAGCGCGAGCACGAACAGCGACAGCTCGTTGAGCTCGGAATCCTTGAGCCGTACCGGAGGCATGGCGCTGCCGGGCACCACTTCGGCCGGAGCTTTAAAGTGCGGCATCATCCACGCCGCGTTGCGATGCTCCGCGGGCATCTGCGTGAGATCGGGTCCCGTGCTCTTCTTACCGCCGGGCGCTGCGTGGCAGGCGACGCAGTTCTCGCTCCGGAAATACGTCAACCCGGCCAGTTGCGCGGGCGATAAAAGCTGCCAGTCGCTGAGCTGCGACGGGTTGAAGTCCGGGCTTCGGCCGCTCACCGCATTCTTCGGCGTGGTCAAAATCGCCGCCGTCGTCAAACCGCCCCATCCGAGCAGCGCGAGCACCGCAAACGAAATCGCGAAGATGCGCTTGCCGAGCCGCACCGCCGGTCCGCGGTCGATGAACGGCACGCAGAACAGCACCAGCACCGCAAGTCCCGGCAGCACCGTGCTGCCGACCACTTCCATGGGCCCTTTGAACGCTTTTAGAGTTTGGAACAGGAATAGAAAATACCATTCGGGACGCGGAATATATGTGGTATCCGTCGGGTCGGCTAATTTTTCAAGCGGCAGTTGCACGAACACCGCCATCAAAAACAGAATGAGAAACGCGAACGCGAAGCCGACCGTGTCCTTGAAAACCTGCTCGGGATAAAACTTGCGCGGCGGCGCGGTATCATCGACGGCGGGTGCGACGCCGTGCTTGCGCACGAGGAACACGTGAATGCCGATCAGGATCAGCGTGAGCGGCGGAAGTAAAACCACGTGCAGCGCGAAGAAGCGCGCGAACGTCACCACGCCGATTCCCGTGCCGCCGAGCAAGCGCACCAGATAAGGCCCGACCACGGGCGCTCCTCCGGCGATCTGCGTGGTGACGACGGTGCCCCAGTACGCGCGGTTGTCCCACGGCAGAAGATAACCCGTGAGCCCGAATGCCAGCGTGACTAACAAAAGCACCACGCCCATCATCCACGTCGCTTCGCGCGGCTTTTTGTAAGCGCCGAACAGAAACACCTGCAGCATGTGCAGCACCACGATGACGATCATCATGCTCGCGCCCCAGTGATGCAGGCCGCGAATCAGGCGCCCGCCGGTGAGCTCCGTCATGATGTAGCGCACGCTGTTGTAGGCGTCGCCGGGAGTGGGCGCGTAGTTGAAGGCGAGCAGGGCGCCGGTGACCACCTGAATCATGAAAAAGAAAATGGCCATGCTGCCGATGACCTGATGCCAGCCGCTCGACGCCGGGATGTCTTCGTAGAGGAAACTCTTGACGGCGGTTTCGATGCCCGTGCGGTGTTCCAGCCAATCGAGAATCTTACGCATGCGGCTCGATCGATCCGATCTTGATGCGGCCGTCTTCGACCTTTACTTCGTAGCGATCCAGAGGCCGCGGCGCCGGTCCGCCGAGCACCTTGCCGTCCATGGCGAACTCCGAGTTATGGCAGGGGCACACGAACGCTTTATCCTGCGCCTCCCAGTGATACGCGCAGCCCAGATGCGTGCACTGCGGCGCGAACGCGACAACGTCGTTGCCGGTGTCGGGACGCACGATCCACGCGGTCGATTTTTCGCTCGTGATCTTCCAGCCATCCACGCGCTTGTGCTGGAAGGAAACCTCCGTGGGCACGCCCGGCGGAATCGAATCGAGATCCGAAGCGTCGATCCAGTCGGCGCCCTTGCGCGTGCTCGGCGGGAAAAGTAGATACACCCCCGCCGGGATCGCGACCGCCGCCGTGATCACCCCCCAGATCGCATAGATGAATCCCACGTAGAATGATCGGCGCGTCGGCGCATCGGCTGGTTCAGCCGGGGGGTGAGTCGGCTCAGTGTGTGGCAAAATTCAAAACCTTCCGCATGTTTCGAGGATTAGAAGTTGAAGTTAAAGTTTACTGCAAGCCGCCGGTGGTCTTCAACTTTTCGCCAATTCTTTACAATTCTTTACGCCAATTCATGAGACGGGATTAAGGAGTTTTCGATTGTAATTTTGCTATCATGCGGCATGACCGCCACCGGTTTGGGCCAGGATGCGGCGGACCGCCGCCAGACCTTCTTCTATTTTGGCTGGCTGACGCTTTTTCTCTATCTTGTAACGCCTACCGGGTACCTCGTCGACATCCAGGTTTCCTACTTCCTCAAGAACCAGCTCCACGCGACCGCCACGCAGATCTCCATTTTCCGGCTCATCACGGCGATCCCCGTGTATCTTTCCTTCGTCCCGGGCCTCATCCGGGACCTGTGGAATCCGTTCGGGCTGCGCGATCGCGGCTACTTCCTCCTCTTCGCGCCCGTCTCGGCCGGTGCGTTTATCTGGATGGCGTTTTCCCAGATCTCTTATCAGGGCTTGCTCATCGGAATGCTGCTGGTGATGCTGGCGACGCGCTTCATCGCGGCTGCGTATCAAGGATTGATGGCTCTGGTGGGCCAGGAAAAGCTCATGTCCGGACGCCTGGCGGTGGTGTGGCAGGTGGTCAGCTCGCTGCCGCTCATCGCCGGCGCCTTCGCCTCCGGCTACATTTCCGAGCATCTGCGGCCCGCGCAAACCCTGTTTCTGGTGGCCGGCATGACCGCCTGCATGGCGCTTTTGGGATTCTGGAAGCCGCGCGCGGTGTTCAATGCGACCTACGAAAAGCCCCTCGCCAGAGGCACGAATTTCCTGGGAGACGTGCGGCGGCTGGTGAAGCATCGCGCCATTTATCCCGCCATGCTGATCTGTTTCTTGTGGAACTTCGCGCCGGGTGCGGCAACGCCCCTGCAGTTCTTCCTGACCAATCAGCTACACGCCTCCGATGCCGTGTATTCCTACTGGAACGGAATTTTCGTCGCCGGATTCATCCCTACGTTTCTCCTGTACGGCTATCTGTGCCAGAAAGTGCCGCTGAGGAAATTGCTGTGGTGGGGGACCATCGCCGCCGTGCCGCAGATGATCCCGCTGGCTTTTTCGCATACGGCGAACTCCGCACTGGTGCTCGCTCTCCCTATTGGCTTGTTGGGAGGGCTCGCGACGGCCGCGTACTTCGATCTGGCGATGCGGTCGTGCCCGCCCGGCATGCAGGGCACCTTGATGATGCTGGTGGATGGCGTCTTCTACCTTTCCTCGCGCGGCGGCGATCTGCTCGGAACGCGGATTTACGACAGTAGCCCGGCGCGGGGATTTCTCTACTGCGTGATCGCGACGACCATTGTCTATGCGCTGATCCTCCCGCTGATTCTGCTGGTCCCGAAGGAATTAATCGCCACGTCGGACGGGCAGCGGAATCCGCTGATGGAGCAAGAAGTACTGGATGAGGTCGGGGAGCCGGGGCCGGCTGAATCGGGGCAGGCGCAGTCAATCGCGAAGTAGGAGTGAATCGAAGAGCCGCGCTGACGCGAGGACATTGATTGACGCCGGGGAAGGAAATCGTACGAGCTCCGATCCCCGGCGTCGGGTGTAAAAAAGAAGCCCTCGGAGGAAGAGACTCCTATGCACCTCGAAGTCGATCTTCCCATATGGTATCGTTCGAGGCAACCAATCTATCCAAAAGATAGCTTCCTAAATGACGTCCTCGTCATTTGAGGAGGATCGTTGTTCTGCGAATCTACCCCTCGCCTTCGTTGCACAAGTCGTTCCGCCGGTCGCTCTCACGGGGCTCCGAATCCCCGCGTCGTAATGCCGAGCGCAGATCCCCGATCAATTCCCGACGCGCCGCGAGCTGTCGCGAACAATCCCCGCAACCCTCAATATGAGACATGATTTCCGGATCGTTCGTCCGGCCCAGGACAATTTCGTCCAAAGTGTCGCCATCAATGTCGCTGCAGTCCATTTTTGGATATAGAGGCCAGCGGCGGGAAAAGGTCGCAATCGCTGGACACTTTTCTCGCGATATTGTAACGTCCTATGGGAATTCAAGTGGGACTGGGCCCGGCCATGCATCGATCCATCGCAGTGCATTTGACAAACCATCGCGCCTTCGCTACTCTAAGAAAGTTTGGCGAGTTTGACCTTCTGCTCCCGCGCTACCACTCCTCCGTTGGGGAGTCCGGCTGGGAGCCGGTCCCGCTGCTACGGCGTCCTCCGCGGCGTCGTGAGTATGGGCTAGTCCGAAGTCTATAAACCCTCGCGTTTTTTGGGAATCGGCAGCGGCTTGTAGTTCGGGTCCTTCCGGTTTCTTGGGGTAGATTCAAAAACTTTATTGTGTTGCGGCGCCGCGCGCGCATGTTTGCTGTCTGCGCGGAGGCCGCCTGAGAGAGGGAAGTTCGTGCCGACTTTCAATCAATTGGTGCGCAAGGGGCGTCGTCCCACGCGTTATAAGACCGCGAGCCCGGCGTTGCAGGCCTGTCCGCAGCGTCGCGGTGTGTGCACGCGCGTGTACACGACTACTCCGAAGAAGCCGAATTCCGCGTTGCGCAAAGTGGCACGCGTGCGGCTGACCAACCAAATTGAAGTGACCACTTATATTCCCGGCGTCGGCCACAACCTGCAGGAGCACTCGATCGTGCTGATCCGCGGGGGCCGCGTGAAGGATCTTCCCGGCGTCCGCTACCACGTGGTGCGCGGAACGCTCGATACGGCCGGCGTTGCCGGACGCTTGCAGAGCCGCTCGAAGTACGGAGCGAAGCGCCCCAAGGGCCCCAAATAGGAGGCATGGTTTAACTCGCTATGTCACGCAGACGCAGACCTGAATCCCGCGAGATCCTGCCGGATCCGTTGTACGGCTCGACGCTCGCCGAAAAGTTCGTGAATTCCATGATGTGGGACGGCAAGAAGGCCATCTCGCAGAAGATTTTCTACAACGCCATGGACAAGATCAAGGATCGCTCGAATGACGATCCGCTGAAGTTGTTCAAGAAGGCCGTTGAGAATTGCAAGCCGCTGGTCGAAGTGAAGACCCGGCGCGTCGGCGGCGCCAACTACCAGGTGCCCGTCGAGGTCCCCAACAATCGGCGGACCAGTCTGGCGATTCGCTGGATCCTTTCGAATGCCCGGTCGCGTCCCGAAAAGACGATGCCGGAAAAGTTGGCCAATGAACTCAGCGACGCCGCCAACATGCGGGGCGGCGCGATTAAAAAGAAAGATGACGTACATCGGATGGCGGAAGCCAACAAAGCCTTCGCTCATTACCGGTGGTAAAGGAGTTAACTAGCACCGGCCCCGTTTGCCCCGCTGGAAAATAATAAAATGGCGCGTACCGTAGCACTGGACAAAATGCGGAACATCGGCATCATGGCTCACATCGATGCCGGTAAAACGACGACCACGGAGCGAGTGCTGTATTACACCGGCCGCACGTACAAGATTGGCGAAGTCCATGAAGGTACCGCGGTGATGGATTGGATGGAGCAGGAGCAGGAGCGCGGCATCACGATTACATCGGCCGCCACCACCTGCCAGTGGCGCGATTACACGATCAATATTATCGATACGCCCGGCCACGTGGATTTCACGGCCGAGGTAGAGCGCAGTCTGCGCGTGCTCGACGGCGCGGTCGCCGTGTTCGATGCCGTCGCCGGCGTGCAGCCGCAATCGGAAACGGTGTGGCGTCAGGCGGACAAGTACAGGGTCCCGCGCGTGTGCTTCATGAATAAGATGGACCGCGTCGGCGCGGACTTCTACCGTTCCGTCGAAACGCTGGTCGATCGCCTGAAGTGCCGTCCGGTTCCGATTCAGTTGCCGATCGGCGCGGAAGATAATTTCCAAGGCATCGTCGATCTGGTGAAGATGAACGCCCGCGTGTGGCGGGACGATTCGCTCGGCGCGGAGTACGACGACGTCGAAATTCCCGCGGACCTGCTGGAGCAAGCCAGGGAATATCGCGAGAAGCTGGTCGAGGCTGTTTCGGAATCCGACGACGCTCTGTTCAGCAAATTCGTCGAAGGCATCGCGATCACCGAAGAAGAGCTGCGACACGGGATTCGCAAGGCGACCATCGAGCAGAAGATTTTCCCGGTGGTGTGCGGCACGGCGTTCAAGAACAAAGGCGTCCAGAACATGCTGGATGCGGTCGTGGATTATCTGCCTTCTCCTTTGGACGTTCCGCCGATGGAAGGCACCGACGTCGACGACAAGGAAAAGAAGTTAGTTCGCAAGCCCGACGACGCCGAGCCGTTCTCGGCGCTGGTCTTCAAGATCATGACCGATCCGTTTGTCGGACAGCTCGCGTTCATTCGCGTGTATTCCGGCAAATTGAACGCGGGCGAATCGGTTTATAACGTCGCCAAGGGCCGCAAGGAACGCATCGGGCGCCTTGTAAAGATGCACGCGAATAAGCGCGAGGACATCACCGAAGTTCTGGCCGGCGATATTTGCGCGGCCGTCGGTTTGAAGTCCGTCATCACGGGCGACACGATCTGCGACGAGAAGTATCCGGTCATTCTCGAATCGATCGATTTCCCGGCGCCGGTCATTCAGCTCGCGATCGAGCCCAAGACCAAAGTCGATCAGGAAAAGCTCGGCATGGCGATCGCCAAGCTGGTGCAGGAAGATCCGACGCTGAAGGTTTCGACCGATCCCGATACCGGGCAGACGATTCTCGCCGGTATGGGCGAGCTGCACCTCGAAATCATTGTCGACCGCATGCAGCGCGAATTCAGCGTGGGCGCGAACGTCGGCAAGCCGCAGGTGGCTTATCGCGAGACGATCCGGCAGATGGCCGAATACGATTACACGCACAAGAAGCAAACCGGCGGCAGCGGTCAGTATGCGCGCGTGAAGCTGCGCATCGAGCCGAACCCCGGCAAGGAATTCGAATTCGAGAACGACGTCAAGGGCGGCAACATTCCGAAAGAATTTATTTCGGCCATCGAAAAGGGCGTCGTGGAGGCGCTGGAGCACGGGATTCTGGCGGGCTATCCGATGTCGGACGTCAAAGTCACGGTGTTCGACGGCGCCTATCACGATGTCGATTCGTCGGAAATGGCGTTCAAAATTTGCAGCTTCGATTTGCGTGAAGGAAGCCGCGCGCAAAGCCAAGCCGGTGTTGCTCGAACCGGTGATGCGCGTCGAAGTCACCGTCCCGGACGAATACATGGGTTCGGTGAACGGCGATTTGATTTCGCGCCGCGGACGCCTGGAAGGCACCGAGATTCTGGGCTCGACGCACATCATCAAAGCGATGGTGCCGCTGTCGGAGATGTTTGGTTATGCGACGGAGTTGCGGTCGCGCACGCAGGGTCGCGGGGCATTCACGCATGCACTTCGGGCAGTACGAAGAAGTGCCGCAGCAACATCGCCGAGGAAATCGTGAGCAAGGCGCAAGGCAAAGTAGCATAGTTTGATTTCTGGGCGGTCACTCGTTCAAGTTACGGAGAGAAATAGGGAGAGACAGATGGCGAAGGAAAAATTTGATCGCAGCAAGCCGCACTGAACGTGGGGACGATCGGACACATCGATCACGGCAAGACGACGTTGACGGCGGCGATCACGCAAGACGCTGGCGAAGCACAATCCGAAGGTGCAGTTCCGGAGTTTCGATTCGATCGATAACGCGCCGGAAGAGAAGGCCCGCGGAATCACGATCGCGGCGGCGCACGTCGAATACGAGACCGCGAACCGGCACTACGCGCACGTGGATTGCCCGGGTCACGCCGATTACATCAAGAACATGATCACCGGCGCGGCGCAGATGGACGGCGCGATTCTTGTCGTCGCGGCGACCGACGGTCCCATGCCGCAGACGCGCGAGCATATTCTGCTCGCCCGTCAGGTGGGCGTGCCTTACATTGTGGTCGCGCTGAATAAGGTCGACATGGTGGACGATCCGGAGCTGCTCGAACTGGTCGAGCTCGAAGTGCGCGAGTTGCTGACCAGCTACGGCTTCCCGGGCAACGATCTGCCGGTGGTGAAGGTCTCGCGCTCGGCGCGCTGAACGGCGAAGAGAAGTGGGAAAAGTCGGTGGACGAGCTGATGGAGGCGGTCGACAAGTACATCCCGCATGCCGGAGCGCGAAAAAGACAGCCGTTCCTGATGCCGATCGAAGACATTTTCTCGATTCAGGGCCGCGGCACGGTGGTCACGGGCCGTATCGAGCAGGGCATTTGCAAGGTCGGCGAGGAAATGGAAATCGTCGGTTTCCGCGACACCCGCAAGACTGTCGTCACCGGCGTCGAGATGTTCAAGAAGCTTTTGGACGAAGGGCGAGGCGGGCGATAACGTTGGACTGCTGCTGCGCGGAATTGAAAAGGACGACGTCGAGCGCGGGCAGGTGATCGCGAAGCCGGGCTCGATCAAGCCGCACAAGAAGTTCAAGGGCGAAGTTTACGTCCTGAGCAAGGACGAAGGCGGCCGTCACACGCCGTTCTTCAAGGGCTATCGTCCGCAGTTCTACTTCCGCACCACGGACGTGACCGGAGTCGCGCAGTTGCCGGAAGGCATGGAGATGGTGATGCCGGGCGATAACGTGCAGCTCGACATCGAGCTGATTACGCCGATCGCCATGGATAAGGGCTTGCGGTTCGCGATTCGCGAAGGCGGACGCACCGTCGGCGCCGGAACGGTTTCGGAAATTATCACGTAAGAGGACAGGGCCAGAGGCCGCACAGCGAAGGCTTTGTGCGCGGGTTCGAGCAAACGGAAGGGGCGCATGGCGAGGCGTTGTGCGCGTTCAAAAATGAGCAGCTTAAGAGAACGCATTCGAATTCGACTGAAAGCCTACGATCACCGCGATGCTCGATCAATCGACGACGGAGATCGTGGACACCGCCAAGCGCACGGGCGCGACGGTGGCGGGTCCGATTCCGCTGCCGACGGTGCGGAATCACTTATACCGTGTTGCGTTCGCCGCACGTGGATAAGAAGAGCCGGGAACAGTTTGAGATCCGCACGCATAAGCGTCTGCTCGATATCCTCGAGCCGACCCAGGACACCGTGGATGCGTTGATGAAGCTGGATCTTCCGGCGGGCGTGGACGTCGAAATCAAGGCGTTCGGTAAAGGCAAATAGGGGCCGGGGGCCGGCGGTCAGGAACCAGGCGAAAGTCTGGAAGCTGACGCGGCCTCAGGACCTGGAGTGAACTATGAGTCCAGGAATTTTAGGCAAAAAGATCGGGATGACGCAGGTGTTTCGCGCCGACGGCCAGGTGGTTCCGGTCACGGTGGTGAAGGCGGGTCCCTGTGTCGTGGTGCAGCGCAAGACGCCGGCGACCGACGGCTACGACGCGGTGCAGCTCGGGTTGATGGAGTACGCCAAGAAGTCCGGCGTCAACAAGCCCCTCACCGGTCACCTGAAAAAGTCGGGTTCGGAAGGCGTGAAGTTCCTGCGGGAATTTCTGCTCGCCGCCGGAACCGAGGGCGATCTGAAGGCGGGCGACCGCGTGCTGGCCGACGAGTTCAAGCCCAAAGAGAAAGTCGACGTGATCGGCGTCAGCAAGGGCAAGGGCTTTGCCGGCGTAGTGAAGCGTCATCATTTCCGCGGCAGCGATGCGACCCACGGCTCCATGTTCCATCGGGCTCCCGGTTCGATCGGCGCGTCGAGCTTCCCCTCGCGCGTTTTCCCCGGTATGCGCATGGGCGGACAGATGGGCACCACGCGCGTCACGGTGCGCAACCTCGAAATCGTCGAAGTGGACGCCGAAGATAACGTGATCCTGGTGAAGGGTGCGGTCCCCGGTCCCAATGGCAGCTACGTCATTCTGAGGAGGGCCAAGAGATAGCCATGCCGAGCGTAGACGTCATCGATCTTAAACAACGCCGTCGTCGGTTCGGTGGAACTTTCGGACGCCGTGTTCGGGGTTCCCGTCAACGACAATCTTTTGTACGAAGCCGTGCGCCATCATCTGGCGGGAACGCGCCGCGGAACGGCGTCCACCAAGACGCGTCATGAAGTGGCCGGTTCGGGCAAGAAGTTATGGAAGCAGAAGGGCACCGGTCGCGCCCGTATGGGTTCGATCCGCAGTCCTCTGTGGCGCCACGGCGGCACGACGCACGGACCGCAACCGCGCGATTATTCCTACAAGCTCCCGCGCAAGATGCAGATCGGCGCGTTGAAGAGCGCGCTGTCCGCGAAACTCCGCGACGGCGAGCTGCGCGTGGTGAGTGAGTTCGCCATTCGCGAGCCGAAATCCAAGGTGATGCGCCAGGCGCTCGACGGCCTGAAGATCGAACGCACGGTGCTCGTCGTCGACAACGGCGAGAATCGCAACCTGACGCTCTCGAGCCGCAATCTCGAAGGCGTGAAGCTGGTCGCCAGCCGCGAAGTGAACGTGTACGATCTGCTCGGTCACAATCAAGTGCTCATGAGTCAAGCAGCCGCCCAGAAATTATCGGAGGCACTGGCGTAGTCATGAATGTATTCGAAGTTATCAAAAAGCCGCTGGTCACCGAAAAGGGCCAGACCAAAAAAGACAACGAGCTGACCCTGTGTTTCCAGGTCGCTCTGAATGCCAACAAGACGGAGATCCGGCAGGCCGTGGAAGCCACTTTCAAAGTGAAAGTGGACGAAGTTCGCACGGCGACCAATGCGGGCAAGATGCGCCGGCGCGGCCGTTTCTCAGGCTATCGTGCGGATTGGAAGAAGGCGTATGTGCGCCTGAAGGCCGGCGAAAAGATGCCGGAGTACGCGGAGATTTAAGATGCCGGTAGCCGATAAAAGTTTTAAACCCACTACGCCGACGCGCCGCTTCACCACGGTGCTGCTGCGGGACGACCTCTCGAAGAAGGGGCCGGAGAAGAGCCTGGTCGAAGGCAAGCGCAAGACCGGCGGACGATCGAGCACGGGGCGCGTGTCCTCGCGCTTCATCGGCGGCGGCGCACAAGCAGTCCTATCGCATTATCGATTTCAAACGCGATAAGCATGTGCCGGCGGTGGTTGCGTCGATCGAATACGATCCCAACCGCAGTGCGCGTATCGCTTTGCTGCACTACGTCGACGGCGAGAAGCGCTACATCCTGGCGCCGGCCGGCCTCGAAGTGGGACGCAAGATCATGTCGGGCGCGCAGGCCGATATTCTGGTCGGCAATTCGCTGCCCTTGAAGAATATCCCGGCCGGTACCGTGGTCCACAATGTCGAACTGAAGCCCGGCAAAGGCGGCCAGATGGCGCGCTCGGCCGGCGCGCAGGTGCAATTGGTTTCGAAGGAAGGCGAGCTCGCTCTGTTGAAGCTGCCCTCCGGCGAAATTCGCAAGGTGCTGTCGGATTGTTCGGCGACGGTCGGCCAGGTCGGCAACGTGGAGCATGAAAATGTGAGCGCCGGCAAAGCCGGACACACGCGCTGGATGGGCAAGCGTCCGCACAATCGCGGCGTGACGATGAACCCCGTCGATCACCCGCACGGCGGCGGCGAAGGTAAAACCAGCGGCGGCCGTCATCCGGTGACTCCGTGGGGCCAGCCGACCCGCGGCTTCAAGACGCGCAACAACAAGCGCACGGATAAGTGGATCGTGACGCGGAAGCAGAAGAAGCGCTAGGCAGGCGAGGAAATTATGGGACGTTCACTAGCTAAAGGGCCGTTTGTCGACGACCATCTGATGAAGAAGATGGACGCGATGAACGCGAAGAACGAGAAGAAGGTGGTGCGGACGTGGTCGCGCCGGTCCACCATTTTGCCGGAGTTCATCGGGCACACGCTCGGCGTGCACAACGGCAAGAAATTCATCCCGGTTTACGTGACCGAAAACATGGTGGGGCACAAGCTCGGCGAATTTTCGCCGACGCGCGTGTTCAAGGGCCACGCGGCCAAAGCAGCGCCGGAGAAGTCGGCAAAGCCGGCTCAGTAGGAAAACCAACATGCAAGCGAGAGCTGAAGCACGATATTTACGAACGTCGCCGCAGAAGGCGCGCCTGGTGATCGATCTGATCCGCGGCCAGAGGGCCGGCGACGCGATCAACATTCTGCGCACCACGAATAAGCGCATCGCGCCGTCGATCGAAAAGGTGCTGCGCTCGGCGATCGCCAACGCCGAGAACCGGCATAACGACGTGGACGTGGATAAGCTGATCGTCACCGAAGCGTACGTGAACGAAGGGCCGCGCATGAAGCGCGTGCGTCCGGCGCCCATGGGCCGCGCGTATCGTTATCAACGCAGAATGGCGCACATCATCGTGAAAGTGGGCGACGGCAAAGCGGACGCCGCCGGGGAGAGCAAGTAAAATGGGCCAGAAGACACATCCCTACGGGTTCCGGCTGGGCGTCACGAAAACGTGGCGGTCGCGCTGGTTCGCCAAGCAGGATTACGCCAAGCTCCTGCGCGAAGACCTGGAGCTGAAGGACGCCCTGCGCAGCCGTTTGAAGGCCGCGGGCATCAGCGCCATCGAAGTGGATCGTCCAGGCAACAAGCTCCGCATCACGATTCAAACGTCGCGCCCGGGCATCATTATCGGCCGTAAAGGCGCTGAGATCGAGAAGCTCAAGAGCGACCTGGCGAAGAAGACCAAGCGCGAAGTTTTCATCGACATTCAGGAAGTTCACAAGCCCGAGCTCGACGCGCAGCTGGTTTCGGAATCGATCGCGCTGCAGCTCGAAAAACGCGTGGCGTTCCGCCGGGCGATGCGCAAGGCCGTCGATTCCGCGCTGCGTTTTGGGTGCAAGGGAATTAAAGTTCGCGTGTCGGGCCGTCTGAACGGTGCCGAAATCGCGCGGACCGAATGGTATCTGCAAGGGCAGCTGCCTCTGCACACTTTGCGCGCCGATATCGATTACGGTTTCACGGAAGCCCACACCACCTACGGCGTGATCGGCGTGAAGTGCTGGGTTTATAAAGGCGAGATTCTTCCGGGTCAGCGCAAGAGCATGCGCAACGAGCCGAGATGCGCCGTCCTCCGCAGCGCGACAGACGGGATCGAGATCGCGACCGGGATCGGGATCGTGGGCCGCGTCCCGTCGCTCCGGCTGCCGAAGGCGGGCCGGTGACGCAAGGCGCGCCGAGCGAAGCGCGCAGCACGCCGATCCTTCCTCCCATGGCCTCACCGACCGCACCAAGCTGGAAGCAGGAACCGGCTGCAGAGGCGCCCAAGACGGAGACCCCGAAAACGGATACTCCAAAAACTGAGAACGGGGGCAACGAGTAATTTATGTTGATGCCCAAGAAGGTCAAGTACCGCAAAGTACAGCGCGGGCGCATGACCGGGAAGGCCTGGCGCGGATCTTCACTCGCGTTCGGCGATTTCGGATTGAAAGTGCTCGAATGCGGGTGGATCACCGACCGTCAGATCGAAGCAGCGCGCGTCGCGATGACCCGTTCGATCAAGCGCGGCGGCAAAGTGTGGATCCGCCTGTTCCCGGATAAGCCGATCACCAAGAAGCCGGCCGAAACGCGTATGGGAAAGGCAAAGGCGCTCCCGACCAGTGGGTCTGCGTGGTGCGTCCCGGCAGGATCCTGTTTGAAATGGAAGGCGTCAGCAAAGAGATCGCCACGGCGGCGATGCGTCTGGCGGCGGCCAAGCTTCCTCTGCCCACGAAGTTCGTGGTGCGCGAGGGCGCCGGAGCGGAAGGGTAAGCGAGGACAAGCCATGAAGGAAAACGCCGATAAAGCACGCGGCTTGGACGCAACCGAGCTCGCCAAGGAGTTGCGCGAAGGACCCGAGCAGATGTTCCGGCTGCGCTTCCAGTTGAGCATGGGGCAGGCCGATGGCCTCAAGAAGCTGCGCAGTTTGCGCAAGGACCGTGCGCGCCTGTTGACAGTCCAGCGCGAACGCGAGCTGGGACAAGCGGTTGCTCCCGCCGCGCCGGCCGTTCCCGTGAAAAAGACATCGAGATTGAAAGCCGCGATGCAAGCCGTGACGCCCAAGTCCGCGAAAGCGAAGGCGGCGGCGAAGCCGAAGGCGGAGAAGAAAAGCGCGAAGGCGAAAAGTTAAGCCATGACGGAATCATCCAAACCAGCGATTGGCATTAAGAACGAGAAGATCGGTTCGGTGGTCGCGAACAAGATGGCGAAGACGATCGTTGTTGAAGTGCTGCGGCGCGTGCCGCACCCGCTCTACAAGCGCGTCGTCACCAAGAAACGCAAATTCTACGCGCACGACGAAACCAACCAGGCGAACGTCGGCGACGTGGTGCGCATCGTGGAATGCCGTCCCATGAGCCATTTGAAGCGCTGGCAGCTGGGCGAAATTCTGCGCAAGGCCGTGCAGGTGGCGACGGACTTGAGCTCGATTGGAATCGAGACAGGACCGGAAAAGCGCGTCACCAACAAGAAAAAGAAGAAGGCAAAGCGATAGTGGCCGGTGGCCAGTGGCGAGTGCCCAGTAAGGAGACACGACTATGATTGGAATGCGGACAATTCTCGAAGTCGCCGACAACAGCGGCGCGCGAAGGCTGGCCTGCATCCTGCCACGCGGCGGCGACCTGGGCCTGCGGGCGGGTCTCGGCGACATCATCACCGCGAGCGTGAAAGAAGCCGCGCCGGATTCGGCGATTAAAAAAGGGAAGGTGGTTCGCTGCGTGGTGGTGCGGATGCGCAAGGAAACGCGCCGCAAGGACGGCACCTACATCCGCTTCGACTGCAACGCGGCCGTGCTCATCAACGAAATCGGCGAGCCCATCGGCACGCGCGTGTTCGGGCCGGTGGCGCGCGAGCTGCGCGACAAAAGATTCATGAAGATCGTATCGCTGGCGCCGGAGGTTATATAGTCCGATGGCGCTTTGAAATTCGTGCACGAAATCAGAACGATGCCGCGTCCTCGGATCAAGGTCAAGATCAAGAAGGACGACACCGTAAAGGTGATCGCCGGACGCGACAAGGGCAAGACCGGTCAAGTGCTCGACATCGATACGGCGCGCGGCCGGGTGCTCGTGCAGGGCGTCAGCATGGTGAAGCGCCACACGCGCCCGAATCCGTCGCGCCAGATCAAGGGCGGCATCGCGGAGCGCGAGAGTTCCATCGCGATTTCGAACGTGATGGTGATGACCTCCGGCGGCGTGGCCACGCGCGTGGGCTACCGCATGGAAGGCAACAACCGGGTGCGCGTCGCGAAAAAGGGCGGCGAGATTCTGGATAAGAAATAGGGAATTTGCGCGGACATCCGACGAGAGATAGGGAATTATGGCTGCACGGCTGAAAGAAACGTACTTAAAACAAATCGTACCGGCGCTCACCCAGGAGTTCGGCTATTCGAATCCCATGGCGGTGCCGAAGATCGAGAAGATCTCGCTGAACGTCGGCATGGGCGAAGCCACGCAGAACGCCAAGCTTATCGAGGGCGCGGTGGCGGAGCTCACGGCCATCGCCGGGCAAAAGCCGGTGATCACGAAGGCGCGCAAATCCATCGCGGCTTTCAAGCTTCGCGAGAACATGCCGATCGGCTGCGCGGTCACGCTGCGCGGCGACCGGATGTACGAATTTCTGGATCGCTTGGTCAACGTAGCTCTGCCGCGCGTGCGCGATTTCCGTGGCGTTTCGTCGAAGTCGTTCGACGGACGCGGCAATTATACGCTCGGCTTGAAGGATCAATTGATTTTCCCGGAGATCGACTACAACAAAGTGGAAAAATCCAAGGGAATGAACATCTGCATTACGACGACGGCCAAGACCGACGCCGAAGGAATGGCTCTGCTGAAGCATCTGGGGATGCCTTTCAGCAAGTAGGTAAGGACTCGAATTCATGGCAACGACCGCAAAAATCGCCCGACGACGAGAAACTGGCTCTGGCTAAGGCCGCGAACACGCCGAAGCTGCGCTGCCGCCATCGCAACCGCTGCTTCCGCTGCGGACGCGCCCGTGGTTTCCTCCGTAAATTCAAGCTGTGCCGCATCTGCTTCCGCAACCTTGCGCTGGCGGGAGAAGTGCCCGGCGTGATGAAGGCCAGCTGGTAGAGTCCGTGGGAACGATGCAGGAGGAAGACACCGAATGACGACATCCGATCCGATCGCCGACATGCTGACGCGCATCCGCAATGCGCATGAGCGCGCGCCACCCGAAGGTGGACGTGCCGGCGTCGAAGCTGAAAACGGACATCGCCAAGATTCTCAAGGATGAGGGCTATATCGCCAACTACAAGCTGACCGAAGAGGGCGCCAAGAAGTCGATCCGTATCTACCTGAAATACACGCCCGGCAACGTGCCGGTGATCTCGCGCATCGAGCGCGTGTCGCGGCCGGGCTGCCGCGTGTATGTCGGTTCGAAGGAAGTGCCGCGCGTGTTGGGCGGCCTGGGAATCAATATCCTGACCACGCCGCGCGGCGTGATGACGGGATCGACGGCGCGCAAGGAAGGCGTCGGCGGCGAAATTCTGTGCCACGTTTGGTAGAGGACAGAGGCCGGGGACAGAGGTCAGTTCCGAACGGGCGCGCGATAGGGATAGCAGGAGCGAGAGATTATGTCACGAGTAGGAAAAAAGCCGATTCCGCTGCCGAAAGGTGTCAAGCTGACCATCGGCGAGCACCTGACGGTGGAGGGTCCCAAGGGCAAACTCAGTCGGTTCCGGTTCCGGCCGGGCATCACCATTACGCAGAAGGACGGCGTAATGGAGATTCAGCGCGATGGCGACGATAAGGCCGCGCTGCACGGGCTGACGCGGGCTCTGGCCGCCAATGCCGTGCAAGGCGTTTCGACCGGATTTACGCGGGAACTGCAGTTGTTCGGCGTCGGCTACAAGGTGCGACGTGAAGGGCACGCATTGCGACCTTCACTTTGGGCTATTCGCATCCCATCGAAGTTGTATCTGCCGGACGGCATCGACATGAAGGTCGATAAGCCGGCGAACAATCTGACTCCGCTGATCCTGACCGGCTACGATCGGCAGTTGCTGGGCCAGGTGGCGGCGAAGATGCGCGCGCTGCGTCCGCCCGATCCGTACAAGAACAAGGGCGTGCGGTACGCCGGCGAAGTGCTGCGCAAGAAGGTCGGCAAGACGGGCGCGACGCGGTAGGCAAGAAGGAATATGGCAAAGACTTCGAAAGATCAGATCCGGCAGCGCATTCATACGCGCATCCGCCGCCGCGTGCGCGGCACCACCGAGCGGCCGCGTCTGGCGGTGTTCCGCAGCGTGAAGCACATTTACGCGCAGTTGATCGACGACACGCGAGGGCAGACGCTGGCGGCGGCCGCGTCTCGATCGAAAAGAGCGGCGGCGAACGGCGGCAACGTGGCCGGCGCGAAGGCCATCGGCAAGCTGGTGGCCGAGCGCGCCCAGGACAAGGGCATCAAAGCCGTGGTGTTCGACCGCGGCGGATATCATGTATCACGGCCGCGTGAAGGCGCTGGCCGATGCGGCTCGCGAAGCCGGGCTGGAATTTTAGGAAGCAAGGAAAACATGTCGACAACAGCAAAACGCATCGATCCGGACAGCCTGAACCTGAAAGAACAGGTGGTCTCGATCAACCGCGTCACCAAGGTCGTCAAGGGCGGCAAGAACCTGAGCTTCTCGGCGCTGGTGGTCGATCGGCGACCCGAGCGCGAAGATGGTGGGCTTCGGCACCGGCAAGGCCAAGGAAGTTCCGTCGGCCATCAAGAAGGGCATTGAAGCCGCCAAGAAGAATCTGCGCAAGGTGCAACGTGCTCGCGACCACCATTCAGCATCCGGTGCTGGGCGAGTTCGGCAGCGGACGGGTGTTGCTGAAGCCGGCTCCGGAAGGAACCGGCGTGATCGCCGGCGGTCCGGTGCGCGCGGTGATTCAGGCGGTGGGAATTCCCAACGTGCTGACGAAATCGATCGGCTCGCACAATCCGCATAACGTGGTGAAGGCGACCATCGACGCGCTCGAACAGCTGCGCGACAAGGCCGAAGTGGCCGAGCTGCGCGGTCTTGAGCTCGAAAAAGTAGGATAAGGAAGGGTATCAGCATGCCGGGAATGATCAAAATCAAGCTGATCCGCAGCCCGATCTGCACGCCGGAAAAGCACAAGGTGATTGTGCGGGCGCTCGGGTCTGAAGAAGATGAACCGGATCGTGGAGCGGCCCGATACGCCGGCCTTCCGCGGCATGGTGAAGAAAGTTCCGCACCTGTTGGCAATCGTGGAGGAATCGACGTGAGGAATACAGGATCATGAATTTCAGCCAATTAAGACCGCCCGCCGGGCAAAAGCAGAAGAAGCAGCGTATCGGCCAGGCATGGGTACCGGCCGCGGCAAGTTCTCCGGCCGCGGCGCCAAGGGCGCGCAAGTCGGTCTCGGGCTATTCGCGCATGCGCGGATTTGAAGGCGGCCAGATGCCGCTGCACCGCCGTTTGCCGAAGCGCGGATTCACCAACATCTTCCAGCAAGGAATTCGCCATCGTGAACCTGGGCGCGCTCGAGAGCTCGAAGGCGACGCTTCATCGCCGGACAGCGCTGATGGAGGCGGGCGTGATTCACAAGCTGAAGCGACGGGCTTGAAGATTCTGGGCTCCGGCGAACTGACGCGCAAGATCACGGTCAAGGCGCACCTCTTCTCCAAGTCCGCGCTCGAAAAAATTCAGGCGGCGCGGCGGCACGGCGGAGAGTCGATCGGCGCCAGCGAGTAGAAGTACGATGCGCCTGGGAAGTCGAAAGGAGCTATGAAGTTTTTCGAAGCCTTAGCGAACATCTTTCGCGTTCCGGACCTGCGCAAGCGGCTCATGTTCACGCTGGCTCTGCTGGCGGTGTATCGCCTGGGCGGTCACATCCCCACGCCGGGCATCGACACGAATCGCCTGGAGGAGTTCTTCGCACCAGAACCAGGGTACGCTGTTCGGCTTCTTCGATCTGTTCAGCGGCGGGACCTTCCGGCGGTTGACGATCTTCGCGTTGGGCATCATGCCCTACATCACGGCGTCGATCATCCTGCAGTTGCTGACGGTGGTCGTTCCGACTCTCGAAAAATTGCAGAAAGAAGGCGAACTCGGCCGCCGCAAGATCACGCAGTGGACCCGCTATCTGACGGTCATCCTGGCGCTGATGCAGTCCTTCGGCATCGCGACCGCGCCTGCAGAGCATCGCAGCAGGGCTTCGTCATCAACCCGGGCATCGGCTTCATCCTGATGACCATGCTCAGTCTGACCACCGGCACGGCGTTCATCATGTGGCTGGGCGAGCAGATCACCGAGCGCGGCATCGGCAACGGCATGTCGCTGATCATCTTCACCGGCATCGTCGTCGGCCTGCCGAGCGCCATCGTCGAGATCGTACACCAAAGTTTCAGACCGGCGACTGGAACGCTGCTTCACGTGATCATCATTCTGGTCATGATGGTCGCGGTGGTCGGCTTCATCGTGCTGGTGGAGCGCGGCGAGCGGCGCATCCCGGTGCAGTACGCCAAGCGCGTGATCGGACGGCGCGATGATGGGCGGCCAATCCACTCACTTGCCGCTGAAAGTCAACGCCGGCGGCGTGATCCCGGTGATTTTCGCCAGTTCGCTTCTGGCCTTCCCGCAGACGCTGACGCAGGTGGCAGTTCGTGAAGAACTCGCCGGTGCTGAGCGACATGCTCGGTGCGCATCGGCGGAGCGCAGCCGCTCTACTACCTGCTTTACACGGTCCTGATCATTTTCTTCTGCTTCTTCTACGTTTCGATCATTTTCAATCCGAACGAAGCGGCCGACAACATGCGCAAGTACGGCGGCTTCATTCCGGGCATCCGTCCCGGGCAAGAATACGGCCGATTACATGAACACGATCCTGACCAAGATCACGGTGGTGGGCGGCCTGTATCTGTCGATCCTGTCGCTGCTGCCGCAGATCATGATCTCGGGCATCAAGCTGCAGCACCTGCCGCTGATCGGCAACTGGATCGACGCGCACGTTCCCGCGCTGGCTGCTGGACGGTCTGGGCGTGAAGTTTTATTTCGGCGGCACTTCGCTGCTGATCGTGGTGGGCGTGGCCATGGATACCATCAACCAGATCGAAGCGCAGTTGATCATGCGCCATTACGAAGGATTTACGCCGCGGGCGGGCCGGATTCGCGGGCGGCGCAGCAGCGTATGATGCGAGGAGTCTCGTGGCGGAGATGAGCCAGCTCTGTCTGATTTTGTTCGGCTCGCCAGGTTCGGGAAAGGGCACGCAGGCGAAGCTGCTGACGGAAGCGCTTGGCATCTGCCGCATATCTCCACCGGCGACATGCTGCGGGAGCGGAGTCGCGGCAGGGCGAAGACCTGGGGACGAAGTGCTGGCCATTCATGCAAGCCGGGTGCGCTGGTGTCCGGACGAGGTGGTGAACGCGCATGGTGGAGGAGCGGATCGAGCGAGCCGGATGCAGCCGCGGATTTATTCTGGATGGCTATCCGCGGACGGTCGCGCAGGCGGAGCATCTGTGGACTGGCTCGAGCGGCGCGGGGCATCACGCGAGTTGGTGATTCATCTCGCAGTTGATTACAATATTATTATTGCCCGCTTGACCGGACGCCGCCAGTGTCCTCGCTGCGGAACGCTGTACAATCGTGGTCTCCCGAGCCGCCCGGTGGACGAACGTGTGCGATTTGGATGGCGAGAAGCTGGTGGTCCGGGACGACGATCGCGAAGAAGTGATTCGCGAGCGGTTGGATGCCTATGAGCGGCAGACCGCGCCGGTGCTGGATATTTCCGGAGCAGCGGGCGCCGCGTGTGATGGAGAGTCGGACGGCCAGCAAGCGATCCGCCGGAGATGAGGTGTTCGAGAAGGATCCGTCAGGCGATGGAGTTCGGCATGATCGTGCGCAAAACCGCCGCGGAGCTGGAAAAGATGCGGCGCAGCGGCCTGCTGGTTTGGCAGATTCTGCAGAAGCTGAAGGATATGGCGGCGGAGGGCGCCACCACCTTGGACCTGGAAGTGGCCGCGGAGAAGATGATCGCGCGATGCGGGAGCCAAGCCGGCCTTTAAGGGCTATTACGTGCCGGCCGCGGGCGAAGCTTCCAGTTCGTGTTGTGCACTTCGGTGAACGAGGAGATCGTGCATGGGATGCCGAATCGCGAAACGGATTTTGAAGAAGGGCGATATCGTTTCGATCGATACCGGGCGTGAAGTTGGACGGGTATTATGGCGATTCGGCGATTACGGTGCCGATCGGCGAAATTCAGCGAGAAGACGCAGGAAGCTGCTGCGAGGTGACGCAGGAATCGCTGGAATTGGCCATCGACCAGGTCGCGGCCGGGCAACCGGCTGTTCGATATTTGCGGTACGGTCGAGCAGCATGTGAAGTCGAATGGGTTTTCGATGGTGCGGGAGTTTGTGGGACACGGCATCGGGACGCAGCTGCACGAGGAGCCGCAGGTTCCGAATTACGTGGATCGCAAGAACGAGAATCCGCGGTTGAAGGAAGGCATGGTGCTGGCGATCGAGCCGATGGTCAACGCCGGCAAGCCGGACAGCCGGGTGTTGAAGGATAAGTGGACGGCGGTGACCGAAGGATGGCTCGCTACTCGGCCCACTTCGAGCATTGCCGTGGCGGTGACGGCGAACGGGCCGTGGGTTCTGACGCGGCCGTGAGAGATCGAGGAGGCGTGCGAAGCCGTGGTCGAGGAGTTGCTGCCCAGCGCGTGGTACCGGTTGAAGCTGGAGAACGAAGACGTGGTGTTGGCGCACGCGGCTGGGCGCGGCGAACGGAATTTTGTCCGAGTTGGTTCCGGGCGACCGGGTGCGAGGTGGAGTCTTAGTCGCCGCAACGATCCGGGCGGGGCAGGACAGAATTGTTGCGAGATTGACTGAGTAGCGAAGGAAAGGGACTGGTTGACCCTGGCCAGGATGGTCATTATGAAAGTGAGCGTCGGTAAAGAAGATTTGCGACAAGTGCAAGGTGATCCACCGCGAAGGCGTGGTGCGGGTCATCTGCGTCAACCCGAAGCATAAGCAGAGGCAGGGATAAAGGGATAATATGGCACGTATTAGCAGGTGTGGATCTGCCGCCGAAGAAGCGGGCCGAGATCGGTCTCACCTACATTTACGGCATCGGCCGTACCCGCGCGCAAGTCGCTGTTGCTACCGCGCCGGCATCAATCCCAATAAGAAGGTCGCGGACCTGACCGAGGACGAGATCAACCGCGTCCGTCAGATCCTCGAAGACGAAGGCGCGGTGGAAGGCGATCTGCGCAAAGAAATCTCGATGAACATCAAGCGTCTCATCGAGATGGGCTCCTATCGCGGCTTGCGGCATCGCCGCGGCCTGCCGGTTCGCGGCCAGCGCACGCACACCAACGCGCGCACCCGCAAAGGTCCGCGCCGCGGCACGGTGGCCAACAAGAAGAAAGCTTCGGCGAAGACCTAAGGGACGCAAGGCATCGACATGGCAAAAGCACCGGCAAAAGCGCGGCAAGAAGAAAAGCTTCAAGAAGAAGGAAAAGCGCGTCGTCCACATGGGCATCGTGCACGTCCAGGCTTCCTTCAACAACACCATCGTCACCATCGCCGACCCGGATGGGCAACGTGCTCGCCTGGTCGAGCTCCGGTTCGCTGGGTTTCCGCGGATCGCGCAAGGGCACTCCGTTCGCCGCGCAGCAGGCGTCGCTGACGGCGGCCAATAAGGCCAAGGAATGCGGATTGCGCACGGTGGAAGTGCGCGTCAGCGGTCCGGGCGCGGGCCGTGAATCGGCCGTGCGCGCGCTGTCCACGGCGGGTATCGAAGTCCGGACATCAGGGATCGTACGCCGATTCCGCACAACGGCTGCCGTCCGCCCAAAAAGCGCAGAGTTTGATGTCGATGGCCAGTGGCTCAGTGGCCAGTGGTCAGCCCGATTGGACAGTAGTTAGTTAAGCAGGAAGAAGGCCGTTATGGCCGTAAACTGCACCTGACTAACTGGCCACGGCTAGGTTGAACAGGGAGGTTACGAACTTGGCAAGATATATTGGCCCCGTTTGCCGGCAATGCCGGCGCGAGGGCATGAAACTGTTTCTGAAGGGCGAGCGCTGCCACACCGAGAAGTGCGCCATCGAAAAGCGCAACTTCGCTCCCCGGCCAGCACGGCAAGGATCGCAAGCCGAAGATCGTCGGCTACGGTCTGCAGTTGCGCGAAAAGCAGAAGGCGCGCCGCTATTATCAGCTGCTCGAAGGCCAGTTCCGCAACCTGTTCGAAAAAGCCAGCGCGATGAAGGGCATCACCGGCGAAAACCTGTGCTCAACATGCTGGAGCGGCGCCTGGATAACATCATCTACCGCATGGGCTTCGGCACCAGCCGCGCGCAGGCGCGCCAAATCGTGCGCCACGGGCACATCCATGTGAACGGCCGCAAGGTGCGATATTCCCTCGTTCCTGGTAAAGCCCAACGACGTGATTCGAAGTGCGCGAACGGCAGCAAGAACAATCCCACCATCCTGCCGCTCGCGACGCCACCGCCCATGCGCCCGCGCCCGAACTGGATCGAAGTGGACCGTGAAAATTTGAAAGGCCGCGTGATCGCCAGCCCAACGCGAGGATCTCGTGCAGATCCAGTTGAACGAACAACTCATCGTCGAGTTGTACTCGAAGTAAGCGGACCGTCGCGAAGGAGTTCACGGCAACGAATTTATGTTTAAAGGATTCCAGAAACCCAAGCGGTTGGTCGCCAATACCGAAACGCTCACCGAGCGGTATGGCATGTTCACCGCGCAGCCGTTCGAGCGCGGATTCGGCACCACCATCGGCAACAGCCTCCGCCGCGTGCTGCTCAGCTCGATCGAAGGCGCGGCCATCACGGCGGTGCGCATCGAAGGCGTGGAGCACGAATTCAGCCCCATTCCCGGCGTGGTGGAAGATGCCACCGATATCATTCTCAACCTGAAGCAGATCCCCTTCAAGATGATGGGCGAGGGCATGCGCACCGTTCGCCTCAGCGTCGGATCAGCCCGGCGAAGTGCTGCAGCGGCCAGATCGAAACCGATGCCGATATCGAAGTGCTCGATCGCAACATGCACATCGCCACCGTCGGCGAAGGCGGCAAGCTCAACATCGAAATGCGGCTGAAGACCGGACGCGGCTATGTCAGCGCCGACCGCAACAACGACGAAGATCTGCCGCTCGGCTACATCCCGATCGACTCGGTTCACTCGCCGGTGCGCAAAGTCAACTTCTCGGTCGAAGCCGCCCGCCTCGGCCAGATGACCGACTACGACAAGCTCACGCATCGAAGTGTGGACCAATGGCGCCGATTTCTCCGCCGACGCCATCGGCCAGGCGGCCAAGCTGCTGAAGGACCACATGGCCATCTTCATCAACTTCGAAGAACTGCCGGAGACGGCCGAAGAGCCGGCCGAGCGCGCGCTCAGCCAGATGAACGAAGTGCTCAACCGTTCCGTGGAAGAGCTGGAACTCAGCGTCCGTTCCTACAATTGCCTGAAGAACGCGAACATTCAGACCATCGGCGATCTGGTGCAGAAGACCGAAGCCGAAATGCTGCGCACCAAGAATTTCGGACGCAAGTCGCTGAACGAAATCAAGGAGATTCTGGCCGGCCTGGGCCTGACGTTCGGCATGAAGTTCGATGGCCAAGGACGTCTGGTTTCTCCGGCGGGCTCCGCGATGATCGGCACCCGACACTCCCGACCTCGCGGCGGCGACGAGACATCATCGAAGGCGAAGAGGAGCGCGCTCAGCTGAATTTCGCGCGAGAAAAGACAATGCGACACAAGCGATCCGGTTTTAAACTCAAGCGCGACGCAGGCTCCCGCAACTCCCTGCTGCGGAACCTGGTGACCAGCGTCATCGAGCAGGAACGCATCATTACCACGGTGCTCAAGGCCAAGGCCGTGAAGCCGCTGGTGGATAAAATGATCACGCTCGCCAAGCGCGATACGCTGCATGCGCGCCGTCAGGCCGCGGCATTTCTCGAAACGCCGGCGTCGGTGCAGAAACTGTTCGATAAGCTGGGCACGCGTTTCGGCCAGCGTCAAGGCGGCTACACGCGCGTCGTGCAGCTCGGCTGGCGCAAGGGCGATGGCGCGGAGCAGGCCATGCTCGAACTGGTCGGGTCGGAGCTCGTGAAGCGTGCGGCGGAACGCGCCAAGCGTCGCGAGGAACGGCTGAATCAGATCCGGCAGGGTCAGCACGAAGGCGAAGCTCCCGAGGAATAAGTTCGGGAAGAAGTTCAAAAGACGTTGAGGGCGGCTCGCAAGAGCTGCCCTTTTTGTTTGTGCGCGTGAACAGTTGCGACGCGAACGGCCGCGGTCTGTCCCGACGAACCTCGCACTGGTAGTTTTCGATGTAAGTCGGCTGTTGAACCGCTTCCTTTGGTCGCGGCTCGGGTCGGATTGAGAGTGCTCCAGGGAAACGCGTGGGCGGCCCGAACAGAATTTTCCATCTCCAGCTATCGATTCAGCAGCGATTTCCAAGACCTGAGCTGTCGTCGACTTGGCGCCTCATCCGGCGCGTGATCCAGATCCGAGACGCGATCTAAATCCGACCCGAGCCGCGACCAAAGTGAGCGGTTAAGCGCCGCTGCTTGAACAAAACGCGCGGTCTCGGTAGTTACCGCCGCTGGAACAGCCACATCACGAGCGTCAGGATCACGCTCAACAGCAGGCTCGTGACGATCGGGAAGTAGAAGACGCCGTTCTTTCCACGGATCACAATATCGCCGGGCAACCGTCCGATCTTTATAGGCAGTCGCTCGCCGAAGGTGATCAGCGCGCCAACGACAACGAGCACGAGTCCGAGGATGATCAGCGTCCGCCCCACGGTCCTATCTTACTGGGAACTTAGTGAGACGCGAGTACGCACACGGGCTTCACGTTTCGCCATAATTGAAAACGGAGATTCACGACATGCTTGTTGAAAGCGCCCCGATCCAACCGTACCTTCATGACGAGGAATTGAATCCGCTGCTTTCGGCGGAAGCGCGATTCGATACGGCGGCGCGGCTGCTCGGGCTCGACGACGGCATGCAGAAGGTGCTGCGGTCTTCCTCGCGTGAGATGACGGTCCACATTCCCGTGCTGCTCGACGACGGCCGTATCGAGGTGTTCACCGGGTACCGCGTGCAACACTCCATCGCGCGCGGCCCAGCCAAGGGCGGCATCCGTTACGCGGCGGACGTTACTCTCGATGAAGTGCGAGCGCTCGCGTCGTGGATGACGTGGAAGTGCGCGGTCACCAATATTCCGTTCGGCGGTGGGAAGGGCGGAATTATTTGCGATCCCGCGCTGCTTTCTCCCGGCGAGCTCGAACGCATGACGCGCCGCTACACCGCACAGATCTACGAATTCATCGGGCCTGAGGTCGACGTTCCCGCGCCGGACATGAATACCAATGAACAGACCATGGCGTGGATCATGGACACGTATTCGATGCGCGCGGGCCACACGCAAACTGCGGTGGTCACCGGCAAGCCGATCGATCTAGGTGGGTCGCGGGGGCGCACGGAAGCGACCGGGCGCGGATGTATGATCGTCACCGAACAGGCGCTGAAGCGCTTTGGATTAGATCGCAAATCCGCGCGCGTGGTGATTCAGGGCTTCGGAAACGTCGGCGGCATGGCCGCGAATCTGATGGCGAACGCCGGATTCAAAATCATCGCGCTGGTGGAATGGGATGGCGCGGTGCACAACGAGGACGGGCTCGACATTCGCGCGCTCGCGAAGCATCGCAAGGAAACCGGCTCGATTCTGAATTTCTCCGGCGGCGAAAATATGGACAAGGACGAGGCGTTCTTCATGGAGACGGACGTTCTGCTGCCGGCCGCGAAAGAGAACGTAATCACCTCGCACAACGCGGGAAAGATTCGCGCGAAGATTTTGTGCGAGGGCGCGAACGGCCCCACGACTTCCGCCGCCGATCCTATTTTGCGCGAGAAGGGAATCTTCGTCATCCCCGATATTCTCGCGAACGCAGGCGGCGTGACGGTTTCCTATTTTGAGTGGGTGCAGGACCGCCAGGGCTACTTCTGGAATGAGCAGTTGGTCAACGATCGTCTGGAAGAGATCATGATCAACAGCTTTAACGACGTGGTCGCCTATGCGGAAAAGCACGAAGTAGACAACCGGACGGCAGCTTATATGCTTGCCCTCGACCGCGTTGCGTTCGCGATCAAGCTGCGAGGGATCTACGCCTGAGATCTCCGCCGAAATGCGAAATAATGAGTTCGCAGCAACGGTAATTACGGTTCTCCTCGCCTTCTTTGCGTACTGGAGCACACTGAAACGTGACAGGCTCTCCAAGAAACGAGATTTGCGAACCCAATACCTGATCGAAGCGTACCGCAGGCTGGAATCCGCCGGAAACTGTAGTGATCAAACTCCGGAAGTTGCTCGCAGTCTGGAATCCGCTGTGGCCGATATTCAGCTCTTTGGATCGCGAGAGCAGGTCACGCTTTCGAGGGCTTTTGCGCTAGAGTTCTCTGCAAACGGCCATGCAAGTCTTGACGCGTTGCTCGAATCCCTGCGGACAAGACTTACGGAACGAGCTCGATTTGGGCGACGCTGGAAGTCAGATTACCTATCTGCGGATAGTCGATCGCAGGACGCGAAAATAGTAGCGAAATCATCCTCGCCTTGCTTCGCGCGCCAAACCCTCGTGCACCAGCATCTTGATCAGAGTCTGGTACCCAATGCCCTTCCTCATCGCGATCTCTCGGGCTCGATCCAAATCTCCTTCCGGAAGGCGAAGCGCAATCTGAACGCTGCTACGCCTGGCGAGCCGTGTAACGAGGCCCGATCCGGCCACCTTGCTTCCCTTGGCTGCCGATTCCGCGGATCGCCGCTTCACAAAGACGCGGCCCGCGCGGCTTGCCCACCAATTCGCTTCTTCGCTTTCGTTCTCGAATTTCGGTACTTCGATCCGCTTTGTCATAGAGTCACTCTCCGCGGAGTCTTCGGGTCAGGTAGTCCCGCTTCTGTCCGGCATCCAGATCGTACGCCGTGATGACTCGCACCTTGCCCGTTCGCTCCGTCATAATCACCGCCAACAATCGCCCCGCATCGGTTTCGCCGTAATAGACGAAACGCTGTTCGCCGTCGAGATCCTGTTCGTAAATTGGTATTGCATCGTTGGTGAGGGCTTGTTCGGCCTCTTTGCGCGAGATCCGGTGGGCGCGAATCTTACGCAGATTACTTCGCTCCCACTCAAACATCAACTGTTCCTATTGTATATGCACTGCATATCCGTCAGAAAGTCACCCTTTCGAAGATGTGCGGTTCTTCAGGAGCGGCACGTAAAGCGCCGCCCCGATGAGCAGCGCCGTGCCGGTCATCGCGGCTTCCTTCCACGAGCTCCCGGCGAGCAGCCAGGCGCAAACGGCGACGGCGAGTATCGGAATCGTCGCGCCGCCGGGGAGCCGGAACCGCGCGTCCGATGCGGGCGTGGTGCGCCGCAACACGGGCACGGCCATGCACGTGGTCAGGTAGTACAGAAGGCGAGACAGCGTTGTCAGAGCGACCAGTTGCGTGAACGTCCCCGTGACGGCCAGCGCCCATCCCGCGATTGCCAAGGCGAGAACCGAAACCGTGGGGGTTCGATAGCGCGGATGAAGTTTCGCGAATACCTGCGGCAGTTGTCCCTGCGCGGCTTGCGCATACAGCGATCGAGGCCCGTGAAACATGATGTTGCTGGTCGTGCCGATGGTGGACAACAAAGCTCCGGCGGTTAACAGTAAGCCTCCCGCCGGGCCGAGGAAACTTTGCGCCGCCGAAGCAAGCGGCGCCGCGCTGCTCGCAAGCCCGGGGAATGTGCCAACGGCGATTACCTGAATCAGCAAGAACAGCAGCACCACCGTCGCCACCGAAAACAAGATCGCACGCGGCAAGGCGCGCCGCGGGTCCAGAACTTCCTCCGTGGGGATGGACGCCGCCTCGAATCCCGCGAAGGCGAACACGAGCATCAGCGTCGCTCGTTGCATCGCGTCCGTGGGAGGCGCGGCGGTAATCGCGAAGTTGCGTGCGTGCAGAAAGAAGATACCGGCGCCGCAAAACGCGATCAACGGGATCAGTTTCCCAATCGTAAAACAATTGACGGCGGCGATGCCTTGCCGGACTCCTACATAGTTGAGGGCCGCGAGCACGATCGTCAAGAGAGTGATACTGACAAACTGCCCCACACCGTGGCCGAGTGCCGGCCAGAAATAGCCGAGGTACGCGGAAAACGTATTACTGATGGCGCCGAGCGCGGTGACGCGCGCGACAATCGTGAGCCATCCGACTTCGAACCCGATGAACGGTCCAAACGCCGCCGAAGCGTAGATGTAGGGACCGCCGGAGCGCTCGAACTGGCTGCCGGCCTCGGCGAAACACAAAGCGATCAAAGAAATCGCGATCCCCGCTAACAAGAAAGCGAAAGGGCTGATCGGTCCCAACAAGGCCGCCGCACTGGCGGGCAGCGCATAGATTCCCGCGCCGATCGTATTATTGATCGCAAGCGCGGCCAAACTCACCCAGCCGATCACGCGAAGCGGCGCTGCGGATGGGGTGGCCTCCATGGCGGCCGAGTTTAGCACACGACCGAGATCGGTTCGGCGCGCGAGCCGTCGTCCTGCGGGATAATGGAGCTTTTCCATGTCTTCCGAGCCGTCTCCCGCCACATCGCCGTCAACACCTTTGATGCGCCAGTATCACGGCATCAAGCAGCAGGTTCCCGACACGCTGTTGATGTTCCGGTTGGGAGATTTCTACGAGCTCTTCTACGAAGACGCAGTGACCGCGGCGCGTGAACTCGAAATCACGCTGACGGCTCGCAACAAAGAGAAGGGCCAGCCGATTCCGATGTGCGGCGTGCCCTATCACTCCGCCGAAAACTACATCGCGCGGCTGACGCAGAAGGGTTACCGCGTCGCCATCTGCGATCAGATGGAGGCGCCCAGCGCCGCGACGAAATTGGTGAAGCGTGGCGTCACGCGCATCGTCACCCCGGGCACGACGATGAACGCCTCCATACTGCGTTCTCACGAGAATAATTTTTTGGCCGCCGTGATGCCGGGTTTTGCCTCGGCTCCAGGCCGGGCGGGGTTCGCGTACACGGACGTCACAACCGGCGAATTTCGTGCCACGGAAATGGAGTTCGCGGACGTTCCGGCGGCTCTTGAAACGTTTCACGTGCGCGAGGTTTTGTTGCCCTCCGCTGCATCGCAGAAATTCTCGTGTCTGCGCACGGACATCGAGGATTGGATCTTCGGCGCGGATTACGCAGCGCGCAGCCTGTGCGATCACTTTCGTTTGCTCTCGCTCGACGGATGTGGACTCGAAGGCCGTCCGCTCGCGACCGGCGCCGCCGCGGCGCTATTGCATTACGTGCGGGAGACGCAGCGGGCATCGGTCGATCATCTGGAGCGTCCCTCGTTTTACGATCGCTCCGATGCGCTGGTGCTCGACGCAACGACGGTGCGGAATCTGGAATTACTCGATCCGCTGTTCGCGGGTGAATCGAAGGAATCCACGTTGCTCGCCGTGCTGGATCGCACGCGCACGGGGATGGGTGGACGCTTGCTGCGAAGGCGT
This sequence comes from Terriglobia bacterium, assembly GCA_963765085.1. Taxonomy (GTDB): domain Bacteria; phylum Acidobacteriota; class Terriglobia; order Bryobacterales; family Bryobacteraceae; genus Palsa-187. Next base: position 51,500 of record CAVXVL010000072.1, on the reverse strand, counting down.
CTTCTCGCTCCTTCGATTGATGTCACTGAAATCGATGCGCGCCTGGATGCCATCGCCGAACTGCACGCGGCCACGATTCTTCGTGCCGAACTCGGGAAGGATCTCGGAGGGATTCTGGACCTGGAGCGTCTGCTCGCGCGCATCAGTCTCGCGAGCGCGGGTCCTCGGGATGTGGCGGCGCTGGCGAAATCGCTCGCGGTTGTGCCCTCGCTCAAGAAGAGATTGGCTCAGGCGAAATCGACACGGGTGCGCGAGATCGATGATCGCCTGGATGAAATCGCTGAAGTTCGCGATCGCGTCTTGAATACGCTCGCCGATGAGCCGCCGGTGAATCTTTCCGATAGCGGCGCGATTCGCGATGGGATCGATCCGGTGCTGGACGAGCTCCGCGATATTTCTCGCAACAGCAAAACGTATCTTGCGCAGATCGAGCAGCGGGAACGTACGCGGACCGGAATCGCGTCGCTGAAAATCCGGTTCAACAACGTTTTCGGATACTACATCGAGATCTCCAAGGCGAATCAGCATCTGGCGCCGGCCGATTACCAGCGTAAGCAGACGCTGGTGAACGCCGAACGCTTCACGACTCCGGAGTTGAAAGAGCTCGAAGTCAAGATTCTGGAGCGCGGAAGAGAAGATCCTAGCACTGGAGCGTGAGATCTTCGAACAGTTGCGCGTACACACAGTCGCGCACGCGGCGCGCATCAAAGTGACAGCGTCCGCTCTTGCTGAACTGGACGTCACGGTGACGCTGGCGGATGTGGCGGCCGAGAATCGCTACGTGCGCCCGCGCTTTTCGGAATCGGGAGAGATGCGTGTGGTGGGGGGGCGGCATCCGGTGATCGAAAAACTGGCGGAGAAGGATGCGCAGCGCTTCATCGCGAACGACCTGTATTTTCACCCGGAGACGGAATTCATCGCCGTGATCACCGGACCGAACATGGGCGGCAAGTCGACCTATCTTCGACAGGCTGCTCTGCTGGTGATCCTGGCGCAGGCCGGGTCGTTCATTCCCGCGGAATCGGCTTTGCTGCCGATTGTCGATCGTGTCTTTACCCGCATCGGTGCGTCGGATAATCTGGCGCGGGGACGCTCCACGTTCATGGTGGAGATGACGGAGACGGCCGTCATCCTGAACACAGCGACGGCGCGTAGTCTGATTATTTTGGACGAGATTGGTCGCGGTACTTCCACATACGATGGACTCGCGCTCGCCTGGGCGGTGGTCGAGCACATTCATCGCAACATCCGCGCGAAGACATTGTTCGCGACGCATTATCACGAGCTCACGGAGCTCGCGCAACAGTTGGACGGCGTTCGTAATCTGCACGTCGCCGTGAAAGAAGCCGGCGATCAAATTCTCTTTTTGCGGCGCGTGGAGCCGGGCGCGGCCGATCGTAGCTACGGAATCGAAGTCGCGCGGCTGGCCGCGCTTCCCATGAGCGTGATCGAGCGGGCGCGGCAGATTCTGGCGACCCATGAAACGGCCGAGCACTCGGTGACTGAGGAACTGGCGGGTGCGCCGGCGGGCGCCGTGCAGATTCAGCTCTTCGAGCCGGTAAACGGTCAGATCGCGGAGCGCATCCGAAGATTGAAGCTCGACGAATTGCGGCCGATTGAAGCGCTACAACTGCTCGCGGAATTGCAAAGGGAACTTTCGTGATCGTTGCGGGCGTGATGAGCGGCACGTCGCTCGACGGAATCGACGTCGCGGTCGTGGATCTTCGAAGATCGCGAGGCAGGCTCGCGATGGAACTGCAGGCGTTCCGCTCGACGCCTTACCCGAAGGCAGTGCGGGAAGCCTTGCTGAGCGTCTCAAACGCGATGACGCATACCGCGACTATCTCGCGATTACACTTTCTTCTCGGCGAGCTTTACGCGGAGGCGATTTGCAAAGCCGCGGGGCGCCGTAAAGTGGATCTGATCGGAATGCACGGCCAGACGATTTTTCACGAAGGCTCGGCTGTCGAATTTCTGGGCGCGTGTGTCGCGAGTACGTTTCAAATCGGCGAGGCGGCCGTGGTCGCCGAGCGCACGGGTGTGCGGACGATTTCCAATTTTCGCGAACGCGACATCGCCGCGGGCGGTCAGGGCGCTCCCTTGGTCCCGCTCGTCGATTTCATTCTATTTCGCAGCCGCCGCGTGAATAGGGTTGCTCTGAACATTGGCGGCATCGCGAACATCACGTTCATTCCGCGGAATGCGACGCCGGAGAAAGTGATCGCGTTCGATACCGGGCCGGGCAACATGATCATTGACGCGCTGGCGCGGCACATGACCGAGGGCAAACAACAGTTCGACCGCAACGGCAGTTTTGCCCGCGGCGGAGTGGTCCATGATCGGCTGCTCGCATCGATGATGAGCGATCCATACATCGCGAGGACGCCTCCGAAGACGACAGGACGCGAACGTTTCGGTGCCGAGTTCGCCAATGGTCTGATCGCGAGCGGCGTCGCGCTTCCCGATTTGATCGCGACGGCCACCGAGTTCACGGCATGGTCGATCGCGCGCGGCGTCCTCGATACGACGAATGAGAACGTAGAGGTCATCGTTTCCGGCGGCGGTCTGCGCAATCGGTTTTTGATGAGAAGACTTGCGCACTATCTGAAGCCGCACGCGGTCTGCAGCAGCGCCGAGCACGGCATCGATCCGCGCGCGAAGGAAGCGATTGCGTTCGCGGTGCTCGCGTTCGAATCGGCTCACGGACGTCCGTGCAATCTTCCGTCGGCGACCGGCGCGCGGCGCGAGCTGGTGCTCGGAAAATCAACGCCGGCTTAGCTATTGATCGGTGCGGTGGCAGCAAGCTTTCGGCACGAGCCGGCTAAAAAGCCGGCTGCAGCCAATAATGGCTGACCCCACGCAAACGGCTTAGCTGCCAGAAAGTTGTTCTTTTTCCTGCGCCTGCTGGTCGAGCTGGCGCACGCGCTCCGATTCATTCTTCGAAAGGATTTGATTATCGAGGTCGGCGGGCAGGGGAGGCTGCGGCTTCGGGTTCAGGTCGTTCAGGATTTGACGGATGAGCTTCTTCATGCCTCTTGCATCGCATGCGAGTGCAGACGACGACGGAATTAGATAATGGCAGGTTGTTCAAAAGGCGGAAGAAGAAGTATCGCGGCGCGGCGTCAACGCGCGGCGGATGCGGGCGGGTTATCAACCGGCCGTAAGTTCCAATCCGCCCACCCGGACTTTACGCCGACTGTTTGCCGGCGAGCGTATTAATCGAGCCGACGCGTTTGGCTTCATACGCGGCGATCGCGGGTTCCTGCTGCAGCATATAGCCGAGCTCGTCGACGCCGTTCAGCAAACAGTTCTTGGAAAAACTATCGATGGGAAATGCGACGGAGCGTCCGCCCGGAAGACCAACGGTCTGCGCGGCCAGATCGATCTTCAAGACGATGCCCGGCCAGTGCAGCAATTCGGCGTGGACGTCGGCGGGGATGACGACGGGGAGCAAGCCATTCTTCAGCGAGTTGCCGCGGAAAATATCGGCGAACGAAGTGCTGATCACGGCGCGAATGCCGAACTGCGTCAGCGCCCAGGGAGCATGCTCGCGCGAGCTGCCGCAGCCGAAATTATCGCCGACGACAAGAATCTGCGCGCCTGCCGCGCCGGGCTGATTGAGCGGGAAGTCGGCTTTCGGAGTTCCATCGGCGTTGTAGCGCCAATCGCAGAAAAGCGCATCGCCGAGGCCTTCCATCGAAGTGGTCTTCAAGTAACGCGCGGGAATGATTTGATCGGTGTCGATATTTTCGATCGGGATGACAACGGTTTTGCTTTCGATAGTCTGGATCTTCATGGTCTAAATTTCCCTTACGCTGTCGTTATCAGGCTAGGTTTCTAGGATCGGCGACTGCGCCGGCGATGGCCGACGCAGCGGCGGTCAGCGGACTGGCCAGGAACGTTCGTCCGCCTTTGCCTTGCCGGCCTTCGAAATTGCGATTGCTGGTGGAGACGCTGTACTGGCCGGGCTCCAGTTGATCGCCGTTCATGGCGAGGCACATGGAGCAGCCGGCTTCGCGGAACTCGGCGCCCGACGCGCGGAAAATTTCGTCGAGCCCTTCCGCGATCGCCTGCTTGCGCACTTGCTGCGAGCCGGGAACCACCAGCATGCGGACCTTCGGATTCACTTTGCGGCCCTTCATCACAGCGGCGGCCGCGCGCAGATCGGAGATGCGCGAATTCGTGCAGCTGCCGATGAACACGACGTCGACGGGATGGCCGGCGAGCGGCTTGCCCGGTTCGAGCGCCATATATTTGAGAGCTTTTTCGAGATCCGATTTCTCGATGGGATCGGTCATCGAAGACGGAGTGGGAATCGCGCTGGAAATGGAGATGCCCATGCCGGGATTGGTGCCGAAGGTCACCATCGGTTCAAGCGTGTTCGCATCGAGGATGAGCTGCTTCGCGTAAGTTGCGCCTTCGTCGGTCGGCAACTGCTTCCAGCGAGCGACGGCCGCGTCCCACTCGGCGCCCTTGGGAGCGAACTCGCGGCCGGCGAGATATTGATACGTCGTATCGTCGGGTGCGACCAGCCCCGCGCGCGCGCCGCCTTCGATCGACATGTTGCAGATGGTCATGCGTTCTTCCATCGACAGAGCGCGAATGGCCGAGCCAGTATATTCGAAAACGCAGCCGGTGCCGCCGCCGATGCCGATTTTCGCGATGATCGCGAGGATGATATCTTTCGCCGTGACGCCGGGACGCAACTGGCCGTCGACGCGAATTTCGTAGGGCTTCGAAGGAGTTTGCAACAAACATTGCGACGCGAGCACATGGCCGACCTGGCTGGTTCCGATGCCGAAGGCGAGCGCGCCGAACGCGCCATGGGTAGCCGTGTGGCTATCGCCGCACACGATCGTCATGCCGGGCTGCGTCAAGCCCTGCTCGGGTCCGATGACGTGCACGATGCCCTGGTGATCGCTCATGCGGTTGTAAAGACGAATGCCGAATTCCTTGCAATTCGTCTCCATCTGCGCGATCTGCGCGGCACCGATCGGATCGACGATGGGCAGGTCGCGCGAAGTGGTCGGCGTCGAGTGATCCATCGTGGCGACGGTGAGATCTGGACGGCGCACTTTGAGGCCGCGCTCGCGCAGCGTGGAAAACGCCTGCGGCGAGGTGACCTCGTGGCACAGATGCAGATCGATGAAGATCAGCGCGGGCGAGTCGGGCTGCTGCGCGACGATGTGGTTCTCCCAAATCTTGTCGACGATGGTGCGCGGCTTCGAGGCCGCTCCGTTGGTGTTCATAATGCCTCGCTGACTGCTTTCCCGACCTGATCGGTGGTGAGCGGTTTTCCTTTGGGTTTCAAATCCGCGGTGACCTGACCCGCGTTCAGAACTTTCTCGACAGCCGCGTTGACCGCGGCGGCTTCCTTCACCAATCCGAACGAATATTCGAGCATGGCCGCAACCGAGCCGATGGCGCCCAGTGGGTTTGCTTTGTTCTGGCCGGCGATGTCGGGCGCCGAGCCGTGGACCGGCTCGTACAAACCCTTCTTTTCACCGAGCGATGCGGAGGGCAGCATGCCGATGGAACCGGCGAGCACCGCTCCTTCGTCGCTCAGAATATCGCCGAACATATTCTCGGTGAGAATGACATCGAAGCGCTTCGGATTCAGCACGAGCTGCATCGCGCAGGTGTCGACCAGCATGTGATCGAGCTCGACGTCAGGAAATTCCGCGCCGATCTCGGTGACGACTTTGCGCCACAACTGCGAGCATTCGAGCACGTTGGGCTTGTCGACGCTGGTCAGTTTCTTGCGACGTTGCCGCGCGAATTTGAACGCCATGCGCGCGACGCGGGTGATTTCCGCGCGCGAGTAATTCATCGTGTTGTAGGCGCGGTCGCCGGCGCCACCATGCTCGGTATCCCACACGATGCCGCGCGGGGTGCCGAAATACAGGCCGCCGGTGAGCTCGCGAACGATCAACAGATCGACGCCTTCCACCAGATGATTTTTCAAGGGCGACGACTCGATCAGCGAAGGCCACGCCTTCACGGGCCGCAGATTCGCGAACACTTCCATGCCGCCGCGCAGATCGAGCAGCCCGCGTTCAGGACGCTGCGAGGGAGGCGTGTTGTCGAACTCGGGAAGACCGACCGCGCCCATCAGCGTGGCGTCGGCCGCGAGCGCCTTTTGCATCGTTTCTTCGGGAAGGGGCTTGCCCGTTTTATGGATGGCGATGCCGCCGATCAGGCCTTCGGTGTACTCCACCGCGTGGCCGAACCTTTTCGTCACGGCGTTCAGGACTTCGACGGCCGCACTGGTCACTTCGGCGCCGATCCCGTCGCCAGGCAATAACAGAATTTTCAGATTCATCGTTTCGTCTATTGATCTTGCGGACTAACGCACGCGTGACATCCCAACGTAACGGGCAGGCGCGGCAAGCTGCAGGTGTACCTTTAGTTTAATCCAATCGCATCACTCGGCCAATTTGCGGAATTCCATCGGCCCGCTCATTGACATTCGCGGTTCCCTTGCATCCGCCGCCACATGGATATTTCTCCTCGGCCCGCTCATCCACACTCGCGTTAAATCAACCGCATCACTCGGCCGGTTCGCGGTCCCTCAGGATTCGTCGGCCCGCTCATTGACATTCGCGGTTCCCTTGCATCCGCCGCCACATGGATATTTCTCCTCGGCCCGCTCATCCACACTCGCGTTAAATCAACCGCATCACTCGGCCGGTTCGCGGTCCCTCAGGATTCGTCGGCCCGCTCATTGACATTCGCGGTTCCCTTGCATCCGCCGCCAAATGGATATTTCTCCTCGGCCCGCTCATCCACACTCGCGTTAAATCAACCGCCTCACTCGGCCAATTTGCGGAATTCCATCGGCCCGCTCATTGACATTCGCGGTTCCCTTGCATCCGCCGCCACATGGATATTTCTCCTCGGCCCGCTCATCCACACTCGCGTTAAATCAACCGCATCACTCGGCCAATTTGCGGAATTCCATCGGCCCGCTCATTGACATTCGCGGTTCTCTCACGCGAGATTGTAGAAGTTTTACTTTTCCCCTGCCGCGACGGCCGCGCCTTCCGAAACCTCACGCGCGAGCTTCTCAATTTCGTCGTTGCGCAGCCCTTTCTTGCGATCCGCGAGCGCCGTGAAGCGGTGATACATGACGTCGAGCTGTTCCTTGTTCAGGGCGAAGCCGAGATCCGCGCAGCGCTTGGCGAGCGCATGCCGACCGCTATGTTTGCCGAGCACCAGTTTGCTTTCGGGAACACCGACGCTCTTCGGATCCATGATTTCGTAGGTGGTCCGCTCCTTCAGGAAACCGTCCTGATGGATGCCGGCTTCGTGCGCGAACGCGTTCTCGCCGACGATGGCCTTGTTCGGCTGCGGTCCGAAAGTGATGATCGACGTGAGCAGCTGGCTCGCGGCATACAGATGTTCGGTGACGATGCGCGTCTCGAAGGGATAGCGATCGCGGCGGGTATTGATCGCCATGACGACTTCTTCGAGCGCGGCGTTGCCGGCCCGTTCCCCGATGCCGTTGATGGTGCATTCGACCTGACGAGCGCCGGCCTGCACAGCGGCCAGCGAATTCGCGACGGCGAGGCCCAGATCGTCGTGGCAGTGAACACTGATCACCGCTGAATCGCCGAGAGCCTTCGCCATCCTGCCGATCATCGCGCCGTATTCTTCGGGCACCGAATAGCCGACCGTATCGGGCAGGTTCACGGTGCGTGCGCCGGCCGCGACGACCGCGCGCGAAATCTTCTCGAGATAGTCCCAATCGGTACGCGTGGCATCCTCAGCGGAAAATTCCACGTCATCACAATATTCGCGGGCTAGTGTCACGGCGGCGACCGCTTCGTCGAGCACCTGCTGTTGCGATTTTTTCAACTTGTACTTCAAATGAATTTCACTGGTGGCGATGAAGGTGTGAATGCGCGGGCGGCGGGCTTTCTTCAGCGAGTCGGCGGCGCGTTCGATATCCATGCGGTTCGCGCGGCCGAGCGCGGCTACCTGTACCCAAGGAAATTCGCGGGCCACGGCTTCGACGGCTTCGAAGTCGCCGTCGGAGGCAATCGGGAATCCGGCTTCGAGAATGTCTGCGCCCAGTTCCACGAGTTTCGCCGCCATGGCGAGCTTCTCATGCACCGTCATGCTGCATCCGGGCGATTGCTCGCCGTCGCGCAAGGTCGTATCGAAGATGTAGACTCGATCAGCCATTTGAATCCCTCTCAAGCGTCATTATCCGATCAGACGGTTAGATTTGGCAAATTGATAACGTTCGCGTACTGTATAATATTAGTTTATGGAGCTGCACTCCCTCCGTGTATTTTTGACGGTCGCGAATGAGAAGAGTTTCTCCCGAGCGGCGGAGAAACTGTTGCGGACGCAGCCTGCTATTTCTCTGACAATACAGAGGTTAGAGTCAGAACTGGGCGAGAAATTGATCGACCGGTCGGCGAAGGACTTGCTCCTGACCGATTCCGGAAAGACGGTGCTGGAGTTCGCCAAACGCTTTGACAGCCTGCAAGGGGAACTGGAGAATTCGCTGGCCGAATTGCGGGATAAGTCATCCGGACGACTCATGATCGGCGCGAACGAATCGTCGACGTTGTATCTACTCGACGACATCGAGCGGTACCGGCAGAAGTTTCCGAAAGTGAAAGTGCAGATCCGGCGCAGTCTTTCGAGCCGGATTCCGACCGAGTTGATCGACGGCGAACTGGAGCTCGGGATTTTGACTTACGATCCGGAAGACGAGCGTTTAATTTCGCAGGTCATTTATACGGATCACCTGGCGTTTATTATTTCGCCGGAGCACCGTCTCGCCGAACGTGCGGATGTTTCCATCACGGAGCTCGCGGAGGAGAACTTCATCGCGCACAACGTGGTTTCTCCGTATCGCGCCGTGGTGCTGCGCGAGTTCCAACGGCATCGCGTGCCGCTGCGGATGGATTTGGAAATGCCGACCATCGAGGCGATCCGCAAGATGGTACAGCGCAACGAAGGCGTGGCGTTCCTGCCGCACATGTGCGTCGCGGACGAAATTCGTCAGGGCGTGGTGCGCGAAGTGAAGGTGCGCGAGATGACGGTGGATCGGAAGATCCGGCTGGTGTATCCGGCTCGCAGAGCGTTGAGCCACGCGGCGCAAGCGTTTCTGGATATCGTGCAGAAGTAAGTCGCACATAACCCGTGCTACACTGATTCCGTGCGGAAGCAAAACCTCACGTTGACGATCGAGTCGACGGTCCTCAAGAACGCGCGGAAATATGCGCTGGAGCGGGACACCTCGGTCAATCAGATCGTCCGCGACCACTTGGCCAGCCTCGGGACGCGAAGCGACGAACTCGAATCCGCGCGCAGGGGCTTGAAGGAGTTCTTCCAGAAGAGCCGCTACAAGATTGGGAATCGCACGTGGACGCGCGAAGAGTTGCATGACCGCGGTTGATCCCGCGCCGCCCGCCTTTGTCGATACCAACGTTCTGGTCTATGCGTTTGCGAACGACGATACGGTACGAGCCCCGATCGCACAGGAACTTCTCGACCGCCTTATGGCCGGGCGCTTGTTTTATACGAGCACCCAGGTCTTGCAGGAATTCTTCGTGACCCTCACCCGCAAAGGACAGCGCACGGTGAGTGCGAACGAGGCCCTGGCCATGCTCGATCTTCTCGCCAAATTCCCCGTGTTCCATATCGACTACCCCGCAATTCGTGCCGCCGCGGAACTATCCGCACGCCATACGCTGAGTTTCTGGGACGCGCTCATCATCGTCTCCGCTGCCCGCTCTGGGGCAGCCTGTCTGTACAGCGAAGACCTACAGCACGGCCGGACGATCCTCGGAGTGAAGATCGTCAATCCATTTCGGCCGCGTTAGAATCGCAAGCACCGGGCCGAGTTACGATAGCGCCTAGTAGGATGACGCCGAACCCACACGCGAAAGCGCCACAGGCCCTTCCCGGCGATGTCCCCTCCCTGCGATGCTTTTCCGGGCGGCTAGGGGCTTCTCTCGCCATGTTCTTTTTTGTGTGGCTCACCGCCGGAATGGCGATCAACTCCGCCGATCTGCGTGCGTTTCTTCTACATCAGTCGCGCGTGCAGGCTCTGGTTGAGAGGGGCCACTTCTACTTGGACCAACGGACTTCGAAAGATAAGCTGCCTGATTTGGGCGAGACCGATTACGGTAAGCTCAGCGCGGATATTTTCGTTTTCGGCGGCCATATCTACCCCGCCAAGCAACCCGGTCAGTTTCTCGCGGGGGCACTGGCATACGCTCCGTTGCGGGCGCTCGGGATCACGTATGACAACAACTATCTGCTCGCGTCCGCTTTGGTCACTTTTTTCACCGCTTCGCTGGTTTTCGCGATTTCGTCCGCAGTTGTTTTTCATCTGGCGCGCACTTTGGTGAACCCGGCGGCAGGCGCGCTATCGCCGTGGATGATCGCCCTGATCTACGCCACGGCGACGACGGTCGCGGCGTATTCGGGAGTCGCTCACCACGACGTGATTGCCTGTGGGTTCTTGACGTGCGCCGCCGCGCTCGCGTACGAAGTATGGAAAGGCCACGGGCGCGCAGTTCCGATCGCGTTGGGCGCAGGTTTGCTTTTGGGCCTTACTGTTACCACATCCATGCTGGCTGCCCCCGCGGCGGTTTTGATAGGCGGAGGCCTCCTGGCGATGCGGCGATGGCGTGTCCTCTTGCCGGTGTGCGCCGGAGTTATTGCAGGCTTGACTCCCCTTCTGATCGTAAACGCCGTAAGCTTCGGTAATCCGTTCCTCGCTCCGAATATCGCCGGGGATTACGACGATACGTTCTTTCGCATCGATCTCCACAACACAATACAAAAATCACTGTTCTATGGATCGATGCTGATCGCCTATGTTCCGGTGCTCGCCGTCGGAATAGCGGGACTTTTCTGTTTTCCCGTGCGATTGCGCGTCGAGCGATGGCTCCTCGTAAGCCTGCTCGCCGTCAACGTGTTCACGATCGTCAGCATCTCCTCATTCGGCGGGTGTCAAGTATGGTCCCCGCTACCTGATCCCCACAATGGCGTTCGGATGTCTTGGGATAGCCGGTGGCAGCTACGCCACGGCAGCGAAGAAAATGGTGTTCCTCACGCTTACCGCATTGACGGCAGCCGCCTCGTTCGCCATCAACGTCTCGGGCGCGCTCGAAGGCGTCATGTATTGCGAACTAGCTCGGTACGCCGCCCCCGGGTATTGGTCCGCGATTCTTCATGGAGATTGGCCGTTCTACCCTTTGGCCTCGTACTTGGCGGTTCCATGGCTTGTCAGCGCGGCTCTGCTGGCGACCACCATACGCCGTGCGAGCGAGTCCGCCAAACGCGAGATCGGGTAGCTGCTGCTCGCATCTATCGCGACGAAGCTCAAGGTATCCTGAGAGTCACGATGCAGACGTCGGCGCAATCCGCAAACTCGCCTAGCGTTGAACTGCTGGAAAAAGCTGTAAAAATTCTCATTTTCGCCGTTTCCTTGGCGATTCCGGTCTGGCTCGCGCGCAGCGACGTTCTTCACTCGATGCTGAAACACCCCGTGGTGTGTGTCCTCTCGACTGCTTCCTGACTCACTGGCTTACGGGCGGGTCCCGGCGCGAGACCATCGTGGCCGCGGGAGGGGGACTTCTGGCTCTTGCCGTGCTGGATTGCGATGGGCGGCAAGCCCGGAGGCTACGCCGACGGGTTCATGATCCTGGGCAGCACGATGGGGATCACAAGCCTCATCGTATTGAGCTTTTGCGCCATCCTGACGAGCGGGCCCGCGGGACGGCGGAAACTAACGACCTTCGGCCGGGGAGCGCTTTTCCTGTGCATGGCGCTGTGGTCCGTGCCGCTCCTCTCCGTGGCGAATCGATTCCGTCCGTTGAAGCTGGATCCGATTCTCTACCGTTTCGACGCCGGCTTCGGGGCGGAGTGGAGTTTTTGGAGCGGGCAGATTTGCCGCGCATCCAGACTTTGCCGCCGTGGAGAAAGCGATTTATTTGAGTCTCGCTCTGCCGGTGGCGCTGATTTACATCTTGCACCTGCGGCGTGCCGAGGACTGGCCGATCGACGTGCTGGGCGCCTTCCTGTTGAATGCCGTCGTCGGCTACAGCTTGTTTTTTATTTTCCCGGCAGCCGGACCGGCCTTCGCCTACTCCTCGCTTTACCCTTTTCATCCGCCGCCCATTCCTGTGGTGGCCGTGACGCGCCTGGCGCTCGACGCGCTGCCGAACGCCATGCCTCGGTCCACGTGTCCACCGCACTTCTGATCTGGTTCAACGCACGGCCGTCGCGGGTCGCGCGGGCTCCCGGCGGGTCTGTTTCTGGTGACCACGATCATCTCGACGCTGGGTCTCGGGGAGCACTATATGGTGGACGTAATCGTTGCGTTTCCTTACGCGCTTTTCGTGCAAGCGGCGTGCGCATCTTTGCCTGGGGCGGGGCGGTACGCGATCGCGATGCTGGCGTTAACTTTGGGCTGGCTGGCGCTCCTCGGCTTCGGTCCGGAGCTGTTCCCCAGCACGCTGCTGGCGCGCCTTGGGACTTCTATCGATCGGCTTGACACTCGTAATGGAACGCAAACTAGCAACAGCCGCTGGCAGCGTCCGCATTTGCCGGCATGCGAGAGACGGCGAGCGCAAGGTGACGCCCAGGAGCAGGCTTACCGTATGGCTGGATGGTAAAATCTGAGTTCCATGAAAATCTCCGTCGGCGCCGATCACGCGGGTTTCGCTCTGAAGGAGCATCTTCGCCAGTTCCTGAGCAACGCCGGGCATGAGGTCGCCGACGCCGGCACACATAGTACGGAATCGGCCGACTATCCCGATTACGCGGCGACAGTCGGCCGCGCCGTTGCGAGCGGGGGCGCGGAGCGTGGCATTCTGGTGTGTGGGAGCGGCGTGGGAATGTCGATTGCGGCGAATAAAATCAACGGCGTCCGCGCAGCCCTGGGCGTAAATCCGGAAGAGGTGGCGCTGACCCGCCGTCACAACGCCGCCAACGTGCTGACGCTGGGCGCTCGATTTATGGATACCGCCGCGGCGGAAGAACTGGTGCGCATTTTTCTGGAAACCGGCTTCGAAGGCGGACGGCACGAAGTTCGCGTGAACAAAATCTCGCTATTGGAACGGAAATGAACGAACAACAACGCATGGCGCGGCCCTTGGCCGAGAGCGATCCCGAGATCTACGAAATGCTGGTTCAGGAGACCGAGCGACAAAACTCGCGCATCGAACTGATCGCCAGCGAAAACTTTACCTCGGAGGCGATTCTCGAGGCGACCGGCAGCATCTTCACGAATAAGTACGCGGAAGGGTATCCCGGCAAGCGCTATTACGGCGGCTGCGAATTCGTGGACATCGTCGAAAATCTGGCGCGCGACCGGGCCAAGAAGCTGTTCCGAGCCGAGTACGCGAACGTTCAGCCGCATTCGGGATCGCAGGCGAATGAAGCAGCGTACAGCAGCGTTCTGAAGCCGGGCGATACGATTCTCGGCATGAATCTGGCGCACGGCGGCCACCTGACGCACGGGCACCCGCTGAATTTTTCGGGCAAGCTTTACAAGATCGTGCCGTACGGCGTGCGGCGCGAGGACGAACGGATCGACTACGACGAACTGGCAAAGCTCGCGATGGAGCACAAGCCGAAGATGATCGTCGCGGGCGGCAGCGCGTATCCGCGCATTCTCGATTTCCCCCGGTTCCGCGAAATCGCCGACGCGGTGGGCGCGCTTCTGATGGTCGACATGGCGCACTTCTCGGGCTTGGTCGCGGCGGGCGTGCATCCGAACCCTTGCGAGTACGCCGACATCGTGACGTCGACGACGCACAAGACTTTGCGCGGACCCCGCAGCGGTCGATTTTAGCAAAGGAAAAATACGGACCGGCGATCGATAAGACGGTGTTTCCCGGCGTCCAAGGCGGGCCGCTGGTGCATGTGGTCGCAGCCAAGGCGGTATGCTTCAAGGAAGCGATGACGCCGGAGTTCGTGGCCTACTCGAAACAAGTGATCGCCAATGCGCAAACGCTGGCGGCGGGATTGTCGGAAGCCGGATTTCGCGTGGTATCGGGCGGCACCGACACACATCTGATGTTAGTGGATGTATTCGCCAAAGGCGTGCGCGGGAAAGACGCGGAATTGGCGCTCGACCAGGCCTGCATTACGGCGAATAAGAACGCGATTCCGTTCGACGTGAATCCGCCGCTGAATCCGAGCGGGATGCGCTTCGGAAGTCCGGCGATGACCACGCGTGGTTTCGGCGAGGCGGAGATGCGCGAAGTGGCGGCGCTGATTACGCGGGTGCTGGAAAATATCGCGAACGAAGCCGTTCTGTCCGAGGTTCGGGAGAGAGTTCACGCACTCACGGCGCGCTTTCCGCTGTACCCGTGGAAGCTCACCGCGATCGCCAGCGCTCGCTAGCCCGGAGGCCGAATATGCTGCATATCGCGATGGATGTGCGGCGGGTCCGCGATTTCGGCATCGGCACGTACATTCGCAATCTTACTCACGCGCTCTCCCGGCTAGATCAGGAGAATCGCTACACGCTGGTCGCGCGAGCGGCGGATTTCGGCGAATTTGCCGGTCTTGGACCGAATTTCGAACTACGCGCCTGCGAACAAACCGATCTTGGATTTCAGCATAATTTGCTGATGCCCCCGTTTTTCAACTCGCTCAACGCGCATTTGTATCATATTCCGCTGAATTCCGTCGCGTGGATGATGCCGCGTCCGTATGTGCTCACGATCCATGACATGAGCACGCTGTTGTTCGCGGGACGCAAGGATTTCCGCCACATGCTGCACGAGGAGCGCTACCGGCGGGGCGCTAAGCGCGCGGCCCGGATTATCGCGGTTTCTCACGCGACGCGCCGGGACATCGAATCCATTCTGCATGTTCCCCCGGAAAGGATCAGCACGATCTATAGCGCGCCCGATCCGAGCTTCGGATTGAGCAGCGAAGAGCTTCAGGAAAAGCAGATATTAGAGCGTTATTCGATCTCATTTCCCTATATTTTGTACGCCGGAACCATCCGGGCTCGCAAGAATATTCCGCGCTTGATCGAGGCGTTCGCGGTGCTTCGCCATGAGCTGGAGCGGCATCCGCGCTACCACGATCTTCGGCTGGTGATTATCGGAGACGAGCTCTCGAAGAATCCGGCGGTACGCCAGGCGGTGGCGCATTCACGGATCGCATCGGCCGTGCGGTTTCTGGGTTTCGTGCCGGTAGATACATTGCGGGTTTTCTATAGGGCGGCGGAACTGTTCGCATTTCCGTCGCTTTACGAAGGTTTTGGGCTCGCGCCGCTGGAAGCGATGGTATGCGGAACAGCGGTGGTCGCCTCCAACGTGCCGTCGCTGGTGGAAGCGGTCGGAGATGCGGCCGAGCTCGTGAGCCCCGACAACGTGTTCGATATCGCGCGCGGCATGCGCGAAGTTCTTTTGAACGACGAACGGCGGCGCTGGCTAGTGGAGGCGGGACGAAGCCACGTCGAACGCTTCCATTGGGAAACGACCGCGCGGGAAAGTCTGGCCATTTATCGGGAAACGGCTGCCGATAAAACTAATATTAAGAGATAAATAAGAAAATAAGAATTGACATCGCTGGGGCCCGGAAGTACTATACCTAGGCGGTCACCTCGGAAAATACCCAGGGATGGAGCCGCAGTGCGGAGGTAGTCACGGTGATGGAATGGACAAGATCTCAGACCCTCGCTCTCGCATCGCATAGCTGCGCTCAATGCAGGGGATCGGGACTTCGGCTCGGCAAAAAAATAGATGTCTCGCCCTGTAATTGTGTGCTGCGCGCTATATTCCGGATCTGTTATGACCGGTTTATTCGGTGCGTCCAGCAGGAGCGCCATTTAAGCAAGGTAACGTTGGAGCCCGACCGGGGACGCCAGCGGCCTTCCACGTGGGGTCGAAAAGACGAGGAGTATATCGCCGATTTCAGTCTGGTGGCGCGCCGGACACTGACGGAGTTCGAGCACCGCTTGTTTCGTTTTCACTTTTTGCTGGGCGCGGACTGGCCGTTGTGCGCGCGCCGGTTGAAAGTCGACCGCGGGAATTTTTATCACGCGGTATATCGCATTGAACAGAAACTGGGACGCACGTTCAGGGAAATTGAACCGTATCCGCTCTTTCCCTTGGACGAATACTTCAACGGCCCGTCGCGCTTTGGGCCGACGCGCCTGCCCAACCGAAGCGCTTTCGAGAATGTCCCTGGACACTTGCGGTTTCCAGAACCTCTCGCTCGCCCGGCGTAGGCGAGGAATTTCCATAACTGTTGCGAGGAGCCACGGGCGAAGTCGTTCGTGGCTCGATTCGCACCAATGGATCGGGCGCTTTTGTTAATGCGCTAGGGCTGCGCCCCCTGGGATCGCCTGCTAGAATGGCGAGGATATGCCATTGCTCCTGTCGCTGCTGTTGGCGGTGCAATCGCTGAGCAACGTCGAAGTGCCGAAAGGCACGGTGCTCCACGTGCGCCTGGTGAACGCCGTGGGCTCCTTCGCGAGCCGGCCGGGATCTTCGGTGGAAGCCGTGTTGATCGCACCGGTCAAGGTCGGCGGCATTACATTTTTCCCCATGGGCAGCACGGTGCGGGGCGTGGTGAAGTCGGTGCGCCGCGTCGGATTCGGAGTCGTGCACGAGACGGCGGCTCTCCGCATGGAGTTCACATCGATTACCGCACCCGGGGCCGAAGCCACGCCGCTGCCGACGCGCCTCACCGCCGTGGACAATGGCCGCGAAGAGGTGACGAAGGGCGGGACGATCCAGGAAGTGCGCACCACCGGGGGCCTTGGCAATCACGCCGCGCACCTGATTCGGGACGTCATGCTGTGGGACGTCCACGCGCAGTTCGTGGTATGGGCGGTGAAATCGCTCGTCACACAGGTGAGCGAGCCGGAGATTTATCTTCCGGCGGGAGCCGAATTGACGCTGATGCTCACGGATTCCGTGCATCCCGCGGCGGTTCCCGCTGGAGACGACACGCCGCGCCGCTTGTCCGATGAGGAACGCGCGAGCATCTTACCGATGATCGAGAGCATGCCGAGTCGAACTTCGACACCCATTAAGGGCCGGCCTTCCGACCTGGTCAATCTGATGTTCGTCGGTTCGGAGCAGCGGATCTCCGCTGCATTTCGGTCGGCTGGGTGGACCGAGCCGCGCAGCCGGGCGACTTTCCGCTCGAACATGGCGGGCGTCTACGCGTTCGTCGAAGGCCGTGGAATTCCGAACGCTCCGATGTCGTCGCTGTTGCTCAACGACGCTCCGGCCGACATGGCGTGGGAAAAGGGATTCAACGACGTTTCTAAACGTCACCATGTTCGGATGTGGAAGCAATCGGCCACGTGGGATGGGCAAGATGTGTGGATCGGCGCGGCGACGCGCGACATCGATTACGCCTATTTTCGTCCGGGGAAATGGATCTCTCATAAAGTGGCGCGAAACGTGGATCGGGAGCGCGATAAGATCGTTCAGGATATGGCGTACACGTCGTGCGCGGACGCAGCCGATTTGTGGGATCGTCCCGATGTTCCGCATTTCGTGAGAAACGCGACGGGCGATGCGATGGAAACCGACGGACGGCTCGGCATCGTGCAGTTCAATGCGTGCGACGATCCGCGGCCTTTCGCGGCGCCGTCGGGAGCGCTACCGGTGCACGGAAAGACCTGGCAGATCGTGCTGCGCCGCGAAATCCTAAACACGCGCAGCGATCTTATCCGTCACAGTCTCCCGTGGCGGGCGTATGAGGGCGTGCGATATCTGGTGGCCGCGATTGAGAATCGGAAGCAATTGGATCCGGATGCGCCTCCGCAGCCGCTATCGTCACGGCTGGAGCCGGGCGGGATCACTCGCTACGTCGCGCTGCATTAATTCCGGGGCCCGGGGGACCGGCGCAGGCGTCGTTACTGTAAACCAGGACTGCCCCCCAACGCAAGTCTCTCATCGGTCCGCGGTGGGCCGGTTTCGCAGAGCCTGCCACAGCGAAATGATCAGGCTGCTCTCGCCATCCCCGCGAAGGAACGCGCGCAGATATTCAGGGAACGCGATCACGGCCGGCTTCTTCCGCCACGCGTCGTCGTAACGCCGGATGCGTCGAAAATTGGTGACGTGCCACCATACGCTATCGATCTCACCCAAGGGACACGGTTTTTGAAGAAGCCTATACTCGCGGCGTTCCCACGCGCCGCTCGTGGAGGACGCCGATAATAGTTCGCCCATGACTTGCGCCGGAATCGGCGCCTGCATGTGGTCGGAGAGATAGACGAGCGCGGCGTGGAGGCGGACGCACATCCCAGCCGCTTTCGCGAGCTCGCAAAATCGAACCCAATCCACGGCCGCGTGGGACGTGAGGATGGTCATCGCGTCGGAGACCCAGCGAGTCTGGGGCGTCCAACTCCATTGCAGTCCGTGCGAGCAGGCGTGCAAAAGTTGATCGGCCGCGCACGGCACCAGCGCGCGGAACTCACCAATCTCCACCGGTTCGGCGCCATTCCAGAATGCCTCGCCGACCCGCGGCGCGAAACACCGCACTAAAGGATGCCAGTGCAGATCGCAACTTTCATCGGGGCCGCGATCGAGCTGCCACGCGTGGCGGACGCGCAGCTGGCCGGGATCTCGCCGGGCGTGAGGCGATCCTCCGCCGTGAAACCGCCACGTCCGAGGACATCCATGGCTTGCACGACGTCTTCGCGTTTGATTAAAAAATCCACGTCGCCCATCGCGCGCAGTCCGGTATCGGGCAGTAGCGCAGGAGCAGCGCCATGCCTTTTAGAAAAATGCAGGCAATGCCCGCCGAGGAAAGCGTCGATTGAATGGCTGCCGCCAGCGCGAGGCGATGCCGGTTCTGCTGCCATTGCGCCAGGTGGATGCGTCTGCCGAGTTCGGCGATTTCCGGATCAATGGGATCGTTTCGCCAGGTCCGGATCAGGAGCGGCAAAAGGCGAGCGGAAAATGCGTCGAGCCGATCGAGATCCGCCGTGCCGCGCCACGTTTGAAATTCGAGATTCGCGTGGGGAGCCGGAAGGAAGCAGGCTCGCAGCAGTTTCTCCTGTGCGGCGGAAGGCCAGCACATTTCGTTTCGCGAATCCGCTCTGAAATCGGGCTCATTCACGACGGATCGGCGGCGAGCTGAAGGATTTCCTCGACCGCCCGCGACACCTCGCCCCGGACGCCGGTATACGATTTCGCGCGCGCAGCCGCGGCCAGGACGGGAGCGAGGACGTCGGGGCGATCGGCGATCACTTGCGGCGTGCTTTGGAGGAGACGTATCAGGAACTCGCTGCGCTCGAGCGGTTGAACGTCGAGCCCGGCCGCGTCCGGCTCGAAACGCAGGAACAGAAAGAGCGCGGCAGGCGCGGGTTGCGCGCGGACTTTGGCATGCAATTCCGAGGGAAGCACGGGATATTGCTGATCGCTATCCTTGCGAATCATGAGAGCCCGCGGATAGGGATGAACGTAACCTTGCGGATCGAGGATCGCGTATTCGTCGGAAGAATATTCGGCGCCCCGGCGTAGGATTTCCTGCACCAATCGGCTTTTACCGGAGCCGCTTTTTCCCGAGACGACGATTGCTTTGTCGTTGTAAACGACGGTTCCTGCGTGAATGACTGCTTTGTCCCGCAAGTATCGGATAGTGGCGTCGTCGGCGGCTTGTTGAACGAGGGTGAACGTGTACGGAAGCTCTTCGTTCGCCGCGATGACGCTGCCGTCTACTTCGATCCGGAAACGATCCGTCTGGGAATCGCGATGGAGAACGATGTCGACTGCGGGCGTGTCATCGAAAGAGGGAAGCTCTCGAGAAGCCGGAACATCACGCGGTGCGCGAGGCAGGTAAGGCAGCAGATACTTCTCGATGTGCGCGAGCGTTTCGGCGGATTCAGCCGTGACATTGATTGCGAATCCGGGCGCCTCAACGCGAAGAGTTCGCATCGAGGCAATTTGCTGGGGAGAAGAGTGCACCTGCCCGCTAGACGATGATACGCGTCGTCGTGGTCCCGGAGATAATTTGGACGGCGTAGGCACGCTGCTCGGTTGCCGTCAGCGTCAGCACGACGGGAATGGCGATGGCCCCGACGGTTCCGGCGCGCTTCAGCATGGTGCGGCGGCCAAGGTCGACAGCTTCCATGGCCATGGGCGCGTCGCTTTCGATGAGATTCGCACGCTGCAATTGCGCGAGCGCCTGATGGATCGATTCCGTCTCCACCGGGAAACCGGATTTCGCTTCAATGGCCGCCTGAATCCGCGCGACGGTCGCGCCTTGCGCGCAGGCGTCCCATACCAATGTGGCGCTGGGATTCAGAGAATGGACGCTCTTCGCGCGGTTATCGACAATGGCGGTGGAACCGTCCGACAAACGTTCGATGGTCAGCGCTTCCCGGCCAACTTGAGAAAAAATCTGATTCATCAGGCTGCTTCCTCCGATCTTCTTGGCCATCCAGATCCCTGGACGGCAGGCTTATCCATCGGCCGAAGACGCATCCCCGGCGGTTGCACCCAAAATTACTCGGGAGGGTTGAAGGTGGTCGTCGGAGCAGGTGTCGTCGTGCCCGAAAGCGTGATGGCCGCGTAGGCGCGCTGCTCGGCGGCGGTCAGCGTCAGCACGACGGGAATGGCGATGGCCCCGACGGTTCCGGCGCGCTTCAGCATGGTGCGGCGGCCAAGGTCGACAGCTTCCATAGCCATGGGCGCGTCGCTTTCGATGAGATTTGCGCGCTGCAATTGCGCGAGCGCCTGGTGGATGGTTTCCATCTCCACCGGCGAGCCAGATTTCGCTTCGACGGCCGCCTGAATCTGCGCGACGGTCGCGCCCTGCGCGCAGGCGTCCCATACCAATGTGGCGGACGGATTCAGGGAGTGGACGCTCTTCACGCGATTATCCACGATAGCCGTAGACCCGTCGGACAATCTTTCGATGGTCAGCGCTTCCCGGCCAACTTGAGAAAAAATCTGATTCATCAGGCTGCTTCCTCCGATCTTCTTGGCCATCCAGATCCCTGGACGGCAGGTTTATCCATCGGCCGAAGACGCATCCCCGGCGGATGCACCTAAAATTACGCGGGTATTTCCTGGGTGGTCGAAGTCGTAGTGGTGGTCGTGGTTGTCGTTGTTGTGGTCGTGGTTGTCGTTGTTCCCGAGCCGATCTGGAACGCGTAGGCGCGCTGCTCGGTCGCCGTCAGTGTCAGGACTACGGGAATGGCGAACGCTCCGACGGTTCCGGCGCGCTTCAACATGGTGCGGCGGCCGAGATCGATTGCTTCCGCCGCGACCGGTGCGTCGCTTTCGATGAGATTCGCGCGTTGCAATTGCAGGAGCGCATGGTGGATCGTTTGCGCGTCCACGGGAATACCGGTTTTCGTTTCGACTGCCGCGCTAATCTGCGCAACGGTGGCGCCTTGGGCGCAAGCGTCCCACACCAAAGTGGCGCTGGGATTCAGCGAATGAACGCTCTTCACGCGGTTGTCGACGATGGCGGTCGAACCATCGGACAATCTCTCGATGGTCAGCGATTCCACGCCAATTTGAACAAAAGTCTGATCTTTCACAGCCTTCTCCCTCCAACCTCTTCTCCGATTCCTCGGAACTACAGTTTTCTTCCGGATTTCCCGGAACTGCTAGAAGACTAAAGTCGTTTCCGCCATAGTACCACAGATTGGAATCGCTGCCTTCGATTTCTTTTGAATAAGAATTCGAAGCGGCGTTTCGGATCAGGCGCTAAACGATTGCGCCTCTTGTTTTACGATGCTTCGTTGGCTCGCCACGGTGGGGCTTGTGACGAGGTGCTTGCCATCGAACACACGCGCATAGTACTGGTCGATGCCGCCATTCGCGCGCAGCCAGAGTGCCACGGCCGAGGGAGACGTGGGGATGTCCTTCAGGATCTGGCCGTAGATCGATTCGTGATAGGCGATCGCGTGTGTGCAGGTAAGGCCTTTGGGGATTTCCAGGTGGCGGCAGCCGGGGGCTTTTTCGAAAGTCTGGCCCCAGCGATGGCCGCCGAAATAAAGCGTTTTCCAGTCGCGCTGCTTCAATTCCTCAATATTGGGACGCAGCCGCTCGGCCGCATCGACCGAAAAGATGACGTCGTCCTCGAAGACCAGGACGTTGCGCAGACCGCGCTGTTTGGCTTCCGCGAGAATCGCGCGATGCGAGAGTGCACAGCCGATGTGATGGTTCGACGGCGTTTCGAATGCAGGGAATCGGCGGACACGGCCCGCGATGCCGAGCGCTTCAAAGCGAGCTTGCACCGCCTCCCAGCGATCCGTCTTGGTATTCAAATTGATGCAGTAGATCGCGTCGAAAAAATGAAAAGGGCTGGAGAATTCGCGGTCGGCGGCGGCGACGGCGGCGCGAGCCGGTTCCACGCCCAAATGCTCTTCGAAATGTTCGATCACGGGTGTTCGATCGAGCCCGAGTTCGTCGAACAACAATAGGTAGTTTCGTACGCGGCCTTCCCAATCGTGCGCGTACGGAGTCCCTTGTGGGCGCGCAAAACGATGCAGCCACTGCAGAAACGGAAGGCACAACGTCCGCGCGCCGGACTGGCGGAACTTCTCGTGCAGACAGCCTTCTTCGCCTCCGAATCCGCGCAGGCGTGGATTTAAGCCGGGCCACGCGTCGCGGCGGCAGCAGAACACGCCGAGGCCCTGCATGGGAATTTCAAACGGTTCGTTGGAGGGATCGAATCCGCGGGGATCGAAGCCCCATCCGCCCCACATGCCGCCGCGCCAGAGGGGATCGAAGTGGGTGCCGATTTTTTCGAAGCTATCGGAGAGCAGGGGGCCCTGCCAGAGGTCGCGCGAGTCGCGATGGCTGTCGATGTAGTGGAGCAATTTCGCGAGCGCGCCCGCCGGGAAAAGTACGTGCGAATCCATGCACAGAACGAACTCGCCGGCCGCTTCGCGGAAGACCAGATCGCGCACCGCGGTGCCTTGCGCGTAGGACGCGGGGACATAACGATAGTTCTTTATGTATCCTTCGAGCTTCTTGAGAGCGTGCGCCGCCGGTCCATCGGGATGGTTGTCGACGACGAGGATCTCGGTGTCTTCCGTCACCTCGGGATGATACAAGCGAATCGCCTGGGCGGAAAAATAGACGCCGTCGTAGTCGTCATAGGTCGACATGCCGATGGTGAGCCTGCGCGGCTCTCCGCGCGGCGTAGCCGCAGGAATTTCGGGACCGTCTTTTCGTACCAACTCCGCATCGAGTACGCTTGCGGCCTGCTTGTAAAAAGGAGACGCGGGGTCCACTTGCGCAAGAATATCGAGGAGCTGATCGATGGACAGACTGGAATCCGGCACGTAAAGAAGATTGTGTCAGATCCCGGCGATTACTTCCATGCTCCGAGCAGACGGCGCACCAGGACGATTTGTCCCAGATGATAGGCAGTGTGGTCGGCGATGAGGAGCGCTTCGCGCAGAATCGTCTGTCCATCGCCGCGCGGGATCGGCGCGTACAAGTTCGTCGATTTACGCGCCACCAACTGACACATTGCGTCGAGATCGGCGTGATAACCTTTCACGCTTTTGCTCCACGCCGCGGCGGTGGGAGGAGCCGGCGTCTCCGGCCAATACCCCTCGGGCCATTTCGGCGAGACGTGCTTGGGATTGCGGCTGAATTCGAGGATGTCCCACTGCGCGAGCCGGATGTGCTCCAACAGTTCCCAGAGGGAGTGATCGGCGCCGGCGGGGCGCTCACCGCGCAGGGCGACCGGCAGTGCCTTGATCGCCGCGTCGAAGTTTGCGTGCGCTCCGCCACCTTTTAATAGGTAGAGAAGATGCTCGCGTAAAGCTTTATCGCTGGTATCGGCAGCCATGGCGTCCCCCCGAACGGTGCAGATCTTATTGTCGCAAGAGATCGGCAAATACGGACGGCTCTCGAAGTTCTTGCACTTCGCGTGATGCGATCGCGATGCGAAGCTTGCCGAAAAATCCGCTTTTGCGGGCAAATCGATGGTTTTTGGCTCCCTGACGAGGGCCCACTTAGGGACCTCCAAATGCTTGTTTAAAAGCGGAGGTGTCGTAATGGGATACATCATCGCGTGGGCGCTCGGAGTTCCAGGAGTATTGTTGGTCGCATGGTTCCTGCTGCATCACTAGAGGTATCTTTCTGCTGAGGGGGTGCTGGACCGCTCCCTTTGGTCGCGGCTCGGGTCGGGACTTTCTTTGATTTTGGATTCTTTGTCTGTTTGCGCGGCAGGAAAGCCGGCGATCATTCTGCCGGAGCCGCGCGGCTGAGCAATGTCCTCGCGCATAGGTATGGCGAGAGCTCGCGCCGCGCGACGCGTTCGAGATCCGGAATTAGGGCGCTCTGCTCGCGGAGAGAAAGGGCGATCAGGGACCGGGCGAGTTTCAAAACTCGCCACTCCGCCATCCGCAGTTCCCGGTCTTTCAACTCGCCCGCGCTGCGCAAGTGCGATTCGTGCAGGAGAATCCGGTCGAGCAGGGCGGGCACTCCTTCGCCGCGAGGCGCTGTCGTTTCGAGAACCGGCGGCTGCGATTTCCCGGTTTCATGATTCAGCGCCAGCATCGCGCGAATCTGCGCGACGGCTCTCCGGTTCCTTCGCGATCCGCTTTGTTCACGACGTGGATATCGGCGATCTCGAAAAGTCCGGCCTTCATCATTTGCACGTCGTCGCCGAGGCCGGGAACGCTGACGAGCACGGTGGTGTGCGCGACGCGCATCACGTCCACTTCGTCCTGGCCGACGCCCACGGTTTCCACCAGCACCAACTGCTTGCCGGCGGCGCGCATTAAATCGATGGCGCCCGCAGCCGCCTGACACAATCCTCCTGTTCCCCGCGCGCGGCCATGCTACGAATGAAGACTCCGCCGTCGCCCGATAAATCGCTCATGCGGACGCGATCTCCTAAAATCGCGCCGCCGGTGAACGGCGAAGAGGGGTCCACCGCAAGCACGCCGACCGAGAGCTTGCGCCGGCGCGCTTCCTTCGCGAGAGCGGCGACGAGCGTACTTTTCCCCCCGCCCGCCGTACCTGTGACGCCGACGACGTGCGCCCACGGCGATCCGGTGTAGAGGGTCTCGATCAGCGCTTCCGCGCGTTCGCCTCCGGCTTCGATCCAACTGAGGCCGCGAGAAAGCGCGCGAACGGATCCTGCGCGAATGGCGTCGGCAAGTTCGCGGACACTCGTACCGGGCGAAGAGTTCGAGTCCAACTTATTAGGATAAAGCCAGCGGAGTTTATTTCAGAGAAGAGAAAGTAAGCACGCGGCGTTTTCTCTCAACTGACGCGGCTTAATTTGCGATCATGGCTGTTTGATCCCGCAGACGTCCATTGCCGATTCGCCTTCGCCGGGCCGAAGGACCGCACGGATCGTCGCTACGGTCGGACTGGTCGCGGCCATCACTCTGGTCTTCTTCCGCCTGATTCCGGTGAACTCGACAACGGCGGGGTTCGCGTATTTGATCGGCGTTCTGGTGATCGGCGCGAGTTGGGGACTTACCGAATCGATTACCGGCTCGTTCTTCGCGGTGCTGTGCTTCAACTTTTTCTTCCTGCCGCCGATTCGCACGTTCACGATCGCCGATCCGCAAAATTGGGTCGCGCTTTTCGCCTTCCTTGTGACGTCCATCACGGCGAGCCGGCTTTCTTCGAATGCGCGGAAGCGCGCCCGCGAGGCTCAGGAGCGGCAGGAAGAAATGGAACGCCTGTACGCGTTCAGCCGGTCCATTTTGCTGACCGATCCGGCGCGGCCGATTTCGAAACAATTGGTGGCCCTGGTCGCGCAAACGTTTAACGCACGAGCGGTCGCCATGTTCGACCGCTTCGCGGGAGAAATTTATCGGGGCGGACCGGAAGAATTCGCGGGGCTCGACGAGCAGCTGCGCAACACCGCGCTGACCGGATCGCAGGTGGAATCCGCCACCAGCGTGATCACGGCGATCCGGCTGGGATCGGAGCCGATCGGCAGCCTTGGACTGACGGGCGTGAAATTGGCGGATTCGGCGCTGCAAGGCGTGGCGAATCTGGTGGCGATCGGTCTGGAGAAGGCGCGGGCTCAGGAAGCGGCGGCCAGGGCCGAAGCGGCGCGGGAAGGCGACGAGCTACGGTCGGTGTTATTGGATGCGATCGCGCATGAGTTCAAGATCCTCTTACGACCATGAAAGCGTCGACCACGGCGCTGTTGACCGGGCACATCGAGAGCGCCGAACAGCAGCGCGGTTACATCGCTTTGATGGACGAAGAAACGGACCGTCTTAATTCCCTGGTCAGCGATGCGATTCAGATGGCGCGGCTCGAAGCGGGACATGTCCAGTTGCGTCTCGAAAAAGTCGATATCGCCGACGCGACGCGACGCGTGCTCGACCGGATGCGGACCGTGTGCGACGACCACCCCGTTCAGATGGGCGTTCCGGACACTCTGCCGAAGGTTCCGCCGATCCATCGCTGGTCGAACTGACTTTGCGGCAGTTGATCGGCAATGCCGCGAAGTTCAGCCGGCCGCATGCGCCCATCGCCATTTCGGGGGCAGCGTTGGACGGGCGCATCGTCATCAACGTTCGGGATCAGGGACCCGGCATCGCGGAAGCGGATTTGCCGCACATCTTCGACCGCTTCTATCGGGGACGCCACATCAAGAATCACGTGGCGGGAGCGGGACTTGGATTATTTATCGCGCGCGAAATCGTGCGCGCGCATGGCGGCGAGATCTGGGCCGAGAGCGTTCTGGGAAGTGGATCGACGTTCCACTTCTCGCTGCCGGTCGCGGGGCACGCGGTCGAACGGCACGAGGCCGCGCGATGAGCCTCGGGCGCATTCTGGTGGTGGACGACGATCCGCAGATCCGGCGGGTGATGAAGATGACGCTGTCGGGCGAAGGCTACGAGGTGGAGGACGCGCGCAGCGGCGAAGAAGCGCAGGAAACGCTACGCGCCGAGCATTACGATCTGATCCTGCTGGACATGAACATGCCGGGCATGGGAGGTCTCGAAACCTGCCGGGAGATTCGCGGCTCCTCCGAAATCCCCATCATCATGCTGACGGTGCGCAATTCGGAACAGGATAAGGTTTCCGCGCTCGACGCCGGGGCCGACGATTTCGTGGCCAAGCCGTTCAGCACGCCCGAACTGCTGGCGCGCATTCGCGCGGCCTTACGACGCGCGCCGGTGCCCCCGGAGGGCGGCCCTCAGCATCTTGCTTTGGGTGGAGTCGAAGTCGACTTCGGGAGGCGCTCGGTGGTCGCGCATGGAAAACAGATCCGCTTGACACCGAAGGAATTCGATCTTCTCCGGTACCTCTCGTTGCACCCCAATCGAGCGATTCCCCATCGCGAACTCCTGCAGGCGGTGTGGGGCCCCGACTACGGAGATCAGGTGGAATACCTGAGGGTTTTCATCAAGCAATTGCGACAAAAGATTGAGCCAAATCCCTCTACGCCAGTCTATATTCTGACTGAGCCGTGGATCGGGTACCGTTTCCAGTTGCCCGCCGTCTCTTTATAAAATCCTTACGGGATTGCTATTACTTACTCACGTTGTTCCCCGTATCCTCGGACTGGGAGCAAACAAATGAGCAGCGTAGAGACGAAACCGGTCTTCGAGCTGATCCTGGTTCACGACGGCCAGCATCCCACTCCGGCTCAGGACGCCGCCGGGCGCCCCTTGGAAGTCAACGTGCTTTGTACCGGAATACCGAGCACGGTAAAAGCGATGGAAAGTGCCGTTCAACTAGCGCGTGGCTTGAACGCCCGGGTCCGCTTATTGGTGGCCCAGGTGGTCCCCTATGCGGTGCCCCTGGAGACTCCGCCGGTGCTTGTGGAATTTCAAGAAGCCTTGTTTCGAGAGCTGGCGCAAGGCTTTGGCGTGGAAACACACGTGGATATCTTCCTCTGCCGGGATGCCGACGAGACCTTCGCGCGGCATCTGGACCCGCATTCCACCGTCGTCTTGGGCACGCCCAGGCGCTGGTGGCGAACGCGGGAGGAAAAGCTGGCGCGGCGGCTGCGCCATTTGGGACACGAAGTCGTGGTCGTTTACGGGAAGAAGGAAAACACCCATGCTTGATCTGTTCTTTATCGCCATCGCGGCTGTCTTTTTCTGGATTTGCTGGGCTTTTATCAAGCTCTGCGAAAAGCTCTAAGGACGCATTTATGGACTTCTGGATTGCGGGTATCGCGGCGCTGTTTCTTTTTGTCTATCTGCTGTACGCCCTGTTAAGGCCAGAGCGGTTCTGAGGCACTGGGCGTTTTGAGGCATAAACAATGACATCTCTTGGAATTTTACAAATCGTCGTTTATTTCTTGGTGGTGCTCGCTCTCACCAAGCCGATGGGTCTTTTTCTGGCCAAAGTCTTCACCGGAGAGCGTACGTTCCTCCATCCCGTGCTGCGCTGGCTGGAAGTGCTGACTTACAAGCTGATCGGCGTTCGCGAGGAAGTGGAGCAGCGCTGGACGCAATATACCGCCGTCGCTGATCAGCTTCAGCATGTTCGGATTTCTGCTGGTCTACTTTATTCAGCGCGCGCAGGCGTTTTCTGCCGTTGAATCCGCAGGATTTTGGGGCAGGGCAATGTCGACTCCCGATCTGGCGTTCAACACCGCGGTCAGCTTCATCACGAACACCAATTGGCAGTCTTATTAGCGGCGAATCGACGCTCAGTTACTTCGTGCAGATGGCCGCGCTGACGGTTCAGAATTTCGCTTCCGCCGCGGCCGGCATCGCGGTCGCGATGGCGCTGATGCGCGGTTTCGCACGCGCAGCAGAAGCAAGACGATCGGCAACTTCTGGGTGGATATGACGCGCGCGACGCGTGTACGTGCTGCTGCCGATCTCGCTGCGTGGGCGCGCTGCTGTTCTGTGCTCGCAGGGCGTGATCCAGAACCTGCATCCCTACACGACAGTCGCGACGCTGGAAGGCGCGAAGCAGATGATCGCGCAGGGGCCGGTGGCCTCGCAGGAAGCCATCAAGATGCTGGGCACCAACGGCGGCGGATTCTTCAACGCCAACTCCGCGCATCCGTTCGAAAATCCCACGCCGCTCACCAACTTTCTGCAGATGTTTATGATCTTCGTGATCCCGGCCGGGCTGACCTATATGTTCGGCAAGATGGTCGGAGACACGCGGCAGGGCTGGGCGATTTTCGCCGCCATGGCGTGTCATGTTCTTGGTCGGGCGTGCTTCGCTGCTATCCGGCGGAGCAGGACGGCAATCCGATTCTGGCGAAGCTCGGCATGGAGAGCGCGGCGACTGCCGACGCAGTCGGGCGGCAACATGGAAGGCAAGGAAGTGCGCTTCGGCATCGCCGACTTCGGCGCTTTTCGCCACCGTCACCACCGACGCCAGCTGCGGCGCGGTCAACGCCATGCACGACAGCTTTACGCCGCTCGGCGGCCTGGTTCCGCTGTTCAACATCATGACCGGCGAAGTCATCTTCGGCGGCGTCGGCGCGGGGCTCTACGGGATGCTTGCTGTTCTGCATCATGGCGGTGTTCATCGCGGGCCTGATGGTGGGCCGCACGCCCGAATATCTGGGCAAGAAAATCGAGCAGAAGGAAGTCAAGATGGCCATGCTCGCGATCATCGGCGACGGCTGCCGTGCATTCTGGTATTCAGCCGGCCTCAGCTCGGTGATCCAGTTCGCCAAAGGCGGATACTGGAATCCGCCGGGCGCCGGCGATCGCCAACACGAACAACGGCGGTCCGCACGGTTTTGCCGAGATTCTCTACGCCTACACCAGCGCGACCGGCAACAACGGCAGCGCGTTCGCGGGAATCAATGTGAACACGCCCTGGTACAACCTGACGCTGGGGCTGGCGATGCTGATCGGCCGCTTCCTGTTCCTGCATCCCGCTGCTGGCGGTCGCGGGAAGTCTGGCGGCGAAAAAAAGAGTTCCGGTTACCAGTGGAACTTTCCCGACCGCACGGTCCGCTGTTCGTCGGGCTGCTGGTTGGCACGGTCGTGATTGTCGGTGCGCTGACGTTCTTCCCGGCGCTTTCGCTGGGACCGATCGTCGAGCACTATCTGATGCAAAGCGGCAAACTGTTCTCAATCGATGCTGTCCGACACTCGGAGTTACCACGCGAACACCACTGCTCATCCGAACCCGCCGCACGAGATCCGACCTCGCTGCTGCCGAAGAAGCTGGCGCAGTCGCGCCCGTTGTTCGATCCGCAGATTGTCAAGCCGCGCGATGAAGGCAATCTTCGTCAAGCTGAATCCCGTCACGCTCGCTGAAAACCCGGTGATTTTCGTGGTCGAAGTGGGCGCGGCGCTCACCACCGTGTTTGCTGATTCGCGACTCGATCGCGGGCGCGAGCGGACATCGGCTTTCAAGTTGCAAATCGCCCTGTGGCTGTGGTTCACGGTGCTGTTCGCCAATTTCGCCGAAGCCATGGCGGAAGCGCGCGGCAAAGCTCAGGCCGAAGCGCTGCGTAAGACCAAGACCGACGGCATCGCCAAACAGATCCTGGCAAACGGGCACAGTTCGAAAGCGTGCGCGGCCTCGAAGCTGCGCGCGGGCGACGTGGTGATGTGCGAGGCGGGCGACACTCATCCCCGGAGACGGCGAAGTGATTGACGGCATCGCCACTGTGGATGAATCGGTCATTACCGGCGAAAGCGCGCCGGTCATTCGCGAATCGGGCGGCGACCGCAGCGCCGTCACCGGCGGAACGCGCGTGCTCTCCGACCATATCCAGCATTCGCATCACTTCGAATCCCGGCGAAACGTTTCTGGATCGCATGATCGCGCTGGTGGAAGGCGCCGAGCGGCAGAAGACGCCGAACGAAATCGCGCTGAATATCCTGATCGCCGGACTGACGCTGATCTTCCTGCTGGCGGTGATCACGCTGCAGCCGTTCGCCGCTTACGCGGTCAGCTCCGCCGGCGCGGGATCGGTTCCCAGGTGGCGGTGCTGGTTTCGCTGCTGGTGTGCCTGATTCCGACCACGATCGGCGGCCTGCTTTCCGCGATCGGCATCGCCGGCATGGATCGCGTGATGCAGCACAACGTGCTGGCGATGAGCGGCAAAGCGGTAGAAGCCGTCGGGCGATGTGAATACGCTGCTGCTCGATAAGACCGGCACCATCACGCTGGGCAACCGCCAGGCGGTGGAATTCCTGCCGGTGGATGGCGTCACGCGAAAGGAACTCGCAGACGCGGCGCAGCTTTCGAGCCTGGCCGATGAGACTCCCGAAGGCCGCTCCGTGGTGGTGCTGGCGAAAGAGAAGTATGGCCTGCGGGGCCGGCGAGATCGCTGACACGAAGTCGAGCTTCATTCCGTTCTCCGCGTACACGCGCATGAGCGGCGTGGATTTCGACGGGCGGCAACTGCGCAAAGGCGCGACCGAAGCCATCGCGCAATTTTGTCCAGGAACAGCGGAGGAGCGTGCCGGCGCAACTGACCGGACATCGCGCGACCGCATCTCGCGGCAGCGGCGGAACGCCTCTCGCCGTTGCCGATGGTCGCGCGCGCTGCTGGGCGTCATCCATTTGAAGGACATCGTCAAAGGCGGAATGAAGGAACGCATCGGCCAGCTTCGCGCCATGGGCATTCGCACCGTGATGATCACGGGCGATAATCCGCTGACGGCCGCGGCTATCGCCGCCGAAGCGGGCGTCGACGATTTTCTGGCGCAGGCGACGCCCAAAGACAAGCTCGAATATATCAAGAAGAGAGCAAGCCGAAGGACGTCTGGTCGCGATGACCGGCGACGGCACCAACGACGCTCCGGCGCTGGCGCAGGCCGACGTTGGCCTCGCGATGAACACGGGCACCATGGCCGCGAAAGAAGCCGGCAACATGGTGGACCTGGATAGCAACCCGACCAAGCTGATTGAAGTGGTCGCGATCGGCAAGCAGTTGCTGATCACGCGCGGCGCGCTGACCACTTTTTCCATCGCCAACGACGTCGCGAAATATTTCGCCATCATCCCGGCGATGTTCATGACGACGTATCCGGCGCTGGCGCAAGCTGAATATCATGGGCCTGCACACGCCGCAGAGCGCGGTGCTGGCGGCGGTGATTTTCAATGCGCTGATCATCATTGCGCTGGTGCCGCTGGCGCTGCGCGGTGTGAAATACCGGCCGCAAGAGCGCGGCAGCGTTGCTGCGCCGGAACCTGCTGATCTACGGCGTCGGCGGCATCATCGCGCCGTTCCCCGGCATCTGGCTCATCGATCGACTGCTCGCCTTGACGGGATTGGCGTAAGAAAGAGGAATTATCATGACACGATTTCTTTTGCCTGGATTTCTGATGATGGTTCTGATGACGGTGATCACCGGGATCGTTTATCCGCTGGCCGTGACCGGCATGGCGCAGGGATTGTTCTCGCATCAGGCCGAAGGGAGCCTGGTGCGCGCGGCCAACGGGAGTGTGATCGGCTCGTCGCTGATCGGGCAGAACTTCTCGAAGCCCGAATACTTTCATCCGCGTCCGTCGGCGGCCGGTAGCGGCTACGACGGAACCGCGAGCGGCGGCTCCAACCTGGGACCGACCAGCGCCAAGCTGGTCTACGGCACGACCAAGATGGACGACAAGAAGAATGAAGTCGTCGACTTCGACGGCATCGAGCTTCGTCTGGTGCATTATTGCCTGGACAATGATATTGCCTATGAATCCTCCCTGCCGCTCGATGGGTTCAAGGACGCCAAGGGCGAGCTGGACGACGTGAAGCTCATTAAGGCGTTCAACGATCCGAAGACTCCGCTGGTGTTCACGCCGAAAGCGCCGGTGCCCGCGGATGCGGTGACAGCATCGGCCAGCGGCCTCGATCCGGATATCAGTCCGGCTTACGCCGACGTGCAGATGGCTCGTGTGGCGCATGCCCGCAACATGCCGCCGGAAATACTCAAAGCGCTCGTCGCCGCGCACACGCATGGTCCCGATCTCGGATTCATGGGCGAGCCGCGCGTCAACGTTCTGCTGCTCAACCTCGCTCTGGACCAACAGGCGCCCGTGAAACAGCAGGCCGCTGTAAAACAATAGCGATGGCGACGGCCGGGATGAAATTATAGTTGAAGATGAGTTCGCTCACGCTATTTGGATTGTTCGCCGTCACGGCCATGTTGATCACTTATGCGCTGGAGTCGCGAAGCCGCTGGTTCGTTCTGGCCTTCGCGGGCTCCTGCGTGCTCGGGTCCGTCTACGGATTCCTGCAGGGAGCTTGGCCTTTCGGCGTGGTGGAATCGATTTGGGCTCTGGTCGCCGCGCGCCGCTGGTGGCAGACGCAAACGCGAGCCTAACGGACGCAGACCATGGGAACGCGACGCCCTACACCCGATGAGATGCTGCGGCTGGTGGAGGCCGAAGAAGAAGGCCATGGGCGGGGACGCCTCAAGGTTTTCCTCGGTTACGCGTCGGGCGTCGGCAAATCGTTTCGGATGTTCGACGAAGGTCGGCGTCGCAAGGAGCGCGGCCAGGACGTCGTCATCGGCGCGATTCAGCCGAAGACCAGCGATGAGGTTGCCGACTGTATCCACAAGCTGGATGTGGTTCCGCTGGTTTATGTTGACGGCAAGCCCGTCATGGATGTCCCCGCGATTCTCAAGCGTCAGCCGCGGGTTTGCCTGGTCGATGGATTAGCGTACGATAATCCTCCCGGCTCGACGCATCTGAGCCGCTGGGAGGACGTCCGCGATCTTCTCGCGGCAGGCATCTCCGTCATTACGACGATCAACATCCAGTACATTGCGGAGCTCGGCGCGCGCGTCGAAAAGATCACACACAAGCACGTCGCACAATCGGTGCCGCGCAGCTTCCTCTACAACGCCGACGAAATCGTCGTGGTGGACGCTCCTCCCGACACGACGCCGCTCGGCGAGGAAAGTTCCGCCGAGGAAAACTCGGCACGCTCCTGGGCGCTCTCGGAACTGCGCGAGATCGCGCTGCTGCTGGCCGCCGACGTGGTCGATCACCAGCTGGAAGCTTATCTGCGCCGCAACGGGCTGTCGACGAGTTTCGGCGCGCAGGAGCGTATTCTGGTGTGCGTGACCCCGCGCGCCAACGCCCGTCCCATGATCGAGAGCGGACGCCGCAACGCGGATCGCTTCCACGGCGAACTGATCGTCGCGTACGTGAAGCAGCCGCAATTGGATCCGGAATATCAAGCCGCGCTGGACCGTCACCTCGAAATCGCGCGCGAGAACAACGCGACCATAGAAATCCTGGAAGGCGATGAAGCGGTGGAGGCGATTCTGACCTTCGCCCGCGAGCGCGGCGTGACGCAAATTTTCGTCGGCCATAGTTTGCAGCAAGGCTGGCTGCGGCGCCTGCGCGGGAGCCACGTGGATCGCATCATTCGCGGCGCCGACGGCATGGACGTTCGGGTGTTCCCGCATTGATCCTGCCGCCGCTATTGTGAAAGTATGCAGCCCACCTCGCCACGCGGCAAACTAAAGGTTTTTCTCGGCTACGCCGCGGGCGTGGGCAAAACCTATCAAATGCTGTCGGAGGCGCACGAGCTGAAGCGTCGCGGTCACGACGTGGTCATCGGCTATTTTGAGCCGCACGGGCGCCAGGACACCATCGCGCGCACGGAAGGCCTGGAGATGATTCCGCGCCGCCGCGTGGAATATCGCGGCACGGCTTTCGAGGAAATGGACACGCCCGCGATTCTGGAGCGCAATCCCGAAGTCGCCGTCGTGGACGAGTTTCCACATACAAATGTCCCCGGCTCGGAGCGCACGAAGCGCTGGCAGGACGTCGACGTGCTCCTGGACGCCGGCATTGACGTGCTGACCACCATGAATATTCAGCACCTGGAAAGTCTCAACGATCACGTCTGGCAAATCAGCGGCGTGCGCGTGCGCGAGACAATTCCCGATTGGGTCGTGCAGCAGGCCGATCAAGTCGTCATGGTCGACCTGGCGCCTGAAGCCCTGCTGAACCGTCTCCTGCGCGGCGTCGTTTATTCTCCAGAGAAGGCCAAGAAGGCGCTCGAAAACTTCTTTCAGGAATCCACCCTGGTGGCCTTGCGCGAGCTCGCTCTGCGCCAGGCCGCGCATGAGGTGGAAGTTCGCCAGGACGGACAAAACGCAAGCGCGGGTCCGCAGGCTTCCGCACAAGGAGCGCCGGCCCCGAGCGTCGAGCGCGTCCTGATTCACGTCACGCCTCACCCTTCTTCGGCGATGGTGATTCGGCGCGGAAAACGCATGGCCGATTATCTGCATGCCGATTGTTTTGCGGTCGCCGTTCACAAACAGGCGAATCCGGAATCGATTCCCGCCGAGGAGCGCGACGCGGTGGAGCGCCACCTGAATTTCGCCCGCAATCTGCACATTGAGGCGCGCTCGCTGCAAGGGGACGATGTCGCCGAGACGCTGCTGGAGTTCGCGCGGTTGAACGGCGTGACTCAATTGTTTCTCGCGCGCCCGCAGGAGCCGCGCTTCGCCGCACCGTTGCGGCGCAACCTGGTGCACGAGGTCGTGGCCCTGGCACGCGACATGCAGGTCACAATCGTCGCCGAACGAAAACGTTGTTAGTGCTTCTTTGCCGCGCGCCGGCGCTTGGCCCCTGGCGTTTTCTTCGGTAGCGTCCGCACGAACGTGAACGCAACGTCGATCCACTCTTCTAGCGACTGATCCAGATCCGTCCCTTGCTCGTTCACGAAAATCAGGGACCGGATACGTTTGCCGGTGGGATCCAGCGACCGCGTGTGCGGCTGGCGGAGCGCCTCCGTGGCCATGTCGTTCGTCAGTCGCAACATCAGATCGGTATTGCGAACTCCGCAGCACATGTTGCCGTCGATCATAAAGACCAATCCGCCGAACATGCGCTTTTCGAGCAGAGCATTTCCCAATTGCAGCCGCCGCGCCTGTAATACCGACCGCACCCGATCCGCCAGACCGTCATCGAATGCCATGTGTCACCGTGTCTCCCGCTTATTTCAGCGCGCCCTGTGATAGACTGCCCCTTCGTAGAAACTTCCATGCGAAACGCCACGAAAAACAAAATTCTTCCCGCGACGATTATCGGCTCGCTTCCCCGACCTTCCTGGTACGCCGAAAATCTCGGCACGCGATCGTTTCTCGACGCCAGGGTGAACTCGCGTTACCGCAAACAGTACATCGACTCGATCGCAGGATGCATCCCGGTTGTTTTGGCGAGCGCTCAAGCGCCCGTTGCAGGCTAAAGCCCCCTCCACGCCGGCATACCCCTTTGACGCCGACTCCCCAAAAGGGCACAATCTTGGCAGTCCAGATTTCCGGGGAGAACCAAGAATGTTCCTTCGACTCAGCCTCGCTGCCCTGCTCACTGCGACCGCAGCACTCGCGGCGGATTCAATCGTTACGTTTCATAAAGACATCGAGCCGATCCTGCAGCGCGATTGCCAGAGCTGCCATCGGCCGGGGCAGATCGCGCCGATGTCGTTCCTCACTTATCAATCGGTGCGACCGTGGGCCAAGGCGATGAAGGCTGCCACCATTGCGCGCAAGATGCCGCCGTGGTTCGCCGATCCGAATTACGGGCACTTCACCAACGATCGTTCGCTGAAGCCGGCCGAGATCGAGTTAATTTCGAAATGGGTCGATTCCGGCGCTCCCGAAGGCGACGTGAACGATGCGCCCATGCCCAAGCAATGGCCCGACGGTTGGTTGATTCAGCCCGATGTCATCATCGATGGTCCTGTTACGGAAGTTCCCGCGAAGCCGAAAGCGAATGTCATCGAATGGACTTCCGTCACCGTTCCTACCGGCTTCACAAAGGACACCTGGATCACTTCGATTCAGATCAGACCCGAGCATCCGGAAGTCGCGCATCATATTTGTTCCGGCTTCAATCCGCACTCTCCCGATGTGAAGTATTTCGAAAAAGTGTGGATGGATAAACCGCGGGACGCCGAAGGCGCGGCGCTGCCCGATGGCGGACCAACCTTCGGACCCGCATCTTCGAATCCCGGACGCAGCATGGCCGAGGACTGCTATCTTCCGGGCAACGTCGCCGCCGACTATCGCGGCTTTGGCGCGGCGAAGTTGGTTCCCGCCGGGAGCGATCTCACGCTGAACTTACACTACACCCCGATAGGAACCGCCGTCACCGATCACGTGCGCATCGGATTGACCATTGCGAAGGAGCCGCCGCAGCGCCGCTACGTTTCGCTGAGTTCGTCGGCCCCGATGAGTCCGAAATTGTTCGCAATTCCTCCGAACGATCCCGATTGGAAGAGTCCACCGGCCGACGTTGTGTTCAATCGCGACGTCGAGCTCGTGTACATGATGCCGCACATGCATGTGCGCGGGAAAGACATGACGTACACGCTCGAATATCCGGACGGCCGCAAGGAGATCGTGCTCAACGTGCCGCACTACGATTTCAACTGGCAGTTGGGCTATGAGACGTCGATCAAGATTCCCAAGGGGACGAAGCTCCACGTCGAGGCGCACTACGATAATTCGCCGAACAACAAGTTCAATCCGAATCCGAATCGGACGGTTTACTACGGCGAGATGACGTGGGAGGAAATGATGTTCCCATTCTTCGGCGTCGTGATCGATAAGAATGACGACGCGAAGAAGATCATTTCGACGAAGTTCGTCGCGAGCGGGGCTTAGAAAGAATACAGAAGACAGGAGGCCGAGAGCTGAATTTCTCCGGCGCCTGCCCCCTGCCCCCTGACCTCTGACCCCTCTGTCAAAATAGAGGGTTCATGTCACGTATTCAACGCGCTCTCATCAGCGTCACCAACAAGTCGGGCATTGTCGATTTCGCCCGCGCCCTTTCTTCCTTCGGCATCGAGATTCTTTCTACGGGAGGAACCTACAAGGCTCTCGCGGAGGCCGGAATTACGCCTCTCCGTGAAGTCGCCGACGTTACCGGCTTTCCCGAAATGCTCGACGGCCGCGTGAAGACGCTGCATCCGCGCGTCGCCGGAGGCATTCTCGCGATGCGCTCCAAACCCGAGCATATGAGCGCCATCGCCGAACACGGAATTCCGCCCATCGATCTGGTGTGCGTGAACCTTTACGAGTTCGAAAAGATCGCCGCGAAGAAAGATGCGCCGCTGGAAGAGTTGATCGAGAACATCGACATCGGCGGTCCCACGATGATCCGTGCGGCGGCGAAGAACTGGCAGGACGTCGCGGTGGTGACCTCGCCTGCTGATTACCCGTCGATTGCCGAAGAACTTCGCGCCTCGGGCGGATCGCTGTCGGAGCAAACGCATTGGAACCTCGCGAAGAAGGCGTTTTCAGCGACCGCGGCTTACGATCGCGCGGTCAGCGCCCGACTTTCTCAAATCGATTCACCGAGCGGCGTCGTATCGAAGCAAGAGGACGTCTTCCTGCGATCCTCGATATCCGCGCGCCGCGGTCGTTGGCTCTTCGTTATGGCGAAAATCCGCACCAATCGGCCGCGCTCTACGCCACCGGAAACGTCGGGATCGCAGGAGCCACGCAGCTTCACGGCAAGGAACTCTCCTATAACAATCTGGTCGATCTCGATGCCGCCTGGCAGTTGATCGCCGAATTCGACTCGACGGCTTCGGCCATCATCAAGCACACGAATCCTTGCGGCTGCGCGGAAGGCTCCACGCTGGTCGAAAGCTATCAGCGGGCCTATGAGGCCGATCCGATTTCGGCTTATGGCGGCGTCCTTGCGTTCAATCGGGCGGTCGACGCTGATACAGCTCGCGAGATCGCGAAGACTTTCGTGGAGGCCATCGCGGCTCCTGGATTATGCCGCGAAGCGCTCGCGATCCTGCGGCAAAGAAGAATCTGCGATTGCTGAAGGTAGCTCCCGCGTCGGAGTCTCTCGTCATCAAATCCATTAGCGGCGGGTTCCTTGCGCAGACCGCCGACGCGCATCGCCTCGTACGCGCCGGGATTGAAGTGAAAACGAAACGCGCTCCCACGGACGCGGAGTGGGTCGCGCTCGAATTCGGATGGAAAGTCTGCAAGCACGTGAAGAGCAACGCGATCGTTTACGCGCGCACGACGAACGGTCGGGGCCAGGAGATCTCCGCCGGCGCGGGTCAAATGAGCCGCGTCGATTCGGCGAAGTTCGGGGCCATGAAAGCGGTGCTGCCGCTGGCGGGATCGGTGGTCGCCTCCGACGCTTTCTTCCCATTTCCCGACGGCATGGAGGAGGCCGCGAAGCACGGGATCACGGCCGTGATTCAACCCGGCGGTTCGGTGAAAGATCAGGACGTGATCGCGGCGGCCGATCGGCTAGGACTCGCGATGGTGTTCACGGGCGTCCGGCACTTCAGGCACTAAGAGAGGCTAGAGGACAGGGGTCAGAGGCCAGTGGGATAGCGACAGAGATGGAGGATTCTCGGATATGACACCAGCACACTCTCGGGGGTTGTCGGTTCGGTCCTGACCTCTGTCCTCTAACCCCTGACCTCTGCTGCTAGCTCTCGCTGAGCAACTTCAGCTGATTATCGACGGAGACCACGCCTTTGGCTTTCTTCACGACCTTGGTCGCTTTATCTCGGGCGGGAGCGTCGGGGACCAGGCCCTTGAGCGTCACGGCGCCGTCCTTCACGGTGACGTCGATCGCGGCGCCCTTGATGTCCGGATCGTCCGCCAGTTTGGCTCTGACGTCGTTGTAAATGCGGTCGTCAGTGACCTTCTTCCCTTGCGCGACCAGCAGCGGGACCGTCATCAAAGCAATCAGAAGAATCGAAAGTACGCGCGTCATCAGCTAGTATTTTACTCCTAACTGCCAGCAAGTCATCGAGGGGTTGGACGTTCCGCACGAAGTGTAAGTTTCCGGGACGATGAGGCCGATCGTCTCCGTGTTACGATCCGGGTGATTGCCGGAAACACACGCAACCCTTGAATTTCACACGGCGAGCGACGAAGAAACCGTCGAACTCGGCCGTCGGCTCGCGCACATGCTGCCGCGGCGAGCTGTTGTGCTGCTCATCGGAAATCTCGGCGCGGGGAAGACGACGCTCGCGAAAGGCATCGTCAGCGGCTTAGGCGCGGCCCAGTCGGATGAAGTCTCCAGCCCGACGTTCACGCTGATTCACGAATACGGATCTGAGGCCGAGCATAACGAGATTTACCACATCGATCTCTATCGTCTCGATCGCCCGGAGGATGTCGCCACGCTCGGGCTTGACGAGATCTTCGATCGGGAAGCGATCGTACTGATCGAATGGGGAGAACGCTTTCCGGAACTGCTTCCGGAGAATCACATTCGCATCCATCTTGATCCCGATCCTGCGGATCCGCAGATCCGCAAAATTCGTATGTCCGGGCACGGTGACGGCGAACAGCCATCCAAAGAGAACCGCCAATGTGAATGAGCGGGCCGACGACGAATCGGCTCCTTTCTCTCGACTGACCACTGATTACGTGGCGAGAATTTCCGGCCGCTCGATGACTCTCGCTGTTCTCAAGGAAACAACTTGCGTGCCCCTGGGCTTGCTGCGGAAATCTTTAGTCATGCCGACTAATATCTTCTGCTTGTCACTCTCGTGTATCGGATATGGCTTCCCCAATATGTAAACTATTTTATGTTATGTATCAATGACTTACATAAAAGTATTGTCACTCCTCGACCTAGTGTGCTAATAATATGGCGTGGGACGCAGCCGTCTGGCGGCGTTCCTTACCAAGGCACAAACCAGCCAAGAGATTCAAACTCAGGAGGTAGCAGCAATGAAAATTCGTCCGCTCTACGACCGCATTGTGGTCAAACGGATTGAAGACGACAGAGAAGAACAGCCGGCGGATTGTTCATCCCCGATTCGGCCAAAGAAAAGCCGCAGGAAGGCGAAGTGATCGCCGTGGGCCAGGGCAAGCGTGGACGACGGCAAATTGATTCCGCTCGATGTGAAAGCCGGCGACCGCATTCTGTTCGGCAAGTACTCGGGTTCGGACATCAAAATCGATGGCGACGAGTACATGATCATGCGTGAGGACGAAGTGCTCGGCGTTCTCGAAGGCGCGGCAAAAAGGCAAGAAGGCTTAGTTAAAGGAGATTTGAACACATGGCAGCAAACAGATTGTATATAGCGAAAATTCCCGGCAGGCGATTCTGCGCGGCGTCAACCAGTTGGCCGACGCAGTGAAAGTGACGCTCGGACCCAAGGGCCGCAACGTGGTCCTCGAGAAGAAATTCGGCGGACCGACCATCACCAAGGACGGCGTCACGGTCGCCAAGGAAATCGAGCTGAAGGATCCGCTCGAGAACATGGGCGCGCAGATGGTGCGCGAAGTCGCTTCGAAGACCTCCGACATCGCCGGCGACGGCACCACCACGGCGACCATTCTGGCGCAGGCGATCTACCGCGAAGGCGTGAAGGCCGTCGCCGCCGGCGCGAACCCGATGGCGCTGAAGCGCGGCATCGAGAAGCGCCGTGGAAGCGGTTGTCGAGGAAGTGAAGAAGTTCTCGAAGCCGGTCTCCGGCGACATGATCGCCCAGGTCGGCACCATTTCCGCCAACGGCGACGCAGACCATCGGCAACACCATCGCCGAAGCGATGAAGAAGGTCGGCAAGGACGGCGTCATCACGGTGGAAGAGTCCAAGACCATGCTGACCGAGCTGGACACCGTCGAAGGCATGCAGTTCGACCGCGGCTACCTCTCGCCCTACTTCGTCAGCGATCCGGATCGCATGGAGTGCGTGCTCGAAGATCCCTACATCCTGATCCACGAGAAGAAGATCAGCAACATGAAGGACCTGCTGCCCGTGCTCGAGCAGATCGCCCGCTCCGGCAAACCGCTGCTGGTCATCGCCGAGGAAGTGGAAGGCGAAGCGCTGGCGACTCTGGTGGTCAACAAGCTGCGCGGCACGCTGAACGCCTGCGCGGTGAAGGCTCCGGGCTTCGGCGATCGCCGCAAGGCCATGCTGGAGGACATCGCGATCCTGACCGGCGGCAAGGCCATCTTCGAAGAGACCGGCATCAAGCTCGAAGGCGTTCGCCTCGAGGATCTGGGCCGCGCCAAGCGCGTCACCGTCGACAAGGACAACACCACCATCATCGACGGCGCGCGGCGCAGCCAAGAGCATCGAAGGCCGCATCAAGCAGCTGCGCACGCAGATCGACGAGACCACCTCCGACTACGATCGCGAGAAGCTGCAGGAGCGGCTGGCGAAGCTGGCCGGCGGCGTTGCGGTGATCAAAGTCGGCGCGGCTACCGAGACCGAAATGAAGGAAAAGAAAGCCCGCGTCGAGGATGCTCTGCATGCCACTCGCGCGGCTGTCGAGGAAGGAATCGTTCCCGGCGGCGGCGTGGCGCTGCTGCGCGCGGCCGCGGCTCTCGACGGCGTCAAGGCGGAAGGCGATGAGCAGATCGGCGTCAACATCATGCGCCGCGCCTGCGAAGAGCCGATTCGTCAGATCGTCGGCAACGCCGGCTGGGAAGGCGCGATCGTGATCGAGAAGATCCTGGCGAACAACGACTCCAACTTCGGCTTCAACGCCGCCTCCGGCCGTACGAAGACCCTGGTGAAGGCCGGCGTCATCGATCCCGCGAAGGTCACCCGTTCGGCCTTGCAGAACGCCGCTTCGATCAGCGCTTTGATGCTGACCACCGAAGCGATGATCTGCGAGATCCCCGAGAAGAAGTCGGCAGCTCCGATGCCCGGCGGCCACGATCACGGCGGCGGGATCGACTTCTAGCCGCTTGGTGGCGGCCAGGGCGCCTACGGCGCGAAGGTCGAAGTTCGGAAAAAAGAGGGCCGCTCCGCAAGGGCGGCCTTTTTGATTTGAAGCCTTAGATGATCTTTTTTGCGCCCTTGGAAAGATTGTGCCGGGCGCAAAGCAATTGGACGTTCGTGGCGGTCAGCGACGTTCCTCCCTTGGAGTAGGGTAAATCGTGGTCGAAGTGCACTCTGTGGTGGCTCCGCGGATTACACATTTCCCTTTATCGCGGTCCCAAACCTCAAGCTTTACCTGGGTACGAATCAGCCGACGGTGTTCGATGATTTCCGGGCTGCGTCCGGAGTTGTCGGCGCCATCCATGGCGACCAGTTTGAACTTGAACACCTGCCGCGCATGACCGCTCTCTTGCCACGCGTCCGCAAGGTAAAATGCGCCGTTGTATGACCAGATTCCTTCATGGATCTTTTCATAGACTCGAACCAGATGCGCTTCCGACCTTCCGTGCTTGTAGGCGATCGCGGCCTCATAGAAAAGGCCGTTCTGCGTCTTTCGTCCTGACGCCAAAATTGCGACTTGGTCTGTTCCCTTGGGATCTAGGTCGCGATTTCTCGGAACGTCATGTCCCTCATAAATGATGGTGCGATCGTTCCTCGTCGAAGCTATCACGATAGGGCGCGTTTCTACGAACGGACATCAGGATGACTGAGTAAGTTCGTCCCAGGTTGAAGTTCATCCCACGCTGGAGGCTTGCCGTCTCTCGCCGGCACATCTCGAGGTATGGGATGATTTCGTCGGCCATGGCAGGTCGAAAACTCATTCTAGCCCATGAACAACTCCGGCTCGCGACGTGGCGCCGGGCGCCAGCCCTGCTGAGTCGAGAGTCCTCTCGACTCTTCTTTGTGGCGCGCGCACTTCCGCAGGACCCGTTCCGGGCGTGCGTGCCGTATCGACACTCATGTCGATACCTTCGGAAGCTACGACAGGCGTCGAGAAAAGTCTCGATCCCGCAAGGCGGGATGCGCCACATCCCGTCGGCACGCTTTTGATCTCGGCCTAGGAATCCGCTACCGTAAAGCCATGAGCGCTCCGACCGTCGAGGATCTTAAGAAAGCCATCGCCCAGCTTCCCAACGACGAAAAGCTGACCCTTGCTACGTGGCTGAACTTGGCAGTCATTCGTGAAGAACTGCTCGCGGCCGATGAGCAAATCTCACGCGGAGAGGGCTCGGAATACGACGAACAGACGTTGCCGCAGCTCTTCCGTGAGACGGAAGCCGGCGCGCTTCAGTTGTTGAAACAGAGAACCGCCAAACAGACATAGGAAATCAGACTGGCCAGACTCAGCGTCTCGCCGGGCGCAAAACAAGACCTCGTCGAAGTGTTCTTGTATATCGCTCAAGATAATCTTGAGGCCGCCCGCCGGGTTCATTCGCAAATTTACAAGGCGTTGCTCACGATCGCCCGGCAACCGGGCATTGGACGTGGGAGAAACGAGATATCGGCAGGCGTCCACAGTTTGGCCGTTGGGAAATACGTGGTCTACTACCGGCAGGCCGCACGAACGGTTCGAATACTTCGGATCTTGCACGGAGCCCGTGAAATGGACGGGCCGCTCACCTAGCGTCTGGCCCCCGGACCCTATCCCCGATCTCCGCGGATTTCTTTTTCCACTCCGCTGTGAAACCTTCAGAAGCTACGGCAGGCGTCGAGAAAAGTCTCGATCCCGCAGGCGGGATGCGCCACATCCGAGCTTTTTTCTTAAGCCGCCTTCTTTCGTTTCTTAACTGGCTGGATCAACACTTCCGCTGGAATCCCGAACTTCTCGTGTAGATTTCGAATCATACCCAGTGATAGAGGCCGGTCTCGTCGCAATACTTCGTACACGCGCGTGCGGC
This sequence comes from Terriglobia bacterium, assembly GCA_963765085.1. Taxonomy (GTDB): domain Bacteria; phylum Acidobacteriota; class Terriglobia; order Bryobacterales; family Bryobacteraceae; genus Palsa-187. The sequence continues at coordinate 7,121 of CAVXVL010000072.1, read as the reverse complement.
TTCCGATGACGCCGACCAGCGCGCGAGGCTCCAGGCCCGCCTGCTCCAGCCGGAAGCGAATCGCATCGATCGGATCGGGAGGATCGATCGGATGGTGGACCCGCTCATAGGTCTCGACCAGAGCCAAGAGTACATCGAGACGATCGCCCTTAGCGGTGCCTTGTAGAGCACCCCAGAGGCGTTCAATCTCCCGCAGCGCCGACTCGTGGTCACTTGCGTTTCTGATAGGCTTGATCGGCATATCACCATCCTTACATCAATCCGATTGTAATCCGCGCATTTTGCAGCCTGCGGCTTCCTTTACGCATTTACGGTTGCCGGCGAATCAGTATAAGATCGTTTCAAACGGGACCTCATCAACCAGTCCGTTTCAAGAGGCCATATGTCCAGTTACTCGATCCGTCCGCGAATCACACTTGCCGCTGCTGCATTCCTCCTCCCTGTTTGTGCACCCGCACAGTGGATGAACTATCGCGATCCCTCGATTCCTCGCACGCCCGACGGCAAACCGAATCTTGCAGCAAAAGCTCCCCGCGCGCGCGACGGAAAGCCCGACCTCTCGGGCATCTGGCAGCCCGAAGCCGCCCCGTCCGAGCAGTTGGCCCGCTATTTCAAAGGCGGCGTTAATGGTTTGGGCGAGGACCTGCCCACCGTTTACTTCCTCAACTTTCTCGCTGATTATCCGTTTGAAAACGCTCCGATGACTCCCTCCGCCGCCGCGATTTTTCGTGCCCGAGCCGCCGGCATGGGCAGAACGTCTCCTTCCAATCACTGCGCGCCGTGGGGGATGCCGTTGGTCTTGACCGAACCGAGCCCCGCGAAGATCGTGCAGACGCCGGGCGTCACGTACATCCTTTATGAAGAGAATATGAGCCATCGCCAGATCTACACGGATGGCCGCAAACACACGCCCGATCCGCAGCCGACGTGGCTCGGCTATTCAATCGGAAAGTGGGAGGGCGATACGTTCGTCGTCGATACGGTCGGCTTCAGCGATATCTCATGGGTCGACGCGATCGGTCACTCGCACAGCGATGTGATGAAAGTGACCGAACGCTACCATCGAACCGATTTCGGCCACACCGAGCTGCAGGTTACGATGGACGATCCGAAATCGTATACCAAGCCGATCACGGCGAAGTTCGTCTTACGCTTGCTTCCCGATACCGACCTGATCGAATCCTTCTGCGCGGAGAACGAGAAAGACGTCGAGCATCTGAAATAGAGGTCAGAGGACAGGGGTCAGGACGCGCTGCGCGGGTTCGGGATGATCGCGAGGGAGTTTTTGTAATGTTGAAAAAGTTGATCCCGACGCCTAGTACAAACTACATTTTAACCTCTGACCTCTGACCTCTGACCTCTGACCTCTGACCTCTAGCCTTCGATCTCCGCGGATTTCTTTTCCCACTCCGCCATGAAGCGGAACACGTTCTCCGCGGGAGGTTGCGGCGCGAACGTTTCCAGCCAGCGCACCGGTTCTTTCCCGATGTTGGTGAACGAATGCACGCAGCCGACGCTGGTCCACAGCACATCTCCGGGCTGTGCGAGATAGCGGTGGCCATCCATGATCGCTTCGACCTCGCCGCTTAGGATGAAATAGGATTCCTCGAACGTGTGATCGTGCAGAGGAATCCCGACGGTGGGCTGATACTCGATGAACAGCAGACGATGATGCCGCGCGCCGAATTTCTCGTCGACCATCCATTTGAGAAACACCCCGGGAGCCGCCGCGATCGCCGACGTGCGCTGATCCATGGGAGGAATCTCGCCGACATCAAAATGTCCCAGCAGATCGCCTTCTTCGATGCCCGCCGATAGCAGCCTGCCGGCGCGATTGAAGAGGCCAGGTGCATCGATGCCGCCTTTGTAGAAGAACGTGTCGCGCTCCTTGCCTTCGGGCTTCGGCTGAGGCGCGGCCATCTGCATCCAGCGCACGGGCGACGATCCCTCGTTGTGCCAGGCATGCGGCGTTCCTACTTTCAGCGCGCCGAAATCGCCGTGGTGAAGCTCGTACGAATGCCCGTTGACGGTGAGGATCGCTGCGCCGTCGAGGATGTAAAATCCTTCTTCATAAGAATGCGCGTGCGGCGCGATGAAACCTCCGGGAGCCAGATGATTCATGCTGGTCCCGGTGTGCACGGAGCCGGAAGTGTGATCGATCAGCGGCGCCAGCGTGTAGCCGTGGCTGTGGTTGCGGTACGCCGCGGGGATCGCGACCGGGGCGTCCTTGGATTTACCGTAGTAGTGCATCGGAACTAATGTAACACCGGCGCGGACAGGCTAGCTCCGATTCCGTCGAGAGCGGTAGCAGTTGTGGTTCAATGGGCTGGCACGAGCATTGCAGGCGTCGGGAAACCTGTGTTAACTCTTATGATGAAACACGGCGTTCTTATTCATCAAAGAAAGCACTAAAAGGAAAAATAGTTCTTATGGCAACCAGCATTCCCTCTGTCTCCGAAAAAGTGGTGGCTCTGTTTCAGCCCCTCACCATCCGCGGCATCACGCTGCGCAATCGAGTTTTCATGTCGCCGATGTGCCAGTATTCCTCCGAGGACGGCTTCGCTACGGACTGGCATCTGGTGCATCTCGGCTCCCGTGCCGTCGGCGGCGCAGCGCTGATCACCGTTGAAGCGACCGGCATCACTCCGGAGGGCCGCATCACGCCGGCGTGCCTCGGCATTTATAAGGACGAGCACATCGCCAAGCTTTCGCAGATCACCAAGTTCGTCGAATCGCGCGGCGCGGTGCCTGCAATTCAGATCGCTCACGCGGGCCGCAAGGCCAGCACGAAGCCTCCGAAAGATGGCGGCGGATTTATTCCAGTCTCCGAAGGGGGCTGGCAGATCATCGGACCGTCGCCGATCCCGTTTCGTCCCACCGATGGCGTTCCGCACGAAATGACCGTCGCGGAAATCGCGGGAGTTACCGAAGCGCACGCGAAGGCCGCCCAGCGCGCGGTCAAGGCTGGATTCAGAGTGATTGAGATCCACGCGGCGCACGGATATCTGCTGAACGAATTCATGTCGCCGCTCAGCAATCACCGCACGGATTCGTATGGCGGATCTCTCGAAAATCGGATTCGTATCACAATCGAAACGATTAAGGCCGTTCGCGGCGTCATTCCCGCCGACATGCCTCTGATGATGAAGATCTCCGCGATCGATTGGGCCGAGGGTGGATGCTCGATCGAGGATTCCGTGCAGCTCGCGATTGCAGCCAAGGCCGCAGGCGTCGATCTGATCACGTGTTCCTCGGGCAACGTCGTGGCGCATCAGAAAGTGGAATTCAAGCCGGGCTTCAACGTTCCGTTCGCCGAGAAAATTCGCAAGGAATCGGGCATTCTAACCGCTGCGGTCGGCTTGATCACGAACGCCGAGCAGGCCAATGAGATCGTGGAGAGCGGAAAATCGGACGCGGTGACGCTTGCACGCGAGCTCTTGCGCGATCCGTATTTCGCATTGCACGCGGCAAAGGCTCTGGGCGTGAAACCTGCGTTCCCGGGTCAGTATACTCCGGCGTTCCTGTAGATTCGTGTCGTTCCTGTAGATCCGTGTGGGTCGGCGCGTGTGGGTCGGCGCGTGTGGGTCGGCCCGTGTGGGTCGGCCCGTGTGGGGTCGGCCTTTTGAGGCCGCAGCCGGGCTTTCGCCCGGCACGAAGCGCTATTATTTAGCCGAGCAGGGCATCGGATCCCATCCCGATCCGTCGTCCTGCTTGCGGAAGTGCGTCGATCGCTGAAACCGGCGCGCGAGATACATCGGATCTTCCACCATCTCCGTCGCGATCAGCAGCGTCTTGCCATCCGGCTCGTGCGCGAGATCGAAATGTTCGGTGAGCAAGGCGTTCGCACTGTAGGGTACGCCGTTCTTCTGAACATAGCCGGCCTTCATATGCGTGGTGACTACCGCGAGATCGCCTCCGTGGCCTGCTCCATCGCGTGGTGGACGGCCTCCCGCGAACTCCCATCGTGCAACCGAATCCCCTTGCCACGTGGCTTCTGACGGAACCTGCCACGCGCCGAAGTGGAATAGACGCGTTTGCGTGCCGGTATCCATTTCCACTTTTAGCGTGTTGTCGTCCTGCCACGTGATATGCAGACGTCCTGGCATGCGGATGATATTGACCGCCCCGTAGCCCTTGCACGCATTGCCTTCGGCTTCATCCTTCGCGGGATCCCACGCATTTGCGACGGCGCGGGCCGCGGGCGTAACTGGCACACTGGGAAAATCGCCGGGCGCGGGCGTCATCATGCGATAGCGCCAATCTTCGGTGACCAGCGAAACCCAGTACCCAGTGAGATCGACGGGCGCGACAGCCTTCGCGGTCAAGGGAGCTTGTCCGCCGCGTCCTGCTTGCGCGAACGCGGTCGCGGGCAAGAGTAAAGCCGCGGATGCGAGGACCATCGCCGAACGGCGCAATTTCAATTTCGCGTGATTCATGGCGCTCGTGTTTCTCACTTGGTCTCCGCCTTCTTCTGCGTCAGGCTTTTGTACGCGGCGTCGATGAACTTGTCGGTAGTCCAGAAACCGGTGGTCGCGCCGTAGATGCCGTCGTAATCGTAGGTGAGCTTCGCGGCCTTGATCTGATCGAGCGTCATGCCTTTCTTGATGGCGCTTTGCAGCCGATCGCGAATGATCGTCGCCATGTCGCGATAATAAGCGACGTCGGCAATATCGCAGAGATGCCCGTGCCCCGGCACGATCATGGTCCCGCCCTCCAGGCGAAACTCGGGAATCGCGATATCCAGAATATGATTCAACGCGTCGATAATCCCCTGTAAGCTTCCACCGCGATCCAGATCGATGATCGGATAGCTGCCGGGCACGAAAATATCGCCGGTCGCGAGTACATCGGAGGCGCGGAAATACACCATCGTGTCGCCATCGGTGTGCGCCGCAGGTTCGTGAATCAACTGGACGCCCTCTCCGTTAAAGAAGTGGCTCAGGTTCATGGCTTCGGTATGATACGTGTCCGTCGGAAACGCCGCGAACGGAAACTTCGGTTCGCCCGGGCCGGGCTGCGACATTCGGTTCAATACTTCTTCGTAGGCGTAAATCGCGGCTTGATCCGCCGCATCGGCGAGGTTTCCAGCCACGTTGCCGCCGGTGAACGTGCGCCCCGACTTCGCGAGAAATTCGTTGCCACCGGTATGATCCGGATGCACATGCGTGTTGACGATGATGCGGATCGGCTTGGGCGGCCCAACGTTCACGTTGGGCAATCCCTTGGTGGCGACTTCCACGCTCAACTTATTCAGCGCGTCCAAAACCTTCGGCGCCATGTTCTCAAGGCCCGCATCCACCAGTAGGATGCCTTCCGATCCCACCGACGCGGTGATGTTACCGCCCGCGCCCACCAGCATGTAAACGCTGCCGCGAATCGGCAGCACGCCGATTTCGGAGGTCCCGCCATTGGCGGAGGGCGGCGGACTCTGCGCGCGATTTTGCTGCGCCGCGGCTGATCCGTCGAAACCCGCGAAGATCGCGACGGCGGCGAGGCTCGCGCCCAAGAACGCGCCGTGTTTGAGAATTCGTCTGCTCATTATTTTTCCTTGCTCGCTGATTCGCGGCGATCAGTCGCGGAACTCGGGAACGGGAGGTTTCCTGGCCGTCGCGCCGTTCAATTTCTTGCGGTATTCCGGATACATCGTCTCCGCGCCGCCGCGGGTTGCCTCGTAAGGAACGCCGTAACGCTCGCCGAATTCCTTGAGAAACGTATTCGTACCGGGCAGGAGATTGGGCACCGTGCCTTTCGGCCGTTCGACTTCGCGCACCACTTCGCACGGATACGGCGGGATCTGCTGATGCACGTCGAGTTCGTAATCGGTGCTGCGCACGAAGGGTTCGGTGAGATAAACGGGATCGTCGACGTAGGTGACAATGGTGAGCCAATCGCCGTGACGAATCCAGTTCTCGCTCAACTTGGCTTTTTCACTGCGCGCTAATCCGTTGCGGCGCACGTAGCCTTCCTTACGTGCGTCACCGTCACGTTCAGAACGTCGCCGTCCCACTTTCCGGTGGAAAATCCGGCCCAGGTGCGCTCGGCATATTCGGGAGGATGCGGACGGCCGTCGAGATAAACCGGGCGATCGATCGACCGCAGCCATTCGGCGTGGAACGCCGTGGTCTGGCGCGTGACGGGATCGACCTCTTTCCATATGCGCAGATTCGAAGGACCGCGCCAGATGTAATCGGCGGAGTGCGGCGGCACTGCCACTCAGGCAGCGTCATGAGAGAAGCGCTCCACGTGTCGCCCCGCATGCGATCGGCTTCGTTGATCGGAATGCCGAGGTCGCCGATCTCGGGTCCCGGCACGCGCTCCAATTATCTTCGTAAAATCGCGGCGCCCACTCGCCGGAAAAATCCACTTGTGCCAGGGCGGAACGGCGGCGCTTGCCGCGTAGATCGCGAACCACGCCAGCTTGCCGATTTTCATGAGATCCTCCTTCGGAACTCCAACGATAGGTCCGCGCTAAGGGACACCTTGGTCTGCCAGAAAGTAATATATCAGAGTGAAACCCGCGTCGATTGATAGTAAGATGACGGACGACGCTTGCGCGGAAGTCGTGAGCGCTTCGCATTGAAAGCAAGGGATTTCCAGGGAGAAGTTTTTGTGAAACTGTGCCGGTTCGCGGAAGGACGGTTGGGTTCAGTCGAGGGAACGCAGGTGAAAGACGTGACTGCGGCGCTGGATGCGCTGCCCGCTATCGCTATCCTCTGCCTGCTTACGATGTTCTGATTGCCAATCTGGATCGCGTGACGGCGCGCGTCGCGAGATCGCGCCGTAGCCGGGTCCGTTCCGCTCGAAGGATTCGAAGCTGCTGAGTCCCGTGGCGAATCCGGGAAAGATCGTCGCCGCGCCTGTTAATTATCGAAGCATCTGGACGAGGCGAAGGCCGATGTGCCAGATTCATTCGAATCAATCCCGCGCACACGATGACGATTCACAAGGCGGGTTTGTTCCTGAAGGCCAATAGCAGCCTCGTTGGAGCCAAGCGAAGGCATCGCGCTGCGGCATCTAGCCCGGCGCAACGATCACGAAGTGGAACTCGCGGTAGTCATCGGCAAGCGCTGCAACAAAGTTTCCAAAGAGCACGCGCTGGAATACGTGGCCGGTTATTCCAT
>CAVXVL010000071.1:0-12590 GCA_963765085.1 Terriglobia bacterium | reverse complement strand
AAGGCCGGCGAAACTTCCGTGATTCTGGGCGCGGCCGGAGCCGGCAAGACGATGCTGCTCAAGTGCTCGCTGGGATTGGCCAAGCCGGATGCAGGGCACGTGATCCTGTTCGGCCAGGACATCACGGCCTGGACCGAAACCCAGTTGTTCAAGATCCGCGAAAAAGTCGGCATTCTGTTTCAGGAAGGCGGACTCTTCGATTCGCTGACGGTGGCTGAGAACGTCGCTTATCCGCTGGAGAACCGGCACGATGCTGCCCCGGGCGAGGAGCTCAGCGAAGACGAAATCGAGAATCGCGTTCGGGAGTCGCTGCGCTTCGTGGAACTGGAACATACTCTGGAAAAATTCCCCAGCGAACTCTCGGGAGGCATGCGCCGCCGCGTGGGAATCGCGCGCGCGGTGGTGACGCAGCCCCCTCTGGTGTTGTACGATTCACCCACCGCCGGCTTGGATCCGATTACGGCAAATACGATTATCAACCTCATCATCAAAGAACGCGATCTGCGCAATACCGCCGCGATCATGGTGACGCATCGCTTCCTCGACGGGCACTTGATGGCCAATTTCCGCTACAATCCGAAGAATGGCAACGTCGAGCCCCACAACGTGGACCATGTAGGCGCCGGTACGGAGGATAGTGCGGTGAGCACTCGTTTTCTGGTGATGAACGAGGGCCGTTTAGTGTTCGAGGGTTCCGAGCGAGAGCTGCTCGCCAGCCCGGATCCGTACGTGCAAAAATTCTGCAAGCCGGGGACCTCCTGATCATATGCCGAGCCAAGAAAAGAAACGTTGGGCGCAATTGCGGGTGGGTCTGCTCGCGACCGGGTCGCTGGTCGTGCTGGCGGTACTCATTTTCGCGCTGACCAGTACGCACGGGTTTTTCAAGAGCCGTACGAATATCTACACCTATATGGACGACTCGGCGGGTGTCGCCATCGGCGCGCCCGTGAGGCTGAACGGAATCGATATCGGGCGGATCGCGGCCGTAAATCTGTCGGGCTCCGATCAGCCGAATCGCATCGTTCGGCTCACGCTGGAAATCAACGACGAGTATCTGAAGGACATCCCCGTGGATTCGCAGGCCACGATATCGGCCGAAAATCTGCTGGGCACGAAGTACATCAATATCAAGAAGGGCCAAAGCACGATGACGGTGATGAAAGACGCCGAAGTCAAAAGCCTGGACACGCGCGCATTCGACGAAGTCGTGCAGCAAGGCTATTCGGCGCTGGCTTCGCTCGATGCCATTTTGAAGAAAGTGGATGGCATCATCGATTCCATCCAGGTCGGCAAAGGGACCATTGGGAAGCTGCTCTCCGACGAAACCCTGTACAACCGCGCTTTGTCGATCACCACGGAAGTGCAGAAGCTCGCCGAAACGCTGAACGGCGATCAGGGCACGCTCGGCAAGCTGATGCACGATCCGGAGATGTACAACGACCTGCGCGCAACCATCTCTCGCGTCGACACGCTGATGGACGGCTTACAGAAGGGCGAAGGCACGGCGGGCAAACTGCTGAAAGATCCGGCGTTGTACGACGACACGCGCGCCACGATCGCGGACGTTCGCAAACTGCTGCAAGGGATCAACGACGGACAGGGCGATGTCGGCAAGCTGCTGAAGAGCGATGAACTGCACACGGAATTGAAGGCCACCATGGGCCGTCTGGATACACTCCTCGACAAGGTCAACAACGGACAGGGGACGCTTGGCCAGCTCCTGGTGAATCCCTCGCTGTATCAGAGCCTCGACAGCACGACCCGGGAAATCAACGGCCTGATGAAGGATTTCCGCAGCAATCCGAAAAAGTTCCTGCGCATCAAGCTGGCGATTTTCTAATCCCGCTTGAGAGATGCGCCGCCTATGAAATCCGGCGTCCGGAAACTGGTTGTCAACGCCGACGATTTCGGTTTCACGCGCGACGTAAACCAGGGCATCGTCGAAGCTCATCAGCACGGAATCCTGACGGCGACCACGCTCATGGCGACCGGTCCTGCCTTTGAGAATGCCGTGCAGTTGGCGCGTGAAAATCCGAAGCTCGATATCGGCTGCCATCTCGTGTTGGTGGGCGAGCCCCCCTTTCCTCTCACTGTCCCGCAGCTCATTTTTGCCGTGGCGCGCAAGCGGCTGCGCATCTACGAGGAACTGGCCGCGCAGGTGCGCCGGATTTTGGATGCCGGCCTGCATCCCACGCATCTCGATACGCACAAACACACCCACTTGCTTCCGCCGGTGCTCGATGCCGTTGCGCGGATTTCCGAAGAATTCAAAATACCCTGGGTGCGGCGTCCGTTTGATTTTCCTCTGACGCCGGAAGGCGTTTCGACGGCGAAGCGTGCAACATCGAAGGCTATGGGCGCCATGCGAGGTCATTCCGCGCGTGTGCTTGCGCGGCACGGATGCCGCTCCACCGATCATTTCGCGGGATTCCAAATCACGGGACACTATGATGCGGCCAGCCTCGCGAAGGTGCTCCGTGAATTGCCCGCAGGGTCGACGGAGTTCATGTGCCATCCCGGACTGCTTGGCGAAGAACTGCGCGGCGCTCGAACGCGTCTGAAAGAGAGCAGGGAGGCGGAACTGCGCGCGCTGACTTCGCCCGAAGTGAGAGCATCCATCGAGGAATGCGGAATCCAACTCGTCAGCTATCGCGAGCTCTGACGAAGTTGACCGCGTCAACAGGAAGCCGAGAAACTGCGTGGCGTTGAAGCTGGCGTGCATCAGGAACGACGCCGACGTTGGCGCCCGTGCGAACGCGCACGAATCCGAAAGCGACGCCGGCGAGCGCAATCAACGTCAATTGCTGCCAGGCCCATTCGTTCTGTGCGCCGTGGGGCAACGCGAATAAGATCGCGGTGAGAACGATGGCGAGCCATGGTCCCACGGATTTCGCGATGAGCGGAAGCAGAAAGCCGCGGAAAATTAATTCTTCGACGAACGGCGCGATCAGCACGCCAAACGCGATGCACGACTGCGAGCGTGGTCTCGTCCCGTGATCATCTCGCGGATGGGATTGCGCACCTCCGGCGTGCGCAGCAAAACGCCCAGGAACGATACGCCGACCGCCAGTATCGGCCCCGCGATCACGCTTGCAAGCGCTCCGCGAAAGGCCATGGTCCATCCGAGCGAGCTCCAAAACGGCTGCCCGTATTTCCAGGAGATCAAAAGAAACAGTGCGCCGATCAGGAAGGCGTAGACGAACAATTGGTAAGTGAGCGTCGACACGGCCAGATGCCGAATACGCCGGGCGCCGCCCAGCGGAGCACGCGCATCAGGCCCGCGCCGAAAAAAAGCGAGGGAAGCACGGCCCCGATCAGCAGCGCGACGTCTTCCCAGCCCCACGTCGGCCATCGTCCCGGGACGACGCTTTCGTGCGGCGCTGTCATTCGCCTTCGATCAGTGCAGCGGCCAGCAACGGAATCATTAGTTCGTGATGGCCCGTCAGAGAATATCCTCGTCCGCCGGCTTTCGCATGAGGACGTTCCACGACGTTCATCTTCGGCCGGTAGTGCTGGAGGAAATCGAAATTGACGGTCGTGAAATCGCGTCAAAGGATATCCGAGGTTGCGCACCACCGAGACGGCTTTCAGAAATACCTCCGGCAGCACCACAGCCGAGCCGACGTTCAAATACACGCCGCCCCTATCGAGCCCTCGCACCAGCGAACACAGCAGACGGAAATCACGATGCGTTCCCGCGCCGATGGCCGAGCCGTCCGCGGCCGGATGCGTGTGAGGCGTATCCGTGCCGATCGCGACATGCACCGTGACGGGAACATTCGCGCGATACGCCATCGTCACGATGCTGTGCGGCGCGAATTCCGGCTTCGCGAGCGTTTCCAACCGCCGCCCCAGTGCTTCCCCCATGCCGATGCCGTCGCGATGACCTTCCGTAATCGCGACGTTCATCTCGCGACCCGTCTCTTCAGCCGCGCCGAAACGTCCGTCGGGCAGCACCGCCTCGACGTCTTCACTGGTCTGTCCGGCAATGGCGATTTCGAAATCGTGAATCGACGCCGCGCCGTTCATCACGAAGGCGGTGATCCATCCGCGCCGCATCAAATCGAGCAAAACGTCGCCCAGCCCGCACTTGATGACGTGACCGCCCATGCCCCACAAAATGGCGCGCTTTTCGCGGCGCGCCTTGCGAACGGCTTCCACGACGGCGCGAAAAGAATCCGCCGCCAGAAGCTTCGGGAGGGAGTCGAGAAGGCTCGCGATGCCTTCGCCTTTCTGATACGGACGCGCAAAATGCTGGACTTGTACTTTGCCGCCGCGGTCGTCGATGGGAACGGTCTTCAGCGCGTCGAAACTCAGCGGCTGCTCTTGATAACGGCTCATCTTTTGAATCGGCTTACGCCGCTCGTCCTTTCACTGCCGCTCCTGCGGCGTGTCCTTTTCGTTGCGCCTTAAGCGGCGCGTCCCTTGAAAGCTTTGCGAAGCGCCTGGCCCGTGTAACTCTTCGGCGTGCGCGCGATCTCCTCAGGCGTTCCGCTTGCCACCAAATGTCCGCCGCGTTCGCCGCCCTCCGGACCCAGATCGATCACCCAATCCGCGCTTTCGATCACATCCAGTTGATGTTCGATCACCACGACAGTATTGCCCAGTTTCACCAAACTCTGCAAAACATCGAGAAGTTTACGAATATCTTCGAAGTGCAATCCGGTGGTCGGCTCGTCCAGGATATAGAGCGTTTTGCCGGTCTGCCTGCGGCTGAGTTCGCGCGCGAGTTTGATGCGCTGCGCTTCGCCTCCCGAAAGCGTCGTCGACGATTGCCCCAGGTGCAGATATCCCAATCCGACGTCCACCAACGTGGCGAGCCGGATGCGAATCTGCGGAATGTTTTCGAGCAGCGGCAGCGCGTCTTCGACCGGCATTTCCAGCAAATCGGCGATCGAGTAACCGTTGTATTTCACTTGCAGCGTTTCGTGGTTGTAACGGCGTCCGCGGCATACATCGCAGGTAACAAACACGTCGGGGAGAAAATTCATGACGATGCGCTTTTGTCCATCGCCCTGGCACGCTTCGCAGCGTCCGCCTTTGACGTTGAAGCTGAATCGTCCGGGCTTGTAGCCGCGCGCGCGCGACTCCGGGAGCATCGCGAACAGCTCTCGAATATGCGTGAACACTTGCGTGTAAGTGGCGGGATTCGACCGCGGTGTCCGCCCGATCGCCGCCTGATCGATCTCGATCACTTTGTCGATGAGATCCAATCCCGTGATCGATTTGTGCGCGCCGGGGGCCGCATGCGATTTATAGACGTGCTTCGCTGCCGCGCGATACAGAATATCGTTCACCAGTGTCGATTTTCCGCTTCCCGAAACACCCGTGACCGCGATGAAAAGTCCCAGTGGAAATTCCACGTCGATGTTTTTCAGGTTATGTTCGGTCGCGCCTTTGATGACCAGCTTCTTCTGCTCGGGCTCGCGGCGGGTTTCCGGAATCGGGATGACACGCGCTCCCGAAAGATACTGTCCCGTCAGCGACACCGGATTGCTCAGGATTTGCGCCGGCGTCCCGCGCGCCACCAATTCACCGCCGAGACGTCCTGCGCCAGGACCGAGATCGATTACGTAATCCGCGCGCTCGATGGTCTCCGCGTCGTGCTCGACCACCAGAACTGTGTTGCCGAGATCGCGGAGGTTCTGGAGTGAATCGAGGAGCCGTCCATTGTCGCGCGGATGCAGGCCGATGGAGGGTTCATCCAAAACATATAGCACGCCGCGCAGCTTCGATCCGATCTGCGTCGCGAGCCGAATGCGCTGTGCTTCGCCGCCGGAAAGTGTCGCCGAGGAACGATCCAGGCTCAAATATTCGAGGCCGACGGCTTCCAGAAACTCCAGGCGATTGCGAATCTCGTCGACCGGTTTGCCGCCAATCTGCTGCTCTCTGCCGGTGAGTTTCCATTTCTTCACGATGTCGAGCGCCTTCAAGATCGACATGCCGGTCAGGTCGGAGATGGTGACGCCTTTGACTTTCACCGCCAGACTCGACGGCTTCAACCTTTTTCCACCGCACACCGCGCAAGTGGTGGCTGACTGATATTGCATCAGCCAATCGCGCTGGTCATCGGAGACATTTTCCTGCTCGTAATATTCGTTGAGGGCCTTGATGAGCCCGTCGGCCAGCGCTTCCTGCGATTTCTTCGGTAGTTTCTCGAACGGCTTCGTGATCGGAATCTTCAGACGCGCAGCGAGCAATTTCAAATCGCCCGTCACGTAGGACGATCCCGCGGCGATCGCGAGTGCTCCATTCAACAGCGGACGCGTTGGGTCGGAAATCACTTTGATCGGATCGAAACTCCACCGGCTGCCCAATCCATTGCACGCGTCGCAGGCGCCGTAGGGGCTGTTGAAAGAGAACGAGCGCGGCTCCAATTGCGGGACGCTCGATCCGCATTCCGGACATCCGAGCTTTTGCGAGTAGAGCCGCTCGGGACCCTCCACTTGCGCAACCATCACGAGTCCATCCGCCAGTTTCATCGCTGTTTCGATCGAGGCTTCTAAGCGCTTTTCGACCTCGGGCTTGATCAGCAGACGATCCACGACGACTTCGATGGTGTGATTTTTGCGTTTATCGAGCGTGATCTCTTCGTCCAGCGACCGCAGCACGCCATCCACGCGAGCCCTGACGAATCCCTGGCGCGAAAGCTTTTCGAGTTCTTTTTTGTACTCGCCTTTGCGGCCTCTGACGATGGGCGCGAGAATCATCACGCGCTCCTGCGGGCCGAGCGCCATCACCTGCTGCAGAATTTGCTGCGTCGATTGCCGCGAAATCTCCAAACCACATTTCGGACAATGCGGAATCCCAAGAGAAGCGTAGAGAACGCGCAGGTAATCGTAGATTTCCGTAATGGTGCCGACGGTCGAACGTGGACTGCGGCTGGTGGTTTTCTGCTCGATGGAAATGGCCGGGCTCAAGCCGTCGATGGAATCGACGTCAGGGCGCTCCATCTGATCGAGGAACTGGCGCGCGTACGGCGACAGCGTTTCCACATAGCGCCGCTGGCCTTCGGCGTAAATCGTATCGAAGGCGAGCGAACTCTTGCCGGATCCGCTCAACCCAGTGATCACCGTAAAGGTGTTGCGCGGAATCTCGACGTCGATGTTCTTAAGATTGTGTTGCCGTGCGCCATGCACGGTGATGCGATCGAGCAAGATCTTATTATTTTCCCAGATCCATAGAGGAAAATACATGGAATGCGAATGCTAGAATGGCTGCGGCCATGAGAATGTCGAAAATGCTCGCTGGAATCGCGCTCCTGGGGCTGCTGTCGATGGCTCCGCTCTGCGCCCAGGGACGTAATTACGGACGTTCCATGGTGATCACGCAGCAGGGGATCGCGGCGACGAGTCAGACTCTCGCTTCGTCGGCCGCCGCGCAGATTCTCGCGAAAGGCGGATCGGCCGTCGACGCCGCTATTGCCGCGAACGCCGTCCTCGCCGTCGTCGAGCCCATGAAAACCGGCCTCGGCGGGGATCTCTTCGTCATGTATCGGGAAGCGGGAACCGGCAAGCTGGTGGGCCTTAACGCTTCGGGTCCCGCGCCGAAGGCACTCTCTCCGGAGTTCCTCGCGAAGCAGGGCATCAAATCGATGCCGGGAGACGGAATTCATAGCTTTACGGTGCCAGGCGCGGTCGACGGCTGGTGGCAGATGCACAAGCGCTACGGCAAGCTCCCATGGAAGGATCTATTTCCCTCCGCCATCGCTTACGCCGAGCAGGGATTTCCCGTCACCGAAGCGATTCAGGAATCCTGGGCGGCCTCCGCGAGTCGCTTGAACGAGCATGCCGAGTCCAAGCGGGTGTTTCTTCCCAATGGCAAAGTGCCGAAAGTCGGAGATGTTTTCAAGAATCCCGATATCGCGCGTGCGTTGCGTCTGATCGCCGAGCAAGGCCCGTCTGCCTATTACAAGGGCGACATCGCCGCGTCGATTCTCAAGACTTCGCGCAAACTGGGTGGCACGATGACCGCCGAGGATCTGGCCGGCTACTCTTCCGAGTGGGTCACTCCGATCTCGATCGATTATCGCGGCTGGAAGATTTCGGAGCTGCCTCCCAACAGCCAGGGCGTGGCCGCGCTGGAGATGCTCAACATCATGGAAGTGACGCCCGCTTCGCCCTTCGGTGCGTTCAGTCCGATGGAAATGCACAAGCGCATCGAAGCGATGAAGCTCGCCTATGCCGATGTCCGCCGCTACGTCGCCGATCCCCGTACCTACGACGCGCCCATCGATCGCATGCTTTCGAAAGACTACGCGAAAAAGCGCGCCGCGCTGATCGATCCGCACCATGCGAACTGCGAAGTGCCGAGCGGAGATCCCATCGGCAGCAACACGACCTACCTGACGGTCGTCGATAAAGACGGCAACATCGCGAGCTGGATCGAAAGCGTCTACGACGAGTTCGGCTCCGGCCTCACTGCCGAAGGCATGGGGTTCATCATGCAGAATCGGGGCGCGCTGTTCACGCTCGATCCGCACCATCCCAACGTACTCGCGGGAGGGAAGCGTCCCTTCCATACGATCATTCCCGCATACATGGAGCGCGGCGATCAGCACATCGGTTTCGGCATTATGGGCGGCGCGAATCAGCCGCTGGCGCACGCGCAGTTCGCCTCCAACATCATCGATTACGGCATGAACATTCAGGCCGCGCTAGAAGCTCCGCGTTTTACGAAGAAGAACTCCGGTGGGTGCGACGTGTCCATCGAATCGCGTGTTCCCGCGGCGACGCTTCAGCAGCTTTCCGAGCGCGGTCACGAGGTTCGCATTCGCCGCGAATATACGCAGGAAATGGGCCGCGGCCAGGCGATTTTGCACGATTCGAAGACGAAGACCAACTACGCGGCGTCCGATCCGCGGGCCGACGGCGAAGCGATTCCCGAACCGATCGTCAGATAGAATCTTCGCGCCCTAAACTTCGCGTTCATCTCAGCCGAAAGCAGAAGGTGGCTCGACCCCCTCTGTCACCCGTGATCTCCCAGTGTGCTCGTACTGCCTCCCTGCGATTTTTGAAATTCGCCGTCTCTGCCAGGGCCTATATTCTACTGGCTAGCTCGCTCGGCGTATTACTGTTTACGACCACGATGGCGGACGCGGACGTCGAATCGGACACCCGGCCCACCTTCGAATTGTCGAAACCCATCGTAAGACCGCTCAACGATTCGCGCTTCGCGCGCCTGGAACGTTTCTTCCATCTCTACCACTGCCCGGCGCCAATGTACGTTTCCGAGTACCTGCGCATCGCCGACGAGAATCAGCTCGATTACCGCCTGCTTCCGGCGATCTCCATTCGCGAAACGCAGTGCGGCGTGCATGAAAATCGCAACAATCGTCTGGGATATCACCCCGACGAGACGACTTTTCCGTCGGTACTCACCGGGATTGAATTCATCGGGAGACGCCTCGCGGAGCATCCCTACTACAGAGGGAAAGACCTTGCGAGCAAACTGTTCCGCTACAATCCCAAGCCGGCGTATCCTGGCGAAGTCCAGTGGATCATGCGTCAGATCGAGCCGTAACACGGGCGGCAGGAGGTTAACCGCTCACTCTGTTCGCGGCTCGGGTCGGGACTGAAGAACCGTAGCGCATGCGATAAAACGAGAGCACTCACCCGAGCCACGACCAGAGGAAGTGGTTCAACGGCCGACTCTGAAAGATCGCTTCTAGCGCTTTCGTTCGGCCAAATTCACCGCTGGATCGACGCAGCCCGCAGTGGTACCATGCCAGATCATGAACCTCCGACGCGCTCCCATTCTGGCCCTCTTCGTTGCAGCCGGAATCGCGCAAGCCCAGCACGGCTACACGCCCTCGGAAATCGAGGAAGGCGGACGTCAATATCGCCTGAACTGCATCACGTGCCACGGACCCGACGGCAATCTGGTCACCGGCATCGATCTGGGACATGGTAAATTTCGTCGCGCCGTTAGCGATGACGACATCATCAACACCATTCTTAACGGCGTTCCCGGCACCGGGATGCCGGCCTTCGAGATGATTCTGCCGCGCGCGCAAGTGATCGTCGCGTATCTTCGCTCGCTCGCCGCCGAGCCGGTGGGCATCTCGCAAGCCGCGAAAAGCGGTAGCGCGGCGCGAGGGAAAATAATCTTCGAAGGCAGCGGCAACTGTGCGAGCTGCCATCGCGTCCGAGCCGTCGGCGGCACCATGGGACCCGACCTCAGCGATATCGGGCTCAACAAACGAGCGATTGAAATCGAGACCGCGATTCTGCGTCCTGGCCTTGGAAAAGCGTTGGAGAATCGGCCCGTCCGTGTGGTTCTCAAGAGCGGCCAGGCCGTCAACGGATTGCTGCTCAACGAGGACACTTTCACGGTGCAGATCTCCGATCCAAGCGGCAAGCCCGTCTCTTATCAACGATCGGAGCTCAACGAATTTGCGTTCCTTGATAAAGCGCTGATGCCGTCATACGAAGGAAAACTCAACCCGCAGGAATTGGCCGACGTGATCGCCTATCTGGTCTCTCTGAAGGGAGCGCCGATTCAATGAGCACTCATTCCATGAAATCCGCCGCCGCGATTTGTCTTCTTGCCGCTGGTTCGCTTTCCGCGCAAGTTACGTCGGATCGTCTGCTCAAATCGGGCGCCGAACCGCAGAACTGGATGACGTATTCGGGCGGCTACGCCGGGCAGCGCCACAGCGCGCTCGCGCAGATCACGCCGCAGAACGTTCGAGACCTGGAACTGAAATGGGTTTTCCAAGCGCACTCGTTCGAAAAATTCGAAGCGACGCCGCTGGTCGTCGATGGTGTTATGTACACCGTGCAGGCGCCCAATGATGCGGTTGCGCTGGATGCCGCGACAGGACGAGTGTTCTGGACATTTCCGTATACGCCATCGAAAGCGTCGCGCCCGTGCTGCGGCCGCGTGAATCGAGGGCTCGCCATTTCGGGAGACCTGCTGTTCATGGGGACCATCGACGCGCATCTGATCGCGCTCGATGCGAAGAGCGGAAAGTCGGTGTGGAATACGAAGGTCGCGAACGCGGAATCCGGCTACGCGCTGACGCATGCGCCGCTCGTGATCAAAGACAAAGTGATCGTCGGCGTGGCGGGCGGGGAATTCGGCATTCGCGGGTTCATCGCCGCGTATGACGTTCACACCGGCAAGGAACTGTGGAAGTTTTACACCATCCCCGCGGCCGGCGAGCTCGGGAGCGAAACGTGGGCCGGCGATTCCTGGCAGCACGGCGGCGGATCGGTGTGGGTCACCGGCGCTTACGATCCCGATCTAAATTTGACCTATTGGGGCATTGGAAATCCCGGTCCCGATTGGAACGGCGATAAGCGCAAGGGCGACAACTTGTATACAGATTCCGTGGTCGCGCTCGATCCCGATACCGGCAAGTTGAAATGGCATTATCAGTTCTCGCCGCACGATGAGTTCGACTACGATTCGGTGCAAGTTCCTGTGCTCGCGGATATGGAATATCAGGGGCGGCCGCGCAAGGTGATGTTGTGGGCGAATCGCAATGGATTTTATTACACGATCGATCGCGCCACCGGCCAGTTCCTGGTCGGGAAACCTTTCACGCAGGTGAATTGGGCGAATGGTTTCGACGAGCAGGGCCGTCCCATGCGCGTCCCCGGGAAGGTTCCTTCGCGCGAGGGGACGCTGATTTATCCGAGCAATCAGGGCGCGACGAACTGGTATTCGCCGTCGTTCAGTCCGCGCACTGGATTGTTCTACATCCCCGCGTGGGACAACACGTATTCGGTTTACGTGAAGACCGAAGAAGAGTATGTCGAAGGGCAGCGCTATTCGAGCGGCATGCATAATTCGAGCTTCGGTCCGAATCGCGGAATTCAGAACAACACGCGCAAGCCCGAGGACGGCCACGGCGCGGTGATCGCAATCGATCCAAAGACGGGTGAGAAGAAGTGGCAGTTCAATTTAACCGACGTCACCGACGCGGGGATTCTGACCACCGATTCCGATCTCCTGTTCAGCGGCAGCCGGGAAGAATACTTCTACGCGTTGAACGCCCGCACGGGAGATCTGCTGTGGAAGACGGCGCTCGGGGGAGCGATTATGAATGGGCCGATCACGTACTCGGTGGGCGGAAAACAGTATGTGGCGGCCGCGGCGGGGAATGCGCTGTATGTGTTTGGGTTGAGGTAGCTAAGGCCTTCGCGGGCGCTGAAGGTCGAACCCGTGTTGATGCAAGTTGAAGCCCGTGCCGGCGCATGCGGGACAAACTCCCGTACCGCCGCGATTGGGCATTCTGGCGCGTCCGAGTTAACGTGCGCATTTGCGCCGGTCCCGGAGCATTCGCAGCATTTCCCGTCGCCCTTCAACAATAGTTCACTTGCACAAAACTGGCAGATTACAGAAGGCATTAGAGCAACGAACCATTAAACCGCCTGCCGACGCCTCGCACGCTCAGCAATTTCGGAGAGTGACCGCAAGGCGGCGTTTACGGCTTCGGAATTGGGAAACAGGTCAGCCAACTCGGGGTCCAGGATGATCACGTTCGAGCTTTTCCGCAGTCGTGTGGCATACTTCCCTCGGACCAATTTCGGAAAGTCGGAAGTTTTGTACTGCGGGCGCAAATCGTCGGAACGTGCCTTAAC
>CAVXVL010000070.1:0-38396 GCA_963765085.1 Terriglobia bacterium | reverse complement strand
CTAGTGATTACGCCCTGCGTATAAAGACAGATCGCACAAAACGTGTTCTCAGAAAACCATGTCTAGATTCGACCCTAAACCACCGCCGCCCGATCCCGATCCACAGCCCGCGCTGCCGCCTCTGCCGGAGCCGGATGTGCCCGACCCGGATGTGATCGATCCCGGCCCGGAACCGCTGCCGGCATGAAGCTCGCCTTGTTAGTGGGCCGCGGCCATTGCCGAGAGATCGAACCGGCCGAGATAGATGGGCTTCGATAAGGGCGGCTTCGTGCTGTTCGGATCGATCGGATAAGGCGACGCTGAGGACGTGGTCGGGAAGCCCCACACGTCTCCGGTCTTCAAATCGATCATCATCTTCCCTTCCCCTACCGTGCCTCCGTCCGTCCATCGGATTGCGACGGTGCCGGGTTCTACATAGACATTCGCCGTGAACGAATCGGATTGTGCGCGCACGGTTCGCACTTGCGAGCGCAGGGCAAGAATACTCAAAGCAACGGCGATCGCGGTAAAAACGATCTTGCTATATGTGTCCGCAGCCAGGCTTCTTCGAAAATAATTCCTGAGCATCGTTTCTCCTTTGGCGCTCGGGTTGGATGAGCGGTCTCAGATAAGGGATAAACGCGAGGCACCCTTCGTCTCGGAGAAACAGGCGAAACACGACGCGGCGCGTTGCGGCTCTTGGTCGGGAGGTTGCAACATGATTTCCAGGAGGTCACGATGATTCGCAAGCTGAAATCGGGGGAATACCGGCTGTACTCCAGGAAACTGGATGCCAAGACCAAGAAGCCCAAAAATCTGGGTACGTTTCCGACGCGCGAGGCCGCCGAAAAACACGAGCGCGAGGTGCAGTACTTCAAGCGTCATTAGCTTGGATACGGGGAGCTTCTCCGCGAGAGCTTGGATACGGGGAGCTTCTCCGCGAGATTCCACGTGCCGTGCTTCAGCGCGCGGCGTGTCCAGATTGCGTTTGTATGGATTCGGCGTGCACAGATTCAATCGGGCCGCCGGCTTCATTCGGCGGCTCGGGAACCAGCTTCTTTAATCCCACCAGGTCGAGGGCATGCTCCGGCGCCGCATTCGCCATAAACCATTTCCACACCCGGCCGGTCCGCAGATTTTCCGCGCTCAGCAACGTGATTCCCGCATCGATTCCGATGACATACGGACTCACCCAGCCGCTGTTCGGATTAAATGCGTCGGCAAAGCCATAGCGTCCGTAGATGCTTTTTCCATACTTTAATAGCATGGTGCGCATGGCAGGGATGCAAATATCGGGAGTGAACATCAGCGAGCCGCGGCAGCGCTGGAGCCACCGTTCCATCAATGCGCGGATGGTCGCCGCCCCAATCCGTGTAGCCATGCGTGCTGTCCGACGCCGTGATGCCCCACACGTCGGCGGAATAGCCTTTATACTGCGCCGAGAGATTCATGAAGAAATCCCTCTGCGCGCGGGTAGCGATCACGGAATTTGCGTAATAGTCGATCGCATGCCGTGAATTTGCGGTATCGGAAGAGATCTGACGTGGATTCGCCGGCGAATCTCCCGCGGAGGCTGTTCCGTTCGACCGGTCGCGCAGATCAAGCCACGCCTGTGAATACTGATGAATGAACAGCGGACCGCCGCCGATATATTTATTCCCATCGGTGCCGACCACGGGCAGTTTCCACGTGCCCCAGGTATCCACGGGAATCGGATGCGTGGGTGAACCGATTCCCAGGACATACAGAATCAGGAGCTCACTATAAGTGTCCCAGCGATACGGCAGAAACTCCTGTTCAGGCTTCCAGCCGTGGGAGAAATATGTGCGGCTGCCGTCCATCATCCAGGGGAAATCAACGCGCGCGTAAATCGTATTCGCGAGATTGACGACCTCCGGCTCGTCCAGCATGCATTGGCGGACGGTGAGCACGCCCGCGAGCAGCAGCGCGGTATCGATGGAGGAAACCTCGCTCTGCCACGCACGCTCTCCCGTATCGGCGTCCATGAAGTGATAGAACCAGCCGTTTTTTTCCGGCGCTTGATGAGCCAGGAAGCGAAGCGTGGTCAGCACCCGTTCGGTGGCCGCCTGGTGCCCGATCCAGCGGTGATCCTGTGCGATGCACACGGCCGCGAGACCGAAACCAGTGGCCGCGATGCTGGCTACTTGCACATTCTTTCGGAGGTCTTCGGCGTCGCTGGGATTCATCGCCGCGCGGTCGAGGGTCAATCCGGTTTTGGGCGACGACTGCTCCCAAAAATAACGAAAGGCGCGGCGCGAGATGTCATCGAGTAAATCGATATCGATTTTGCGGAGAGCTTGAGCGTTCGAGCCAGGTAGGTTCGGACCTGCCTCGCCACGAGCTGCGATGGCAAGACAAACAACCACTGCCACGGACCGCAGCCACCGGGATCCGTTTGAACACACGGCCATGTTGCATCCCCCGAAACACAAGGGTCAGGCTTGACCCCTGAAACCTCTCGTTGCCTTGCCTGAAGGGCCATTATATAGCCGGCCGATTCACGCGTTGCGGCGCTAGGGTTCTTATGAATCGTGCATAGGGCGCAAAAACTGCGCGTCGATTCAGAACGAGCTGTTACGTTGGTGGCCAAGCGATTGCTATGGGTCGGGCAGACGGCAGACCGCAGAAATTCGCATTGGCAATGCAGACTTTAGCTCAGATCGAAAGCATATGACACGGTACTGGAAAACTTACCTCGCGACCCGGAAAAATCAACTTCGGGCCTTGAAAAATATACCGCAGCTCGGCGCCTTACTGTGGCGCTCGGGGCGCGGCCTGCTCGCCGCCGAACTGGGGTCGCGAATTCTCACCGGCCTTTTGCCGCTCGCGGCATTGTGGATCGGCAAGATGATCATCGATCTGGTCGTCAACTCCATTCGGCATCCAGGGGCGGGCCACACGATGCTGTGGTACCTTCTCGCAGCGGAGTTCGCTGTCGGCGCGATCGGTGCGGTCCTGGCGCGGGCGATTGAATATTGGGACGGCCGCATTGCCGATTCCTTCACGAAGCATTCTGGTTTACAGATCATGAAGCACGCCGCGTCGCTCGATCTGGAGTGTTTTGAAGACCCCGATTTCTATGACCGTCTGGAGCGCGCGCGGTGCCAGACGACGGACCGCGTAGGAATCCTTCGTCCTCTCGGCGACACGTTTCAGCAAGTGATCACTCTCATTTCACTCTCGGTCGGTGTGATGGTCTTCTCGCCCCTCATGTTGTTTGTGCTCGTGCTGGCTGTGGTTCCCGCGTTTCTGGGCGAGGGCTATTTCGCATCGTTGAGCTACGCGCTCGCCTACAGTCTCGTGCCGCTGCGCCGCGAAATGGATTATCTTCGCGACCTGGGCACGAAAAAGGAAAGCGCAAAAGAGCTGAAGCTTTTCCGCTTAGGCGATTTCCTACACGATCGCTTTTCGCAGATTAACGATGAAGTGATTATGCGAAATCGCAATCTCGCGAAGCGCCGGACGCTGAGCGGAGCGATCTTCGCGGCTGTCGGGTCACTCGGCTACTACGGAGTGTACGCAGTCCTGCTGTTCAGAACCATCAACGGCTCGATCACGATCGGCGAACTCACCTTCGTCGCGGGGGCTCTGGCGGGCTTCAGCCGCCAGTTGCAGTCGGTATTTTTGAATTTCGCCGATATCGCGCACCAGGCTCTTTTCCTCACCGATTATTTCGGCTTGTTCACGGTGCAGCCGAAGATTCGCAACGCACCGAACGCGATTCCCGCTCCGCGTGCGATTCACGACGGTTTCGAATTCCGCAACGTATCGTTCGCCTATCCAGGCTCACGCCGCCTGATTCTCGATAACGTGAATCTGCGCATCGGGGCGGGCGAACGGATCGCCGTGGTCGGCGAGAACGGGCAAGGAAAGACGACGCTGGTAAAACTGATCCCGCGCCTTTACGAACCCACGGGCGGGAAAATTCTCCTGGACGGAGTCGACCTGCGCGAGTACGATATCGATTCCTTACGCCGTAAAATCGGCGTGATTTTCCAGGATTTCATTCACTACGATATGACCGCCCGCGAAAATATCACGTTGGGCCGAATCGAGCGTGCGAGCGATCAGGAGCTTCTGGACCATGCGGTTTACAAAAGCGGCGCCTCCCGAATTATCGACAGGCTGCCGCACCGCTACGATCAAATGCTCGGAAAGCGCTTCGAAGACGGCGTGGATCTCTCGGGCGGAGAGTGGCAGAAAGTGGCGTTGGCCCGTGCCTATCTGCGCGATGCCGAAATTTTGATTCTCGACGAGCCGACCGCGGCGCTCGACGCCATGGCCGAGTACGAAGTATTCAATCGCTTCGCCGAACTCACCACCGGCAAGATCGCGGTGCTGATCTCGCATCGTCTTTCCACCGTCCGTATGGCCGATCGCATCGTGGTGCTCAAAGGCGGCAAGATTCACGAGGAAGGCACGCATCATCAACTGATCGCGAGCGGCGGCGGATACGCCAGTATGTTCAAGCTGCAGGCGGCGAGCTATCAGTAAGCGATCGGCGAGCCGCACCGCACCGCTTCTCTGCTTTTGTCGCCAGCTTGTGGCAGCATGGGAATGCCGAAGGCGTCGAGCGCATGAGAATCGATAAATGGCTGTGGGCCGCGCGATTTTTCAAGACCCGGTCGCTCGCCGCGAAAGCCTGCGATATCGGCCGCATCGAAACCAACAAAGTGCGCGCGAAACCAGCCCGCGAGGTTCAGGTCGGCGACATGTTATCTATCAAGAACGACGGCGGCGATTTTGAAGTGGAAGTCAAAGCATTGAGCGAGATGCGCGGGCCCGCCGCGGTCGCGCAGACGCTGTATGCCGAAACGGACGCGAGCCGCGAACTACGGGCGAAGGTCGCCGAGGAGCGCAAGGCTATGCCGCATTATGAGCCGGCCGGGAAGCCCTCTAAGCGCGACCGCCGCAAACTGAATCACATCCACGGCGCGTTCTAGCGCCCCGGCCTTGCGTCGAGAAAAGTCTCGACGCGGCACGCCACGGGCGTGCGCCACACCGCAATCGCCTGTCAAGCAGTTGCTATTGCGAGCCGCCGCGCTTGTGGGCCGCGATGCTGCGGGCGTCTTCCGCCGTCTGGGCAGCTTGGCGCGCCAGCGTAACGATCTTGTCGCGATTGTCTCCGCGATGCGGGATATCCTGCGCCTCTTTTTCCAGGCTCTCCGCGCGGCTCAGAGTGTCGTGCGCGAACTGGTCGTCGCCTTCCGCCTTGGCGATTTGAATCGCGTTCTGGGCTTGGTACAACGCGAGCAGGGCCTCATACTCCTTTTGCGAGACCAACGGACCGCTGGTGGGAGCCGCAGGCAGCGTGACCTCGTAATTTTCAGGCCGCTGCAGGAGTTCGTATTTTGCGGAAATCGGCTCCGATGCGCCGATGGTATCCGGTCGCAGAACGTTCTCCATCACGACGACCGGACTGGGCTTCGAAACCGCGAAATACGGTTCCGCGGTCACCAAGAGCCCGAACGTTTGCAGTGACGTGGAGACTTCCAGCTTGCCGTCATTGTGTCCGTTGGTGACGATCTCCCCGAGCCTTTCGGGCTGGCCCTCCGGACTAATCGCCCACAAAACGTACGTCAGGTATTGCGCGCCGAACTGAGCCGGATTGCCGAGGCCGTTGAATTTGGCCTGGATCAGGACAGCGCCCGGCTTGGCCTCCACCACGGCCCCACCACGCGCATCGGGCGTGAGCACGGTTCCACGAAAATCGATGCGAGTGGGCGCCGAACGGTGCCCGTAGTTCACGGCGGGAAGCGAGCGCTGGACTACCGTCACCCGGTAAATGGGAGTGTCAGCGGCCAACGCGGCCACTGGCAAGAAGAGAAGAAGCAGAGACAGAAGCGGTCGCATGTCATCCTCCTCGATGCTGCGTTGTTGATGCGTTCGTTCATTGTTCTTTCAATCCCGCCGGTGCGCCAGAAACGGAGGAGACAGTATCGCCCAGTTCTGAGCGCTTATATTTCGGGGCCGATAAATAACCCTGAATTTCGTCCTTGCTTATCTGGTTCACCACAAGCTGCACCGGCTGAGCCTGATCCTGCAAGTTGATCCACACAGGCTCGAAAAGATTGACGCTCTTTTTCTGCAGTTGATTGTCATCGACGAACATAGACAAATCGTAGGTCTTGCGCTTCGTGTTGACTTTGCGCAGCGACAAACTTAGGGGGCCTATGCGGCGAAATTCATTCGACTTATTGAGTGTGAACTCAAAATAATTGCGCTCTCCGCGTTTTTGCAATGCGACAATCTCGTCGTGAGTCCGAGCAATAGAACCCGAGAGCTCGTCATGCGAGTTCGAAATCGATCCAGAGAGTTGGTCGCGAGTGGTGTCGAGTTTGCCTTGCAGGTCGTCGCGCGTCTTGTTGAGATCGTCGCGGTTGGTGGCGATGGCCTTCTGCTGTTCTTCCAGGCGGCTTTGGATTTGGTTGAAGCGCGGATCTACGGTTGGCCTGGTTCGCTGAAGCGTGGCGCTCGGAGCCAAGCGAGGGCGCGTAGCCTCGTTCGAAGCATGTTGCTCCGTGTGCGGCGCGGCGTTTTCGGTGGCGCTCAGGGCGGCTCGCGCGGCGACTTCAGCGCGAGCAGTGGCGGCACCTTGCTCGATCAGCTTCTCACTGATCGATTGGAGTTGGGATTGCATCGCCGCGAGAGAGGTGTTGAGAGCCTGGTTGCTCGCACTGAGTTCCTTCACCTGCGCCTTCTCGTGCGCCACATATCCGAGGCCCACGGCACCCGCGATCAGGATCGCGGCCACAGCACCGCCGATCACTTTCATCTCCGTCCCGGCGAATCGGGAACCACCCTCGTTTGGATTATCCATGCGTGGCAACCGTGCAACTGCCTTGCCAGGGCTAAGTGGCTGATTCGGATGACGGATCGGCTGCCGAGATCAAGGAGAATTTTCCGGCGCCGGTAAACGCTTCCGCCCTTCTATCGGGCGCGGCTGCGATTGTAGACGGCGTCTAGAGTAGCGTAAACGGCACCGATGCTTCGGTGCGTTCCCAGAGCACTGCGAGCGTGCCCTTGTTCCCACCGTCCGGACGCACGTCGATCCGCAACTGCTCCACCGGTTCGGACAACGCTTTCAAATTCATTTTCGTTCGCCCGATATCCTGGGATGCGTCGTAATCCAGGTGGAACGCGTGAGTGTTCTTATTGAGGATCAATTGCCATTGCTTCTCGTCGGGAAGGGTCCACAAAGCGTAGGTCCCGGCGGGAAGCTTCATGGGACCGATTTCGAGCCCGGCTTGCTCCGAAGTAATCGTCGTGCACCAGTTCGCCCCTGTGCACCATACTTCGCGATAGGGAACCAGATCCCCCATGATTTTGCGCCCGCGCATCGACGGCGCGTAGTAATTCACGCGCACCGGCTTGCCACCGATGGTCGCGTCGGTGACCTTCGGAGGACTGGCGGTGTTGCGGCCGTAGAAGCCTTGCCCCCACGCGGGCGAGGCCACGGCGCTTGCTCCAGCAATCAGAAAATGACGGCGATTCATCATCACGCCTCCCCTCCTGTAGCGGGGTGAAGATAGGACGTTGCCGGCCCGAACACCCTGACAGGGTTAATAAATCAAGAGCGCTGATTCTCCTATGGCGCTACGGTCACGGGCACGGACGCCTGCGTCTTTTCCCAAGTCATGGTCAGCAGACCGTGATTGCCGCCCTGGGAGGTCAGTTCCAGCTTGAAGTTCTCCACCGGCTTGTCGAGCATCTTCACGGTCATTTTCGTATGCCCGAGATCGAGTTTCGGATGATATTCCGTGCCCCATTGGCCGATTTCCTTGCTGACGATCAGAGTCCACTCGTTCGGCTGCGGGATCGTGTAAATCGTGTAGTTGCCCTTCGGGATTTTCAGCGAGCCGATTTCCAGATTTGCGTCGGCAATCATGCTGGTGGCGCTGTCCGCGCCGGTTCTCCACACTTGCCCAAAAGGGACTAGCCCTCCCATGATTTTGCGGCCGTGCATCCGAGGCGAGGAGTACTTGATCACAATCTTCTTCCCGCCGATCGTCGCCGCGGTTTCCGCGGGGGGACTCAATACCTGCGCGAACAAGGCAGCGGAAAACAACATGCCAAGAATCGCTGCGCGGATCAGCTTCGGGGGACCCAAGTTCAGCCTCATACGACTGTTATTGGACCACAGTTCGCTCGCCTGGAGAACATTTCCGGGAATCCGCGGGACCCAGCCCCCTACCCGTCGAAACCGATCGATGTGAAATCCCGTCCTGCTAGAGTAGAAG
The DNA here is from genome assembly GCA_963765085.1 of Terriglobia bacterium. Lineage (GTDB taxonomy): Bacteria > Acidobacteriota > Terriglobia > Bryobacterales > Bryobacteraceae > Palsa-187. The sequence continues at coordinate 30,156 of CAVXVL010000070.1, read as the reverse complement.
ATTGTCCCGCATTATTTCTTCTTCGGCAGGACCCTCCGAGCAGGTTCGGTGGACGCAACTCTACCTGGGGCTCGGCTTCACGACGCTCGCGACGCTGGTGCTGGAGCTCGCGCTCACACGAATCTTCTCGGTCGTCTTTTACTATCACTTCGCATTCCTGGCGATCTCGGTGGCGTTGTTCGGCCTCGGGGCGGGCGGCGTGATTTCCTACGTAGTGGCGGCCCGGCCGGGCAACATCTATGCGAAGCTCGGCGTCTGCGGATTGGCGAACGCGGCTTGCGTGACGGGGTTGCTGTGGTTTCTACTGTCGCGGCCCGCGCAATTAGGCTTCGGCGCTCTGGTCTCCGTTTATATGGCGAGCGCGATTCCTTTCGTGCTCGCGGGAATTATCGTTTCAAGCGCGATCTCAGAAGCGATTCAACGCGTCGATCGAGCGTATTTTTTCGATCTGGCGGGTGCGGCGACCGGCTGCCTGATCCTGATTCCCTTTCTGAACGTGTTCGGCGGACCGAATACGGTTTTGGCAGCCGGCGTGTTCTTCGCCATTGGCGGGGCGATGTGGTTTCAGCAAGCGGGTCGAGCGCGATTGCGCGCGGCCGCGGTACTGGGTTCGTTATTGCTGGTCGCGCTGATGGTCGCGAATGGAAAGCTGCACATGCTCGACGTCCGCGTAGCCAAGGGACAGAAGCTGCCGCCCGAGATCTTCGCGGCCTGGAACAGTTTTTCTCGCGTCGGCGTGACGAACAACCGCGGATATCCGAGCATTGTGATCGACGCCGACGCCGCCACCGCGCTCGCCGACAAGGACTGGGATCATCTCACCAGCGCCGAACGCCGTGCGCTCAGCCACGACGGTCCGGGCGCGGTTTATTTCCTGCGCCCCGGTGCGAAAACTTTGGTGATCGGCGCGGGCGGCGGCTATGACGTCGCACGTTCGCTCGCTTCCGGCAGCCACGACATCACCGCCATCGAGATTAATCCGATCATCGCCAACACGATTATGCGAGGCCAGTTCGCCGAGCGAAGCCACCGTCTTTACTTCCGCCCGGAAGTTCGCCTCTTCGTCGAGGATGGACGGTCCTTCGTGCGCCGGAGTTCTGAAAAATACCAGGCGCTGCAGGCGACGCTCGTGGACACCTGGGCATCGACGGCAGCCGGCGCCTTCGCCCTTTCCGAAAATAATCTCTACACCACCGACGCCTTCTACGATTACCTGTCTCACTTGAGCGACGACGGCGTCCTCTCGTTCACGCGCTGGGGCTTCGATCCGCCGCGTGAATCGCTGCGGCTGCTCACGCTCGCGACCGATGCCCTGGCCAGGCTCGGTGAAACCGATCGCGCACGGCACTTTATCGTGCTGCGCGACGATTCTTCGAAGCTTTACGGCTGGGGCGCCCAGGATACCGTGCTCATTTCGCGCAAGCCGTTCACGGACGCCGATATCGCTCGCGCGCGCCAACTCGTTTCCGAAACCACACTGGAAGCCATGTACCTTCCTGGAGGGGGCATGCATAACGAATTTGCGACCCTCCTCGAAACTCGCGATCCGGCCGCCTTTCTGCGCGATTACCGCTTTGACGTTTCTCCTGTCAGCGACGATCGACCATTTTTCTTTTACACCGTGCAACCTCGCGATGTACGCGCGTACTTGAGCACCGGAAATCGGGAGAGCGCCGACTACAAGATCAACATGGCGTTGCCGTTGTTATTCGAACTAATGGCCACGAGCCTGGTCGCGACCGCGCTGATCCTGGGCCTTCCGCGCCTGCTGCTGGGAGCCCAACTTCCTCGGGAGCACGGCGTCATGATGTTTTTGTTGTACTTTCTGTGCCTCGGCGCAGGCTACATTATGGTCCAAGTGGCTCTCATCCAGCGATTTGTGCTCCTGCTCGGACATCCTGCCTACGCTTTGACGGTCATCGTTTTTTCCATGCTGGTGGCGAGCGGAGCGGGGAGTTTTTTCAGCGCCCGGTGGACCGGTGGAGACGATTCGAGGCTTGCTCGGGTGCTGTTCGCCATCGCCGTGCTGGTGTCGGCTCTCGCTTTCGGAGCGGGACCCGTGGTACGAATCGCCGCCACCTGGCCTTTGCCGGTCAAGATGCTGGTCACCGCTCTCGCGATCGGACCGGCCGCGTTCCTGATGGGGATGCCGTTCCCGAGCGGTCTCCGGCGCTTGGAGCAGAGGCATCCGGCATCGATCCGCTGGGCTTGGTCGCTCAACGCGGCCGCGAGCGTACTAGGGTCGGCGGGAGCGATCGTACTGGCTATTTACACGGGGCTGCAAGCTACATTATTGTTTGGCGGATCCCTCTATCTTGTCGCGATTGTGGTGCTGCTCGCGACGCGTCCATCCGTCGCTCACTCCCGGCAATTTGAGGGAAGCATCGCCGGAGTCGATAGAGGTGCGAAAACCGCAAGTCTGAACTAGCCGTTTCGTTTATGGATCGGTGGGGGAATTCGCGCAAGCTATTAAGCTAACTACCTGATTCCGCATCTTTTTGGTATGGCTATATGCTTGCAACAGGCATTGAGGAGTTATTTGTATGAATGGGCCGAAGTTTATTCTGGCAATCGTAATCATCGGGCTTCCCGGTTTTGCTTACACAGCGGAACCCGGAACAATGGGCGCGGCGATGCAGGGCGAAGGTCACATGGGTGATCCTTTGCATCGGCAATTGATGAATGTGTTTCTTCTTCCGGAGATGCAACCGGAATTGGGGCTTTCCGTCCAGCAGGTGGGACAGCTTCGTGAATTGAAACGGGGACTGCTCGCTAAATCCAAAGACATCGGCGCCCAGCTCGCCGAACGCCGCAAGGAGTTGGATCAATTACTCTCGGGAGACACGTCGCGCACGCGCGCGGTGAAGGCCTTATTCGAAAAGATCGGCGACCTTCGCGCTCAATTGCAATACGCGGGGTTCGAGACGTCGAACAAGATGAAAGCCGTGCTGAGCGACGAGCAAAGAACCAAATTGAACGCGATGAAACCCGCCGATCTGCATCGTTTGATGATGTCCCGGACGAACATGGGCGAAATGGAACAGGCCATGCAGTTGATGGCCGCCGAGGACGGCATGCAAAAGGGCATGGGAATGTCGGGTATGAAGCAAGGCTCAGGGATGATGCAAGGCATGTCCGGTTCGAACGGAGACATGACGCATTCCCCGTCCGACTCGCCGCACGAGCATTCTCACTGACGTTCCCGCGCGGATTGCCGGCCGTTATTTGATGTGACCGTCGTTTAAGTCGCGATTGTTCTCGTTGCAGTTGTATTGCATCAGCTCCCATGCCGGCTGCAACGTAAAGGTGCGCTTATTGGTCCAGGGACGCGCATACGCCTGCGGATCGGTAACTGTGATCTCGTAGGCGATGTGTGTGGCGTCGGCACGAGTGAACCGCTCCACAACATGTAAATCGGTACCGTGCGGATTCCCGGACGTGTCGAGCATGGTTTTGTCATTGAATCCGATGGTGTCGACCACCAGCGTGTCCGCTTCCCAGTGTCCGATCGAATGACCATCCCAGGTCGCATCGAGATCCTGGGGATGCTCGCGGCCGTCGGTAAAGATATGGTGGAAGATGTTGTTGAACTCGTAGAGAATCACGACTCGATTCGGCCGCTGCACGATCTCGATCGGGAACGGCGAATTCATGTCCCTGGTGTATCCGTTCGGCAGACAGTGACCCGAGGAGTCGAACGCTTCCCCGTGATGTGCCTTGCCCCACGCGGTCAACGGCAATGCACCGGCTCCCTGCTGATTGGGACCGTTCTTGCTCATATCGAGCACGGCAGGCCTTTCCCAGACGCCGCTCAAGTCGGGTTTTCCGTCCGGCATCCTGGGAATATCCGAGGCGATGGCGCTCGGAACAATCGTCACCGTAGTAGAAATCTGGGCGCGCGCAGACGACGCTAGCCCCGTAATCAAACCCACGACGATGGCTGCGGCCCGAGCCAGGTTCCAGAATCCGCGATTCACCGAAGTTTTCCTCAAGGCATCATCCTGTGCAGCCGAACGTCGAACGGACTGCCGAGGATCGGATTAATCTTTTCCCGGAACTTCCGCGTATGCTCCAAGCCGTTGTGCGCGTCGTAGGCTTCGCGGCTTTGCCACACTTCCAGCATGACGAAGTGATTCAAGCGGCTATCCTGCTGGAGCACTTCGAAACGGATCGCACCGGGATCTTTCAGGCTCGCGACCTGGAATTCGTGCATCGCCTTGATCGCATCGGCGGTTCCCTGCGGACCTCCAATGACATCGACGTGAGTGACCACGTACACCGGTCCCGTGGGCGGAGGCGCGGGTTGCTGGGCCTGGGCGGCCATCGAGAATACGACCGCGAGCAAAGCGGCGGCCAATATTTGTCGGTTGAGAATGCGTCGTGGAAGACTCATGTTGGGAAGTATACTCCGGCCGGCAACCCGGAAGAGGGACGATTCATTGACGGCCCTGGTATGATCATCTAGGAGCGTTTCTGCGAAGTTCGTCCGGCTTCTAAAAATTGATCCGATAGTCAATGTCATGGAATCCGACTCGATCTCGCACCGGTGAGCAGGCTCCGGCGGCGTAAGCTGCCATGGAGAAGCCTAATGGTGCGCGGGGGGTTCCCCCCTTGTGGTTTTCGGGGTCAATGACGGGAGCTGGAAACGGCTGCGTGGTGCGCTCCTTTTTCTTCTATTTACCTTGACGAATCTCCTCTTTATCGGCGATATCTTTGCGTCTCCGGGCCGCGCGATCGTGGCGCAGAACTTGAAAAAGATCGTAGCGGAGGAGAAGATCGACCTCGCCATCGCCAACGCCGAAAACTCGGCGGGTGGTTTCGGGATCACGCCGCAACTCGCAGAGGAGCTTTTTGGCTTCGGTCTCGACGTGCTCACCACCGGCAATCACGTGTGGGATAAGCGTGAAATATACGATTATCTTCCGCGCCAGCCACGGCTCTTACGCCCCGCGAATTATCCGGGAAATGCGCCGGGCTCGGGCGTCGTCGTCGTGCGCGCGCGGAATGGGGCGGAGTGCGCGATTCTGAATCTCCAAGGTCGCGTCTACATGCCGCAGACCGATTGCCCGTTTCGAACGGCCGACCGACTGCTGGCGGACCTTCCCGCCGACATAAAGGTGCGTTTCGTCGATTTTCATGCCGAACTTACAAGCGAAAAAATGGCGATGGGATGGTATCTGGATGGCCGGGTTTCCGCTGTCGTCGGCACGCACACGCATATTCCCACAGCCGATACTCGCATCCTTTCGAACGGCACGGCGTATCAAACCGATGCCGGAATGACCGGCCCATATCGGTCGGTAATCGGCGTCGATAAAGACATCATTTTGGAAAAATTCCTCAGTCAAATGCCCGTGCGTATGGAGGCGGCGCGCCATGGCGCGGAACTGCACGCCGTCATCGTAGAAGTAGACGAATCCACAGGCCGCGCCGCGAGTGTACGCCGTTACACTGTCACCTAAAGACGTCGCTTTGAACACTGCGGCATAGCGGGGCCAGCGTTTTATCCACCCTCAAATACAGGCTATCCTGTACTATAACTAACGTCATGACTGTATGGAATAGCTCTAGTTCTAGCCGTACACTTCTGTTTGGACTACAGATAAATACCAGTATCTTGGAGGGTTACGGACATAGACGGGCATAATCCTAGTACTATGTCTAGCGGTTCGTGTCGGCACCGGAATGGAGCGCGGAATTCCGTTTTGAGCCGCCGAATTTGAGCTTTCCGCGCCCTCGGCTCGAAGCTGAACAGGTCTCCGCCGCGAGCTTGTCCGGCCATGCTATCCGCCGATAAGGGGGAGTAATGGGATCGATAAGGACTGCCGAACACGTCCATGAAGAGCAATTAGTAAACTATGTTCGCGGAGGCTTGGCTGGAAAAAATGCCTCTGAATTGGAATCTCATTTATCCACTTGTGAGGTCTGCCAGGAGGCTCTTTCCACCTGCGTTGGCCTCCAGTTTCATCTCCATTACACCGGAAGAAGGCTGGAAGGCCAGATGCGCGCCGAGCCTCGTTTCGAGACAAAAGACGAGGCCATTCTTCAGGAGCTGCACCCGTTATCGTTCGAACGTCAGAAGGTGAAGGTCCTCAACGTTTCCAGAAACGGACTCGGCATACTCGCGGCAAATCCGGTGTTCCCGGGAGCCATCGTACAGATTCGAATTGGCAAATCCGTCGAACTGGGCGAAGTGCGGCACTGCAAAAATCGAGGCCTCGATGGATTTCGCGTCGGGCTGCGGCTGTATCTCCCGTCGTAAGGCATCTTTGCTCCGAACCGCCATCGTTTACTTCTTTGCCCTCACGTGCGGTACCCTTCCTGTTTGAGAAGTTTGCGGAGCTCGCCGCGTTCGACGGCGTTCCCGCTGGAGAGTAAGCGATGAACGTGATCATCGTGGGCGGCGGCATTGCCGGTTTGGCTTTCGCCCTGGGACTGAAGCAGCGCGGCATTTCGTGCGAAGTCTACGAAGCTGCCCCCGAGATGAAACCGCTGGGCGTCGGCATCACTCTGCTCCCGCACGCCATGCGCGAACTTTCGGCGCTGGGACTGGAGCCACAGCTCCGCGAAATCGGGATCGAAAATCGATATCACAAGTATTTCAATCGCTACGGCCAGTGGATCTACGAAGAGCTGCGCGGAAAATTCGCCGGTTATCCCTATCCCGAATTCGGCATCCATCGCGGCCGTCTGCACATGGTTTTGCTGGAGGCTGTCAGCGGACAACTGGGGGCTGACCGCATTCACACGAACCATTCCTGCACCGGCGTGGATCAGGACGACCGAGGCGTTGCCGTTCATTTCAAAAAAACCACGGGCGGCCGGCCTCTCGAATCCGTTACCGGTGATATCGTCGTGGCTTGTGATGGCGTGAATTCGGCGCTGCGAAAGCAATTCTATCCGGACGACAAGCTGGCCTTCGCGGGCATCAACATGTGGCGCGGCGTCACACGCCACAAGCCGATCTTCGACGGACGCACTTACTTGCGCGTCGGTTCGATCGACACCGGCAAGATGGTGATCTACCCGATCGGCGATAACGTCGACGGGCAGGGCAATCAATCGATCAATTGGGTCGCGGAGCTGCGCCGGCCCGGCTCGACCATGAACGACTGGAACAAACCAGGAAAGCTCGAAGACTTCTTCGACGTCTATCGGGATTGGCGGTTCGACTGGCTCGACGTTGCGCAACTGATTCAGGATGCCGAGCAGATTCTGGAGTATCCGATGGTCGACAAAGATCCGTTGGAGCGCTGGACTTTCGGACGCGTCACCTTGATGGGCGACGCCGCACATCCCATGTATCCACGCGGAGCGAACGGCGCGGCACAGGCCATCATCGACAGCCGGACGCTCGCGGATTTATTGCGCGATACCGCCGATCCTCGCGAGGCGCTCGCCGCTTACGAAAAAGCGCGTCTGGCAGTCACCGGCAATATCGTCCGAACGAATCGCCAGTATCCTCCCGACTACATCAACATCAAAGTGGATGAGCTCACGGGCGGAAAGCCTTTTCAGAAAATCGACGATGTTATCAGCCAGGAAGAACTCAAGCAGATCGCCGACAATTACGCGAAAATCGCAGGATATTCCAAAGAGGCGGTTGGTCTCGCGTCTGCTTCCTAAGTTGTCTACGCGACAAGCCGTTGCATTGTCGCCGTTCCACCGATACCATCGGTGAGGATCATCCAGACAGGGAGAACATTCACGTGCGTTTCTTTTTAGCCACTACCGTCTTCGCCGCTGCCTTCGCGACGACTCGCGCCTCCGCGCAGGGCCTCGTGACCCAGAAGGCGCTGTCAGCACAAATGGCGCAGGAAGCGGCGCAGGGAGCGCTCGACAAATGCCGCGAGCAAGGCTATCGCGTCAGCGTCACGGTTGTGGACGCCGACGGCCTTTTGAAAGCCTTCGTGCGCGACGACGGCGCCGGTCCGCACACCATCGAGCTGAGCAAGAAGAAGGCCTTCACGGCGGTCAGCCAAAAGAACCTGTCCGGCGAAGTGGCCAAGCAGTGGGCGGGCCAGGCGCCTCCCGCGATCGACGGCATCGTGACGTTGGCGGGCGGTGTTCCGATTAAAGTCGGCAACGAGGTGATCGCGGCCGTCGGCGTCAGTGGCGCTCCGGCGGGCAGCCCCGCAGGCACGAACGACGAAGTCTGCGCCAATGCAGGGATCGCCAAGATCGCCGCAAAATTGAAGTAATTAGTTCGGCTTGTAGTGCGTGGTATCCTGCTCGTTTTCCGTGCAGACGTACTCGCCGATTTCATCTCCGGCCAGTAGCGTGGACTCCGATTTGACGGTCCAGGATTTCGTGAACGTTGCAGGATCGTCGACCGTGAATTCAAATTCCAGGTGGCCTTCGTCCGGACGGCGGAAGCGCTCGACCACACGCATCTGCTCGGTATGCGGCCGGCCCAGGGGAGCCCAGCTCTTGTCGTTGAAATTCGCAGTTTCCACTACGAGCGTGTCGCCTTCCCAATGCCCGATCGAATAGCCCATCCACGACGGATCGACATCTTTCGGCCGCGCACGCCCATCCATGTGAATTTGCCGGTACGTGAAAATATCCTCGATCAGCGCCACGATGGTCTTGGGCGATTGAATAAACTTGAAGGGATTCGCGGCACCGAGCCTCGGCCCCTGCGGAAGACAGAACGCATTCGGGCTCATTCGATTCGGCCGCTTCATCTCGGCCTGCGCCCACGGCAGCAGTTCCGTTTCGGTGACGGAAATCTGGCGGGCCGTGCTCCACACGCCCGATAAATCGGGATGCCCGTCGAGCGCGCGCGGCGTCGGACCAGCGGGAATCGCCCGATGTTCCATGGCAGCGGCGGCGAACGGATTGTCGCCGATGGCATTGATATTCGCATCCACCAGGCGCGCGTCGATGCGCACGGATTGGCCGTCTCCCACCACGATGTTCTTCTGCTGAAACAGCCTCGCGCCATGGACCACCGCGGAAATATCATACGTACCCGCGGGCAGACCGCTGACTGTGAATTCGCCCTGTGGCCCGGAAGCGGCGTGATACTGCACTCCGTTCGCGGAATTCTGCACAGTGATCTCGACCTGCGCCACCGGATTGCGGAAGTCATCGACGGTGATGCCGGAAATCGCACCAGCGCCTGCCTGCGCGTGGACCAGGGTGGCGCAGAAGATCGCGCAAATGACGGCCGCCAAGGGCACGCGCACGGCGTTATTTCGCATGTCCAGCATACTGGTTGTTTTCGGCGCAGACGTATTCGCCGATTTCTTCTCCGGGAAGCAATGTCGACGCCACCTTGAACGTCCACGGTTTCGTATACGTGCCCGGATCTTCGACAGTGGTTTCAATCTCAAGATGTCCGAGGTCCGGCCGCCGGATGCGCTCGATGAAGTGGAGCTTCTCCGTGTGCGGATAGGGCATGGGGGACCAAACCTTATCGTTCAAGCCTGTGGTGTCCACAACTAACGTGTCGCCTTCCCATTTGCCAATCGAATGGCCCATCCATGTGGGATCGGCATCCTTTGGGTGAGGCCGTCCGTCCATATGAATCTGCCGGTACGGAAAAACATCCTCGTTGAGAATCACGATCGTCTTCGGCGACTGGACAAATTTAAAGATCGTCGGGAGATCGAAGGTCGGCCCCCACGGCAGGCACGCGGAAGTCGGGATGTCTTTCATATTGTTAGCCAGGCGCTGTTTGAAAATCTCCTGAGCCCACGGCATCACATCGGGCTTGCCTTCCTGCACTTTTTGCGTGGGGGACCACACGCCTGAAAGGTCGGGATGTCCATCGAGGGCTTTTGGTGTGGGACCCGCCGGAACCGGCCTCCGCGCCAGGGCAGCGGCCGCAAGCGTGTTGTCCCCGATCGCGCCCAATTGCCCGTCATCCTTGAGATGGATCTCCAGTTTCGCCGATTGCCCCGCCCCGATCGCGATTCCGTCCTGCGCAAATTTCCGGCTCCCGTAAACGACAACGGCTACGTGATAGGTTCCCGCCGGCACCGAGTCGACCGAGTAGGCTCCCTTCGCGGACGTGGTCGCTTTCAAGGTTTTTTCGGGCGAAACCTCGATGCGAACTTCGACGCCCTGCAGAGGTTGGCCGAGCGGATCGAACACGACGCCGCTCAACACACCAGTCGACGACCCTGTCGACTGCGCAAGCAGGAGCGCCGGACCCAGCAACACAACCAGTGCGCGTGTGAACAAACGGGAAATGAGATTCATGACAAAACTGCCGAGGCGAAGCGATGAACTAATTCTTCTTGGTCCTCGGCGTGTATCTTTTATTGTAAAGCGCCAGTTCCGCGGGTGAGCACAGCATTTCCGAAAGTTCAGTCGTCGGCGGCATCAGAGTGAATCGGACGTTCTGCAACGCCGTCCAGGGCTTCGCATAAACTTTCGGATCGTCGATGGTCACGGTTAGTTCCATATCGTCGCGGTCGATGCGATGGAACACTTCTTTCACGCGCAGATCTTCGCTGTGCGGACGCCCCGCGTTATCGATCCAGGTCCGTGCGTCGGTGCCGTTGGTGTCCACGACGAAGGTGTAGTCGTCCGTCCATTTACCGATCGAGTAACCGTACCAGTGTGGATCGGGATCCTTCGGAAGCTCGCGCCCGTCCGTCCACACGACGCGATAGACCTTGCCGTAGGTATAGAGCAACACCGTATGCAGCGGCGTTTGGATGAATTGCGTAGCCCGCATCTCGAACAGGTCCTCGCGCGGAAATCCCTGTGGGTTGCACGCGTGGGCGGGATCGTTTTCATCCACGGCGGCGACCGCGTCCGGGCCGTTCGACGATTTATTTTTCTTCGCCATTTCGCGCCCATAAGGCGTGTAAGACAATTCGTGTTCGGGTTTGCCGTCGGCGGGCATGTTGCCAGCGCCCGTGCCCTGTGCCCCAATCAGAGGCAGCCAAATGCCAGTCAAATCGCGCGGCGGCGCGGGAATCCCGCTCAAGGGAGTAACTTTGAAACGCGGGTCCGGCGCTTGCGCGTTCGCGACGAGCGCGAAAACCGCGCCGATGATCACGAAAATAGTTGGGATCGCGACGGGTTTCAGCGTCATGGAACGTAAATCGATGCTTTACTTCTTCATCGATCCCGGGACGGCATGTTTTTTATTGTATTCCGCCAGTTCCGAAGGCGAACACATCATTTCAGGGAGATCGGTATTCGGCGGCCTCAAGTTAAATTGCAGCTTATTGAGAGCGAGCCACGGCTTTTCGTAGACCTTCGGATCGTCGATCGTCAAGCTCAGCTCCATGTGGTCCCGATCGACGCGGTGGAACACTTCTTCCACACGTAGATCCTCGCTGTGAGGACGGCCTGCAGTATCCAGCCACGTCCTTTCGTCCGTGCCGTTGGTCTGCACGACAAAATTATAATCGTCCTTCCAATGCCCTATTGAATATCCATACCAATGCGGATCGGGATCTTTCGGAAGCTCGCGCCCGTCGGTCCAGATCACGCGCCACACTTTTCCATAGGTGTAGAGCATCACGACTTGAAGCGGATTCTGGAGGATCTCCGTGGCGCGAATCTCAAACAGATCCTCGCGCGGAAATCCTTGCGGTTCGCAAGTATGTCCGGGATCGTTTTCTTCGGTGGGCGGAACCGGATTCGGTCCATTCGACGACTTGTGCGTCTTCGCGATTCCTTCCCGTACGGGGTGAGGTGGAGATCGTGCTCGGGGCGTCCATCCGCGGGCATATTCAACGCGCCGTTGGGCTGGATTCCTTCGATCGATCTGACCGGCTGCCAAATTCCACTCAGATCGCGAGGCGGCGCGGGAGCCGCATTTGCCGGCGCAGCACTTTGGGCGTTCGCGAACGCGGGACAAAGGAGAGCAAGCGGCACGGCCATCAGCAGCGCGAAGCGTGGAAACATGCGGACACTACCCTCCCGATACGCGAAGTTGCGATTGTGCAGGTTCATTATTCCGGGACGGGGACGCCCTTGGCAGCTATTGTTTGGGTTCGCCAGGAACGCGGCCGAAGCCCTCGTAGGTCTTGCCTGCGACCTCGACGCGAACAATGCGTCCGACGGGTTCGCCGTTCTTCGCGACGATCATCCAGAGCTTGGCGTCGTCCCCGGGCTTGAACATCTTGCGGCTCCAGCCGCGGGCGATCATGTCGGGAGGATTGCTGACCTCTGCCGTCCAATGCACCGAGCCGCCCTTGCCGTCCTTCACGTCGAACTCCAGCAGGCAGTGCGGATTCGCCCATACCCAATCGGTGACAGTTCCCGTGACGATGACGGCCTTGCTCTCGTCGTAAATCGCACTTCCATGATGCGCCAGAAGGGCGACGGGTGCAGCCAGCGCGATCAGGCTGCCAAGAATGATTCCGAGCTTGTTCTTCATTTCGAACCTCCATTCTCACAGCGTGAGAATCTAAAAAGACTCAACTTGTTTTATCGAATCGGCTCCGACGTGTCAACCATCGCCGTTGCCGAAATGCGAAATACTATTTGTTACATCGTCATCCTAATGCGCGGGCCGCGCAAACTTCGCGGGGTCGATCGGAACGTTCGCCTTTACCTCGGTCAACTGAATCGTGGACTTTCCATCCAACCAGGTTGCGATCATCTTGTAGGGCACCTTCAGTCCGCCGAGATCACGATAGTCGGAATAATCGACCTCGATCGGCGCAAGGCCCACCGGCGAATCGGCGTAGGTAACGCTGCGCCCCAGCAGATGAGTTTCATCGTCAAAATACAGGTTCACCGGAAATTTCCCGTTCATGGTTCCTTGCACCATGGTCATGTCTCGATCGGCGATCACCGCCGGAGGGCCCGACTCTCCATTCCGTCAGCAACTTTTTGATTTGTCCCGGAAAGGTCAATATGGCCGCGAGCTTCGCGCCGTCCACTTCGCCGCCCGTGCGCTCCATCAGCGGCACCGGCGTCAGTTCCGACGGCTGCGCGATCCACGCCGCGTCTCCATTGACGGTGTCGATGAGTTCGCCGTCGGCCAGCTTATGTACGATCATCGTCCGTTGGGCCGGCGCCTTGGCGTATAGCTCCAACGAATATTTCGTCGGAATGCCGTAGGTCTGGAAGGTCCCCTTCGCCGCAATGCTGGTCAGCCCCGCGGCCTTCTGTTCACCGCCGATCGCTTTTAGGTATTGATTGAGGATCTCTTCGACCTGGGGCGCGTTCGGGAAAGGCGTCACCATTTTATCCGGCTCGCGATAGCGCAAGTTTGCGTAGAATTGCCCCAGATCCGGCGTCGTCTCCGGTGACGTACTTCCGCGATGGCAAGTGTAGCAGGTCAACACGCGTTTGCCCGCGAAGAAACTCTTGTTCATCGTATTGGCCATCGCGATCATGCCGCGGGTCCGCTTTTTCAACGGGGTGTCATCGGCGTATTTCGTCCAATCGCCGCCGCTCTCCGCCGTGTGGCAGTCGACGCAGCTGATGCCCAGCGACGCGGAGAAGAATCCCATGGTCGACATAAATTCGTCGGCGGGAATCCCTTTGAGCGCCTGCACGTTCTTGAATACCTGCTCAGCTGGACGCATATCGCGAGTCTGCCCATGGGCACAATTGACGCCGAACGCCAAAATGCTAACGGTCGTGATCGCGCTCAATCCCGACTGTCGACCGGACGTCGGTCTGAATCCGAATCGCATATTTACTGAACTCCTTGCGCGACGACAGACAAGCAAAAGTCTCACGATATGAGAATATCACTTAGTGAATCTGTCTGTTGACTCAGCAAATCACATGTCGTTGAGTCGCGTCGGCGACAGAGGATTTGCACCGCTCAATTATATCTCCTGACGATCACGTTCAAATCGCGAGGCGGTTGCGCTAGGATGACCACAACGCTCTCTCGAAACGAAGAGGGCGGGGAGCGCTTCGTCTTAGAGAGGAAACATGGCCGCCATCGACCCCGAAGACTATCGCGTACGCCCCGGCCACGAGCTCCATCTCGAGAAATGGCCCACCAGCGTTCCTCGTCTTTTTTCTTCAAAAGATAAGTATCAGGAGGCGCTCGAGCAGCACATCGAAGAGCTCACGTCGTTGCAAAGCATACTCTACGCCTCAAATCAAAACGCCGTGCTTTTGATCTTTCAGGCCATGGACGCGGCGGGCAAGGACGGCTCGATCAAGCACGTCATGTCCGGGGTGAACCCCCAAGGCTGCCAAGTCTTCAGTTTCAAGCATCCGAGCGCGGAAGAGCTTGCGCACGATTTCCTATGGTCCGCCATTCGCCGCCTGCCCCAACGCGGGCAGATCGGCATCTTCAACCGCTCCTATTACGAAGAAGTGTTGATCGTGCGCGTTCATCCCGAGATTTTGCGCGGCGAAGATCTTCCTCCGAAAATCGCCGATGCGGATAAGCTGTGGGAGCATCGCTTCCGTTCCATCGTCGATCTGGAGCGCCATCTTCATCGCAACGGCACGACCGTCGTGAAGTTTTTCCTGCACCTCTCGAAAGACGAGCAGCGGAAGCGCTTTCTGAAACGCATCGACGATCCAGATAAGAACTGGAAGCTCAGCATGAACGATATTGAGGAACGTAAATTCTGGAAAGACTACATGCGCGCCTACGAAGAATGCCTGCAGGCGACGTCGACCGACCGCAGCCCTTGGTACATCGTCCCCGCCGACGATAAGCCGACCACGCACTTGATTGTTTCGGAAGTCATTCTCGATACTTTGCGGAAGCTGAACTTGAGCTATCCCAAGTCCGACGCCGCTCACCGGGCCGAACTCGAAGCCATCCGCGAAAAACTCACAAAATAAAGTTCGCGTCGAAGGATTCTACCCTCGTTCCTGAACCGACGTCGCAACTTCCCGCCGCGCCTGGCTGCGTTCGCTGATGGCGGCTGCAGCGTCCTTCACGACTTGGGCGATGGCCTTCGGATCGACGGCGTCGTAGCGATCTTGCGGCATCACCACGATCAACGCCGCCGGAGGAACTGCCGCTTCGTGAAACACCGGCGCGGCAATTCCGACATTGTGCGCGTCCAGTTCGCCGAAGGACATCGCGTATCCGGCCCGCCGGATCTTGCGCAACTCGCCTCGAAACTCATCCCAGCTGCGGCCCCATCCCGAGCTTTCCACGGCCTTGGGATATTGGTGGAAAAGCCGCTTTTGCCGGGCTACCGGCAGCGACGCCACGATCATCTTTGAACCGGCCCCCGAGAACAGCGGCAAAGGCTGGCCGCGTCCCCAGCCCACGAAGTTGGAACTATCGCAGCGCTCGTGATGAATAGCCACGACGCGGTCCCCGAAGATATTCACGAGCAATACATCGGCTCGCAGCCGGCCGCTGAGGTCCTTCAGCAGCGCCTCGCTGCATTCCAACAGCGGATCGCCTGAACGAATGATGTAATCGAGCTCGCTGATCCTCGGGCCGAGCGAATAAGCCCCAGAGAAACGCGTCAGCAAACCGGCCGTGCACAGCTCCCGAATGTAGCGATAGCCCTGCGGGCGGCTGCATCCGAGTCGCGCAATAATGTCGTCGGCGGGAAGCGCGGCTCGTTCCGGGCCAAAGAAGTCGAGGATGCTGAGAAGTTTCGTAAGGCTCGACATGGAAATTCTACGATTTCAAGCCATTTTAATGTAGCGCAGCAGAGGAGCCGTCTTCCTGAAATTCAGGTGCGCGAAGAATGCCGCGTCCCCGTGATAACATGGCAACCATATTCCACGGCGCACGGCAGGAGTTTTACAAACATCTTCATGACCATCAAGAGCACCCCGTCCATGTCGGTTCGTCTCGTGTATGCATTTGCCGCCGCAGTCTTCCTGACCGCCGGACATGCCGCCGCTCAGAACGGAAAGCGCGCCGACGAGGTGTATAAGAATTTGAAAGTCCTCGGCGCAACACCGGCCGACAGTTTGAATCAAGGAATGCACCTGATTTCCGGTGAACTCGGTGTTGATTGCGAATATTGTCACGCAGAAAAGATGGATTGGGCCAAGGACGAAAAGAAGACCAAAGATACTGCGCGCGACATGATGACGATGATGATGGAACTCAACCAGCGGTGGTTTAAAGGCGAACAGGCCGTTACCTGTTACACCTGCCATAAAGGCCAGCCGATTCCGCTCAGCACCGTCGCTTTGCCGGTTCCCGATTACTTCAAGGAGAAGGAACCCGGCCCGGCGATGCCGCCCGCCGAGCAGATCATCTCCAAATACATCAACGCGCTCGGAGGCGAGCAGAACCTGAGAAAGATCACGAGCCGGATCATCACCGCGCAGCAGGATATTCCCACCGGACCCGGCGGCTCGATTCCGACGCCCGCGCAGATTGAGATTTATCAAAAAGCTCCGAATCTGGTTCTGCGCATCGCCAAAACCAAGGACATGACGTTTCTCAGCGGCTACGATACCAAGGGCCCATGGACGCAGGATGCCCGCGGCCGCGTGAACTCGCCTGTGGAGCTCGAACAGATTCGCGAAGCTCGCAACGCCGATTTCTACGAACCTCTGGACATCGTCAAAGACTTCCCGACATTAAAGGTGGAGGGAATCGAGAAGATGGGCGCGAATGAAGCGTATCGCGTTCTGGGAGAGCCGACGCGAGGCGTGCCCGTGCGCTGGTTCTTCGACACTAAAACCGGCCTGCTGCTGCGCAAATATACGGAGACACCGACGCACTCCGGTCCCAGTCCGCAACAGATCGATTACTCGGAATACCGCGACGCGGGACACGGTGTGAAATATCCGTATCGTATTCACATGGAGCCGTCGGGCACGCGGACCGAACTCGTGTCGCGCTCCACGATCCGCATCGCCAAGATTCAGGAAAACGTCGCGATCGATGACGCCAAGTTGGTACGGCCCGTGTCCAAGGAACGTCCGGCAAAGCAGTAGCGCAATCGAATGCGGGTCAGTGGGACGCGATCCTGCGCTGGGTTGGTAACTCACTCGGTTTCGCGGCACAATGAAAGTGAAGAGGAATTCAGTGAAAACGAAACTAGCTATGGCGATCGGGTTTCTTGCCGCCGCCGCGTCGCTCTCGGCCCATCATTCCTTCGCGGCCGAATACGACGGCACCAAACCGATCACCGTCACCGGAACGGTCACCAAAGTCGAATGGACCAATCCTCACGCACGCATTTACGTGGACGTGAAGGACGACAAAGGCGTGGTCACGAATTGGAATTTCGAGTTGGGCGGTCCATTGCAGCTCAATCGCCTCGGCTGGAAGCGCGACTCCGTAAAGGCGGGTGACGAGGTAAAGGTCGACGGCTATCTCGCGAAAGATGGATCGAAGATGGCGAACGCGCGCAACGTGATCTTCGCGGATGGGCGTAAAGTCTTCGCTGGATCCTCAGGCGACGGCGGCCCAACCAAGTAACGGCGAGCAATTTCCTTTAGGCTGCGCGGCTCCAAAGCCGCTGAGCCAGAGCGCCACTCCTCAGCCGGTTTTACGGGCGCTCCACGAATTCCCGCAACTGCTCCTGCGATCGCCCGAAAACCCGCGCGAGCATCTGATCCCGGTTTTTCGGCAGCGGCGACGATTCGCCCATGGCAAGTCCCATCTCCACCAGCCATGGGATGCGCAGATGCGCTTCGCGCAAAATCTCGCGTTCCTGCATGACGTCCTCAATCGGGCCTTGCGCCGCGATGCGCCCGTTCATGATGACCCATGCGTCTTCCGCCCATTCGTAGGCGAGGTCCGTGTCGTGCGTGCTGATCACGATCGTCGTACCGCCTTGATGCAGCCGGTTCAGAAGCCCCAGCATCGAAGTGATCCCGACGAAATCCAACCCCGCCGTCGGCTCGTCCAGAAGAATGATTTCCGGCTGCAGCACCAGCACACCCGCGAGCGCGACGCGTTTCTTCTCTCCCAAACTCAGTTCATGAATCGGCCGATCGGCCAGGTGTACGATTCCCAAACTCTCCAGCGTTTGCATCACGAGCTTGCGCGCTTCTTCGGAGCTGATGCCGTTGTTCAGCGGACCGAATGCAACGTCCTGCTCGACGGTCGCGCCGAAGAGTTGATCGTCGGGGTCCTGCAGCACGATCCCAACTTTTCGATGCAGCCAATGCAACCCGGATTTCGAATAATCCATGGGCTTTCCAAGCACGAAGAGTTCACCATCGTGCGGCCGCAGCGTTCCGTTCAATAGGAGCATCAGGGTTGATTTACCGACCCCATTCGCGCCGAGCAGCGCGACTCTACGCGGAGCATTCAGCTCAAAACTCATCTCGCGAATCGCCCATTTTTTCGGGCCGTAGGCGAAACTCACGCCGCGCGCTTCTAGAATCGAAGCCATGCAACCTCCCTCGGCAGCAATCCCACGATCAATAGACCCGCTTGCAGCGCGAGAATTCCGGTGATGACGGCGGGGGACGCGCCATGGCGCGGAGCGAGCACCCACAAATGCCCGTCATAGCCGCGCGATTGAATCCCATCTTCCAAACGCCGTGCACGATGAATGCATCGGACAAACAGCCCGCCCGCCAGCATCGACAGCGCCCGCATGCGGCTTCGATAATCCGCACGCCCCAAGCGCCAGGATTGCGCCCGCTTCATCTCGCCCAGCGTCGTCGCCGTGACGAACAGGAAGCGATAGATCATCAGCGCCAGGTCGATCAACACCATGGGCACCCACAGCCGCTCGAACACGGGAATCAATTCCATCAGGGGCGTCGTCCATCCGATAAACGCGAGACAGGATATCGCGGCCACCGAGCGTAAGAGCAATCCACCGGCGACCGGCAGACCGTTCCAATCAAATCCAAGTGAAAATCCGCCGCTTGCATTATTGATCTGAACTAAAATTCCAACCGCCGTGAGAAGCGCGAACGAAACCGGGACGGAAAGAACGCCGAGCCAACTGCTCACGGGTATTCTTGCGCCTACGACTGCCGCAAGACTGACAACGACTGCAATCGCAATACACCACGGGAACGGCGGGATCAGCAGAGCGACCACCAACAAACCTCCCCCAAATAAGACCTTTTCCCAGGGATTGCGATGCCGCCACGCATTGACGAAGGCGATGTCGCTCAAGTGCGGATGCAGATGTACATGCCGGTGCGCTTGCGGATGCGCCTTCCGATGACTGCGCGCGCGAAACCACAAGATGGCCCAGATCAGAATGGCGATTCCGATGGCCGCCTGCAGCGTGAATAGATACGGCTCAAGCACTTCGCTCGGCGTGAACATCGACTTCGCGATGGGACGATAATTCGGCCGCAGCGATTGAATCGCACTGACCGCCTGGTCGTCGCTCCCGACCGGCTTGTTGAAGTTCGCGAACATGAACGCCCCGATGATCGTGGCGAACACGACGATCAGAATGACGGTATTCGCAAACCGGAAGCGCTTATCGGCGTGCGGCGCGCTGCCTTCCAAGCCGACGCCTTCCTCGGCAAGATTCCGCAGCAGGACGACAGTGAGTAATCCTTCCGCGATCGAGATCGGAATCTGCGTGATCAGAAACACGCCGATGAATTTCGCGAATGAAGCGGCATAGCCGCCGTGCGCCGAAGGATACGCGAGCGCCAGTTGGCCGGCGGTGGTCACATACGTGGCCAGATCGCCAATCACGGTCGAAAGGAAAATACTGCGATCGCGGCTCCAGCCCATTTTTAACAACAGCCGCAGGAGAATCCACATGGCCCATGGGCCGACCACGCCGAGCGAAAACAGATTTGCTCCGAGCGTCGTCAATCCGCCATGTGCGAGCAGCAGCGCCTGAAACACCAGCGTGATCAAGGCCAGTGCGGGCATCGCCGACGGTCCGAATAAATATGTTCCGACTGCCGTGCCCGTGGGATGCGAAGAACTGCCCGTAATGGAAGGCAATCGCAGCGCGCTTAACGTGAAAAGAAAGGCGGCCGAGGCTGCGAGCAGCACTCGATTCTCGCGCTTCTTATCCAGGTCTTTCGCGATGGTGCGAACGCTGACGATCACCGCGGGAAGCGACGCCACGCCCCATGCCACGCAATGCGTTAACGGGAGGAAGCCCTCCGAAATATGCATCGCCTAATCGCGCCCCTTCGTCAATGCCGGTAACAGCCGCGCGGAATTCCCAATGAACAGCAGTTCGGAGGAGACGTGAATCAATGCCGCCAATACCGGATTGAGTAGTCCGAACGCGGCCAACCCCACACCAATGCCGTCCACGATCAGCGTCCCCGCGAAATTCGCGTAGATGATATTGCGGCACCGGCGAGCCACTTTCAGCACTTCCGTGAATCGTAGTAGATCATTCCCGAGCAGCACCACATCGGCGCTCTCGCGCGCGATTTCGGTACCCGATCCCATGGCGACGCCGACGTCGGCTTCCAGAAGCGCGGGAGCATCGTTGATGCCGTCGCCCAGCATGACGACATATTTACCGTTGAGGCGCAGATCCCGCACCCAATGGACTTTTTCTTCCGGCAGAAGTCGCGTGCGAACCTCGCTCACGCCGAGTTCCTTCGCAATGGCCTCGCCGATCTCCTTGCGATCTCCCGTCAACAATACCGTCCGGCATCCCATGGCCGCGAGCTCGGCCATCGCCGCGCCGGCTTCTTTGCGGGGAACGTCCAGGATGTGGATGGAACCGAGGAACTTTCCACCGACCGCGACAATGACCTCGGATGCCTTTTGTTCAGCCGCCTTCGGCAGCGGGACCTCGATTCCTTCCGCTTCCATCAGCGCGCCGGTTCCCACCAGCGTCGGCATGCCGTCGACCATGCACATAATGCCTTTGCCTGGAAAATATTGGAAGTCGTCCGGCTCACCCACTTTAAGACCCCACTCCGCGGCCTTCTTCGCGATCGCCTTCGCGAGAGGATGCTCGGAGAAACGTTCGGCGGTCGCCGCGATGCGCACTACCTCGAGCGGAGTGAAGCCCTCCGCCGTTTGCACCTCGACAACTTCTGGAGTTCCCAGCGTCAACGTGCCGGTTTTGTCCAATACGACGACATTGACATTGCTGAGTCCTTCCAAGTACCGGCCGCCTTTGATGATCACACCCTTTTGGGCCGCGCGCCCGATCGCTCCGAGAATCGCAAGCGGGGTTCCGGCGGCGATGCCGCAAGCGCCCGCGACAACAATCACCGAAATCGTCGCACGCGCATCGTGCGTGATGAAAAAAGTCAACGCCGCGCAGGCCAGAGCGAAATAAACGAGATAACCCGCCAGACGATCCGCAATTTTCTCGATTGGGGCGCGCGAGCGTTCCGCGCGCTCGACCAATTCAATGATTCGTCCGAAAGCCGTGTCGCTTCCAATCTTGTCCGCTTCGATTTCCAGAACGCCGGATTGATTCACTGTACCGGCGAAAACACGCGAGCCGGCGGTCTTTTCCACCGGCATCGATTCTCCCGTAATGGCGGCCTGATCGGCAAAAGAATGGCCGCTCACGACTACGCCATCGACGGGAATCGGTCCCCCCGGACGCACCAGCACGACGTCGCCCACGCGCAGTTCGCTCAGCGCGCGCGGCGTCACTCCAGCCGCTGACCGCACTTCTGCTGTTTGCGGCAATAGATCCAGCAATTGGCGGATGGCGCCGCGGCCCCGCCCGACCGTCAGACCTTCGATAATTTCTGCGATCAATACGAAAACGGTGATCAGAAGCGCAGTGAAGAACTCTCCGATCGCCGAAGCGGCGACCAGGGCAATGGTCATGGAAAGTTCCATGGTCATGCGCCCCTTGAGTAGATCCGCAATGGCTTCTTTGAAAATCGGATAACCGCCGATCGCGATTCCGACTAACGCCAGCAAATCGATTCCGTGCAGACGCGGCACCACGCCCCACCAAACCACCAGAAGAACGACCGCAACCAGTCCGACGCGAGCCCATTCCATCCAGCTACCCGCGTGTTCGTGTTCCTCTTCCGGATGGTCTTCGTGTTCGTCCGGCAACTCGCCGGCCAAAGCTCCAGGGGTCCCCGCATAGGCGGACGCGATCTGGTGATCCTCTACCGCATGTATGTGTTTTGGAGCCGCGCCCGCCATGGAACCCCCTCGTGAACCGCCTCAACTCCCGGGACTTACGTGCCATCACACCCGACGCTGCGAAGGCCAGCTTACTTACCGAGATGCTCGTGCTGCGTCGCCATGCTACGCAACGCTTCGGCCGCCTCCATGGAATGCGCCGCGTAGTGGCGAGCCTCGCCTGCCAATCCTGGCGATGTCTTCTCGTATTGTTTGGCCAGCGCCTCGTGCGCCTTGGCGTCGGCCTCGTGGTCGGCCGCGTGGGCGGCGTAATGTTTCGCCAACGTGCGATGGTCCTCGATCTTGGAGGAGGCCACTAACCTGGTGAGTTCTTCGTTCGGCAGGACGTGCGCTGTCATTACGGATGTCATAATCTGCTCCTTTTTCTCTCGTTCGCCAATCTCCCGCAAGGCGGGGTATGCGGGAAGGATGCAGTTGCACCACCACGCGCACGACAGCGAGTCCGCGGCGCACAAGTGATTGAAGACAGGTGGTTTGAACCTCGTTTTTAGAGAGGGCGCCTTAGCGGGGAGGGCTCGCGCTGCGCGAAAAGCCCCAGGCGGAGTTGTCGCTTTCTACGCAGCGTACGAAGCGCGAACATCCCTAGGGGAAAATATCGTCGCCTATGCGACCAAAAGGAACGCACGTCTCCCCGGGCAAATAGAGGGCGTCATTCCGTCCAAATTACACCGGTCATCCCGAGCCTGTCGAGGGACCTGTTTTGCGGAAGCCACGCCGGATGAACGGCGTTACTTCACGGCCTTCGTGTAATCCGCCACATTGCGAGCGGCGCCGCTCAAATCCAGAATGACCATCCCGGTATTGGCGCGATCGACGCCGTAGATGTAGCCGCGCTCATCCACTTCCACGTTGTTGGTCTGAATGGCAACCTTGCAATGGCCGGTTTTCTCGTCGCCCACGCAGCGTTTGTCCGTCCGATCGTTGATGGCCGGAATGTAGTAGCCGATCTCTTTCGGCTTGTATGGATCGCGAACATCCACGGCGCGCACGCCGGCGTTGAAATGCGCGACGAAGATCACGCGGTTATTGAAGACCGGCGCCATGTTTTCGTTCGTGGAATGCGTGCCGAAACGCCCGCCGGCGGTGCAGAAATTCCCACTATCCTCGGGCACGGTCCACGTGGAAACGCCCACCGGTTTCGATTCCGTCGTGATATCGAAAATGCGCACCATTTGCCGATATTCCTGGCATTCGTTCGGAGTCGTCTCGCCGACTTGCAGTAGGAAATCTTTTGTCTGACCGAACTTCTGCAGGCCGAATTCAGGCAGCTGCATGTGCAGGAGCGGATAGACATTGTGAGCTCCGATATCCTGCGGAAAGTCCGTGCGCGAAATGACCGGATAGTTCAGATTCGCGGTGGTCACTTCCTTGGGGCCATTCAATAATTTCTCTCGATCCACGATTTCGAGCACGCCATTGCGCGCGTTGTCATAGGACAGATACACGCGATTTCCTTTGGGCCCGGTGGACCACGCCCCGTGGAGAGCCCCCGGCGTCGGTCCGGTCGCACCGGGCTCCTGCCCCGGCAATCCGAAATTGCGAATGAAGACCGGCTTGGCCGGATCGCCCAAATCGTAGATCTGGAGCATGCGCGGCGTGCGCCAGCCCACTGGACCCGACACCAGATACGCGATGCCGGTATCGCACTCCCACCAATTCTTGTGCGTATCGCGCAGCCCGTCGACGATGATGTTCATGAGCGCGGGCTTGGCCGGATCGGTCACGTCCCACATTTCATGGCGCGTGTTGCCGTACCCGCGCAACATATAGAACTTACCCTTTTGCGCGTGCGGCAATTCGTCGCCGCTGCAAATCCGCACCATCGACGCCCCGCCAAACTCGCCCGTGTGTTCCTTGGGTTCGCCCGGAAGGTGAACCAGATATTTCGGCTTCTTCGGATCAGTGACGTCAATGATCGAAGTCCCGTTCGGCTCCATCTTGCCGGTCTGCGGATTCAGCGCCTCGCCGCCGTGATGCCCGACGTAGGCGATCCAGCGGGAGCCCTGCTTCTCGATCACGGGCTGATAGGCGCTGCGCGCCTGCAAATCGTTATAGCCGACCAGCGTCATGTTGCTGGCGCGCGGCTTCTTCTGCGCTTCGGAGGGCGGGATGGTAGCCTGCGCCGCCAGCATTCCACACAAGGCCGCCCCCACCACTGCGATTGCTAAACTCTTCCTTCCAAAATGCATCGTCGACATGGATTCTCCCGTGGCCAAGGCTTGCACGCAAGCTCCGGATCTATTGCAGAATACACCAAATGGCGCTCCTAATTCCGCGAACGCGATCTCCCGTCCTCCTGGGAGCGCTTCTTGGCGGACCGGTACGCTCGGACCAATAGCCACGTCGCCGCGGCGCTGAGGACAATCGCGATGACCATCGAAGTCACCAGCGCAACCCCAAGAAAGAGCAGCACCGCCGCCAGAGCGCAAATCAAGAGCGGGAACAGCAGGAGGACCATGCAACGATCATCGTACCTGGGTGAACCGCCGCTGCGCATCTCCCCGTGCAACCACGGCTCGCGCGGCAGTGCGTCTGTCGATGCGGCCTCGTGATGCGCTTAACGCGGAGGCATTCTCAACGCCCCATCGAGCCGGATCACTTCGCCGTTGAGATATTCATTCTCGATGCAGTGCAGCACCAGCGCCGCATATTCGGAAGGCTTTCCCATGCGCTTTGGAAACGGCACCGACGCGCCCAGGCTGTCCTGGATTTCCTGCGTCATCCCGGCCATCATCGGTGTGAGCATGATTCCCGGTGCAATCGCGAGTACGCGAATTCCGAACTGCGCGAGCTCCCGCGCCGCGGGCATCGTGAGCGCGGCCACGCCACCTTTCGACGCCGCGTACGCCGCCTGCCCGATCTGCCCTTCGAACGCCGCGACCGAAGCCGTCGACACGATCACGCCTCGTTCGTCGCCAACCGCTTCCAACTTACTCATATCCGCCGCCGCGAGCCGCAGCATATTAAACGTGCCGATCAGGTTCACCTGAATCACTTTCGTGAAGTCGGACAGCGGCATGGGACCTTCGCGCCCCACAATTCTCTTCCCCGGCGCGATGCCCGCACAGTTCACGAGGACACGAGCTGGCCCATGTTTTTCACGAGCTACACTCAGCGCGGACTCGGCGCTCGACGCATCGGTGACATCGCAAGGAATCGCCTCTCCCTCGATCTCCACGGCGACTCTTTTCGCCTGATCCAGATTCACGTCCAGGATCGAAACCTTCGCGCCCGCGCGAGCCAACGCCCTCGCGGTTTCCGCGCCGAGTCCCGAAGCCCCTCCGGTCACGATCGCGGCGTGTCCTTTGATATTCATTGAGCGTTCTCCTGCCCTTCCGAAGTTGCACCGCCCGGACGCCGCGCCACGATGCACATCGCGATCATGCTCATCACGACCTCGCCGTTTTGATTGAGGGCTTCGACGCGCGCTTTCACAAGTCCACGATCGTTTTTCGTACGCGATGGACGAGCTTCCATCGTTTCGACACGCACATGCAGCGTGTCTCCCGGGCGCACGGGAAGAGGCCAGCGGACCTCGTCGATTCCGGGCGAAGCCATGGCCGCGACATACGACAAATAGTGATCGACCAGAATCCGCATCGTCACGCCGATCGTGTGCCAGCCGGAGGCGATCAGTCCTCCGAAGCGTCCCTGCGCGGCCTGCACGGGATCGACGTGAAATACCTGCGGATCGAATTGACGGGCGAAGGCGAGGATTTCGGGCTCCGTCATCACGACGCTGCCGAATTCGTAAATGTGGCCGGGCTCGTAATCTTCGAAATATCGCTGCGTCGTGGGGACGGAAAAAGCAGAACGAGTCATTTGTAAATATTTTCGTTCAAAAGGAGTTCTGGCCGCCGGGACTCCAGCGGCCACGCTATCCCGACGCAGCTACTTTTCGGTCCACTCGATCACTCTCGCAGTTCTAAATCGGAGCCGACGAGAGTCAGCCCGAGAACCGCGAATGTGAATGAGCGGGCCAACGACAAGGCCGCATTTCATTCGAACTTGCCGCCTAAAACATGGTCGGCGATGTATTGCTTGCGCTGCTCGTCATCGTGGCTCGCGACGATGTGCAGATTTTTTTCGCTCTTCATCAGGCCGTTGAGCCACGTGAGCTGCGCCAGGATCGCGTCTTCGTCCTCTTTAATCCACGGAGCGGCTTTGCCTCTGATCAAACGAACACTGTCCATATGCCATGCGCTATCGCCGATAAACAAATACTCTGCACCGTTCTCAAGAGTCACGAAAATCATCTGCGATCCGGGCGTGTGCCCCGCGGCTTTCATCAGCGCCATGCCGGGCGCAAACGGATAATATTTCTCGTAATCCATCACGATGTAGCGCTGAGCCATTTCAGGCGTCATCTTGATTTCCGGCATCTGTGGATTGGTCTCCAGCGTCTCCACCTGCGTTTTCGTGAGAACCGTTTTCGGCGCGATCCGGTCCACGTTGGGACCGCGAATCACACCCGCCACGTGATCGCCGTGCTCGTGCGTCATCACGATCAACTTCGCTTCGCGCACGGCTTTTTCTACTTGCTTGGCGGCTTCGAAATCGTACGGCTCCTCGACGCCGCGCCCGAAGAACTTGTGCACCTGTTGATCCATGCCGGAATCGATCATGACGGTTCCGTCGGCATACACGACTTGAAATGCCGTGCGAGCCTGCACGCTGGGTTCGGCGGGAGATCCTTTCACAGAAAAATTCTTCGTGCGAAGACTTTCCGCGAATTTCACGACATTTATACGAAGCGGCTTGCGTCCTGGAATCAGGCTCGCGGCCTGGCGCAGTTGATCGAGCGTCGCCGCCACGCCAGGCTCGGGTTTCTGCGGCCGCTGAGCCAGCGCGGCCGTCCCCAAAAGAAAAGTGAGCAGGAGGAGCATTACCGAGGAAACGGACAGCCGGCGGCGATTCATCTCTCTCATCGTAATGGAATGCGTCTGGCGGAATTCACGTTTGGCTCGGGCGCACGCGCCATCTTTCGACGTATAATTGGCCCGGAATAGGAGACCTCATGGCGAGAGCGAGCATCACCACGCGAGTTGTAGCGCAGAAGTTCGGGATCGTTTTTCTGGCGGGTATGGCTGTTGCCGCAGGCGGTCCAGCGTCGGCGCAGAGCTCGGTGATCACGGTGCCGCCGCCGGAATCCTCCTCGTCGCAATCGGAACCGGCGCAGGGCGTTGTGTCGCAGAAGAATCTCTCGCTGGGCATGGCGACGACGATTGCCCAGGCGGCCATCGGAGCGTGCCGCGCGAGAGGCGCGAAGAGCGCGGTCGTGGTGCTGGATCGCTCGGGATTAATGCTGGTCGCGCTGCGCGATGAAGAAGCGCCTCCGAATACGATCGAGATGGCGCGCCGCAAAGCGCTCACGGCGCGGATGTTCAACACGACTTCGGCGGAGTTTCAAAAGAATACCATGCCCGATTCGCCACGCTCCGGCCAGCGCGATGTTCCCGAAATGCTGGCGCTCAGCGGCGGAGTTCCGATCAAGATCGGCAAGGAGATTATAGGCTCGGTGGGAAGCTCGGGCTCGGGATTGGAAGCGGACGACACGTGCGCGAAGGCCGGGGTGGCGAAGGTCGCGGATTTACTGAGGTAGCACTCGCCGTTACGGTTTAGAAGCAGGCTTCGGCGTCGGAGTGAACGCTTTCTTTATCAAGTCACCGAATCCCTTGCGAGTCATCCCTTTCGGTTTCTTCGCAGCGTCGGGAGTTGCGGGCTTCGGCTGATCGTTGGAAGATGCCATACGCTCGCAAGGGTAGCATGTGGCGAAACAATGGGCGACTGTGGAGCGGCGCGCGCTGGCGATTTCTCGCCTCAGCGCTCAGTTTTTTACGGTCAGGGCCGCTGAATCGACCGCTTTTTTGCCCGTGATGCCTTCGATGCCAGCGAGGACGCCGCGATAGTCGTTCTTATCGCATTGCATGGCGAACCCACCTTTTTTATCTCCGTCGACCCACGTAAGTCCGATAAAATGCTTTTTTGATTTTGTGAGCGCCATGAGCGCGCCGATTCCGAAAGAGATCACCGCGAGCCCGATCGCGGCCCCAACCCGGCGGTGAACATCTTGGCCGTAGCTTATCTCCGCTACAGCGGACGCGGGAATAACGACAACGTCCTTCTTGTCTCTCACAAGCCGAATTTCAGTAGCTTCGATGTACAATCTCGCGTCATTTCCAGCTTTGATGTCCGGAAGCGAGCCGCCATCATACGCAACTTTGTAGCTGTTGTCGGTGGCGCCAAACGCCATCGCCGGCAGGAGTACGCACAACATTACCGCCAGAACTTTATTCATAGTTGGCCTTAGTTCCCGAACCACTTTATTTCAATTTTGTGTAGCAGCCAAGAATATCACGAACCATTGAGCCCACGAAGCCAGAGTTTAAAGTCAATTGCCCCCTAAATGATAGATCGACGGGAATCCGCCATTTTCGGAAGGCGTCCGATGTTTTTGTTTCGCGCACTGAAAAGGGGCGATTCAGTGGCCCTGCTCTGAAGGATGACTACGTCCCTATTGCAATTCTCTTTTTCTTCGCCTACAATCCTGCCATGGCTCTTACGAAACGCCAGAAGGACTTCCTGGATTTCCTTTCCGGATTTCTGGAAAAGAACGGCTATAGCCCGAGCTACGAAGAGATCGCGGCCGGCATGCAGCTTGCTTCGCTTGCGACGGTGCACAAGCATATCCTGTCGCTCGAAGGGAAGCACTACCTGAAGCGCGGATTCAACCAGAGCCGGTCGCTCGAGATCTCGCCGAAGTATTATCAGGAGCAGCGCCTGCACCAGCGCGCGGCCATCAGTATGCAGGCGCGAATTCTGGACGTCCCACTGCTTCGCCGCATCGCCGCCGGCACGCCGGTAGAAGCCATCGCCGGAGAAGAGACGCTCAGCTTTTCGGATTTCGCGGGTGATCCCGACGCGTACGCCCTCAAGGTCCGCGGCGAATCCATGATCGAAGATCACATCTGCGACGGCGATTACGTGCTGATCGAGAAGGCCTCCGATGCGCGCGACGGTGATATCGTCGTCGAGCTGGTCGACGGACGAACACCCCTCGCTGAAGCGCTTCTATAAAGACCGAACGAACAGGTTCGTCTTCACCCGCGAACGCCGCTATGCAGCCGATTCTCGTCGATCGCTCCCGGCTGCAGATCCAGGGCAAGCTGATCGCGGTACATCGCCGATACTGAATTCGAGCGCTTGCGCTCGCCCCTACCGATGAAGAAGCGAACAAGAGCGCGGCTCCGCGGAGCGTCGATGAATATCTCGCCGCCGTGCCGGAACCCGCCCGCGGCACGTTGATCAAGGTTTGCGCCGCGATTCGGTCGGTCGCGCCCCAGGAGGCGACCGAAGTCATCAGTTACCGGATGCCCATGTTCAAGTACAAGGGCATGCTCGCCGGATTCGCGGCCTTTTCCAGCGATTGCAGTCTGTTTCCCGGAGGCCTGTCGGCGATGGCAGCGTTCGCCGACAAATTAAAGGCTTCGAACTTTCCAAAGGCACCATCCGCTTCCCCGTGGATAAACCTCCACCAGCGGCGCTGATCAAGAAACTGGTGAGGGCGCGGATCGCCGAGAACGAGACGAAAAGCGCGGCGCCGGAGCAGTGAGGGGCGAACGGCATAACCGCAGCAGGCACATGACCGCAGCGCAAAGGGGCTGAGGCACGAACGGTTTCAAGGATTATCGGGCGCAATGCAAACCTGGATTGCCTTACTGCGAGGCGTAAACGTCGGCGGCAAGAATAAGCTTCCGATGAAGGCGCTCGTCGCCGAGCTTGAGGCTCTCGGCTTCGTCGACGTCCAAACTTATATTCAGAGCGGTAACGTCGTTTTCCGAAGGCCGTCGACGGCGACCGCGGCATCCATCGCGTCATCGATCGCGACCGGCATTAAAATGAAATTCGGCTTTCAGCCGAGCGTCATGGTGCTGAGCAAAGAGGAGCTCGCCGCAGCCGCGAAATCCAATCCCTTCCCCGAGGCGGAAGGGAACGGGACGGCAGGACCCTGCACCTATTCTTTCTCGAACCTCGTCCCAAGAAAGCGGCACCGTCGATCGATCGCCCCGCGCTCGACGCCGTCAAACTCCCTAGCGAGCGATGGAGCGTGGCGGGTTCCGTTTTCTATCTGCACACGCCGGAGGGTTTCGGAACCTCGAAGCTCGCGGCGAAGGTGGAACGGTGCGTCGGTGTTCCGGCAACTGCAAGGAATTGGCGCACGGTTTGTGAGTTGATGAAGCTGGCGA
>CAVXVL010000069.1:0-34763 GCA_963765085.1 Terriglobia bacterium | reverse complement strand
CAGAGTTCGCGCAATGCAGATCGAGGCGAAAACGGGTGATTTCGTCCAAAGCGGCAAAAGTCGTCGAGCAGCAGCAAGCGAGGCTCGGAGACCAGGGCGCGAGCGAGCGAGACGTGCATGCGCATGCCCCCTGAAAGCTGCGCGGGATAACGATCTTCCGCTTCGGCCAGGCCCATATCCCGTAGCGCCGCGCGCGCTTTCGCTTCACGCTCGTCGCGGTGGACGCCCATCAGTTCCAAAGGCAATGCGGCGTTCTCGAGCACGGTGCGCCAGGGGAGCAGTTGCGCCTCTTGAAAGACGAAAGAAGTTTGAAAACGGTCGGAGCCGGGAGTTACGGTGACAGTGCCTCCATCGGGATCGAGAAGGCGGGCGATGATCCGCAACAGCGTCGATTTGCCGCAGCCGGATGGACCTAAAACAGCGAGGAACTCACCAGCCTGCACTTCAAGATCGAAGCGCTCGATTACGGTAAGAGTCTGAAATACCTTGCGAATGCCCCGTAAGTCGAGGGCGACACCGCTGCGGGCGGGGTTCACACGGCCGTAGGAGCGCAGTGCCGGTCGAAGGCTTCCGTCAGGACATCCGCGATCTGGTCAGCGGTGCGGGATTCGATGTCGCGCCGGTGCAGCATGAACACGGGCTTGCCATCCTGGAACAGCGCCATGGAAGGCGAAGAGGGCGGATAATCCTTCAGGATTTCGCGCAGATGAGCGGTGGCTTCGTCATCGCCGCCGGCGAAGACCGTCGCCACCTTCGCAGGGCGCACGGGATGCTCCAGCGCCATCCCGATTGCGGGACGCGCTTTTCCTGCCGCGCATCCGCACACGGAATTCACCACCATGAGAACAGTGCCGCCTCCGGCGAGTACACGGTCAACATCGCCAGGCGTGCGCGTTTCCTCCACGCCAAACCGCGTCAGATCTTCACGCATCGGTATTAGAAATCGTTCAGGGTATGCCACGTTTTGAATGTAACAGATGTTCGGAAAGGGGACCAGCGGCTGGAATGAAACCGAACCGGTTATCTCCGAGGCATTTTAAGGGGGGACGGGGTCGGAGGTTCCCGCCCCCCTAGCCAGCGGCGAGAGCCGCTGGTGCCGCTTGTGGGCGGCACTACACAGTTAGACGCCTAAAACGGCGAGCGGTCACAAAAGTTTTCAATTAATTTATCAAGTGTCATCTTCGCCTGCTGGCCAGGTCACTCTTGGGTTCCGCGGATCAATAGTGAAATCTGTACTTAATTTCCCCATAAATCTGACGTGGATTGATGTAATGCGTCCCACCGAAAGTATTGCTGGTATCAAGCAGATAGCGGCTATTGGCAAGGTTCACCGCGTTGACGGAAACAGTGAGTTTTTCTTTAAACGTTTTGCCGATCGATAAGTCGAAAGTCGAATGAGGCGGGAGGTGTGCCGGACCGTCCCCATTCAAGAATCCGGAGCCGAATTGATAGGCTGGCGTAGCCCACATTTGTCCCGGAAGGGTAAGAGATAGAACGGATGTCGCCGTATTGCGCTGATCGTGATCGAGGAGAAAATTGCCGGTCGGAGCATCTTCCAGGAGTCCTCCGGTGATGGGGCCGATTCCCTGCCCGATTTGATTGGAGTACGCCACTCTCCACTGCGCCACGTGGAAGAGCCGGGGCGAACGCAGAGTCACTTCCGTTCCGCTGATCATCGCACCCAGGTCCGTTAAGGGCACGAAAATGCCGGAGTTACCGATCACGTCGTGATCCAGGAAATTGCGCGCGCTGGTGTGAAAGCTATCTATATCAAGGGACCATCCGTGGAGCGGAATATTCAAGCCGACGTCGTGTTGGATATCGCGCTCTCCCCGCAAAGGAATGAAACCAAACCCTTGTGACACCGCGAAATCCAGCGCTGGACCAGCGAGGCTATCGAGCGGCGGAGGCTGATAATAATACGCGTAGTAACCGTGCAAGGTCCAATGCAAGCGAGGGATTCGAATGGCCGCGCCGAGCCGGGGATCGGCGGCATTTTCGTTGACTAACCCGGCGTAATGGGTAAATCGAATCCCGAGATCGAAGGTGAGCCACGACGCCACCTTATATTGATCCTCGAGAAAAAGCGCGGTCGAATTTGCCCAATTCGTCTCCGTCTGATGGAGAACGCTGCCTCCTGGATTCGCGGTGAGGCCGAAGAGCGTGTTGTCGTGCTGGCCCCACGCCTCCAGACCGATGTGCGCAAGGTGCTTCTTTTTTTGCGCCTGCAAAACCGAGCGGCCACCGAAATAATTTGAACGTGAGTTGTCGTTGAGAATAAACGGATTATCCTGGGGCCCTCCCAAAAACTGCGCGCTGTTGCCGTGATAGTAGGGAGAGAGCGTGAAGGTGATGCCTTCGCCGAAGCTATGGCTCCAATGGAAACCGAGCAAGTAATTCCGCTCCAGTTGCAAATCGCGAATGCCCGAGGCCTGATCGTCCTGCGTGTTGGGAATCTGATAATGATCCTCGCGCACCGACGCAATCCAGCGGAACTGGTCCTGAGCGCTGGGGTTAAAGAGCAGCGAAACGAATCCGCCGATGCCGCTGGTCTGATCGTGGATCACGTCTGAAACGGGGGGCGCCAGGCCCAATTCCGAGCGGCTCCCGTCCAAACTCGCGTAGTAGGCGAAGCGCTGGGTGTGACTGGCGACATTGATCTGATCGTCGGTGGAATAGAAGTTTCCGCCGGAAAGTGTTAGCTCGGCTTGATTGTTACTTTCGAAACCCGACGGCGTGACGACGTTGAA
Source organism: Terriglobia bacterium (assembly GCA_963765085.1). GTDB lineage: Bacteria > Acidobacteriota > Terriglobia > Bryobacterales > Bryobacteraceae > Palsa-187. Next base: position 32,013 of record CAVXVL010000069.1, on the reverse strand, counting down.
GAATCCGTAAGTCCGGTCCCCGTACTCGCTGGAGAATCCACCCCGCTCGATCTCCAGTTCCTGGACATTCTTGGGATTGAGCAGAGGAGCGACGTTGGCGGCGATGTTCGTATTGACCACGGGGATGCCGTCGATGTACCAGTTGACCTGATGGCCGCCGCGCATGTGAAGCATGTCGTGGACCATGGTCGCGCCGGGCGTGAAGTCCGTGATCATGGCTAGGCTGTTCGCCTGGTCGGCTCCGGCGGTGCGGCCGATCTCCTCGGGAGTCACGGAGGTCTGCACGGTCGAAGTCTGCGTGTTTAATCTGCTGGCTGCTCCGGAAACCTCGACGCTCGATGTGACCGTCGCGAGATCGAGCTGGAAGTGCAGCACCGGAGTTTTGTCGGCAACGACAGTAATTTGCTGCTGAAGCGGCTGAAAGCCACTGGCCGAAACAGCGACCGCGTAAGCCCCTTCCGGAACGTCGTTGATTTTGAACTCCCCATTCCCGTCGGAAGGAACGGTCTTCATCTCCACGCCGCTGGAATCGCGAAGAACCACTTGCGCTCCCACCAGAGGACGATGCTGCGGATCGTGAACGATGCCGCTCACCGTTCCGGTGGATGCCGCCGTAGCATTCGAAAGAAATAAGCTCACGAAGATGCAAAGGAACGCGATGCGCGTTTTCAATGGAAACTCTCCTCTAAAATCGAAATCCGATCGTCAAAGCCGAAGTTGTTGTGCAGTTCAGATCAGGAGAGGAGGAGGTCGTTCGAAGAGGTTGACATTGTGTCGCGAGGCCGTCGGCTCGAGTCTTGAAAAGATCGTCGCCCGCAAAAGTGACGAAGGGGGAAGTATCAGCCCCGCTGCGGGGTATCCGAAAGCTTCAGAGCCGCCCGTCGCGCGAGCACAGGGACAATTGTCCCGGCAAGACTCGCGATTTTGCCATCCACCCGAACGATCCTGAGCGTTGAACACATTGTGATGCGATCGGCTACAGACAGCATTCTTGCCCCGGCAACAGGGACACGTTTCCACGCTGGACGCGGCCATGGCAATCCATGACGCCGAGTCCAGTCCAGTCGCAAACAGGAGCAGAGCGCAAACAAGGCTTCGCGCGGCTTCGTGTCGAAACCATGCGCCGAGCAGGCAGATCAACGATTGTTTACGCGTACAAGTCATCTTAGGAACGCGACGTACTCATTGGGAGAAGATCCGATGGATCTCGCCGATCCAAAATTCACTGGTCACGTGATCCTTTTCCCGGACGAAAACCGTAGCGGTGATCTGATCGCCCGCGTGCAAGGGTTGGGAGTCGCGCACCGGAAACGCCATGGTCATGGCATCCATCCAGCCGTCAACCTTCTGGTGGCGAATCACCGCGATCTTTCCGCCTTCCTCCAGCCTGACGATCTGGCCCCGAAGCGCAAATCGCTCCGCTCCTTCGGCGGAGGCTTGCGTGGATGGCGTCCCGCAGCCGGTCACGCAGAAAATTGCGCAGAAAATAGCGATGAGTGTGGCGGGAAGCATCAGAGGAACGGCGAAGCAACTTTTCACTGCATCGCTCTATTTCTTGCCGACCACTTTGATGTTGTAAAGCTTGTAGTCGTCCTGATAGACGGTGGCTTCAATGCGATCGCCGGACTTCACTTTTTCGAGATCCTCGGGCTTATCGACCGAGTAGCCCATGGTCATCGCGTCCATCCAGCCTTCAATTTTTTCGTTGTTCACGGTGACGCGCCCGGCCTTGGCGTCGACACTTTCGACCACGCCGTGGAATGTAAAGCTTTTCCTCACGGCGGTGCCCGACTGAACGGCCGTCGGCCGAATCTGTTGAGCGGGCAGGAGCGCGGGAATCGCCAGTGCGGCGGCGAACGCGAGTGATCGGGATACGAACATAGAACCTCCTGTGTAATGAATCCGTCAAGCGCACGACGCTCCGAATCGGAGAAGTACGTGCGCGCAAACGTGATTGGGGGGGATGAAGCTAGGCGAGGGAAACGGGAGGGCCGCGCTTTTGGCCGGTGCGACTGTACGATGTTCGAGACAGGACCTGGGTTTGGAGACGTAGTTCCGTGCTCCTCGCGACAGTGGCATTGACTGCGGCGGAGCTCGCCACGCCAGTTACTTTGGATTGGGCAGGCAGTGCTCGCCCGCCAGGATATTGCGTGCAAGGGGCGGCTTGGAATGCGGGCCCCGACGCCGGAGTTTGCGTCATCAGCGTGCAGGCGTGCTTCCCATTGCGCCGGCAGCACAGCGGAAGATTCGAGGAGGCTTCGGCGCCGATGGCGTGGCTCATCGCCATGAAGATCAACGTGAAGTTGATCCAGGCAAGACAGGCCGCTGCCGCGAGACGCCGCATGTGCCGATATTACTCTTTCCCGCAAGCCTGTGTAAAGGGTATTCACAGGCGTTTATAAGATACATCGCCCTCGCCGCTAAGGTTGACCGTGGATGAGTGCGGGGTGCAGAATGAACGCTGAGAACGCAGGCGCGCGCCATGAGTTCGCTGACGAGGCATGGCGCACCGGCTTCTTTGAGGAGAGTGATTTTCATGCAAACTCGTCCCTTATGGATCGCCCTGGCGATTCCGGTCCTGGCGCACATGACGTTCGCGCAGACGCTCCAGGAGCCGCCCAATCCGGGAACGCTCGCGCACAATGCGAATCTGCGGAATCCTCCCACCGCGGGATCGCCGAATCCGGCGCAAATCGCTGAACTCGTGCTCGCGAATCATATCCTCGCAACCGAAGGAGTGATCGACGCCTACGGACACGTGAGCGTCCGGGACGAACGCAATCCAAATCACTTTCTTCTGGCCCGGCACCTCCCCGCAGGCGTCGTAACCGCGGCGGATATTCTGGAATACGATCTCGACACGAAACCCGTGCGCGATAGCGGAGCGGTGGGATACTCGGAACGTTTCATCCACGGGGAGATTTACAAAGCTCGTCCGGACGTGATGGCGGTGATTCATTTCCACGCGCCCGATATTATTCCCTTCACCGTAACCAACGTTCCGCTGCGGCCCATGATTCACATGGCGGGCTTTCTTCCGCAAGATGTCCCGATTTTCGAAATTCGCAAGTTCGGCTTGAAAGATCTGCTCATCCGCGATAACGCGGCGGGGCACGACCTGGCGCAAACATTAGGGACGAAACCGACGGCCTTGATGCGGGGGCATGGAGCGGTGGTGGTGGCGCCTTCGCTGCACGTGGTCGCGGGACGAGCGTATTACATGATGATCAACGCGCGGACGCAATTGCAGGCTATGGCGATTGGGGGGAAGGATGTCACCTATCTGAATCCCGAGGAAGCCGAAACCGTCGCTGCACAGGATGGATTTGAACGGGCATGGACGGCGTGGGCGGCGGCGCAGAAGGGGAAGTAAGCGTCCCGCATTTTTATTGAAGGATCTTTGATTGTTTTCGGGTCCTATAAAAAAGGGAAGATTTTCGGAACTCACGAAGAGGACATGTGAATCCGGAAGGCGCAACCCAGTCCGCGAACCGGCGCATGGAAATCAATTTGCGATTCGCATTCTAGCGGAATCGACGATCAGTCCAAACACTATTCGCCGCTCGCGGAGGGCGCATCGATCGTGTAGGGGCCGGAAACGATGACCATTTCAGGATTCGCTTGCGGCCGAATTGTCATGCGGCGTTTATCGCTATCGAAGTCGACGATGATCGCCTGACCGGCTTCCACCACTTGCGAGTGGTAGTGGAATCGGATCGGCTGAGCGGTTAGATCAATCCACGCATCTTCCATCGGCATGGCCACGGGATCGGCCGATGCCGGTGTCCATTTACCGCCCACGAAGTGCTGCATGTGAATCGGCTTGATCCGTTTGGTCTTGGGATCTACGCCGGCGTCATCGAAGATCACGCGGGCGCGGTGGATGTCTCCGATGTGAAACTGCGGGGAGTTCGGAGGCACCTGGTCCAAGGGAATCCTGATATTGATGACCAAGATTTTCGCGAATGCCGGCACCGAGACAAGCAAAGCAATCGCCAAGAGCATTCGAGTAGAGATCATCGAATTACTATAGCTCTGCCGAACAAGCTTTGACGGGATCGCCGAATGCGCCAGGCGAAAAAGACGAGCGCCACTACTTCCGTTTGTCGACGACGACCTTGCCGCCTTTGATGACGACCTTCGTCGTCAGCAAACCATAAATATTTTCCAGCGGATTGCCCGAGAGCAGGATGATGTCGGCGAGCTTGCCCGGTTCCAGCGTTCCGATCTGATCGCCCATGCCGACATAGGCCGCGGTATTCGGGCCCATGATCTGGAAGATGTCCTGCATGGAGAACATGATGCTGAAGGATTTTAGTTCGTGCTCCAGAACGACGAGATCCGCGTAGTTCTGATCCGTCGAGAACGCGACGGTACTATGGCCCGCATCCCACAAAGTGCGCGCGTTCAGGATGGTGTACGCGCCCTCGGTGCCGGTCGCTTTTCCAGTCGCGTCGCGGACGGCCGCGGGAATCGCTTCGGGCCAGGGTTTACCATCGCGGGCGCGAGGAGTGTTGTCTTTCGGAAACTGCACAGGCGCATCCGGGCCCGAGAAGCGATCGATAATCGGAGCTCCGAAGGCGTTCAGTCCGGCAACGATGGTACCCGACTCAGCGAGCCGCGCGGCTTCCGCATGGCTGGTCCAATCCCGCTCCGACAGGTGCACGAAGCGGCGCACACCGGCGTCGAGTCCCATGAGCGTCCAAGGCGTCGTCACCGAATGCACGTTGACCTGCACGCCGACTTTCGCCCCTTCCTCCACCGCCGCCTTCAGGGCTTCCATGTCTCGAGGTGTTGGTTCTGGTCCGGGAACACCGATCGCGATTTCACCGGTCTGCTTGATCCCCTTGGCGGCCATCGCACGAATGGCGGCGCGGACCTCTTCCGGGCTCTTGCGGATATCGAGACGCTCAGAGGGAATTACGCGCGGGCCATTGATCATTCCCGATTCGATGTGATCCCGCAGCGCCATCGTGCCGTCGCCGGGACCGCCCGCCGAGAGCACCGTCGTGTAGCCGGCTTCGAGGATCGATTGCATGTAAATCTTCTCGTTCGGGCCGGTGTTGACGTGCTTGTGGGCGTCGATGAAGCCGGGCATCGCCGTCATGCCGCTGGCGTCGATGACTGGACCGCTCGGCGCAACGGGTGCACCATCCGCCACCGATACGATCTTCCCGTCGCGGACGACGATCGAGCCGCGCTCGATGACGTTCCCGTTAGGTCCGATAATTCGTGCGTTGGCGATCGTGACATTCTGCGCCGAGACTGTCGCCAGTACAGAAAACATCAGACACAAAGCCATTTTGAACGGAGTTCGATGTTTGTTTTGCATGTGAGAGGGAGTGAGCGGATCCATTTCTGTGATTGCAACCTATGTCATAAACGCACCACCGATGACGGTGAGTGCGGAGCGACCTGTGGAAGGATGATGATTTATCCGCGCTCCAGGTCTTCGTGCGTCTTTGAATTCGGAGGCTCAGCTGCTTCGCTGCGAAGTTTCGACACGGAAAAATACTGAGTGAACTCATTTTAGGTTCGGACCAGGGATGTTGTAAGGAGGTTCGTTCGTGCCCTTTTAAGCAGTCCGGGCATCGCCGCGCATAGACTTATGAGTGCAGAGGAGGAGCCGCGCTGTGACAGAATGTCTGGAACGGATTCGCCTGGCCGACGAGTACAGTCGCGCCGTCACCGGTTTTAGCATCCGATTAGACGCAGCCAAACGTACTTCTCGTTCGCAGGAAGAGACGGACTGGAGTGGCGTCGAAAAAGCACGCATCGATTCCCAACAAGCATGGGAGGCATTCGAACGACACGTCGCCGCGCATCAATGCCTAGGATGGTACGAGCCAAATGAAGATTTCCGCGCCCCTGGCGACGTGCTGGGTCAAGCGGCGGCTGCGGCGCTTGATGTCGTTGTGGTGGCTGACGACGATCGGCGGTTCATCGATGTAAACCATGCCGCGACCGAAATCATGGGATTGCCCCGGAATGAAATCGTGGGCCGCCACATCGACGATTTCTTTTCAGAAGCCCACGGAGAAACAATTCCGCAGGCCTGGGATCGTTTCGTACGGGCGGGAGTGCAGGCCCGCCGAATTTGCACCCTCAACGATCCCCGGCGGCCGCGGAAATTTGAATACCCGCGCAAAACTCAACTTTGCACCGGGACTTCACCTATCGATATTGCGTGAGATGCGGGTGTGAGACCAGCAACCAGAGTTCGCGTATACGCGCCTTCGAGTCGTTCATCGCGATCCCCCTTACTCGGATTTGAGAGAAGCCATGTCGATCGAGAAGCGGTACTTCACATCGGCCTTGAGCAGTCTCTCATAGGCTTCGTTGACCTTCTGGATCGGGATCACTTCGACATCGGCGGTGATGTTGTGCGCGCCGCAGAAGTCGAGCATCTCCTGGGTCTCGGGGATGCCGCCGATGGGCGAGCCGGAGAGGCTGCGGCGTCCGAAAATAAGGCCGAAGACCGGCGACCGCGAGAGGCTTCTCCGGCGCGCCGACGAGCGTGATGTTGCCGTCGCGGCGGAGGAGTTGATGTAGGCGTTGATGTCGTGATCGGCGGAGACGGCGTCGAGGATGAAGTCGAAGCTGCCGGCGTGCTTTTGCATCTCGTCGGCATTGCGGGAGATGACAACTTCATCGGCGCCGAGGCGGAGCGCGTCTTCCTTCTTGCTCGGCGAGGTGGTGAAGACAACGACGTGGGCTCCGAGCGCATGAGCGAACTTCACGCCCATGTGGCCCAGTCCGCCGAGACCCACCACGCCGACTTTCTTGCCTTTGGTGACGCCCCAGTGGCGCATGGGCGAGTATGTCGTGATCCCGGCGCAAAGCAGCGGCGCGGCTCCGGCAAGATCGAGGTTGGAAGGGACGCGCAGGACAAAGCGCTCATCGACGACTATGCTGTCGGAATAGCCGCCGTAGGTGACGCCTCCGAGGTGCTTGTCGGGAGAGTTGTAGGTGAAGGTCCCGTTCGGACAGAACTGCTCGAGGCCAGCCTGGCACTCGGGGCAGGTGCGATCGGAATCGACCATGCAGCCGACCGCGGCGAGGTCGCCGGGCTTGAACTCGGTCACCGCCGAGCCGACCCTCGTGACGCGGCCGACGATCTCATGGCCGGGAACGCAGGGGTAGACCGTCGGCATGACGCTGCTCCACTCGTTGCGGACCTGATGGAGATCGGAGTGGCAGATGCCGCAGAACAGGATCTCGATCTGCACGTCGTGTTCGGTTGGATCTCGCCGCGCGATCGTCGTGGAGGCAAGCGGCGATGTCGCGCTGGCGGCGGAGTAGGCCTTCGCTTTGTACATGGATTTCACTTTCCTCCTGGTACCCTTCCTCAATCGCCGTGTATTGCTCGTCGCTGACGTGTTCCATCCAGTCGACAACCTTGCCGTCGAGCTTTTCCTGAATGGCGATGTGCGTCATCGCGGTCGTCGGCGCGGCCCCATGCCAGTGCTTCTCGCCGGGCGGGAACCAGACCACGTCGCCCGGGCCGAATTTCCTCGATCGGCCCGCCCCAGCGCTGGGCCCGGCCGCAACCCGCCGTCACGATCAAAGTCTGCCCCAGCGGATGCGTGTGCCACGCCGTCCGGGCGCCGGGCTCGAAGGTGACGCTGGCGCCTTGTACGAACGCCGGATCGGGCGCCTGAAATAACGGATCGACCCGCACCGTGCCGGTGAACCAATCTGCCGGTCCCTTGCCCGAAGGCTGCGAACCGCTTCGTTTAATTTCCATTTCCCTAACCTCTCTCCTGATCTTGATTAAACACCAGCGGCCGGTGCCGCGTGTCGTGCGAAAATGAGGGCGTCGCGTGGAACTTAGACGCGATTCAGAATGTTCTTTTGTTTTCGTCTTTGGATTTCGTGACGCAGCGCTTCCCATTCAAAGTCTTTTCAACCTGGTTCACATCAATCTTGTGGATCGGATCCGTAGCCCTTTACGGTCAAGGTGCCGCGGATCTAAGAGCGGAAGTCGGCGCCCGCCGGATCGAATATGCGAGCCAGCAAGTTGCCCGAATCAAAGCCATGGTCGACGCCGGCCTGGAAGCGAGAATCCGCCTGGACGCTGCGGAACGGGATTGGGAGGACACGAAGGACCAGGTGATTTTGGAAAGCGCCGCTTCTCTGCCCCTTTCGAACGCGGCCCCTCCCGGCACATCCGACGACGCGATCGTCGCGGCCGCCCAGCGCCGTCTGAATCGCCTGAAGGCGTGGTCGAACAAAATGCGGGAGCTGAATGACAACGGCATCCCTCCACCCCCGGACCTGATCGTGAAGGAGACGGAGTTGCATAACCGGGAATCCGATCTCGCGTCGGCGCAGTCTCGCATTTTCGCGAAGGTGGAAGCGGCTTCCATGGCAGAAAGAAGCTCGCACAAGGACGAGACGATTCCGCTGGATTTCGGTGAAATGGAGCATTTCGAAGGCGGCGGGACTTTTGACGAGGATCGCGAACTTCAGGCAATCGTGAAGGCTTTCGAAACGGAATTCGATCGCCCGCTGCCCATCAGCGCGGATGGCCAGACCGAGGTCCATCGTGCGCTGGGATTCGACCATCGCGGACGCGTCGATGTGGGCGTCGATCCTCGCGCTCCGGAAGGAATTTGGCTGCGCCGGTATCTGCGTTCGCGCAAGATCCCGTATTACGCGTTCACGTCCGCCGTTGCGGGGAAGTCGACGGCGGCGCACATCCATATTGGTCCGGGTAGCAGCCGGCTGCAGCGTCCGGCGGGTAAAGCGTGACGAGTCGATCTTCGGGTCGTTGACCGGAGCGAAGTATGCGCCCGCCTGACGCCGTTTAAAAAAGTGGGGCCGAACCTAGAAGGGATCGACTGGTGCAATCCGTTTGTCCTCCGGGACAGGCCTCGAATCGGGACGAGCCAGATTGAGGAATCGATATCCTACCCATGGCTCTGTCAGAATGTATTTCGGCTTGGCGGGATCATCCTCGATTTTCTTGCGCAAGGTTCTCACGTAAGTTCGCAAATACTCCAGTTCGCCACCGTAGTCCGGACCCCAAACCGTGCGCAGGAGCCGTTGATGAGTCATCGCGACATCTGCATTTTTCATCAGGAACGCCAAAAGATCGAACTCGATCCGTGAAAGGTGTATCTGATCCTCACCGCGGAGAAGCGTGCGCTTTCGTAAATCAATCGTCAAGTCGCCGGACTGTAGCAACTCCGGTGCAGGCACTTCGCGCCGGATCCGCCGCAGAACGGCATGCAGCCGCGCGGTGAGTTCCTGAAATGTAAACGGCTTCGTGACGTAGTCATCGGCGCCGGCGTCCAGGGCGCGAACTTTATCGTCTTCGTGGTCCCGAACACTGACCATGACAATTCCGGCGTGAGGCGAAATGCCTCTGATTTTTTGGCAAGCGTCGATGCCGTTCATCCCATGCATATTGACGTCGAGCAAAACGAGATCGAAAGGACGGCCCTGCACGGTTGCCAACGCTTCCTCGCCGCTGCGAGCCTCCTCCACGGCAAATCCGATCGCCGTCAAAGCCATGCGGAGGGTCTTGCGCAAAGGAAGCTCATCGTCGACAACCAGAACGCTATTCGGTTGCGCCCAAGCCCGTCGATCCAAACCCTGCTGCTCCAAATTGCGGTTCTTTAACATCGCCACTTTCTGCGTGATGCTCATGCTATTTCCTCGAACAGAACTTCATACCCTGCGCGCCGGAGTTGCCGAGCCAGAGTTTTCTCTTTCGTCGGCCACCATCGCTTGCGCTCGGCCAGAATCACCAGTGAGCCCGTAGTCAACACGGAAGTCAGCGTTTCGAAGCGATCGCGGCACAGACAGATGTGTACGCCCGTCTCGATCCTACTTGCACTTGCCATCACGCGAAAGCGCTTCTCGTTGAATTCCACAAATACGGGCGGCTTTTCGAGCGGCAGAGGATACGGAACCACCTGCGGTACCACGAGTGTAATTCGCGCCCCCAGGTTACTCGCCAGATGGCCGGCTTCCTTCAGGGCCGCAAGCGTTGCATCGACGGAAGTGAAGATGACAGAGATGTTTAGCTTCTGCCCGACTTCTTCCACCAGCGGCCGGCCGGGTAGTCCAATGGCTGGAACCACGATTTTCGCCATTGCGATTGACATGTTCGTCTCCTACATCTCGATAGTATTTTTTAAGGCCTCAGGAAGTCATAGAGAATGCATGAAGAAGTTATAAGGATCGAAGGTTCGTTTCACGGGTCAGGGTGGGAGCACGGTCCTCCGTCTGACGTTTGATTCGACGGTGCAATGGTTCCTGTCTTCAACCCTGTGATCCCGTCCATACAGCACGCCGGTGCGCACAAATTCCACGCAGCAGGCATTCCACCCGAGCGATTCTTCACTCGATCTGCGGCGTTCTCAGGCAGATAGCGGGCCCTTACGAATTGTTCACGGCTTTCTTATGACTCTCTCGGGCCTTGAAGAATATGCTTTAGGCGGAGTACGGGTGATGAGTCATCCGCACGAGAGTTGAAAGGAAGTTTGATATGAAAACATTTATAAGCATTCTTGTCGGCGGAGTATTATCCGTGGGCGCCTTCGCAGAAGCCGTCACAACGCCGCCCGCGGTGGCAGGAAACGGCAACGCGGTCGCGACTCCGCAGGTGCCATTCCGTCCGGTCCAAAAACGGCCGACCGGTACGCGGCTGATCGCTGCAACAGCGCCGAAGGTAAACGTCGCGGCGCCGCAATTCCCGTTCCGCCCGGTCCAGAAGCGCCCCACGGGGACGTCTTCGAACAAGCCGAGTGGCACGGAAACGGCTAGCAGACAGTAACCAATAGGAAGTTGTAGAGGGCCGGCCAAGGCCAGTGCGGCCGGCCCGTACCCGCAGTCTCACCTCAATATGCTCCGCCGATCATGATCACGTTCAGGGATCGTTCCCGGCGACGTCTTCCGTGCTGACGCTCCGGCGGTGAGTTCGGAACAATCACGGCGGACAACCTGGCAGCCGAATCGAGCAGCCGAATCGTTGCGTTTGCCTTGCGGCTGAGGTAGGATGACGCCTGACATGGCGAGTCACCTCACCCGACCGCACGCGGCGGAAACCAGACCGAGCAGTGGCGCCGTGCCCCGTACACGCCGATGGCGAATCGGATTCTTCACGGTGATGCCGGGAGTGATTTTGCTCCTCGTGCTGGCGGGGTTCACGCGAACGCTATTTGCGCGGCCAGTGTTCCATCCCGCTCCTATTCCGCCGTATTTGTATGTGCACGGAATTGTGCTGACGTGCTGGTTTGTGTGGGCCTGCGCACAGTCGCTGCTGGTGAGCGCAGGACGGATCGCAAACCACAGACGCTGGGGAACGGTGGGCGCTTGTTTCGCCGTGGCCGTCTTTCTCGCCGCGCTGATGGCGAGTTTTGGCTCGGTGTCCCGCAGGCCGTTCGACCTCAATGCCAGCGCCAGTATCATGGGAACCGGCCTTACGGGCATCACCGTCGCGCAATTTCGTTCGAGTGTGGTGTGGGGCAATATCGCCAACGCTGTGAGCTTTGCGATCTTCGTGATCGGCGCGGTGATTTATCGACGCCGTCCGCAGATCCACAAGCGCCTGATGCTGCTGGCATCGATCAGCCTTGTCGAACCGGCGCTGGCACGGATCGCGCGCTGGCCGGGTTTCGGCGGCGAACAAGGCCCGTTCATTCCCATCGTTGTCTGGTCGCTCATCGCGGCGATCGCGATTTACGATCTCGTCACTCGCAAGCGCGTGGAAACCGCTACGGGAGTCAGTATCGTATGGCTGTTGATTGCGCGCAACGGAGCGGTGTGGGTGGGCAATACGGGCCTCGGGCTCAGTTTGATCTACGCGTTACGCTAAGAAGACTTTTCAAAGCGACATCGAGGGCCATAATCCGGAGTTTTGCACGCGCGAAGCTTGCACAACGCAGGTCGATGATCCCACCGGTGTAATCTGACACTGAGGAGCTCTGGCGCATGGTCTGTCGTTCGCTCGGACTTTTTCTTGTCGTCGCGCTCAGTAGTGCGATCGCGCAGGACGAAATTCCCGGTATATTCGGAAAGATCGCAGCTCGACCCAGCGCCGGCGATGTAGCGCCGGACATCAGCTTCACTAAGATGTTATCGAGTCCGGGTTCCGCGCCATGGACGACGGAGGACCTCTCGGGGCAGGTCACAGTTCTGTTTCCTTTTCCATACGTCTCAGGGAACCTGCGGTTGGTGAATGAGTGGAATGCGTTGGTCGGATCATTCGCCGGAAAGCCCGTGCGGTTCATTTGGATCGCAGGGGAACGTGAGGACACTCTCCTGCCGTTTCTGCAAGAGCATCCGATGAAGGGCTGGGTTCTTAATGACCCGGGCGGCGCGACCGGACGTTCCTATGGACTGGAGCAACCGCAAACCGTCATCATCGGGCCGGATCGTAGGATTGTCGGCTTCGACGGCGACCCTCTCCTCTCCAATCAGGAAGTGATCCAAGCGGTTCTCGACAATCGGATTACGATCGCGCTGCCGGAAGCAACTTCCGCGCAGCTCAAAGCTTTTTCCGCGAGCGGTAAAGTACGGCTGTGGCCGAAGGCGCACCAAATGCCTCGTGTCGCGGATCACCGCCCGGACTTCGCACCTTCCTATGCTGTGCATATCTCGCCGGCCCGCAAGCAGGGCGATGGCGGCGACTACGCCGGGCCGGATTACTGGAACCTGCAAGGCCTCACCGTCAGACAACTGCTCGCGGAAATGTCGGAAGTGAATCCGATCCGCATCGGTCTGCCCGCTTCCGTTGACACCGGCACTCGATACGATTTCGCGATCGTTCTGCCGAAGGCCGAGGATCGAGATAGCATGCGCGGCCTGATCCGGCAAGGAGCCGAGGATTATTTCCATATAGTCGGAACCAGCGAGAACCGCTTGAGAGATGTCTATCTGGTCACCGCATCGGACAAGAAGCCGCCTGCTTCAACGTTCGACCCGCAGAGTGGAGGCGGCGGGTATACGTCTTCGTCGTACGTCGGATTCACGCAACGCGGCGGCCGGAACGGTTCCCCGATCGAAAAGGCACACGCGATCGACGAGGTCACAGACATGGGAGTGGCGGGCGCGACCGTGGACGAATTTTGCGACCTGCTGGAAAAGTTTTTGGATCGCCCGGTGGTGAATGAAACCGGACTCGCAGGCCGTTTCGATCTTGAAGTGTCGGTACCGAAGCGCTCGCGGGGAGAATCGCCCAAGCGCGATTTCGTCGAGCGTCTCCGCAATCAACTGGGTTTGGTGATCACAGCGGCTCAGCGGAACGTGGAGACGATCGAGTATCGGCTGCGCTAGCGCGCGCCAGCGATTACTTCACCTCTGGTCCTAACGGTGCGCGTTGGACAATCTCGATGCGGGTGCCCCACGGGTCCGTGATGTAGGCGATGGTGTTGCCGCCCTGTGGATTCGTGCGCGGCCCTTCGTCGAGTTTGATTCCTTCCGCCTGGATCTTCTTCATGAAGGCGGCGTGGTCTTTCACGTCGAAGCCGATGTGATCGAGCACACGTCCGCGAGTCGGCACTTGCTTGGTGTCGGCCTTGGCGAAGCGAATCTGCACGCCCGGGAGGTCGACGACCGGCGCGTTGTTGCGGGTGCCGGGCTTCCCGCCGAAGGTCTTCACATACCACGCTTGCGCTTTGGGAATTTCATCGGCGGTCAGCCATAGATGGACATGCTCGCCGCGGATCGGCACACCTTGCGTTTTATCTTCCAGGATTTCCATGCGCACGCCGTCCGGCGTTTCGACATAGGCCTGGTCCAAGCGCCCGTTGGTGCCTGGGAGGACTTTCACGCCCGCGGCTTTCCATTGCGCCACTCGCTTCTGGACATTGTCCACGATGAAGCCGACATGGTTCACGACCGAACCCTCGGTGCCGCCCTCTCCTTTCTCGTTCCCGAGGACCAAGTTGATGTAGAGGCCGGGGAACATGATCAGAGGATTTCCGCCGGGCATGAACAACTTCCCGCCCATCGCGAGATAGAGCTTCTTGTTCGCTTCGACATCCTTAGAGATGAGATGCCAGTGCCCCATGGTCACACCGACCGCGTTGAAGGGAGCGGGCTGCGCTGCCGCAGTCAACGCGGAAGCGAGAAATAACGCTGCGAACATTTTTGTTTTCATGGATGCCTCCCGGTCGAGTTGGATCTAGTGGATCATTGCGTCAAGCGCTCAGGCAGTATCCAAAGTATCACGGGCCCCGATCCGATGATGCGAAGGCGTTCATGAAATAAGGCAAGGATTTTCGGGAGATGCGCACCTTGGGTAACCTGGAAAGGAATGGTGACGCTCTCCTTCGACAACGGCCCGGAACCGGATGTCACCCCTGGCGTCCTCGATGTCCTCGCGAAGCATTCGGTGAAAGCTTCGTTTTTTGTGATCGGGCGCAAGGTGGCCCCCACCGAAGGCCGGACGCTCGCCATGCGGGCCAGCGCGGAGGGCCACTGGATCGGCAATCACACTTACTCGCACACCCAGCCACTAGGCGAGTTAGACCGCGCCGCGGCTCTGCGCGAATTTGAACGGACGGAAGAATCTCTCGCCTGGCTCGATCAACAGCCACGATTGTTTCGGCCCTATGGACGTGAAGGGCGGCTCGGGCAACATCTCCTTCATCCAGCGGTGGCCGAAAGATTGGTGTCAGGACGATTCACTACCGTGCTTTGGAATTGTGTCCCGCAGGATTGGAGAGATCCCGAAGGTTGGATGTCCACGGCCTTGCGGGAGTGCCGGATGAGAGATTGGAGCCTGCTCGTGTTGCACGATTTGCCGACCGGAGCCATGAAGCACCTGGATCGTTTCCTTACGGCCCTGGAGGAATCGAATGTGCCGATCGTTCAGGAGTTTCCGGACGACTGCGTGCCGATCCGCGAAGGTCGAATCGTGGGATCGATCGAGGACTGGACGTCGGCCCGTTCCGATTGAGATGCGTGAAGCGGGTTTTGTGCATTTGCGATTTGCTTTAGAATAGTTCGCGGGAGGGAGCAACGATGAAGAACTTATGCGTTCGAGTATTTGCCATCCTTACGCTAGCCTCTGCTGTCATGCCGCCGCTCTCGGCGCACCACTCGTGGCCGGTCAGCTTTGACCACCTCGTTACCGTGAAGGGTAAGGTGACGGACTTCGTATGGGCCAACCCTCACCCGATGATGACGCTGGAGGTTCAGGCCACGGACGGCCGGACGGAGCAATGGCAGGTCGGTGGACCCGCGATCAATCGGATGGAGGCGAACGGTTGGTCCAAGACGACGGTCAAGCGCGGCGACACGATCACGGGCATCGGCTATCAGTTCGCCGACGGCAAGAAGGTCCTTCGACTGGAACGCGTGATATTGGCCGATGGCAAGGAATTACGCCTTTACGGCCGTTGATCCGACAAACTTCAGGCCCGGCCCGAAAATTCTCGGGTCTCCGTCGTGACTTTCACGATCTCACCTGGCTTAATAAAAAGCGGAACGCGGATCTCCAGCCCCGTTTCCAGTTTGGCGATCTTAGTGCCGCTTCCGCTCGACGTATCGCCGCGCACCGCAAGTTCGGCTTCGGCGACTTTCAACTCCACGAAGATGGGCAACTGCAGACCAATCGGGTTGCCGTTGTACTTGTGCATCTGGATCAACGTCCCTTCCACCAGCAGGTCCAATGCGTTCCCCACCACGTCGGCAGGAAGGGTTAGAGTCTCGAAGCTATCCTGGTCCAGGAAATAAGAGCCGTCGGCGTCGCTGTACAAATAGCTGACCGGAACCAACTGCAAATCCGGTTCCTTGAACTTTTCGCCCGCCTTGAAGGTCTTATCCAGGACTGCGTTCGTAAGGAGATTGCGAACCTTCAATCGCACCAGGGTCTGCCCGCCGCGGGCGGTAGGGGTACTGATTTCCGCGTCCAGGCAGTAGAAGGGCGCGTTTTCAAGTTCGAAAACAGTCCTACGCTTTATGTTAATCGCATCGATGAGAGCGGCCAATGGTGTTCGGGTTCCTTCGCTTTCCAGTATAGAAGCGAAAACGTTCACCGATTGTGAGGTACAACAGGGGCGGTCATCGCCGCCAGTTTATTTTGCTTTGGTCCACAGGAACTTGAACCGAGCCGCTTTCATTTCGATTAAATGCTCCGGATCAATTCCAGACTCTTGCAGCCGGCAGTCTACCCAACTCCTGCTCCGTTTCGACTTTGCCCACATATGCCTGACGTAGATCGCGGGCACGGCGAAACTGAGGAATATCGCTCCGGCGGAAATCAATTCCCAGTGCATCCGACCTTAATACTAGTCGTATAGTGCCACCGAGTCGATAGGACAAAGGTTCCGATTGTTCAGTACGGAAGGACTAATTATCGCCAGGATCACTCGGAAATAGGAAACCACTCGTCTCAGGGTACCAAGTTGGCGGACGCTAACGCTTTGTGGCCAAAATCAGCGGCGAGGGCCCCGGCGACTCCAGCGTCCGAGCATCGATAAATCCAGCCGCCCCCAGCCATTTGGCGATTTCATCGAATGAATAACTGTCCCCGTTATCCGTATTTACCAGCATATTCACGGCGAAAAACAAGCCGTTTACAGGTCCGGTTCTGTCGGCGTTTACTAGAAATTCAGCGATGGCGATCGTTCCTCCCGGGGCTAGGGCTTGAAGCGTCTTCGCGAGAAGCGCCTGACTACGTTCTCTGCCCTCGCTGTGCAGAATATGCCCCAGCGTCGCCACCGAGTGGCCGCTTCCGAAATCCGCTTGAAGAATGTCGCCTTCGACGAAAGAGAACCGCTCGGCCAAGCCAAATCTGCTCGCCGTTTTGCGGGTGACCGGAATCACCTCCGGCCAATCAACCGCGGTGACGCGAACATGTTCTGAGCTCTGTGCCAGGGCGACGCCCCACACTCCCGAGCCCGCGGCCAGATCAAGCACGCTGACCGGCTCGCCCGCCCTACCTAAGTTCAGGTGCCGTGCCAGAGTCTGCGCCGAAGGATAGCTCATGGGGAAAATATCCATGACAAAGTCCTGGAAGAAGTTGCCTCCGAGCGCCTCCTGATTGACGGCGGATGACGGTTTGCCCGTCGCAACAACTTCGTTCAAATGCAAAAAACGGGGAATCAGATGCTGGCTTCCGTGGCGCAGCAGCCCTCCTTGGAACCCGGGTTTCGAGCTGACAAGAAAAGCCGCGCTCTCAGGAGTGAGGGAAAAAGATCCCTGGGGATCCTTAGCCAAGAAATTCAAGCCTACGAGGGCGTTCATCACAGCCGTCAGTCCGCGCTCGGAAGCACCGGTCTCTTTGTGGAGTTCGGAGATCGTTTTGGGGCCGCTGTCCAGAACGTCGAAGATGCGGTGTCGAATGCCAGTCTCCAGAAGCAGCGGCGGAACGTACCCCCAGGCCAACTGCATGATTCGTTCGGGTGTCACGTGGGCGCTACCGGGATCCGTCATACTCTCCTCGTCGAGTGAAAAGGCCAATTTCGTCATTGTAGCAACGTGCCGGAGAGGAGCTTGCCGCGATCCCAACGTGTGTCGCGGCAAAGTGAGAAGTTCCTAATTGGGCAAAGTAGAAAGTTCCGCTTGACAGCTAAAAACTGGAAGGGTGGAACGAATCGCGATGAACCAGGAGGAACGAGATTGGCTGGAGTGGTTGAAGCGGGTGCAGGACGGAGTCGTCACACAGCGGCAAGCCGCGGTGAAGATGGGCGTCAGCGAGCGCTGGGTGCGAAAGTTGCTGTTGCGCATGAAGACCGATGGCGACGCGGTTGTCGTGCACGGACTGCGGGGCCGGTCGTCGAACCGGCGGATCGACCCGCAGACGCAGGCGCGGGCCGTGGAGTTGCTGAAGCAGCCGGAGTGGTACGACTTCGGGCCGACGTTCGCCAGCCAGCAGTTGGCCAAGCGGCACGACATCGACGTCAGCAAGGAGACGGTGCGCGGCTGGATGGTGTCGGCCGGGCTGTGGAAGGCGCAGTCACGCAAACTCGGAGAGAAGCATTTCTGGCGACCGCGACGGAGCGGTTTCGGGGAGTTAGTGCAGTGGGATACGTCGACTCACGACTGGCTGGAGGGACGCGGCGCCGTGCGCTACCTGGTGAGGTGGATCGACGATGCCACCAGCCGCAGTGGGGGACGGTTCGTGCTGCACGACGGGACGCGGGAGAACATGGGCGTGCTGTGGCAATACGTGGGCTGCAACGGGCGGATGGTGGATCTGTACACCGACCGGGCGGGGATCTTCACGGTGGCGCCACGGGCCAAGGAAAGCGCCCAGCAGCGGCAGGAGGCGGACCGCTTGACGCAGTTCGGCCGCGGACTCAGAGAGCTGGGAATCGGCTGGATTCCGGCGTACTCGCCGCAAGCCAAGGGGAGAGTGGAGAGAAGCTTTGGCACCGATCAGGACCGGCTGGTAAAGCACCTGCGGTTAGCCAAGGTGAAGACCCTGCCGGATGCCAACAAGTTTCTGGAAGTGGAGTATTGGCCGGAGTGGAACGAACGGTTTGCGCGTCCGCTGGACGGCGTGGTGGACATGCATCGAGCCATGACGCCACAGTTGGATTTGGCCAGTGCGTTGAGTCATGTAGAGCAGCGCAAGGTGAGCAACGACTACACGTTTTCGTTTGCCGGCCGGCGCTACCAGATCGTGCGCGAACAGGTGAAGGCCGGGATGCGGGGCAAGAACCTGCGAATCGAACTCCATCTGAGCGGCACGCTACGCGCGCGGTTCGAAGGCCAGTATGTGGATGTGGGCGAGTGCGGCGTCAAGGCATCGGGGGCCGCGAAGTCGGCAGGGAAGGAGTGCCGGAAAGATCACAATCGAGGCGGCAAGAGCGATTGGATGGAAGGCTTCTTCGAGCGTCCGGGCCCAGCGCTATGGGAAGCGATACAAATGGCCAATGCGCGAGGCTGATCTGGGTCACGGCAGCCAGAGGTCAACAAGGAACGCCGGGCAAAAGCGGCCCGGCGGTCTTCGCGTTTGTATGCCCAAAGCCTCCGCTCAGGAGTTTCACCAAAGCAATAGGCCTCGGCTCGTTAATGCCCTCCTGGCGCTCCGGAAACACTCACGGGTTCTGCGTCACAGGAGGGCATTCGCCGATTGCTTCGGAGCCAACTCCGTCGCGTCGGCTTTGGGCAGCAGCACCAGGCGCGACCCCGGCACTGCCGGTCGAACATACCACGGGTGGTCGGAGCGGTAACTCAAAACCGGAACTTTCTACTTTGCTCGAAAGCGGAACTTTCTACTTTGCCTTGACACCGCGATCCCAACGTGCTCGGTTAGGGCGAAATAATTCCTTTGCGGACGGCGTACAGGACAATCTCGGCGGTATTGTGGAGTCCCGCCTTCTGCATCAGATTGGCGCGATGGGTTTCCACGGTATAGGGGCTCAGGTGGAGGATCGCGGCGGCTTCCTTGTTCGATTTCCCCTCCGCGAGCAATTGTAAAACCTCGCGCTCGCGCTCCGAGAGGAGATCATAGGAATCCTGCACGCCGCGCTTGCGCATCAGACGTACTTCGTCCTCCGCAAGCGACTGCGCGATCGACGGAGAAAAAAACGGACGGCCGGCCGCCACGGCTCGAATGGCGTCTTCCACGCATTCATCGGCGGTATCTTTGAGCAGGTAACCGCGAGCTCCCGCATCGAGCGCCTTTACAATGTAACTCTCGTCGGTATGCATGCTGAGAAAGACCACCGCGGTGCGAGGGTTTTCCCGGGTCACCTGAGCGCTTGCTTCCAGGCCGTTGAGCAGCGGCATGCCGATGTCCATCACGACGATCGAGGGCTGTAGTTGTGCCGCCAGTCGAACCGCTTCGCGGCCGTCGGCCGCTTCCCCCACCACCTCCATATCGGCGACTCGTTTAAGGAGAAGTTTCAAGCCGGTCCGGACGATGCCGTGGTCGTCCGCGATCAGGATGCGTATCATGCTTGTTCTCCGCTACGATTTCTTCCACCGCATTTCCCTCTGGCGCCTTCGGCGCCGGGAGACGAAATTCCAGCCGCGTGCCTTCCCCGAGAACCGAAATCACTCGAAGATGCCCACCGAGTTCCCGTAATCGCTCCTCCATTCCCGCCAGGCCCAGACCTTCGCGCGTCGGCAAGCGGGTGTCGAATCCACAGCCGTCATCGGCGACGGTGCCCACCACCCATCCACCGAGTATCTTTAAGGAAACCTCAACCTTGTGTGCGCCCGCGTGCTTCGAAATATTCGTGAGAGCCTCTTGCGCGACCCGGTAAAGGCAGGTCCGATGCGTGTCCGGGAGCAGATTGAGCGCGGGGTCGACGTTCGTTTCGAACTCCATGCCGCTCGATCGCGAGGTCTCTTTCACCAGCCACGCGAGCGCCGGCGTTAATCCCAAATCGTCCAGCATCGACGGCCGCAGTAACATGGCGATGTTGCGCACGATGCCGAGGGTATTCTCCACGATTCCCTTGGCGTGCGAGATGCGCGCCGAAAGTTCGCTATCGGCGTCCGCGCTCATCCGGCCCATCGCGGAAAGTTCCATGCGCAGTCCGGTCAGCATCTGCCCGACTTCGTCGTGCAATTCGCGGGAGAGGTACGTGCGCTCCTGCTCCTGGGCCGTGCGCAACTGCGCGGACAGCCGCCGCAGTTCCGATTCGGTCGCGTGCGAATGCTCTTCCAGCGCAACCATGCGGGACATCGTTACGCCGGCAATGCCCAACCCAAGCAGGAGCGCGAAACCCGTAGTCCAGGCCAGCGAGGAGCGCAGGTCATCGTCCGCCTTCGTAATGCGCTCCCGCTCGGTCGCGAAGTTCTGGGTCATCATCCGTTCCACTTGCGTCGCCAGCGCGACGATCTCCTCGCGCCGATGCACCCGCTCCTGTAAGAAAGCTGCGCGGCGCGCGCTCTTTTCCTGCGGCGTCCAATCCAAAATGATGCGCGTCGGGTCCAGATACGATTCCTCTTCGTGGCGCAATCGGTCCAGCGCCGTCTTCTCCTCGACGTTCTGAGCGGACGTTTCCAGGACTCGGAAACTATCTTCCGTGCCGCGCTTGATGTTTTGAAACTGGGCCGCATACTGACTGGCGTGACTCGCGTCGGGATCGAGCAGGAAGTCGCGAGTGAGAATGCCTGTCAGAAAAACGTTGGCGCGGATCGATGCCAGCGCGGTTCCGGCTTCCAGGTGCGCATCGTGAAGCGCGGCAACGCGAGCTTGAGCGGCGGTGGAGTTCCGCCAGTTCGCAAACGCCGAGCCGCCAATGATGAGCAACAGTCCCGCAAATGCGAGCGTCAGGAGTATGGAGCGGCGTACGCGCATGGATCGCTTCATTAGTAGTGTCTCTTGAATGGAGGGAAAGAACTACTGCGCCTGCGATCGCGTCGCGTACGGCGTGAAAGCAACCGGTTGTGGAAAGCAGCCCCGATCGCCGTCGGGCTTGAAGTGCTCTCGAAACAGGCTGCGCGTTCTTCGGTTCGGAAGATTGCGGCTAGTGCCGTCCGCCGCGCGAAAATATACCTCTCTCCGGGGGAGAATGTGGGTTTTCCCGGAGAGAGGCTTGTCCAAAGCGAGATTCTTTTAAGGAGCCGCGGTGATGTGCGCCCTACGGTTTCTCTGCCAGCAAGCTTCGGTCGCCTCCGTGCAAACCGGCTTGTCCTTGCCGTAGCTGATGATCGTCAGTTGCGCAACGGGAACGCCCATGGTCGTGAGGAATTCTTCGGCCGCGCGCGCGCGCTTATCGCCGAGCGCCAGATTGTACTCATCCGAACCTCTTTCGTCCGCATTGCCCTGGATCACCAGCTTTTGGCTGGGATAAGCGGCAAGGATGTCACGAATCACCCCGACATCGTCTTTTAGGACAGTGGTCGCATCCGTCCGGATGGTCGCTCTGTCGTAGTCGAACAGCGCATCGCTCAGACGGGCGAGCCGCTCGTTGAGCGTCGCGCGTTCCTTATCCGGCATGACGTTGGAACGGGAAGAGGTAGTCTGGGCCGGGCGGCTTGGCGTCTGGTTTCCAGCGGAGCGCGAAGGTGCGGGGGTCGCTTGGCGCGCGGGCGCGTTGGCAACCGGAGTCGGGGCGGCCGGCCGTGCAGCAACCGGAACCGCTTTGTGACACGCGGAAACGGAAAGGATCCCTGCGAAACCAACGGCCATCAGAAATTGCTTCATTTGGAATTTCCTCCTATTACTCGGATCTGTCTCCATCAGACTCCATTTCGCGGGGACGCGCCATCCCTGAAATGCACCATAGTTACGCGTCGATCCCTAAGGTGCGCACGCGATACCGGCCGGTTTTCCCGTCGCGAAAAGCATCAATATTGACAATGTCTCATATTAGATATAGTCTAAACAGTGAATGGGCCCCGAGGCGATCAAACAATCCTTGGAACAGGGCGGGTTGCGATGTACGCCGCAGCGCTATGCCGTCATGGCATTCTTGATAGAGCATAACCAGCATCCCACCGCTGCGGAAATTTTCGAGGCCGTGAATCGTGTAGATCCACGCTCCTCGAGAGGAACAACTTATAACAATCTACGGGACCTGGTGCAGGCGGGCCTGGTGCGTGAAGTGGCCGTGGAGGGCCGGGCCGCGCGATTCGATGCGAAAGGCATGCGGCATCATCACTTCATCTGCGATCGTTGCGGCGAGGTTGAAGATTTGGAATGGTTCGAGGTCCCCAGGCCGGCGCCCGGGTCTCTCGGCAAGAGAGTTCTGCGCGAATGCGAACTCATTTTCCGTGGGCTGTGCGCGAAGTGCGCTCCACGTCGCGCGTCTGGTTCCGCGTAGCTCGGGGCAATTCATTATCGTTATTCTGACTCATACGAAGAAAAGGAAACTATGGAGAAACAATTCGAACACGCAGTAGGGGAACCTGTCCCCGATACTCCGGGACAAAATGGCTGCCCGTTTTCGGGCGGCGTTCGCAAACACGCCACGGCAGGCATTCATACGAACGCAGACTGGTGGCCGAATCAACTGAACCTGAAGATCCTGCACCAGCGCTCCACACTGTCCGATCCCATGGACGAGGCGTTCAACTACGCCGAGGAGTTCAAAACCCTTGATCTCGATGCGGTCATCAAGGATCTCCATGCCTTGATGACGGACTCGCAGACCTGGTGGCCGGCGGACTTTGGCCACTATGGGCCGTTGTTCATCCGCATGGCGTGGCACAGCGCGGGCACCTACCGCATCGGCGACGGGCGCGGCGGCGCGGGCAACGGCACGCAACGTTTTGCACCGCTGAATAGCTGGCCGGACAACGTGAACCTCGACAAGGCGCGCCGGTTGCTGTGGCCGATCAAGCAAAAGTACGGCAAGAAACTCTCGTGGGCCGACCTCATGATTCTGGCGGGTAACGTTGCACTGGAATCGATGGGATTCAAAACCTTCGGTTTCGGCGGCGGACGCGCGGATGTGTGGGAGCCGGAGGAAGACATTTATTGGGGTCCGGAGGGCAAGTGGCTCGCGGACGAACGTTACCGAGGCGACCGTGAACTCGACAATCCTCTCGGCGCCGTTCAAATGGGCCTCATTTACGTGAATCCGGAGGGGCCCAATGGCAACCCGGACCCGCTCGCCTCGGCCAAGGATATCCGCGAGACGTTCGCTCGCATGGCCATGGACGACGAAGAGACAGTCGCGCTGATCGCGGGCGGTCACACGTTCGGCAAGACCCACGGCGCCGCGGACCCGAGCAAGTATGTCGGTCCCGAGCCCGAAGGCGCCGATCTCGAAGATCAAGGCCTCGGCTGGACAAACACCTTTGGCAGCGGCAATGGTGACGCCTCGATCGGCAGCGGCCTGGAAGTGATCTGGACCACGACGCCGACGAAGTGGAGCAACAACTTCTTCGCGAACCTGTTCAACTACGAATGGGAACTGACCAAGAGCCCCGCTGGCGCGCAGCAATGGAAACCGAAGAATAACGCCGGCAACGGCACGGTGCCGGATGCCCACGATCCATCCAAGCGTCACGCACCTTCGATGCTGACAACGGACCTCGCCTTGCGGTTCGACCCTGTTTACGAAAAGATTTCCAGGCGGTTCTACGAGCATCCGGATCAGTTCGCCGACGCGTTCGCCAAGGCTTGGTTCAAGCTGACGCATCGCGACATGGGGCCGATTTCGCGGTACCTCGGTCCGTTGGTTCCCAAGGAGCCGCTGCTGTGGCAGGACCCCGTTCCCGCCGTGGATCACGCATTGATCGATAAGAAGGATATCGCGGCCTTGAAGGCCAAGCTCCTCGCTTCCGGATTGTCCATCTCGCAACTAGTCACGACCGCCTGGACCTCGGCCTCCACCTTCCGCGGCAGCGACAAGCGCGGAGGAGCAAACGGAGCGCGCGTTCGACTGGCGCCGCAAAAGGATTGGGAAGTCAATCAGCCGGCCGAGCTCGCGAAGGTTCTTGCAAAGCTGGAGGCGATCCAGAAGGAATTCAACGGAGCGCAGTCCGGTGGCAAGAAGGTTTCGCTCGCGGATCTGATCGTTTTGGGCGGCTGCGCGGCCGTCGAGGCAGCAGCGAAGAAGGCCGGCCAAGACGTCAAGGTTCCCTTTTCGCCGGGTCGCACCGACGCGTCCGCGGAGCAGACCGACGTACATGCGTTCGCCGTGCTGGAGCCGGCCTCGGACGGATTCCGCAATTACATCCGGAAAGGACAAGAGGGATCGGCCGCTGAACTTCTCGTGGATCGCGCAAATCTGCTGACGCTGACCGCGCCCGAGATGACCGTTCTGATCGGCGGCATGCGCGTCCTGGGCGCGAACTTCGGTCAGTCCAAACACGGTGTGTTCACCAAACGGCCCGAGACGTTGACGAACGATTTCTTTTCCAACCTGCTCGACATGAACACGAAGTGGCAGAAGTCCGCCACAGCGGAAGGTGTGTTGGAAGGGCGCGATCGGGCAACGGGCGAACTCAAGGCGACGGGCACCGTCGTGGATCTTGTCTTTGGTTCCAACTCCCAGCTCCGAGCGCTCGCGGAGGTGTATGGGAGCAGCGACGCGCAGCAGACGTTTGTCAAGGACTTCGTGGCTGCCTGGAGCAAGGTGATGAACCTGGACCGTTTCGACCTCGCGGAAGGGACAAAGCAGCTCGCGGCTTAGTACTTCTCGCTGTTCGTCTTCGCATTGGAAACAACGAGGGCGCTTTTCTTGGCTTTCGGGCCGGATCGCGCCCTTTTCCGATTCCGCCAGGCCACCTTTCACATCATCTTCGCCGTTTCCTTCTTCCCCTCCCTTCTGAACGCCCACCCACGGACTGATACGCCCGTGCCCCGATATCCGCACGCGCGCAAAGTTCTGACCCGAAAGCATCTCCCGTTCGGCCGCGTACTGTGTTGTGCACACGACCTTCGATCATGACGAAACGACGGAGGATTCGATCGGATCTAGTGTTCGCTAGAGTGCGTCTGATGCTCTGCTTCGCGGCATCTGCCGAGCGCCGCGATGACTTGGTATTCGCGTTGCATTAACGCTTTGCGAACCGTGAATTTCAACGCGGTCCGCCCACGAATTTCAAAGCAGAAAGGAAACGTATGAACACTCTTACGACGAAGGACGGAACATCGATTTATTACAAGGATTGGGGAGCGGGACCGGTCATCACGTTCTCGCACGGATGGCCTTTGAATGCAGACGCTTGGGACGCGCAAATGCTGTTTCTGGGACAGCGAGGCTATCGCGTCATCGCCCATGATCGGCGAGGCCACGGACGCTCGGGCCAGACTTGGGGGGGCAACAACATGGATCAATACGCGGACGATCTAGCCGCAGTGATGCAGCATCTCGATGTCAAAGACGCGACGATGGTCGGCCATTCGACAGGCGGAGGCGAAGTGGTCCGCTACATCGCGCGGCACGGACAGACGCGAGTCGCCAGGGTCGTTCTGATTTCCGCCGTTCCTCCGCTGATGCTCAAGACGGAGAAGAATCCCGGCGGTGTGCCGCTGTCGGTTTTCGACGAGATACGCGCCGGCGTCGCCAAGGACCGCTCTCAGTTCTTCAAGGACCTGAGCCTTCCGTTCTACGGCTATAACAAGCCAGGCGCGAAAATCTCCGAAGGAGTTCGGGAAGCATTCTGGATGCAGGGAATGCAATCCTCGATTGTTGCCTCCTACGAATGCATCAAGGCCTTCTCCGAAACGGATCAGACGGAAGACCTCAAGAAGATCGACGTCCCCACGCTGGTCATCCAGGGAGACGCCGATCAAATCGTGCCGCTCGACGATTCCGGGAGACTGAGCGTCAAGCTCGTCAAGAACGGGACTCTGAAAGTGATTCCCGGGGCGCCGCACGGCCTATGCACCACGCATGCGGATGTGATCAACCAGGAACTTCTCGGGTTTCTTCAAAAGCGGTCGGTTGCCGCGTAACCGCGCGAAATGCGCCGCCCTGTTAGGCTGCCCCGAGCCCGTCCAAACTCTCGCCGACGCCCAGCGGGCTCGTATTACTACGGCGCTCCTCGATGGCAATTTGGTCCTGGGCGGCTGGCGGGGCGGCCGTGGCGAATGTCTCACGCACTCTTTCTCGTACATCGCGCTCGTCGAGCTAATGTAGAGGAAAGATGATTCCGGGCGCGGTAAACGATCTCGTAAAGAACACGCTGGTAGTCGTCGGTGCGCTGTTTCCGATCGTGAATCCGATCGGAAATACGCCGATCTTTCTCTCGCTGACGCGCGGGCTGTCCGAGCGCGGACGAATCGTTCTGGCAAGAATGATCGCGGTGAACGGCTTCGTCCTGATCATCGGCTCTATTTTCATCGGCACGTATATATTGAATTTTTTCGGGATCTCGCTGCCCGTCATCCAAGTTGCGGGGGGCCTGGTGGTGATCTCCACCGGCTGGACGTTCCTGCGCCAGCCGAATGACGACAAAACCGACAACAAGGGAGTCCGGGCGGAGTGTCACGAGGCGGATTATTCTCAGCAGGCCTTCTATCCCTTAACACTGCCGCTCACGGTTGGGCCGGGAACAATCTCGGTGGCGATCACGATCGGAGCGAATCGGCCCGAAGGCTCGCAGTGGAGTTGGCCGCTCATTGCGGGAATGCTGCTGGGCGCGGTCCTCATTTCGGCATCGATCTATTTGAGTTACCGTTTCGCGGAACGGGTCGGGCGCACGCTCGGCGATTCCGCGATGAACGTCGTCATTCGCTTGTCGTCGTTCATCCTCGTGTGTATCGGAGTTCAAATTCTGTGGAATGGGCTGAGTGCCCTGCTCCGAACGATCGTTCACTAGAAACTCTCCCTCAACCCGGCGGGATCTGATACTCTGGCGCCTGAGATTGCACGCACAAGGGAGGCCAGTATGGCGAGGAAATCAGGCACGATTAAGTTCGGAATTGCCGCGGTTTTCTGTCTGTTTGCATGGAACGCCGGCGCTCAGAATGCGGCATGGGTCGCGGCCTGGGGTACTTCGCAGCAGAATCTGAGCCAGGCAAAACTTTCTAACGCAACCGTGCGCCTGATCGCCCGCGTCACTCTTCCGGGCGAAGCCGTGCGCATTCGTCTCGACAACACCTACGGCAATGCTCCTGTGACATTTGCTCGAGCAAGCATCGCACCGCGCGTGCGAGGCGCGGCCGTCGCCTATGGCCTCCTCCAGCCGGTCACGTTTCGTGACAAGGCGGCGGTGACGATACCCGCCGGCGGCACGGCGGAGAGCGATCCCGTAACGATGCATGTCGAAGCTCAACAGGACCTCGCCGTGAGCGTGTTCGTATCGGGTGACGCGCAGCCGAGCCAGCACGCCAACGCCGTGGTCACTTCTTATGTCACCGAGAACAACACAGGCGACGCCACCGATTCCGTCGATGGCAAACCCTTCAGGGGCCACACCACTTCGATGTACTGGTTGAAAGCGATCGACGTGCGCCCCGCCGCCCGCGCTACGGCGATCATAGCCTTTGGCGATTCCATCACGGATGGCACGTGCACGACGCTCGACGCGCACGATCGCTGGGAAGACCTCGTCGCTCAGCGCCTCGCGCTACAGTCTCCTGTCCGATTCGCGATTGTGAATGAGGGCATCGGCGGCAACACCGTGACGAACGCGGCCGATTATCAGCCGGCGATTAATTCCGCGCCTGGTATGGAGCGGCTCGAACGCGACGTGCTTTCGCATCCGGGAGTTTCTCATGTTGTCCTTTTTATGGGCACGAACGATATCCGGCGCGGCGCGTCGGCCGACCTCGTGATCGGCGGCTTGAAGGACATCATCGCGCGCGTGAAGGCGAAGAACATCAAGATCATCGGTGCGACCATCATTCCGCGGCACGCGACCGTTCCCGGCGTCGCCGACACCGGCTGGAACGACGCCAAGACGAAGATCCGCCATCAGGTGAACGACTGGATTCGAAAGGATGCGGGCTTCGACGCCGTGCTCGATTTCGATCGCGTGATCGCAAGCAAGGCGAATCCCGATCTGATGGAGCAGGCGTACAATTGCGGCGACGGAGTCCATCCGGCTCCCATCGGATATTTCCAGATGGGCAAGTCGGTCGATCTCGGCGTGTTCGGAAGGTGAACGCCGCGACGGCTAATGGCCCGCGCTCGACGCCGATAGTTGTGGATGAAGAATTAACTTCTGTACCCGCCAATTGGACGTTTCGGCGGCGTAAATTTCGTTTTCGGATGCGCAAGCAAGCTGATGCGCGCCAGAGAATTCCTTGAGCTGGCGGCCGGAGCGCCCGATCACCCCGAGCACTTTGCCGTCGAGTGTGACTTTGAAAATTCGTCCCGGGAAAAGTGCTCTCGCCGACAAAGAGCACTTGATTAGCTCCCGGTGTGATGCAGATGGAATTGGGCGCCCCGATGACGGCAGCCAGGCGCTCGCCGGTTGGCGTGTTGCCGTTGACCGCCTTGGTCCCTGGGACAGGCGGCACGTCAATCGTAAACATGCGTAGAAATTTGCCCTCCGTATCGAACACTTGAATACGCCGGTTGGTTCGATCGCCGACATAAAGGTTGTTGTTACGATCCGCGACAATCGCGTGCGGGATGCGGAACTGGCCGGGCTCCGTGCCTTTCGAGCCCCATGACTTCACCCAGTCGCCATTCTTATCGTATTTAGCGACACGAGAATTGACGTATCCGTCCGTAATATAGATATTGCCGTCGGAATCCCACGTCACGTCGGTCGGCTGGCGAAAAAGCCCGTCGACGTGGGGCAACGGTGGATTCGGATGCTCCCACGGCTTGGCTCCCTCATCAGCTGATTCCGTTCGCCGGCCGAAGACCATCATGACGCGGCCCGCCTGATTGAACTTGATCACCATGTCGGAACCCTTGTCGATGGCCCAGATATTGTCGTCCTTGTCGATGCGCACGCTGTGGGCCTCAGACCATGCGTACAGACCCTTGCCGATTTCCCGTAGGAATTCACCCTTGGGACCGAACTCGAACAACTGCGCCGCCGCAGCGCCGTACGCCGGCCCTGTCGCGCTGTTGGAGCGCGTGAACACGAAGACGTGACCCTTGGAATTCACGGCCACGCCGGGGACTTCTCCGAAATTCACGCCCGGGGGAAGTTTGAGGAATTCGGGAACGGAATCGAACGGGATTTCGGGAACGCTTTGCTGGCCGAACGAAAGTGGCGCGATCAGCACAAATATTCCAAATAGACTTTTCATCAGGCCTCCTGGCATTCGATCTTAGAGTAACGTTTCGGCTTAGGGTATGAGCCGGGCTCAACGGATCGTCCGCCGTCGATCGAAGAGCCCGCGCGAATCGCAATGTATGATAGGGAGCGATGCGTTCACTCATAGTATTGTCATGTGCGATTTTGACGGGAACTTTGGCCGGCGTCATGGCGGCGCAAAACGGCGTTAAACTTCCCGAGCCTTTTGCGACACCTTCCGCGAAGAATATTCCCGCCGTGGTACCGCGTCCCGCCGCCGGCCAACTGAAGCTCCCCACAGGTTTCAAAGTGGATGAGTATCTCGACGGCATCGAGCGTCCTCGCTATATGGCGCTGGGGCCAAGTAAGGAATTATTGATCGCCGACACATGAGCGCGCGCAGGACGGCCACGAGATCCTCGCGGACGTGGTGCGCTTCGGCCGCGAGCTCCTTGACCTTCACGTCCTCGGTCAGCTTCTCGCGGAGCGCCGAGGCCAGGAGCGGCACGCCGCTCTTGGCCAGGCCCGACGAGTCGTCACCCTCGACCGCGGCCCACTTCCCCGCAGGGTCCTTGATGTGGCGCTCCACGGCGCGGGACTGCAGGTAGCCCTGCTTGATGAGGTCGTAGTCGGGGTCGCCGGGCTTGAGGGTCTTCATCTGATCGGCGTACGGGTTGCGGATCCAGTACGCGTTCGTGAACGGCCGCCCCTTGCCCCCCCAGTGGTAAAGCCAGCTGTTCTGGCTGCGCGCCCAGAAGTCGACGCACGCCTCCTGGACGCGAGAGTCCCAGCGATCCCGGGCGTTGTCGCTCCGCAGCGCGCCGAGGCTCATGTCGAACTTGGTGAGCGCGACGAAGAGGCTCGGTCGCTCGATCTCCGCGGGCGACGACGGGACGGGCGCGCCGTGGCGGATCTTGAGCCACGACTCGACCTGCGACTGCAGCTGCACGGCCTCGGGCTTGGTGGGGCCGGGCGAGCAGAGGCAGAGCACCGTGATCTCGCGGTCGAGCGCGTACTGCTCGAAGAGGAACGTGAGCTTGCCGCGCTTGTACACCTCGATGGCGTTGTCGAGGCGTCCGGTGGAAAGCTCGGCTTGCCCGAAGCCGTTGATGCCCTTGAGCGCGCGGCCTCCGGGAAAGTCGAGGATGTCGGCGCGCTCGAGCAGGGACCCGGGCTTCGGCGAGAGCGGCAGGCGCACCTCCGCGATGAGCGCCGACAGCACGCCGGGCGCGATGGCCACGTCGCGCCTGGCGTCGGGCGCGTAGGCGCTGACGGGGCCGCGCGCCGATCCCAGGGAGTTGAGGCAGGCGGCGTCGATGATGCTGACGCCGCTGCTCGAGGCTCGCACGTGCTCGAGCTGCACCTCCACGCGCGGGGCGTGCCCGACGGCGTCGAGACCTGCAACGAGCGCGGCGAACAGCGCGTCGACGTCCGGAGCGTAGCCCGGGCCGCCCCAGAGCAGCGAGTAGACGAGCCGCCATCCCCCGGGCGTCTTGACGTCCTTCTTCCAGGCCCCGCCCGCGAAGGGAGCGTGCCGCTGCAGCTCGTTCAGGTAAGGGTGCCGGTCCTGATACTTCTTGCCGAGGTCGTGCCAGACGGCGTCCCAGGCCTCGAGGTAGAGCGGCGGCGCGGCGGGGCCCGCGTCGCGACGAGCGTCATCGAGCGCGCGTTCGATTCGCTCGTGGCTCGTCGCGGGCGACGTGCACTCGACGAGGAAGCCCGTGGCGAGCGACTCGAGGACGGCCTCGAGCGGCAGCAGGCGACACTCGAAGTCGTGCTTCGTGAGCGGCGAGTCGGCGGGTCCGGTCGAGAAGCGCGTGACGACGCCGGTGGACTCGACGCCCTTGGCGGGGTTGATCTCGCGCAGGAAGTCGACCTCGCCGCTTCTCGCCCGCACCTTCAACGTTCCGAGCTCGTGGGACAGCAGCGCTCCGACGAGGAACGACTTGCCGGCCTGCGAGGGGCCGAACAGGCCCAGGCACACCGGCCGGCTCCACGCCCGCGCGAGCTTGCGGGCGCGCACCGACAGGTCGCGAAGCGCTTGCGTCTCGGGCAGCGCGTCGGTGCCCGGGGGGAGCGACGCGAGGGCCTCCCCGACGCTGGCCTCGAGGACGCCTATCGCTCTTCCGGTCTCGTCGCGGTTCATTGATGCCACCGCCCGCTCGCGTCTTGCCACTGTACCTTGACGCCGTCGAACGATCCTCCCGGCTTGAGGATGACCTCGAAGTTCTGGCCGGATCCCTCGACGGGAGACGAAGGGTCGAGGATGTTCTGGCCGGCCGACACCCGCCAGCGCACCGCCTGCGGCTCGAAGTGGAAGCGGTGGGGCAGCGCGTTGGGATCGGAGCCGCCCACGATCACGTTGCCGCCGGGGCCCACGACGATGGTCCCGCCGGCGCCGCCCCCGCCGCCGGCTCCGTTGTCGCCCGCGCCGTCGCCGCCGGCGCCGCCCGCGCCGTCGCTCTTGGCGTCGCGCCCGGCGTCGGCCTTGGC